>CAVYDK010000022.1:0-170153 GCA_963767315.1 uncultured Acidobacteriaceae bacterium | reverse complement strand
CGAGAGTCTCGATGTGGCTTTGGGCCTGGATTGTGATTTGCCCGCGGCCTGTCTCGTAGGCGGAGCGAATCCCCTTGGTCCCCAGGATCACGCCGACGTGGGGAAGTCGGGTCCCTTTACGGACTCGATCCACTCCCGTGATACTGGCCTCGGGGTGGGCGATGAGTAAGCAAAGCCATCGCAGAGTTCGCCGAGGTTGTGCGGCGAAATCTTGGCCGCCATCCCGACCGCGATGCCTTCGGTGCCGTTCGCCAGCAGGTTCGGAAACTTCGACGGCAGGACCAGGGGTTCCTCGCGGGTCTGATCGTAGTTTGGCTGCCAGTCGACGATGTTCTTTTCCAGGTCCTCGACCGGTTCATCGCAAACGGCGACATTCGCATCCGGTATATCGCATGGCCGCGGCCGGGTCTCCATCGATTGAGCCCATGTCGCCCTGGCCGTCGATGAGCGGATATCTCGAGACGGAAATCTTTCGCCATGCGACCATGGTCGGGTAATGACCTGTTCACCGTGTGGGTGGTAGTTGCCGGAGGTGCCGCCGGCGATCTTCGTGGACTTGCGGTGCTGCGCGCTCGGCCCAAGATGGAGATCGTTCATTGCGACCAAAATGCGCCTTTGAACGGGCTTGAGGCCGTCCCTAACATCAGGAAACGCTCGCGCCAGGATCACACTTATCGCGTAATCATATACGAGCGCTTCAGCTCATCTTTGATATTGACAGGAATTACTTCCCGAGCGATGCTACTCAAAACCTGAGGTCCTCTCCCAAAAGTGAACTATATTATTACTCCGTGGGGAGGTTTGGGTCAGCCAGCGGGGGTTGATGGGTTAAGTGCTCAATCTTGTGAATTAACCCATGTATGCGGCGGGAACTCAAAGGGCTTTGTGCCTTGTGATTGTCTCGCCTTGTCGTTCCCGCCGCATAGGACAACGCCTAACTCCTAACGCGGCGCAGCCGCAACCAAGAAGGCCATCGCCGGAAAATCAATACGGCCTTTTTCGTAATTCGGAATGTCGGGGTGGATTTTCTCTTTACGTATCTTACAACTGAAATCCGAGGTGACATATCAAAATTAAGTAGCTTGTATAGGATTTCAGTTGGAGGATACTAACGCTTTTCCCCGGACTTCGCCGGGAAAAAAGCGGCCACTTTACGGTGGCAGTTGACCAAGGCAGGCGGTCGGGTTTTTCGCTTTTCGGTTGTTAAGGGATGATTTGGAGGGGGCGGAGATTTCCACCCCCATCCCTTGAACAACACCTGAGTCGGCTCGGGAGAGCTCCCCAGCGTTGCCCTACCCTCCGCCCAGGCAAAGCAAGTATAGCTCATCCGCCATCCCTTAACAACCATAAAGCGGAAAACCCAAAGGCGGTGCGCCGTCGAATCCGCCTTAGCGACAACAAATTGTTTCTAACAGGGCGCTAAGCGCCTAACTTCCATTTTCAAGGGAGGAGGTTCCCTTCCAACACCCAACACCCAACAAGCGCCCAACACCCGCTAACTACTTCCTCAGCGCCTCGCGGACTGCGTCGAGTCGGCCTGGCCAGAGCCGAGGGCACTCGTTTCGGCTGGCGATGAACTTCGAATACTTCCTCGATGAATACCTTGCCCACGGGCCGGAAGTCGAAGACCTCGGGCTTGTCGCGGAAGAACTCCCGGTGGACCCTCGTCCAGACCAGGCGCCCATCAGTGTCGATATTGATCTTGCAGACTCCCAGCTTGGCAGCCAGGCAGGTCCTGCGCGGGATCCACGCCCTTGGCTCCCTTGAGAGCGCCCCCGGCGGCGTTGATCCTGGCGACTTCGTCCTGCGGGACGCTGCTCGATCCGTGCAGCACAAGCGGGAAGCCCGGCACGAGCTTGCCGATGGCCTCGACCACTTCGAAGTGCAGTCCCTGGCTGCCTGAAAACTTGAACGCGCCGTGGCTGGTCCCGATCGCGCACGCGAGGCTGTCGCAGCCGCTCTTCTCGATGAACTCCGCTGCCTGGTTGGGGTCTGTGAGGTGGGCCTTGTCCTCGGAAACCGCCATGTCTTCCTCCACTCCACCCAGTTGCCCCGGTTCCGCCTCGACGCTGATGCCCTTCTCGTGAGCGCGATCCGCCACTCGCCTGGTGGTCGCGATGTTCCCCTCGAATGACTCGTGGCTGGCGTCGATCATAACGGAGGAGTAGAATCCCGAGTCGATGCAGTCGTAGCAGGTGGGTTCATCGCCGTGGTCCAGATGCACCGCGAATACAGCCTCAGGGAATATCTCGTCGGCGGCGCGGATCATGCCCTTCGAGCATCAATTTGTCGGTGTAGGACCTGGCTCCCTTGGAAATCTGAATGATGAACGGCGCCCTTCGGAAGCTATGGTGCCCTTGAAAAGCCCCATTGTCTGCTCGGCATTGTTGATGTTGTATGCGCCGAGGGCATACTTGCCATAAGCCTGATGGAAAAGTTCTTCGGTTGTAACGATCATTGCTGTCTCCTGTGGAAATAGTCCAAAGTCGAAAGTCAAAAGTCAGAAAGTCGGGACTGCCAACCGGTGGCATCGTGCTTGGTGTTTCGGGATTTGAGGAGCGACCACAACCGCTGATCTAGGGCAAAAATGTCGTATTCGCTCGGAAATCCCGAAACGGCCCAAGGGCGCGTTTCGGGAAGGGACTTTTCCAACTCCGGCCATTACCCGCCGATAACAGAAGTTAGTAGGGGAGTCGAGCGGGGTTTCATCCCCTACCAACCCTAAAGCGGCGCAGCCGCAACCAAGAAGGCCATCGCCGGAAAATCAATACGGCCTTTCCGCGGTTCGGGAGGGTCGGTGGTTTCTTCTGGCGTATCTTACAACTGAAATCCGAGGTGGCATATCAAAGTTCAGTACAGCTTGTATAGGATTTCAGTTGTAAGATACTACGCTTTCCCCCAGACTTCGCTGGGGAAAAGTGGCCACCTTACGGTGGCAGTTGACCAAGGCAGGCGGTCGGGTTTTTCGCTTTTCGGTTGTTAAGGGATGATTTGGAGGGGGCGGAGATTTCCACCCCCATCCCTTGAACAACACCTGAGTCGGCGCTCGGGAGATAGCTCCCCAGCGTTGCCCTACCCTCCGCCCAGGCAAAGCAAGTATAGATCATCCGCCATCCCTTAACAACCATAAAGCGGAAAACCCAAAGGCGGTGCGCCGTCGAATCCGCCTTAGCGACAACAAATTGTTTCTAACAGGGCGCTAAGCGCCTAATGGATCAGACGGGTTCTATCAGACCGTAGTTTCCGTCCTCACGCTTGTATACTACGTTGACTTCCTCCGTGCGCGCGTTGCGGAACACGAAGAAATCGTGGTGCAGAAGCTCCATCTGCTGGGCCGCTTCCTCCGGGCTCATCGGCCTCAAGGGGAAGCGCTTGGTCCGCACGAGGGTCGGCATTTCGTCGAACTCGCCCTCCTCGGGTGTTCCGTAGGCCTCGGTCATGACCTGCCCTTTGATTGCTTCCTTATGCTTTGGCCCTTCCTCATGGTCTTGCCATAGAGTTTGCCCTTGAACTTCTTTACGCGGGTCTCCAGCTTCTCGACCACGTGGTCGATCGAGCCGTACATGTCCGTCCCCCGGCGCTCCTCGCCCCGCAGCACGACGCCATCGCCCTCGAGCTGAACCTCCACCATGTGCATCCCTCGCTGGACACTCATGATGACGGTAGCTTCCTTTATATCCTGGAAATACTTCTCCAGCTTCTGGAGTTTCTTATCTACATAACTGCGCAGGGCATCGGTGACCTCGAGGTTCTTGCCCTTTACATTGATCAACATTACGCGTGGAACTCCTTTCGAAGGCTCTCTTTTGAGCGGATAAAGTTTAGCACATTCGCGGCGCGAGTGTCAACGAAGGGAAGTCAAAGTAAGTGCTCAGTCTTCCTGGTATGACTTACTGAGGGCAGGTTGCGACCGGCGTGTTCGGTGTTTCGGGAACTTGTTCCCGAAACGGATAAGCACCACCTCCAGCAGGGATATCCGGCAAGTGCGGCTAATATGACGTTGTGAAATGGAAGAACATCGACATAGGGGCAAGTTACTACTATATAACGGGAACGTTTGTAGAGTTCGGTGTTTCGGGAACTTGTTCGGTGTTTCGGGAACTTGTTCCCGAAACGGATAAGCACCACCTCCAGCAGGGATATCCGGCAAGTGCGGCTAATATGACGTTGTGAAATGGAAGAACATCGACATAGGGGCAAGTTCGGTGTTTCGGGAACTTGTTCCCGAAACGGATAAGCACCACCTCCAGCAGGGATATCCGGCAAGTGCGGCTAATATGACGTTGTGAAATGGAAGAACATCGACATAGGGGCAAGTTACTACTATATAACGGGAACGTTTGTAGAGTGGTTGCCCTTCGGTGTTTCGGGAACTTGTTCCCGAAACGGATAAGCACCACCTCCAGCAGGGATATCCGGCAAGTGCGGCTAATATGACGTTGTGAAATGGAAGAACATCGACATAGGGGCAAGTTACTACTATATAACGGGAACGTTTGTAGAGTTCGGTGTTTCGGGAACTTGTTCCCGAAACGGATAAGCACCACCTCCAGCAGAGATATCCGGCAAGTGCGGCTAATATGACGTTGTGAAATGGAAGAACATCGACATAGGGGCAAGTTACTACTATATAACGGGAACGTTTGTAGAGTGGTTGCCCTTGCTCAACAATGCAACCGTGCGGGATATCGTGTGCGACGAGATTCGCAGGGCGCTGGCCGAGTGCGTTGGGTACGTGTCGGCGTCTGTGCTGATGCCGGATCACGTCCATCTGCTGGTGTTCCTGCCTGACGGCGGCCAACTGCACCGGTTCAACCGGTTATGGCGCGGAAGGTCTGCACAGAGGATAATAGCGCACGCCAAGGATATGAACGCGGCGAAGGTCTTGGAGACGATGGCCGGTCACGCCAACGGCAAGGCGCGCTTCGCCGTGTGGAAGGAACAAGCGCGAGCCCTCGCAATCTATAGCGAGGAGAAGCTCTACGCGAAGGTGAACTATATTCATGCCAATCCCGTTCGAAGGGGACTGGTCACCCTTCCAGAGCAGTGGCCATTCTCCAGTTGGCGTTTTTACGAGTTTGGTGAAAAGGTCGGGCTTGATGTGCGGCCTTTGATCGTCTAAGGCGGGGCAGTTGGTTTCGGGAACAAGATTCCCGAAACACCGGAAAAAGGTCGGGCTTGATGTGCGGCCTTTGATCGTCTAAGGCGGGGCAGTCGGTGTTTCGGGAACTTGTTCCCGAAACGGATAAGCACCACCTCCAGCAGGGATATCCGGCAGGTGCGGCTAATATGACGTTTCGGTGTTTCGGTGTTTCGGGAACTTGTTCCCGAAACGGATAAGCACCACCTCCAGCAGGGATATCCGGCAAGTGCGGCTAATATGACGTTGTGAAATGGAAGAACATCGACATAGGGGCAAGTTACTACTATATAACGGGAACGTTTCGGTGTTTCGGGAACTTGTTCCCGAAACGGATAAGCACCACCTCCAGCAGGGATATCCGGCAAGTGCGGCTAATATGACGTTGTGAAATGGAAGAACATCGACATAGGGGCAAGTTACTACTATATAACGGGAACGTTTGTAGAGTGGTTGCCCTTGCTCAACAATGCAACCGTGCGGGATATCGTGTGCGACGAGATTCGCAGGGCGCTGGCCGAGTGCGTTGGGTACGTGTCGGCGTCTGTGCTGATGCCGGATCACGTCCATCTGCTGGTGTTCCTGCCTGACGGCGGCCAACTGCACCGGTTCAACCGGTTATGGCGCGGAAGGTCTGCACAGAGGATAATAGCGCACGCCAAGGATATGAACGCGGCGAAGGTCTTGGAGACGATGGCCGGTCACGCCAACGGCAAGGCGCGCTTCGCCGTGTGGAAGGAACAAGCGCGAGCCCTCGCAATCTATAGCGAGGAGAAGCTCTACGCGAAGGTGAACTATATTCATGCCAATCACGTTCGAAGGGGACTGGTCACCCTTCCAGAGCAGTGGCCATTCTCCAGTTGGCGTTTTTACGAGTTTGGTGAAAAGGTCGGGCTTGATGTGCGGCCTTTGATCGTCTAAGGCGGGGCAGTTGGTTTCGGGAACAAGATTCCCGAAACACCGGAACTATATTTCGGTGTTTCG
Organism: uncultured Acidobacteriaceae bacterium; assembly: GCA_963767315.1. Taxonomy (GTDB): domain Bacteria; phylum Acidobacteriota; class Terriglobia; order Terriglobales; family Acidobacteriaceae; genus Edaphobacter. Next base: position 164,029 of record CAVYDK010000022.1, on the reverse strand, counting down.
GGAACTTGTTCCCGAAACGGATAAGCACCACCTCCAGCAGAGATATCCGGCAAGTGCGGCTAATATGACGTTGTGAAATGGAAGAACATCGACATAGGGGCAAGTTACTACTATATAACGGGAACGTTTGTAGAGTGGTTGCCCTTGCTCAACAATGCAACCGTGCGGGATATCGTGTGCGACGAGATTCGCAGGGCGCTGGCCGAGTGCGTTGGGTACGTGTCGGCGTCTGTGCTGATGCCGGATCACGTCCATCTGCTGGTGTTCCTGCCTGACGGCGGCCAACTGCACCGGTTCAACCGGTTATGGCGCGGAAGGTCTGCACAGAGGATAATAGCGCACGCCAAGGATATGAACGCGGCGAAGGTCTTGGAGACGATGGCCGGTCACGCCAACGGCAAGGCGCGCTTCGCCGTGTGGAAGGAACAAGCGCGAGCCCTCGCAATCTATAGCGAGGAGAAGCTCTACGCGAAGGTGAACTATATTCATGCCAATCCCGTTCGAAGGGGACTGGTCACCCTTCCAGAGCAGTGGCCATTCTCCAGTTGGCGTTTTTACGAGTTTGGTGAAAAGGTCGGGCTTGATGTGCGGCCTTTGATCGTCTAAGGCGGGGCAGTTGGTTTCGGGAACAAGATTCCCGAAACACCGGAACTATATTCATGCCAATCCCGTTCGAAGGGGACTGGTCACCCTTCCAGAGCAGTGGCCATTCTCCAGTTGGCGTTTTTACGAGTTTGGTGAAAAGGTCGGGCTTGATGTGCGGCCTTTGATCGTCTAAGGCGGGGCAGTTGGTTTCGGGAACAAGATTCCCGAAACACCGGAAAAGGTCGGGCTTGATGTGCGGCCTTTGATCGTCTAAGGCGGGGCAGTTGGTTTCGGGAACAAGATTCCCGAAACACCGGAAGGCTCTCTTTTGAGCGGATAAAGTTTAGCACATTCGCGGCGCGAGTGTCAACGAAGGGAAGTCAAAAGTGTGTACTCACGATCCGTGAGATGTTACTCTCCACCGGATTGCTGGGTCCCTTCCCTAATTCAAAATTCAAAATTTAGAATTCAAAATTTCCCGGATTCCGTCCGCTTCAGCACTTCCCTCAAGATGAAGGCGACTTGTGAGGGAGGCGCGTTGATCCCCTCCGCCGCGACGTACGCAACCACCGGCCCACGCGCCACCTGCACGAGCGAGAAGACGTAAATCCGCCCGCCGTGCCTCATCGTGCCCGATATTCTTCGGGCAATATCCGCCTTGCCTGTCATTTCGGCAAAGTTAGCGGGCCGGCTGTAATGCGTCTCGTAAATCTTGCTGCCGCGCATCTTCTCCAGACTGGCGATTGTCGATTTTTCGGTGGCGGATACCAGCGCCGGCGCCATCGAACGGTCTTTAAGCACGACCAGGCCGATCCGGACCTCGCACTCGCCACTGGTCGCCACCAGCCTTTGTGCGTGCTCGATGTCCGAAAGGATCGCCTCTCGGGTCTTCTCGTCGAAACCGATGTATGCGGCGCGCAGTTCCATTTCGCCGACTTCCTTGTTATCCACCGTCCACTTACGGCCGCCGATTCGAGCTTCGAGACCCTTGAGGGCCCGAGACCAGTCCAATCCGCGCTCCGGCGGAGAATATGAGCAGTAGGTCTCGGGGTGGAAAACCTGCGATGTCTTGGTCGGCGGCGAGGCCAGGACCCGCCAGACCTGCTCGAAGCCTCCGTGCCGGAACTGCCAGGCGATGAAGTCCCGACCGCTGAGATAGACGCTTCGGACGATTTCGACGTCGCGCTGCGAAGCTACCTCCATCGAGGGATCCGCGCCCTTTACCGAGCCCAGAGCAATCAGCCTTGCCAGCTCCTTAGCGGCCCCGGATATCTTGAGCTGATCCGCGACGGCATCCTGCACGAAAACCGCAAAGCCTTCAAGGGTCGCCGCGAAGGCGAGGCTTCTCTCCTCGGTGCTGGTGGCCGTTTGCTCCAGCTTGGCTATGCTCACATACTGGTCCTGGAGCGCATGCGTGAGTTCGTGGGCGATGACGATCTCTACTATTTGCCGGCGATACTTGGGGTCGACCTCCGCCACGTCCATCAGCGGCTGGAAGTTTCGAGGAAGCAGATAAAGCTTGCCGGTCCCGATCCCGTATTTCCCCAAAAAGCACATCGCGTAATCGCGCGACATCTCTTCGGAGTCCGCTCGCAGCTCGGCTGCGGTCAGGTTCGGATCGAGCCGCCTGATCTGCGGGGCAAACTCCGCGGCCAGCACCGGAATCAACCCGGCACGGTTCACGAGCTTCACTTTCGGGAGGGTTTTGAACCTACGCCCGGCGGCTTTCTCCACCAATGGAATCAGCTCCCGCACGTAGCTCTGCGCCTCAGCCTCGGTGTATCCGGGCTTTCCCTCCTTGAGCCGGGCCATCAGGTCCTCGGGCGTCCGCACGGCAGGCTGCGCGGCCCCCCCAAGCCGGGCCAGAGAGAGAAGAGCGAAGATGATTAGCGCGGTTCGGCCGACGGAAATAGCTGAGACCAGAGAGCCGAGAGCAGAGGTCCGAGAACTAGCCCCCGCACATGTTGCTTCGGCCGCGGAGCGAAGCGACGCGACCGAAGCCGGGTCCGAAGGACCCGCGCAACTTCGGGCCAGATTCATTTTCATGCGTAGCGGTGAGGCCGAAGGCGTCATCCTTGATTCCTCTGAAAATAGCGTTTAGTGGAAAGTGGAAAGCGGAAAGCCCGGAACCCTCGGTTTTCTAGTCATCACTATCCCTTTCCAACTCAAGATGGAGCGAGCTGAGCCCCTTGCCGTGCGGCCCGGCGAGGCTGGTTGGGTATGGGACGTCTGTTCCCTTCGCCAATGCCCAGATTGCCCGGTTGAGCTTGTCGTCATCTATTCTGTCGGGGCCGGCGAACGGATCTGGATCGGAGTTTCTAGCGAAATAGCTGCCATTGCCGTAGTTCAGGCTGGTCTTTGATGGCATAAGGTCCGGAGGAATCCGATTGGGAATACACGTGAACGGTTTTAGATCAGGATTGTCCACAAAGCAGTCCGTCATCAGATCCGCCATTGCATCCATCTGGTTCATCGGCGGAATGCCGAGTATCTGCTCCATTGTATGCAGCACCGATGTCTGACTATAGAAGTCGCTGACGATAGTATTTCTCTTCGTATATGGGCTGATCACCAGGCACAGCGATCGGTGCCCATCCACATGGTCATATCCTGTCTGCGTATCGTCCTCCTCGACAAAGATACACGTCTTCGGCCAGAACTTGCTTTTGGAGATCGCCTCCACGATTCGCCCGAGGGCCAGGTCGTTGTCGGCCACCTGAGCCTTTGGTAATGGAAATCCGAGCTCGTCCACCGGTAGTGTGATCCACCGGCAGGTAGATGGTGACAAAGTTGGGCCAGTCGCCCTTCATTTCAGCGTCCCTGAACTCTTTCAGGAATATCTCGGCCCTGAGGACATCCGGTATATTCAGGTTCCATCCGGGATAATCAGGGCAGCTATAGCGTCGCAAATTGTCATTGCCCATGGAATGAATGAACTTCACTTTATGCGTCTTGTTCAGGTAGTCCTGATAAACATCCGACCAGGACGCCGCCGGCGAAGTGGCCGTCATGATCATTTCCCCGTAGTTTCGGAAAGACAGCCCGTGGCCGAGCACATCGTCCCAGATCATGTCGGACGAACAGTATGTAAGGCAGTCGGTTCCGAACTCGTATGACCGAGGAAATCCGGCCCAAGCCTTCTCCATGTAGTCCGAGGTATCCCCCTGGGTTACCCACCCGTGCCCGTCGGCGGAGCATACCCCATTGCAATAATAGTTGTCCAGCAACACGAAATCCTCGGCCAGCGCGTGCTGGTTCGGCGAGATCTCCCGCCCGAATACGCACAGGCTTGGTTCGCTGTTGCCCTTGCCGATGTCGCCAAAAACCTGATCATAGGTCTTGTTTTCCTTGATGATGTATACCACGTGCTCGAATACGGACGCCTCGCCGATCTTTTCCGGCATGGGCACGGGCTTCTCTCCGGTGGCCGCTTTCTCCAGGGCCAGCAGTATCTGAGGCACGCGGGAGTCGGCGCGCACCTGAGCCGTATACTTCTTGAGCATCGCGTCGATGGGGATCTCGACTTTGGTCACTGTTCCCAGGAGCGCATTAATCTGCCAGGCCTTGTCCTTGGGATTGTGGAAACGTGATCCCAACCCCTTGATGTTCGCGATGTAGAGGTTTTTGCCGTCTGTTGCGAGGCCTCCGGGATACCAGGCAGTGGGAATAAATCCTCTAACGATACTTCGGCCATGCTTGCCCGCGCCAAGGGCCACTACTGCCACGGCGTTATTGCCGCCGTCGGCGACGTAGAGCGTCTTGCCGTCCCCGCCGAGCGCGAGCGCGTTCGGCGCGCTTCCGAAAGGAAGGCCGGGGTCGGGACGAACTGAAATCGTCTCCAGCACGCGTCTCTTGCCCGTATCGATAACGCTGACCGTGTCGGAGTTGGCATTGGCGACAAATATCGTGCGGCCGTCGGCGCTGAGTTTCACGTCCGACGGATGCAGCCCGACCTCGATTTGTGTTATCTCGCGCCCGGCCTTGAGGTCCACGACGGAGAGCGTGCCGCCGCAGGCTATTCCCCTCGCATCGACCGCCGTGTCGGTTTCCGACGACTTCGACGACCTCTCGCCCTTCTCGGGACGTCGTCCTCCCCAGTTCGTGATGTAGGCCGTCGAACCGTCAGATGACAGCGCGACAGCGTATGGAGCAACCCCGACGGGGATCTCCCTCACCGGCTTTCCGCTCGCCAAATCGATGATTGCCAGGCTGTTGTTGCGCGAAAGGCAGACAAGTGCCGATTGGTTATCGCCGGCAAGCGCAATCCCCGACAGGCATAGGTTGGAGCCCGGCAACGCAATACTTCGGCCCCAGGTGATGCTGCCGTCGGCAGAGATTTTCGCCTCCCACAGCAGATTTTGCGATGAGGTTTTTGCCCCCGACAGCAGATTTTCCGATGTGGTCGCATATACCGTGGCGCCGTCCCGGGTTATTGCGATCCCGTGCATGGACCCGACGGCCTCTGGGAAACTAGTTTGCTGGAGAATGGTCCAGGAAGCGGCGTTAACCACTACCAGTCCCCGGCCGTTCCTTCACATAGGCGACCTTACAATCAGGCGAGAGGACCAGGTCCACCGGTCGTCCGTTAAACTCGACCGACTTGCCCGCGGGGTGGATAATCTGCTTGGTGGACACGACAGTGCCTCCATCCGGCGTGGGGCCGACCTGTGTAGAGGACGCAGGCGCGCACAAAGCGAGAATGAGAGCGAATGTTAGAAGATGCGGTTTCATTTGATGTGACCTTTCTTCGGGATGCTAAGAGTTTCTTCGACGATGGCGTCGACCAGTCCCTCCAGAGAGGAGATAGTGCTTATGCAACTGGGTTTTGTTTTGGGGCTCCGCCCGCAACCCCGCCAAAGGCTTCGCCTCCGGACCTCCCACGAAACTCCACCCGGCAGACGCCGGTGTTTAGTCGATCTAATATCAACCCTTAATTCCTGTCAATGTGATTCCTTCTATGAAATGACGCTGCATGAAGAAGAATATCGCGAGCACGGGGAACATCACCAGGCACGCCGCCGCCATCACCATTCCGTATTCCGCGCCGTGCTCTCCCTGGAAAAGCTGCAGCGCGTAGGCGAGCGGCATCTTTTCGGGACTGCTGATATAGATTAGCGGGCCCATGAAATTGTTCCACGAGCCCATGAAAGTCATAATCGTGACTGCAGCCAGCGCGGGTTTTATCAGAGGAAGCATAATCCGCCAGTAGATTGTCCAGTATCCGGCGCCGTCGATCTTCGCGGCTTCTTCGAGTTCGCCGGGGATCGTCAGAAAGAACTGTCGCAGCAGAAAAATACTGAACGCGCCGCCGAAGAACGACGGTATCCACAACGGGCGCAGTGTATCGACCCAACCCAGCATTCGAAATATGAGGAAGACAGGCATCATAGTGACCGCTCCTGGGATCATCATCGTTGCAAGAAGCACGCCAAAAACGATATCCCGGCCCGGCCACCGCAGCCGTGAGAATGAATATGCCACCATCGAACTCGACAAAACCGTCCCCAAGACGCTCAGCAGGCTGATAACTAACGTATTCCAGAGATAGAGCAGACCTTTGTGGGTTCCCTTTGGCAGAAAATCGAGCGCGTCAGTGTAGTTCTCCCAGCGCAGACCAGCTTTTCGCACCTGTGTCAGTTCACTTACGCTCACAGTCATCTCCTTGCCGCCGAATGGTTGGTCCGGCAGCACTCGGACGCGTTTCGTTCCGTCTTCCAGGTCGGCAGTCTCGGCAACCCTGACCGTCTTGCCATCTATAACCATTGTGGAAAGGCCGCACTCCCGGCCATCAATCGCGGTTTGCACCTGTCTTGTCGGTATCAACTCCGGGGGAAACTTGAATATCTGGGTTTCGTCTTTGAAGGAAGTCGTTACCAGCCACACGAACGGGATCAGAAAGATAACAGCGCCGATGAGCAGCACGGTGTGTATCGAGAATGTGCGTATCGATTTGTTTCTGGCCTTTATCTGTTTGATGTTCTTCACGCGGCCCATGCTATTTCTTCTCCCCTTCGTAATACACCCAGCGCTTGGCAAACTTTAGCTGCGCGATGGTAAGGACCATTATCACCACGAACAGCATCCACGCGATTGCCGAGGCGTAGCCCATCTTGAAGTGAGTGAACGCGGTGTTAAACAGATAGAGCACCGGCACCAGGGTCGAGTTCACCGGTCCTCCACCGGTCATTATATACTGCGCGTCGAAGCTCTGCACCACTCCGATTGCACCCATGATCAGATTAAAAAAGATATATGGTGTGAGCATGGGTATCGTGACGTTCCAGAACCGGCGCCACCACCCGGCGCCGTCGATTTCAGCCGCTTCCTGCAACTGCCGAGGCACGCCCTGCAGCCCCGCGAGCCAAAGTATCATCCCGCCGCCCGCGCCCCATAGACCCATTACAATGAGGGCCGGCTTGGAAGTGCTCTCGCTCGCCAACCACAGCGGCGGCGCAATGTGCAACCAGGCAGTGACAGTGGACCGCCAGATCTCGTTGATTATCCCGTAATCGGGGTTCAGAAGCCACAGCCAGAGGATCGCGTTGGCAACGACGGGCATAATCGACGGCAGATAGTAGATCGTGCGGTAATAACGCATACCGCGCACGTTTGTGTTCAGGAGCATCGCGATCGAAAGGCTCACGACCATTCCGAGAGGCAAGCCGAAAAGCGCGAGATAACCGGCGTTATACATCGCCTTGCCCATATACTTCCAGTCGTCGGTCAGCAGGCCGTGGTAGTTCGCAAGGCCCACCCATCGAGCCGGGTGCAGGACATCGTAATCGCAGAAGCTGAATATGAAAGACGCGATTATCGGCCCAAGGGTGAAAACTAGAAAGCCGATCACCCACGGCGATGCAAAGAACACGCCGGCAGCCGCCTCGCCCCTTGAGAGCCTCCCCATCGGCCTGCCTCTCTTGAGTTTCTTTACGCACAGGCAAATCCCTGCCGCGAGGAGGATGAACACCACCGCGCACGGATACAACCAGTTCAGCAACTTATATCTGGTGCGGGCAAACACTTTGTCCAGTTCCCTCTGGACATCGACAGTCCCCTCGCGGAGCGCCTCGTGGGGAGACTGCTTGTGAAAAATCGCCTGCTCGAAAGCGTTCTCGTGTGAATCCCACAATTGCTGACCCACGAATGTCACCGGCCGATATCTGGAAACGGGCAAGAGTCGCAGAAACACCCGCTGCGCGCTGGCAAACTTGAGGTTCTTGGGAGCGAACTCCTTGAACATCTGCTCGGCAATCTTACGGTTGGCGCTTATCCACGGCACGTAAATGCGGCCTTTCTTTCTGTTGGCCTTGATCTGGACAGTGTGCATCAGCCGGGTAGCTTCCTCGGATTTCATCCACTTGATGAAGTCCCACGAAAGCTCCACATTTTTCGCGCCCACCGGAATCGCGTAGGAAAACCCGCCGCTCCAGGTGATAAACTTAGGCTTGCCCGCAAAAGGCGGCTTGCCCGCCAGTCTGTCTTTCGGGACAGGGGGCGGGGCCACGGCGAAGTCCAGGCCGGGATTGTGCACTTAGCGATTCGGCCGCATACCAGCTACCGTCTATCCGCATCGCCACCTGGCCGGTAAGAAATGGGTCGAGCGCTCCGCCCTTGAATCCCGAGGAAAATGCGTTCAGGACATCGATGCCCTTCATAGTGTCGTAGAAATGGACCAGCCACTTCAGCGCCTCCTCGGATCTCTCGTTATCAAGTGTGCAGACGCGGCCATCCCGGCTCATAAACTCCCCGCCATTTTGCCAACTGTAGAGGTAGAACCAACTATTGCCGAAAATCGGAATGAAGCCGATTCGTTCGAAGCTGCCGTCCTTGCGGTATTTGGTGAGCTTCTGAGTATATGTGAGAAGCTCGTCCCACGTTTGAGGAGGGCGATTGGGGTCGAGCCCGCAGCTTCGGAAGATGGCTTTATTATAGTAGAGACTCTATCATCGACGTCATCGGGAATCGCGTAGACTTTCCCCTTGTAGACGGCCTCATACCATGCGGCGGGATAGTACTGCTCTGGTCGGATGCAGTTTGGCTCCGCGCTGTCTCGCTTAATAAGTTTATCCAGAGGCATGAACGCGTCTCTGGACGCCCAGTCGCCGACGGTGAACCTTTCCTGGACGATCAGGTCCGGCGGGACTTTGCCCACGATTGCGGTCATGAGCTTTTGGGGATCCATTCCGCCCGCGCCCATCGACAGCGTAATCACTTCGATACCCGGATGCCTGCGTTCGTATTCCTCGATTGCGGCATCCCTTCCCTGAAATTCTATCGAGAGACTGAGGCCCCCAGACCACAAGCTTGGTCTTTTGCGGCGGCGAGGACTTGCAGCCGCCCGCGGCCAGCACGAGCGCAAGGAGAACAATTAGTAACCGGAGTCTTTTGCGCACAGATATATCATTGAACGCCAGCATTGATATTAACTGTTGTCCTTTCTGATGCGGCTTTTGTATGCCGTGTTGTGCAACCACAATAACAGCACAGAGAAGCAGTGATCTATTTCTATGACAACCGAGCCGGCGCCGTTTGGCGGCAAATGGCGCCGACTGTTGCATTTGGATGGGGCAGAGTCTGAGATGGCGAGGAACGATTTTTTCTGCTATTTATAGGCGCTCGCTGATGGATAAATAACCGGCCACTCGCGACAGGTGGTAGGGTACGAATCGCCGGGATAGTTTACCGCTTTGAACTTCTCCGATGCAATGTTAAGGACGTGCAGGTCACAGAAGAGAACGTTGGATCCCCCGTGTCGGACTCTGATGTTTTGATCAGCAAACATTATGCGGTTCATACCTGTTGGAAGACCGTCTATTGGAGTCTCGCCGTTGGTGTTCCAATCGTTTGCAAGCACATCAAGATATCCGTCGGCAAGAAGCAGAACGTTCTGCGGGTGCGCCATACTGCCCTCTCTGTAATAGCTGTAGCCATAATAGGGGCTATAGAAAATGTACTCATTCATACAGTATCCGATTTTTATGGTCTGATAAGGATAGTCATACGTGATCACGCATGGGTTTACCGCGCCGGGGCAGTTGAATACGTTTGTGCTTCTTGTGTATTTCATAAGCCTCCAAGCCCACATGGCATAGCCCCAACTAATTGCTCTGTTCCGAGCACTGTCCCAATACGTATCCGCGGAGCAGTATTTGCTGGAGGCGGGATAAGACTGCGAGTAATCCTGCTTATAGAGATCGATCGCGTAGCCCAATTGTTTCAGATTTCCCGCGCACGATGCGCGTTGTGCCGCCACTTTTGCCGTTGCGAACACCGGAAATAGAATCGCCGCGAGGATAGCAATTATTGCTATCACCACCAGCAGTTCTATAAGAGTGAACCCTGTCCGTCTTTTTTGCATCACGCTACCTCCGCTCGCTTCGTGCTATTGTTATCATTATTGGCATCATAGTGTGTGCACCGCAGTCTCGCAGTGGCATCACTTGGGCATTACTCCAATAGAAGTATATCATCGAATCATCCACATGTCAAGGGTGTACGCAAAAAAAATATTTTGCAAACCTGGCTACACATCTGGCTCATAATGTGATATAATACAAGAGTATAGGAAATATTACCGCGAGAAATTACCGCGAGAACAGTCCGGAATGGACAAAGGTGGAACTTTGCAGATGAATGACACAGAGAAAACTCAGTATGAAAAGCGCATGCCTACCAGTTACAGCAAGGTGGCGGACTGGTTGAATAAACAGATGGAAGAAGGTAGTCTGAAGCCCGGTTCCAGAGTCCCACCTGAAAGGACGTTGGCCGGAATAGTGGGCATAAGTCGTCCGAGCGTGTCGAGGGCGGTGGCACGACTTTGTGAGGAGGGAGTTCTTGTTACCGAGCCTCGCAGCGGCACTTTTGTGAACAGACAGTCTGGAAGGCCTGCAAAGGCCCGAGACACAAAAGTCGTCTCGGTAATAATGCCGTGGCTGGACGAAACCAATACTCATCTTCTAAACCAGCGGCAACGCCTTCCGCCGGTCTTAGAAGAGCGTTCGCGTACGACAGACTTCACCTCAGAGAGAGCATGTCCATACACGTGGCGACCAGTGTGATCCAGGCTCTTGAAGAGCATTGCATTACCATATTTGCCCGATCCAGCAACAGTCACGATGGTGAGATCAACGCGATCAGCGAAGCTTTGGATGAGCGGGTGGATGGCGTGATAGCAATGCCCGCACACAGTTCCCAAAGAGCATCAAGCTACTCCGCGCTTGCCACTAGTGGAATTCCTGTTGTGTTTATAGATCATTACATCCCTAACATTCAAGCGGATTACGTGGTGACCGACAACTTCGGCGCTTCCAAGGACGCCACCGCTCACCTTATCTCACTGGGGCATCGCCGCATAGCCCACTTCACGAATTTTGCCACCATCAGTTCGGGTAATGGATAGAGAAAATGGCTACAAGGCAGCGCTTAAGGAAGCAGGATTGCCATTTGACGAGGAAATCGTCAGATCGTATGAGATCACTCGCCGTGAAAGGTTGACTCTGGAACTCCCCTTGCACTATTGTCTGCATTTGTCTGACCCGATAACTGCCGCGTTCTGTCTGAATGAAGACGCTGTCCTGGCTGCGTTGGAAGCTGCTGCAAAGATGGGGCTGAGGGTTCCCGGAGATTTGGAGATTGCGGGTTTCTTCGATGAGCACGTCCACGAAGCTCTTCCAATGCCATTTACCCGTGTAATTCAGCAAAAGAGCGAAATGGGCAGAGCTGCTGTGCGACTGCTGCTTGAACGAATTTTCGGCAATGCGCCGAAAGATACCAGGCACGTCGTGTTGCCTGCCGAAGTGATACCAAGCGGTTTAGCCAAGCTATCTATGATTAGCTAGTTTACGGCAAGTGCATTTTACCTTGTATTATTTTTTTTGCGTCGACGAAAATAACCGTTGACAACAGCTAAATCGCATGGTATACTACCCTTGTGTGTGTATCCAGTAGGTATGGCAACATGGCAACTGGTTCTTATGTGGTATCAGCTAGTTGCTTTTGGACAAACGGGAGGTGATGTCAATGATTGTTCAGGTATCAGCTCACAAACAATGAGAATACGTCACCCTGAACTCGATTCAGGGTCTCATGCGAGATGCTGAATCCCCTGAATCAAGTTCAGGGTCAGCATGACGCTGTACTCATCAGGAGTGAACTCTTACCCGTTGAGTTGTAGTAAAGCAGTTCGTGTTCCGGGCTTGTCGCATTCGCGTCTCGTGGTGCTGCAGGTGCGGAAAAGAAAAAACTCTTGAAGGAGGAAAAAGATGAATCGCACAACAGAAATCTCTAAAAGTATTCTCGTGGGTTTGGTTCTACTGACGCTGGTATTTGCGTCTAGTTCCGCTTACTCGTGGACCTGGCAGTTCAACAACTTCGCCAGCTTGTCGAGCCCGATAGTCCTCGACACGTGCGCCGACTGTATTACCACGAGCGACTCACACACCAGCGGCGGAACCTGGGCGAAGCTGACGGCGGACAATAATAGTGGTCACGAGCAGGGCGACTTGTGGACCGACCCAATGCAGGCGACCAGAAGCGGCTTTGTCACTCGGTTTGGCTTCAAGATCTACGACAGCGCCGGAAATCCAGCGAATGGTTTCTGCTATTCCACCCAGACAGCCGGAGCACATACTGGGCCGGCGCGGGCGGTCCGGCATTGGATTCCGTGAACGTGAAGTTTGAAACGTATCACACTGACTACCTCGAGATCACCGGAAACAACTCATCGTCAGTCTCAACTGATCTGCTTGACGTGAATCTCGCCACGTCGGGAATTATCCTGAGCGCCGGCGGCCTGCACACGTGCACTATCGGATACACCGGAAGCGGCGCTTCGCCGAACTATCTGATGAATGTTTACGTCGACGGCATCAGGGTGGTTACCAACCTGTCCGTCAACCTCGGCACCTATAGTGCGACCAATGGAGATGGGGTCTCCTTTGTCGGCTTCAGTGCCCAGAACGGAGGCGCCTGGGAAGCCAACTACATCTCCTACTGGGATTATAACAGTAGTTATGACGCTACGTTGGTGCCTGAGCCGAGCGGCATCGTCGCGATGCTTGTCGGTCTGATAGGCCTTGCAGGCATTTTGAGAAAGCGCGAATAGTGTGGTTTGAATGGGCCCTGTCATAGTTACAATCAGCGGTTGATTGTCGATTTGTGGGCAAGGCCCATTTTATCATGGTCGGCGGGTACAAGTCACCGCATATGTCATTCCGAGCAAGTGAGGGCGACGCTGTCGCCGTTACATTGGAAAGAAACCCACCCCCGGTGTTTCGGGAATCTTGTTCCCGAAACTGGGGAGTTTCTTAGGAGTCCCACGGATTATGGGTACAAGTCACCGCATATGTCATTCCGAGCAAGTGACGGCGACGCTGTCGCCGTTACATTGGAAAGAAACCCACCCCCGGTGTTTCGGGAATCTTGTTCCCGAAACTGGGGAGTTTCTTGGGAGCTCACGGATTATGGGTACAAGTCACCGCATATGTCATTCCGAGCAAGTGACGGCGACGCTGTCGCCGTTACATTGGAAAGAAACCCACCCCCGGTGTTTCGGGGATCTTGTTCCCGAAACTGGGGAGTTTCTTGGGAGGCTCACGGATTATGGGTACAAGTCACCGCATATGTCATTCCGAGCAAGTGACGGCGACGCTGTCGCCGTTACATTGGAAAGAAACCCACCCCCGGTGTTTCGGGAATCTTGTTCCCGAAACTGGGGAGTTTCTTAGGAGCTCACGGATTATGGGTACAAGTCACCGCATATGTCATTCCGAGCAAGTGACGGCGACGCTGTCGCCGTTACATTGGAAAGAAACCCACCCCCGGTGTTTCGGGAATCTTGTTCCCGAAACCAGCAGTTTCTTAGGAGCTCACGGATTATGGGTACAAGTCACCGCATATGTCATTCCGAGCAAGTGACGGCGACGCCGTCGCCGTTACATTGGAAAGAAACCCACCCCCGGTGTTTCGGGAATCTTGTTCCCGAAACTGGGGAGTTTCTTAGGAGCTCACGGATTATGGGTACAAGTCACCGCATATGTCATTCCGAGCAAGTGACGGCGACGCTGTCGCCGTTACATTGGAAAGAAACCCACCCCCGGTGTTTCGGGAATCTTGTTCCCGAAACTGGGGAGTTTCTTAGGAGCGGGTAGCGAGGAATCTCAACGCCGCGCTTGCATTCTTGTTCCGGTGCTTGAGACTCGTCCGAGAGGTCGAGATTCCTCACATTCGTTCGGAATGACAGCCATGCGCTCGGTATTCGCGATTCCTGAGCACTTACGGAATTCGGAACCCGCCAGCCCTGAGTGCCGAGCGCAAGCGAGGCGTATCGAAGGGCGGTCTTCGATGCGGCCATTTCGACCCGGTCCACAAACCGGACCTACTCAGCATTGGCGGAGTTTCGTTCTGGGAAGAGTGACCACTTACTTCGGTGGTAACTGGGACGACGAAAGGCGAAAGGGGACATTAAAATGAAAGTTTACACAAAGAATGCCGCGCTGTGTTTATTGTGCGCGATGATGATCTTGGTCGCGTTCGGGTCGAGCGCATTCGCGCTGAGCACAAAGACGCAGGCCTACTACTACACTTGGTATGGCAGTCAGAATTACGAAGGCTACTGGTATTACTGGGGGGACAGTACCGGCTCCACCATTGGCGACTGGCCCAGCCAGGGAATATACTCCGCAAAGGACCCGACGATAGTGAATCAGCATATGAGGTGGCTCCGCGACGCAGGCGTCGGTGTGATAATCTGCGACTGGGATACCAGCGGAAGCGACATGGACAAGTCCTTGGGAGTGGTTATAAATATCGCGGCCCAGTATGGGATCCAGGTGTGCATCATGATCGAGCCCTTTGACATCACCTCAATAGCGCAATACAACACCGACATCCAGTACCTGATCAATACCTACGGATCGAAGCCCGCGCTTTACCGCGATCCCACGAGAAGCAACAGGCCGTATATATACATATACAGCGCCAACACCTACACCGCGAGCGCGTGGTCCTCGCTTCTCGCGTCCCTCAGGACTTCCTACAACGCGGTCTTCCTTTGCGATTCGACAAACCACACATTCATCACAAATGGCGGTTGGGACGGCTACTTCATATACGATGTCAATGTAGCCACATCGACTTATGCTTCCGAAGTAACCTGGGCCGCGAACCATAGCAAGCTCTTCGTCCCGCCGGTGACCCCCGGCTTTGATAAGGTAAGCGTCCCCAGTGATACGGTTCTTGACCGCCAGCATGGCGCTATTACGACACCCGTTGGAGTGCGGCCATAAGCGCGGGCGCCGCGAAGGTGGGCATCGTGACCTTTAACGAGTGGTTCGAAGGCACCCAGATAGAGCCGGCCATTCCATATTCAAATAGCAGCAAGACATTCTTGGATTATACTCCGGATGTCTCCACCATGTACATAGACAAGACCGCAAGCTGGGTCGGCGTTTATGATGCGGCAAACAGCGGCCTGATACAGGCCGAGAACTACAACAGCAGCTCGTCTACCGTGAGCACGACCACCTGCTCCGAGGGCGGAAACTGCGTTGCCAGTCCCTCCGCGGGCAACTGGCTCTGCTACACCGGCATAAGCATATCGTCGGCCGGTAACTACCAGATCAGAGTCAGGTCGGCTTCGACGTCGGTCGGCGGCTCCATCCAGATATGTGACGGCTCCACCTCCAACGTGATAGCTACTGTCACTATACCCGTTACGGGCAGTTCGAGTCTCTGGCGCACCACATCGGCAACTGTCACTCTGACAGCCGGCACGCATACGCTCTACATCCTGGATGTCGGGGGCAATTCCGGCGATTTCAGCCTGAACTGGTTCGATGTTCGCCCGGTGCTCGCTGCTCCCGTGATTCCGCAAGTGGGTGCGGTGACGTATTCGCCCGTGCCCGGGACTTACGCATCGCCGCAGAGTGTGGCGTTGAGCTGCGCGACCACCGGGTCGTCTATTCGCTACAACGTCACGGGGTCCGGCAGCTATCTCACTCCTTACTCCAGTCCGCTGTTCGTGAGCGGCAACACCACGGTAAGCGGAATCGGCTACTTGCCGGGCTATCTGCTCAGCGCCCCGACATACGGCGCCTACAACATCGCGGAGAGTGGGATTTTGCGCACTATCCGGACTTTTCGAACGTGAGCGATCTGCAGCTCTGGGACACCGCCGCTGTCGTGAACAATAGCGATACCAACGGCGGGAACTGGCTGCGGCTTACCCCCGATATCGAGAATAATCCGAATGGAACCAACGGAGGGGCATGGACGGTGGACAAGTGGCCTACAAGTGCCGGGTTCGTGTCGCAGTTCACGTTCAAGATCACCTATAGTTCCTCTCCCGCAAACGGTTTCTGCTTCTGTGTGCAGAACAACAGTAGCACTTACTGGGCCGGTGCGAATGGGCCGAGCGCAAACGCCGCGTCTGTCAAGTTCTCCACATACCAGACCACGGGTGATGCGAGTTACAGTTGCGTCACTATCGAAGCCAATGGGGCCGCTCTGACAAGTGTGGACCTCCTGCCGGTCCATCTTTACGATGGGTACCCGCACCTGGCCAGAATCACGTATGCCCGGCGGAAAGATGTCGGTCTATGTTGACGGTACAGCCGTCATCAGCAACTACGCAATCAACCTTGCCACCTACGGCGCTGTCGACGCAAGTGGAAGCTCTTACGTTGGTTTCGCGGGGCAGACGGGCAGTTGGTCCGAGAACAACTACATCGCCAACTGGCAGTTTGCATACTCCACGACGTTGACCAAAGTGGCCACTCCTGTGTTCAGCCCCGGCAGCGGCACTTACAACCATCTGGTTCCCGTGGTTATCACCTGCGCGACTCCCGGCGCCGCCATCCGGTACACCACTAACGGGGGCATACCCTCGACTTCAAGCTCGCTCTACACCGGATCGGTGTTCATTAGCCAGGGTAGCACTCAATGCCAGGGCCTACAGGACAGGCATGGGCGCTAGCGCAATGCAGTCGGCTACTTACAGCGAGAACTGGGGGTGGCAGGTACAGCAACTTCACCAGCACGTCGGGTCTCAACCTGTGGGGTAATACCGGCTGCGGTGTTGTCGCGAACGACACAAACACCGGCGGCGCAAACTGGCTGTTGCTGACCCCGGACCAGGCCGATAACGGGGCTGGCCAAAAGGGTGGAGTATGGACCACCGCCATTAGCCAGACCATCAACGGCTTCGTTACTGACTTTGGCTTCAAGATCGTTAACTCCGTCGGAACCCTTGGGAATGGTTTCGGCTTCTCCATCCAGGACGATAACGATTCATACTGGTGCGGCGACGGCGGTCCGCTCACGAATAGTGTAACGGTGCAGTTCTGCACGTCGAACCCCGTGAACAGTGTCGTGGTCTCCGGCTATGACTCAAGTGGCGCCGCCATTAGTGTGGCTCAGCAGAATCTCACGCCTTTGGGCCTGACCCTGGGCAACGGCAACCTGCACGACGCCCGTGTCGAATACGACAACAATCTGATGAATGTTTACATCGACGGCGTCGCGGTCATTACGCAACCAAGCCATCAACCTGGCTACCTTTAACGCGATGAACAACCAGGGCTACTCCTTTGTCGGCTTCTGCGCGGGCACCGGGAGCTATGCCGAAAGCAACTACATCGCCAACTGGGGTTTCACTTCCGGCTACTCGCCGCAGGTTGCAGAGCCGACATTCAGTCCGGATGGCGCCGCATACGTTACGCCGCAGACTCTTAGCGTAACCATGGCCTGCGCTACAGCCGGGCCGCGATCTATTACACAACTGATGGCTCGACGCCGGATTCATCGGCTGCCATCTATACCAGCACTCCGGTGAGCATAACGACCAACGCTACTCTCAAGGCAATCGCCCTCGAGACCGGCTACGATGCCAGTTGGGTCAAGACCGCATCCTATACTTACTACACGAGTCAGCTTTCGAGCATAGCCGTGGTCAAGACCCAGTCCGACAACACAATCGTTGCCTGCGCCGGTGTCGTTACCGCATGCGGCTTGGGCGGCATGATGTTCATCGAGAACCAGGACAGGTCTTGCGGCATCGCGGTTCAGAGTTACTATAGCTCCTATGGGGCGGTTCCTATCGGAACCATAGTGCAGGTGGGCGGGAAAGTGCTGACCGCTGCCACTGGCGAGCGATACATATCCGCGGACGTGGTATCGGCCGTTGGGTCAGTCAATCCTGTCCTCACGCCGCTCGGCACGAGCACGAAGAGCGTTGGCGGTGGGTCGATGGGCTTGCAGCAAAGTATGAGCGGCGGATCGGGTCTGAACAACATGGGTATGCTTGCCCGGACGTGGGGCGCTCTCACCTACAACGTTAGCGGCTGCACGCTCAACGACGGCGGGGCCGCTGTTGCCATCGGTATTCCATCGATGAGCGGCATTGCGCTTGACCCGGATTGGAAATACGTCCAGGTGACTGGAAACGTCCGGTGCGCCGGATCTGGTGGGACTCTGACCGGGGTCATTCAGCCGAGAGGTGTCAGCGACGTGAGAGGTGTTCCTAATAAGGCATGGGACGTGTCGTTCTATCCTGACTTCTCTGCCGATTCGGTGGCCAACCCTCAGACGATCCTCCCGTACGGCGGCGCCGCCTACACGACTGATTCGACTATGGATGGCGCTTGCCGCTTGAGGCTGACGGCGAGCACGTATAATGTCGTAGGCAATGGCGTCTACGCGAACAAGGTGAACACTTCACTGGGGTTGGACACTAAGTTCACCTTCCAGATATCGCAACTCTTGCTCGGGGGCGCCGACGGCTTCGGTTTTGTTATGAGCAACGACACTGCCGACCTCGATAGCAATGGTGTTCCCCATTTCGACTTCAACGGCTCGCCTATCAACTCTGTCGCTGTGAAGTTCGATACCTACCAGAACGCTGGAGAGCCGAGTTCGAACTTCGTTGCGATACAGGAAGGCGGCGCCACCTACGGTATAACCGACGGGTCAGCCGATCTGACTCCGCTGGGAATCAACCTGAAAGACGGGGTAGCTCACATGGCCGAGGTCATAGCCGACCCTGTCAACAGCTTGATGAGTGTCAAAATAGACGGTATAGCCGTTCTGACCAATATCGCGGTGAACTACACGCAGGCCGCCTGCTTTGACGGAAACGGCCAGTCGTGGATTGGGTTCGCGGGCCGATGCGGCGGATGCGCCGAGGTACACGATATTGTCAACTGGAGATTCAGGTCCGCGCTGAATTAGGCACGGGGTTTGAACGCATCTCAATCACAGGGTCGAGAGAAGAATCTCTCGACCCTGTTTATTTTTCGTTGACAGGACGACTAGGCCGCAAACTGGACAGCTACGAGCCGACCAGTTCACTGCCGTAGTCATAAGTGGTAAAGACAGTGATGCTTCGCGGCTTGAGTTCGATTGCGGTCTGGGCGGACGTCGTGATGTCATGCGCCTTGTTGATCCTGTTGTATGATCGGTCGCCGACCCACCATTGTCTGAGCCTGGTGTCCGGTGCAATTCCCGTGAGACTGACATTCGCCGGATGCTCGCTGTCGTTTACCCACAGGAGAGTGATGTCTTTGCCTTGTGTGGCCGTTGCAAGGAACACCCTTGGACAGCCGTTTTCATCGGTGAGGCCGGTTATGCTGCTTTTCACGATATCTGATCCTGACTTAACTTGTACTTCATCGTGAGCGCAAGCGGATAATAGTTGGTTTCGTCCGGTATGAAGTGCTTTGAACTGCTTCCATGGAAAGTGACCATTCGCCACTTGGTGTGCGTGTTGTTGTTGAACACCCAGTAGGCGATTGCCTTGCCGCCATTATTGAAAAGCTGGACTGCGGCTTCCGCGCTGTGGAGCCGCTGCGAATAGCTGGCTGGAGAGGCGTCATTGGCGTTACTGTCGAGCACAGATGAGCCGAACTCTCCGGCAACGACCGGTCTTGCCTTGCCGTCATACGCGAGGCTCTGCCGGATGGCAGGCAGCAGTAATGAATCAATGGTCTCTCTGATATCGTCCTTGACTTATGATTCTTGTCTTTCATATATTCAAAGCACGAGTTATAATCGTGGAAGGAGATGATGTCTATATTATCGCCCGCGAGTTTCAAAAGCCTGCTCACCTGGTCGGGTTGATGGCCATTCTCGCGGTTCCAGTTGATTGCACCGTCAAACGCCTGTATCTTCACTTCGTCACGGATGCCGAGTCGTTTAAGTTGGTCGCCCAGCGAGTTATATATTCCTGCAAGCGTCCCATAGTAGTTGGCCATCTGCTCGGGTTCGTTCCAGACTGATATTCCGTGCACGCACTTATACTTCTTGTCGTGCTTAAGATGGTACATTATCGCGGCAAGAGACTCGGTAAACTCTTCTATGTTGTCTATGCCTGTGAAACGCCGGTCACTGGAATCGAGATGTCGACCCGCGGCGTCACGAGCGATTATCCAATTGTTGCCGTTCTTGCAAAACGTGTCCGGGCCGGCCCCCCAGTTTCCCAGCACGACAAACAAATTCCGCTTTTCCCAGTGATCCAGCAGGCGATACATCTGGCTCATATATATTGCGCAATTTTTATCGGCATCGGGGTGTTTAGCCGCAAATCCCGGCGAGAAAGCGAACCCGTCCTTAAGATTGAGATGATGCGGGTCATTGTCATCGTTTACCGGTTCCCATTGCGTAAGTCCAACTTCCAAGCGCACATATTGGAAGCCCATGTAGTCCATAAGCGAGTCAAAGTTTTTCCATTCGATCTCGTCGCCGGGATCGGGCAAGTGCCGACTATGTGCATTGTCCCATTCTTTCCCCGTTACATAGTCGATGTATTTGTAATCGCTGAACGCGAAATTTACGCCTCCTCCGATGATATCGGGGTTGACCACGGTGTGCACTTCCACGCGGGCTGTGCCGCTGATAGGTTCGATCGTGTTGCCGATTGCGCCAATCGAGGCGCATGTGGCCACAATCACTATACATACACATGCCGCCAATAATCTCTTCATTTGCGCTCCTTTATGCGATTCAAATGGGGACGAAACAATCATCATTGGGCCTGGCTGGTTGAGTTGTCCGAATACCGCATCCATGTCTTGTGTGAATCCAGTCATAATAGCTGATGCTCTTGAGAGCGTATTCGCCCGAGTCGATCAGCCACAGGCAGAAGACGGGTTTGTTGCCGGCGCTGCTTTTTATGAGGAGGTTATCGTTTCCAACCCCGTGAATTGTCTTGGGTCCGCGTGTTGGGTATCACGTCGTTCTCCTTGTTTTCTTGTTGGCATCACTGGTATCAGTGGTTGCTCAGCACAGCTAGCTTGGCATCATCTTCATGCCCGCCAAACAAATTATACGATCGAATTGCCTTTGTGTCAAGGGGGTTTGCAACAAAAAAACAGTGTGTATCTGGATACACATCTGGCTCGCCATGTGATATAGTGAATAGTCGAGAGCGAGCAGATATCGTGGAGTGATTGGTACCTCAACCAGCAACAGCGCGGGACAGTGATTGCCGACCAAGTTCGAGAAACCCCGGAACTTAGTAACCGCGAGATCGCTCAGAGGGTCAACGTCAGCCCTACTGTGGTGGGCGGGGTCTGCTCCGAGATGGAGACAGAAGGGTGCGCAGGCGTGTCAAGTCCGCCCCGACCGAGAGGGAGCACAAGGCGCCGAGGCCAACGCCCCAATTTTAGCCGCAACGCCGCGCCGGAACTCCCCTCGCCCTGCACGGGAGAGAGGCCGGGGGTGAGGGGTGGAACGCCGCGCGTTCAGAGATTACCCAGCGCGAAGAGCCCGCGCCTGATTCCAGCGCCTCCCCCTCGCCTTAACCCTCCCATCCGGGAGAGGGAGCACGTTAGCGCCTGCCCCAGCCTTGTTCCCTCGTAACCTGGTCCCCTTGTAACCCTCGACTTGTCGTTTTCGCGTGGTGAGTTATCAATTGTTTCTGACGCTCACTATCGCCCAGCAGCTTATCCCCTCGCCGCGGCCCGTGAAGCCGAGGCCTTCGGTCGTGGCGCCCTTGATGCTGACGCGCGAAGCTTCGATGCTCAGGCACTCGGCGATTCGCTGGGCCATCACGGGTGTGAACTTCGCGATCTTGGGGGCCTCGCAGGCCAGGACCACATCCACGTTAATCACCCGCCAGCCCGCATCGGATAGCAGCTTGCCCACGTGGCCGAGCAGTTTCAAGCTGCTTATACCCTTATACTGGGGGTCCGAATCGGGGAAGTGCTTGCCGATGTCGCCCGCGGCAATGGCTCCCAGGCAGGCATCGGCTATCGCATGCAGCATAACGTCCGCGTCGGAGTGGCCCAGCAGGCCTTTTTCGTATTCGATCTGAACTCCGCCGAGGATCAGCTTGCGCCCCTCGACCAGCCGGTGCACGTCGAACCCAATTCCCGTTCGAGTTTCGCCGCCCCCGAGCCTGCGGGAGGCGATCTGCTCATCGGAGGGCGTGGTGATCTTGATATTCTCGTATGAACCCGGCACGATAGTCACCTTTTCCGTAAGTCTTTCCACCAAAGCAGCGTCATCGGTTGCGTAGATGCCGTCCGCGTAGGCGCGCTCGAATGCGCGGCGGATGAGATCCGTGCGAAAAGTCTGGGGGGTCTGCACGGCATAAAGGTTAGAGCGATCCACGGTCCCGGTGATGATACGATCCGGCGAAGCGGACTTGATGGTGTCGATCACCGGCACCGCCGCTGCGGACGCCCCGCTTGCCGCGGCCTCGCGAATGGACTCCTCGACGATCTCGGGGGTCACCATGGGCCGCGCGGCATCGTGAATGGCCACGATATCCCGGGTGACCTCGCGAAGGCCGTTTCTGACGGAGTCCTGCCGGCGCAATCCTCCGGAGACGATCTTGCGCACCTTGCCAAAGCCGAAGCGGCCGACGTATCTCGCCGGCCGCTTCAAGCTCATGCTCGCCTATTACGACTATTACCTCTTCAACGCTTTCGCAGGCCTCGAAAACACTCAGAGTGTGCGCAAGGATCGGCTTGCCGGCGATGATCGAAAGGACCTTGTTGGTCTGCTTACCGAATCTTTCTCCTCGGCCTGCCGCCGGTATAAGAGCGGACGCTTTGTTCAACTGGGTAGCTTTCCTCTTCCGAATTATCTGCCACTTTGCCGAAGATCATTTTGCCCTGCACGGTCTGCAGGACGCTGGTTACGTTGATGCTCATCATCTCGCCGATGAGCCTTCTCGCCCCCTCGACAACCACCATGGTGCCGTCGTCGAGATAACCGATTCCCTGCTCCTTTTCTTTGCCCTCGCGGATAATGGTAACGCGCATTTCCTCACCGGGCAGCACGACCGGCTTGACGGCGTTGGCAAGCTCGTTAATGTTCAACACTTCCACGCCCTGAAGCTCGGCCACCTTGTTGAGGTTGTAATCGTTGGTAACGATGGCGCCATTGGATTCGCTGGCCACCACCACCAGCCTTGCATCGACTTCCTCGACTCCCACGGTGGGTGCGTAGTCCCTCACCTGCAGGTCGATCTCCTTTTGCATCTGGTTCAGGATTTCCAGGCCTCTTCTGCCCCTGGCTCGCTTTAGGGAGTCGCTGGAGTCGGCTATGCGTTGAAGCTCCTCCAGCACGAACTTAGGCACGTAAAGCGGCCCCTCCAGGAAGCCGGCACGGCAGATATCGGCGATTCTGCCGTCTATAATCACGTTGGTATCCAGGAGTTTTGGCTTGCAGCCCGAGGCCCGCGGGGTTGGCTGGCTTAAGGGGTTGGGGAAGTAGAACCGCATCTGCTCCTTTACGCTGTCCAGCGCAACCACCGAAATCCAGCAAAGGATCACCGCGAGGGACATGTTGATCCAGAGACCAGCCGGGAGGATCGAGTGTATAGAGTGCCGTGAGCACAAGGCCCATTATCAAGCCCGCGAAGAAAGACATACGGTCGCGCGGGTCCATGCTTTCCCACCTGGCGCGACTCCGGGTGAACTGAACGAATGCGAGCCGCTCGAAGACAAAGCCGAACATCGCTCCCACCACTGCCAGGCCGAGCCGAAACAACATTCTGTCTGAATCAGTGGCCTGGTTCTTAGGCACCGAGAAGAGCGGATACACCAGGTTGCAATACACGTTTGCCAGTGCGTAGCCCCCGACAGCGCCTAAACCGACGACCACCAGTGTGAACAACGGTCTGAGTCTTCTGCTTTTGACCATAATATCACCACCTTTCCTTTCGGAATTTTGAAATTCTGAATTTTGAATTGGGGAAGGGAGGGTCTCTGCCCCGCAGGACATCCCTGAAAGTTGTTTCGGGAAACCCTTTTCCCGAAACGTAGGGCGTCGGAGTATCGGGAAAGGGGTTTCCCGATACAACAAAGGGAATGCCTCTGGCGAGCGGTAGTCCCTTCCCAATTCAAAATTCAAAATTTACAATTTCAAAATTACCGGTCCACTTCCCCAAGGACCACATCCAAACTGCCGAGGATCGCGACGATATCGGCCACCTTCCAGCCTTTGGTCATCTGGCTCAGCGCGCCAAGGTTGATAAACGAGGGCGCCCGCCACTTGAGCCTGTATGGTTTCTCGCCGCCGTCGCTGACCAGGTACACCCCGGCGTCGCCGCGAGCGGACTCGATATGGTAGTAGAGTTCGCCCTCCGGGAGCTTCAGCCTGGGCGGGGTCTTGCTCTTGAACTCGCCCGTGGGGATAAGATCCAGCGCCTGCTCCACCATATTCAAGCTCTGCCTGATCTCGCCGGTGCGGCAGAGGAACCTCGACTGCACATCACCGGCGGGATACGTGACAACCTCCCAGTCGAGCCTGTCGTAAACCGAGTAGGGATCGGCCCTTCTGACGTCGTAGGCCACGCCCGATCCTCGCAGCGAAGGCCCGCTAATAGACCAGTTTATCGCATCCTCGGCGCTGATAATTCCCACATTGCGGGTGCGAGCGATAAATATCTGGTTGTTGGTGAGCAAGTCGTCATATTCGGTGAGCCTTTCGCGCTGCTTGGCGATATAGGCCTTTGCTTTCGCGTAAAACCCCTCCGGAATATCGCGCGAAACCCCGCCCGGCCTGAAATAGTTGTATGTCAGCCTCGCCCCACAGACCATTTCGAAAAGGTCTATAATATCCTCGCGTTCTCGAAAAGCGTACAGGAATGGAGTGGTCGCGCCGAGGTCGAGACCCATCGTACCGAAGAAGACCAGGTGGCTTGCGATTCGCTGAAGCTCCATCATAATCACGCGAATGAACTGCGCGCGCTCCGGTGTCTCGATACCGCCCAGTTTTTCGACAGCCCCTACATATACGGCGTTCTGCAGCATCGAGGCGAGGTAATCGATCCGGTCGGTGATCGGGATGAACTGGATGTATGTGCGCATTTCGGCGAGTTTTTCGATGCCCCGATGGAGATAGCCGACATCCGGCTGGCAGTTCACCACAACCTCGCCGTCGAGCGTGACGGCGAGCCTCAAGACCCCGTGCGTGCTCGGGTGCTGCGGTCCCATATTTATCTCGACATACTCGGTCTTAATCCGGGATGACATAATCTTTCCTCAGCGGGTAGCCCTCCCAGTCTTCGGGGAGCAGGATTCGCCGCGGGTTTGGGTGGCCTGTGAAAACGACCCCCATCAGGTCGTAAACTTCTCGTTCCTGATAATCGGCGCCTTTCCAGATAGTGGTTAGGGTATCGACTTCGGGCTTGTCCGAATCGAGATCGAGCCGAAATGCGATCTTCTGGTTCGCGGCGATGGCGCGAATATGATAGACCACCTCGATACGGCCTTGCCAGTCGATGGCGGTGACGTCCTCGAGGTAATCGAAGCCCATATCGGAATGCAGCTTTTCGCACACGCCGACCAGATCGGCTGGCCTTATCTTGATATTGAGCGTGCCGAAAATGTCCGTTGTCTTCAGGACAGCCTCCGGAAACGCATCGCGCAAAGTTTTTTCGATTAGTTCAGACATCGCAAAAGTCCTCAGTTGTCAGATACGTAAGAAGAAACCACCGACCTTCCGAATTACGAAAAGGCCGTATTGATTTTCCGGCGATGGCCTTCTTGGTTGCGGCTACGCCGCTATTAGGATGTCCAATAGGTAGGCTTCATCCCGCCACATAGACAGGCTCCAAATCGCTCAGAATATGCCTCCGGCGGATGTAGTTTTCGCCTCGCTCGACCGATTCGCGCTCGACCAGGTCTACTTTCCTGCCCAAGATACCGGTTAATTCGTCTTGCATGTGCACGACGTCAAAAAGGCTATATTCCACCCCCGGCGCGAACCTCACGAGCACGTCCACGTCGCTTCCCGCCGTGAAGTCGTCCCTTAGCACCGATCCGAAAAACGAGAACTCCACGATATTCCATCGCCTGCAATAATCCGCGATTGCATCAGAATCTATTGTGATTCTCGCAGTCATCACACCACTCCCATTCGCTCTCGTCCCAAGCGGTGGCCTTCTCTTCGTCGATCAGCTTGTCGTTTCCGCGCTCCGCCATCTTACGGAACTCTTCTTCCCAGCCGGCCCGGGGCTTGCGACTGGGCTGCGTTTCTTTGGCTGAATTTTCCATTTCGACCGCCTCCGCACAGCCTTACTCACCGGCGCCGCGACTACGACTTCTCCGCGTGCTTTTCCGCGACCTGTTCGCGCATCTTCTTCTTCAGCCTCCATCACGCCGTAGATCAGGGCCTCGGGGCGGGGCGGGCAGCCGGGCACGTAGATATCGACAGGGATTATCTTGTCCACGCCCTTCAAGACGGCGTAGCTGTCGGCAAAGGGACCCCCGGTGTTGGCGCAGCTTCCGGTCGCGATCACATACCGCGGCTCGGCCATCTGCTCGTAGAGCAGCTTCACCCTCGGCGCCATCTTCTTGGTAACCGTGCCAGCCACTATCATCAAGTCGGACTGCCTCGGCGTGGCCCTGAACATCATCCCGAACCTGTCCAGATCGAACCTTGCGGCCCCGGCGGCCATCAGCACCTCGATCGCGCAGCAGGCCAGCCCGAACGCGAAATACCACAGCGAAGACTCCCGGCCCCACTCCAGCACCTTGTCCACCGTTGTGGTGACAATCGCCCCGCCGGGGATTCGCTCGATATAATCAAACGGGCGCTCTACTTCCATTCAAGCACACCTTTCTTCCAGGCGTATATGAGGCCGACGGCGAGCACGCCCAAGAAATATCACCATGTCCACCAGCCCGAGAGACGCAAGGCCCATCTTCTTTAGATGAAGCATCTGCGCGGCCCACGGGAAAAGAAAAACCGCCTCCACATCGAATATGAGAAAAATCAAGGCGTAAATATAGTATCCCACCCTGAACTGAAGCCACGCCGGCCCAATCGGCCGCTCGCCGCATTCGTAGGTGGAAAGCTTATCCGCGCTTGGCCGGTGAGGCCGGAATACGAGCGAAGCCAGCAGCGTAATCGCCACGAACGCTATCCCCACTACAGTGAATATCGCTACTATCGAGAAATCTTTTGCCAGCAAGGGAAGGCCCCCAATGAGAATTTTGAATTCCGAATTTTGAATTGAAGGGACCTCTACCAGGTCGCTGGGTCCCTTCCCTAAAGCGGCATAGCCGCAACCAAAAAGGCCACCGCCGGAAAATCACTACGGCCTTTCCCTGATTCGGAAGGTCGGTGGTTTCTTCTGGCGTATCTTACAACTGAAATCCGAGGTGACATATCAAAGTTCAGGTACAGCTTGTATAGGATTTCAGTTGTAAGATACTAGTGCTTAGTTGCATAATTGATTGATAGAACGCTGTACCCGGGTGTTTCGGGAATCTTGTTCCCGAAACTAAGTGCGTATCGGGAACAAGATTCCCGATACACCGGCACTGAAATCCGAGGTGACATATCAAAGTTCAGTCACAGCTTGTATAGGATTTCAGTTGTAAGATGCTACGCTTTTCCCCAGACTTCGCTGGGGAAAAGTGGCCACCTTACGGTGGCAGTTGACCAAGGCAGGCGGTCGGGTTTTTCGCTTTTCGGTTGTTAAGGGATGATTTGGAGGGGGCGGAGATTTCCACCCCCATCCCTTGAACAACACCTGAGTCGGCTCGGAAGAGCTCCCCAGCGTTGCCCTACCCTCCGCCCAGGCAAAGCAAGTATAGCTCATCCGCCATCCCTTAACAACCATAAAGCGGAAAACCCAAAGGCGGTGCGCCGTCGAATCCGCCTTAGCGACAACAAATTGTTTCTAACAGGGCGATAAGCGCCTAATTCAAAATTCAGGTAACGTCCCAAAGTCTGTTGCTGGGAACCCGGAGCGGAGCCACGCAAGCCGGATCCGAGCGGGTTCCGTTGTATCGGGAAACCCCTTTCCCGATACTTCGACCGCGCAGGGTTTCGGGAAAAGGGTTTCCCGAAACAACTTTCGTGATTTCGCAATTTCGTGCTTTCGTGATGAAAACTCAGTGCGTCTTGCCCGAACATAGCTCAGCACTGCCGCGCTCGTTACTCAGCACTGCTCAAAACGCGCACTTTGAGGCTGCCGATCACTTTCGCCAGGCCGAACATCGCGGTCGCGTCTCCCTCGGCGAGCTTGATGTGAGCCGCGTCCACAAAGTCATCCGGAAGGGTCGCGTCGAACGGTACCCACTTACCCACGTAGCACTCTACCCACGCATGGTAGTAAAAAGCGCCCTGGGTGTAGAGCAAGCCGGATGCGATTCTCGTCGGAATCCCGCTGCTCCGGGCGAGGGCCGCGAACAGGACCGCATAATCCCTGCAAACTCCCTCCTTAGATTTTAACACATCGGACGCCGAACGTGTAATGC
This sequence comes from uncultured Acidobacteriaceae bacterium, assembly GCA_963767315.1. Lineage (GTDB taxonomy): Bacteria > Acidobacteriota > Terriglobia > Terriglobales > Acidobacteriaceae > Edaphobacter. The sequence continues at coordinate 135,728 of CAVYDK010000022.1, read as the reverse complement.
CTATGTCGGCTCGGGTGTGCATGTTGGCGTAAAGCCACGCCCGAATCTTCGAACAGATCAGGTATGCGCTCTTCCGGTTTCCCACAATAGCCCTTGCCTGGTCCTTTATCCCGCCGGCGTCATAGTCCAGATAAGGGGTGGCCGCGAGATATGCGGCCACGCCGGGTTTCGAGATGGGAATTGTAATCGATTTGGACTTATCAAAGCTTGCGGCCATGATCGCGAACTTCACCGATCCGGGTTCGCCGGGGAGGGCTTCGGCCTTCTGATCATCATCGCTTAAGATCAGCGCGGGGTCCTGGAGGCCTTCCACCACCACTTCAAGCTTTTTCACGCGGCGGGGGTTTTTGATCTCACGGTCGGCCTGCGCGCGGGTCAGCGCCGCCATATCCTGCACAGGCCCGCTGCCGACATCGGCCATGGCCCGCTCCCTGGTTTGACGAACCAGCGTTATTCCCATTACCGCCTTGACCTGCACGATCTCACCGCCGGCCTCCTGCCAAACGGTCATATCGCCCATTGGTGTAATGTTCTCGAGTACATACGTATCGGTACTCCTTGCCGCCTAGCTCGATCTTTTCGCCGCGGTCCACGATGACTTTGAGGTCCTCGATGGCCAGGGTGAGCGGATTGAAATAATGCAGCTCGTAATGCTTGCCCACCTCCGGCTTCGGACCGAGGTTGGCGAAGAGCGCGTCGCCCACAAGCGACATTCCCTTGGGGATCGGGATGATCTTCTCGGAAGCGCCGCTGCCCGCCGAGACACTGCACTTGATCCGATCGTGATCGAAGAGGGCATGCACCGTGGTGGTCTTGCCGCCGCTGGTCATGGAAAGGTTTTCCTCGAGTGGGGAGTAATCGCTGTCGGTGTGAACGGCTGTGCTTACAAGCTGAGTGAGGTCGGCCCCGAGCAGGGTGAGGTGATTTTGCAGAGTGGTCGCGATATTGTAGCCCGAACCCTCCTTTTCAATCCGCAGCGACATATAGCCGATCTTCCGCTCACCGATGTACCACGCCCATCCACGTCTCATACGGAAGTGTGTACGCGCCCGCCTGAGCAGCAAGAGTTATAAGCATAAGAATCGGGATCCATCGCATGGTTAATTGATAATGGATATTGATAATGGACATCACGTTGGGGCGGATTTGCAATCCCCCATCACAACCATTCGGATTACAACGTGGCTTGGGCATCAGAGATGCCCAGATTGATCGTTACGGGCCAGATTGCAAATCTGCCCGAACAGAGGGCTGATAATCGTCAATTATCAATATAGCGTCGTCACCGTATCCGCGAGGACGGTGACTCGGTTGTGCAAGACTTCGGCGAACCCGCCGGAGATCGTCACTACGCCCGAGGTCTCATCCGCACGTATGAAGTCGAGGTGGCCGGCGCCCATCTCAGTCAGCATTGGGGCGCGGTTGGCAAGCACCCAAAATACCCAGCACGCCCGGCGCCACCACCGATACCACCTTCTCCGAAAGGACCACCCTGTCCGGAGTTATCACTTCAAGATTGAATGACTTTGACATATTACTCACTGTCTCAAGGCACAACACACTGGCACTTCTGGCACACGTCGATGAAGTCACTTCATATTGCAGGTGTTTCGGAAATCTGTTCCCGAAACTAAGTGCGTATCGGGAACAAGATTCCCGATACACCGGCAAGAATACTATCAGCCATTTATGCAAGTAGGCACTAGGCTGAGCGCCCGCTGATGGGCATCTCTGTTCATCTCCTCGAAACAATCATCGAGCGCCTTTTTGCGATAGGGCGAGTCATCCAGGGTAATCAGTTGCTGGCGTATTACCAGTTTTCGCCACAGTGAATCAAAGCGGGCCAGGGCCCGCGGGTTTCTGGCCATGCGTGTGGATGCTGCCTCGGTCAATATGGGCCACGGCACAACCACCCCAAGCCGGAACTTGTCCAGATGCGCGGAATAATATTCAGATGCCCTTGAGCCCTTAGCATCACTTTCATCCACTAAAGCGATCAAAAAACAGGCATCCACACAGACGAACTTCATATCTGCTCATCTGCCTCCCCATGACCTTCGCCATAGCCAGTCCAGGGGGCCATCCTTCTCTTGCCTTTTGTGAACCGTCCTACGTACCTGCCATCCTCCTTTTCGCCGATCATATAGAGCCGCGACACCCCCTCCGATACTTCGCCGAAGGGAGAACCAGAGGATGACTCCGACGATCCCTGGAGGGATGAGTGAGACGAGCAGGACCATGACGACAGCGATCTCGGCGACGATGCCGAAGACGAGGCCGAGGACAAATCGCAGGATGATGTAGAGGATGACCTGACCGGGTTCTGCGGCGATGAGCGCGCTCAGGCGTCCGAGAGATTGCGAGATGGTGAGGTCTTCCAGCGCGAGAAAGGGCAGGGCGAGGTCGCGCACCAGCATGTAGATGGCGCTCAGCACCAACAGAACGATTAAGACGGCGGCGACGAAGAGAAGAATCTGGGCGATGTGCAGGCCGGAGAAGAAATCGGCAAAGCCAAGTACGCCCGCCTCGTGAGCGTGATGGAAGAAGTAGAGGACGGCCGTGATGATGAAGGGCATGAGTAGAAGCAGCATGAAGAGCATCAAGAGGAGCCTGAGGCCGATCCATCGCCAGGTGCGGCTGCCGTACTTACGCCATATCGGGGCGACAAATTTGTAGCGGGTTGCGACCAGTTCCAGCAGGACGAGCTGCAGGCGGGAACCAATATAGAAGAGGATGAGGCCGACGACCAGGGAGATGAGGCCAATAATGACCGCGAACGCCACGACAAACGCAAGCATGGCGGGAGGAAGCTGGTGTATGCCGTTGGAGCTACCGCGACCGAAGTTGTAATTGAAGCCCCCGCCTATCTCGGCGAAGAAGGCGACGGCAGTGATCTTGAGAAACGTGCCCAGACGGAATGGACGGCCCAGAAGATCGTGGGTCCGTCCCATGGCGGGAGAGATGCATTCGGCTGCGCTGAGGGGTCTCATAAATGTGTGCGATGAGGGTAGCACGGAAAGAATGCCTCCACACGAATTAATCTGCTGCGAGCCACTGGTCCCAGGCGGCGAGGGCGCGCTCGCACTGGATTCGGTGGCGCTCTTTTTTGTCGCGGATGCGGCGGCGGAGGTCGTCTTCCAGCGGCGGCAGGAGGTCGAAGGTGATGTTGGCGGGCTGGAAGCGCTTACTTTCCGCGTGGGTGATGTAGTGGATGAGCGAGCCGTTGGCGGAGGCGCGCGGGGCGGGCGTGGGCTGGATGCCACGGGCGAGGGCAGCGCCGTAGCGCCCGGCAAGCAAACCTGAAGCGATGGATTCGGTGTAGCCCTCTACTCCGCTGAGCTGCCCGGCGATGAGGACCGAGGGATAGGCGCGGAGCTGGAGGGTTTCGGTGAGCAACGAGGGCGCGTCGATGTAGGTGTTGCGGTGGATCTGGCCGTAGCGCAGGAAGGCGGCGTTCTCCAGGCCGGGGATGAGGCGCAGGACGCGGGCCTGCTCGCCGAACATCAGGTGGTTCTGGAAGCCGACCAGATTGTAGCTGTCGGCGCGGAGGTTCTCCTGGCGAAGCTGGACGACGGCGTAGGGCCAGCGGCCGGTCCTGGGATCGGTGAGGCCGACCGGCTTCATGGGGCCGAAGCGGAGCGTGTCGCGGCCGCGGCGGGCGGTCTCTTCGATGGGGAGGCAGCCCTCGAAGTAGTGGAGGGTCTCGATGGCGGGTTCGGAGTTCGTCGATCCCACCCATGACGATAAAGCTGTCATGGATGGGGCACCCGAACTTTCGTGGCCGGGGAGCTGCTCCCAGGGCTTTACGGGGACGGATTCGGCGGTGGTGAGGGCTTCGAGGAAGCGGTCGTACTCCTCCTTGGTGAAGGGGCAGTTGATGTAGTCGGCGGTGCCTTTGTCGTAGCGGGCGGCGAAGAAGACGCGGTCCATGTCGATGGTGGCGGCGTCGACGATGGGCGAGATGGAGTCGTAGAAGGCGAGGTGGTTGGAGCCGGTGAGACGCTGCAGCTCGGCGGCGAGCGCGGGGCTGGTGAGCGGGCCGGTGGCGAGGATGGTGAGCGTGTCGGGCTCGTCGGGGTCGAGCGCGGTGACCTCTTCGCGGTGGATGGCGATTCTGGGCTCGGATGCGATGCGGGCGGCGACGCGGCGGGAGAACTCGACGCGGTCGACGGCCAGGGCGTGGCCGGCGGGGACGGCGGAGGCGTCGGCTTCGGCGAGGAGGATGGAACCGGCGCGGCGCATCTCCTGCTTGAGCAGCCAGGGCGCGGTGTTTTCCGACTCGGACTTGAGCGAGTTGGAGCAGACCAGCTCGGCGAAGTCGGCGGTCTGGTGGGCCTCGGTGGAGCGGGTGGGGCGCATCTCGTAGAGCGCGACCTGGCAGCCGAGCGCGGCGGCTTGCAGCGCGGCTTCCGGGCCGGCCAGACCTCCGCCGATGATCCTGATCTGCTTCATGCTTTCAGCATAGGGGATGGGCTGCTATTTGGCGTGAGCGGCTAGGGCGGCGAGGGGCGAGCCGGAGAGGCGCATGGTGGTCCACTCGGTGAGGGGGATGGCGCCGAGGGAGTTGTAGAAGTCGATGGCGGGAGTGTTCCAGTCGAGGACGGCCCACTCCAGGCGCGGGCAGCCCTCGGCGACGGCGATGGCGGCGACGGCGGCGAAGAGTGCCTTGCCGATGCCGCGTCCGCGGAAGGCCGGGCGGACGAAGAGGTCTTCCAGGTAAATGCCTGTGTGTCCACGCCAGGTGGAGTAGTTATAAAAGTAGAGGGCGAAGCCAGCGGGGAAAGTTGCCAGTTGCAGGCTACAGGTTGTCAGTTGAGGACACTTCAGCGATGAGGCAGTGGAAGCGCGGGGTGGGGCCGAAGCCGTCGCGCAGCAGGTCTTCATGCGTGGCATGGGCTGACTCGGGTTCGCGCTCGTATTCGGCCAGCTCGCGGATGAAGGCGAGAATTTCGGGGATGTCGGCGGGGGCTGGCGGGTCGGATATTGGAGTTCGGGCATGGGGTATACTGGGATTCATTATCCGGTTTCGGGGGTGGTTGGAGGGGGCGTTGGGGTTGGCGGCGAGCCACTTGTCGAAGGGGATGGTGAAGTCGAAGAGCTCCTGCTTGCCGTCGAGGGTGTGGATCATCTTGATGTAGAGCGCGGCGTGGGCGAGGGCGGGGTCGTCGAGGCCCTTGATGTCGTAGAAGAGGTAGCCGGCGAGGGTGGAGTGGGCGTTGACGATGGTCCCCTGGAAGCCGAAGTCGTCGTCGTCCTGGGCGATGCGCTTGTCGATGGGGGTGCGCTTGACGGGGATGGGGATGAGCGGGATGTGGATGGGCTGCGCGCTGTGCAGGGTGAAGAGGCGGCGGTTGATCTCGTCCTCGGTGGCGGCGGGGAGGGTGTCGTCGGCGGCGGAGATGAACTGGAAGCGGGCGTCGTCGAGCTGAAGGGCGCGGTCGCCGTCGTTGGTGAGGATGACGCGGATGGGCAGCAGGCCGTGCTGGATGTAAGGCAGGCGGAAGAAGCTGCACTGCTTGGGGTCGTCGCAGGGGTCGGCGGCGATGGTGAGGCGCTCGCCGGGATGGGCGTCGTTGGCGGGGTACTGGGCGGCGGGCTTGGGCGGAGGTGCGGATCGGTGGCCGGCGGCGCGGGCGGTGAGGCAGAGGAGGGCGGCTATGATGGGGAGCACCGCTAAGGCCTGCGCTGCGCGGGGGTTGTAATGCGTGCTCATGCTGGGTTGATTATCATCATCACTGGCGCGGCGGTAAAGCCGGGCGGTTGCGGGAGAGAGCGTAGAGACGATGGGGATGGCGCTGTATAGTTTGCTGCTGGCGGTGGGGCTGGTGGTGTGCTCGCCGTGGTGGCTGGCGCGGATGGTGCGCTATCGCGCGGGGATGGCGCAGAGGCTGGGGCGCGTGCCGGCGGAGCTGCGGGCGGCGGTGGCTGGGGCGGCAGGTGGTGTGGGTCCATGCGGTGAGCGTGGGCGAGGTGCTGGCGGCCACTCGGCTGGTGGCGGAGCTGGAGGCAGCGCTGGGCGCGGGGTGGGTGGTGGTGGTTTCGACGACGACCGCGACTGGGCAGGCGTTGGCGAAAGAGCGGTTTTGGGGTGCGGATTCGGGGCGGGTGTTTTATTATCCGCTGGACTTTGCGTGGGCGGTGCGGGCGTATCTGCGGGCGCTGCAGCCGAAGCTGCTGGTGCTGATGGAGAGCGAGCTGTGGCCGCGGATGCTGGTGGAGTGCGGGCGGGCGGGTGTGCCGGTGGCGGTGGTGAATGCGCGGGTTTCGGATCGAAGCTATGCGCGGGGATGCGGGTGCGGGCGGTTTGGGGACGGGTGCTGCGGCGGGTGGATCTGTTTCTGGCGCAGAGCGAGGAGGACGCGCGGCGGCTGGTGGCGATGGGGGCGCGAGTGGAGGCGGTGCGGGCGATTGGGAACCTGAAGTACGACGTGCGGGCGGCAAAGGCGAGCCGCGTGGCGGAGCTGATTAAAGAGGCGGCTGCGGGACGGAAGATTGTGGTGGCGGGAAGTACGGTAGGTTCCCAGAAGTCTCACCCAACCGAACGAAGAGGAGATCATACTCAACGCGTGGCAAGACCTACCTCAGCGGGACTCGGGGCTTCTGCTTGTGCTCGCTCCTCGACATCCTGAGCGCTTTTTGTTCGTCAACTCGATCATCGACACGTTTTCTGCGAACGCTAGCAAGCTCGAATTGCTCAAAGGACCTAGAAGGGTTCGCGATTGAGTACGACGTTATTATGCTCGACACCATTGGCGATCTGGCTGCGGTTTATGGCATTGCGGATGTAGCTTTTGTTGGGGGAGCTTGGTGCGGCGGGGAGGGCATAATCCGCTGGAGCCTGCGCAGTTTGGCGTGCCGGTGGTGATGGGGCCATCGTATGAGAACTTCCGCGATGTGGTGGGGAAGATGATTGCGGAGGATGGGATTCGCATTGTGCAGGATAAGGATGAGTTGGAGCCGGCGCTGGTTGAGTTGCTGACAGACCGCGAGGCGGCGCGGGCGATGGGAGAGCGCGGGCGGCGGGTCTTTGAGGAGCAGCAGGGCGCGACGGGGCGGGCGGTTGCGGCGCTGGTTGGGATGGTGCGAGCGATGAGGGCGCGGCGGTGGTGGGCCTGGCCGTTGGCGCCGATCTATGCGGCGGGGCTGGTGGTGAGGGATGGGCTGCGGCGGTTGGGCGTGCTGCGGGTGAGGCGGCTGCGGTGGCCGGTGATCAGCGTGGGGAGTTTGTCGGCGGGAGGGGCGGGGAAGACTCCTGTGGTGATTGCGCTGGCGGAGTTGCTGCGCGCGCGCGGTTGGGATGTGGATGTGCTGTCGCGGGGGTACGGGCGGAAGGGTACGGGGTGGAGCGGGTCGATCTGGCATGCGGCGGATGCGGCGGCGCGCGGTTTGGCGATGAGCCGGTGGTGATTGCGCAGCGGGCGGGCGTTCCGGTGTGGGTTGGGGCGGAGCGGTTTGCGGCGGGCGAGGCGGCGGAGGGATTTGCGGCGAGTGGGGGAGAGCAACAGCAAGGGCAAAAGCGAAATGCGGGGATTCTTCCCCTTCAGTGCGTTCAGGGTCAGAATGACAACTCTGAATTTGCGAATGACAAAGCACGGGTGCATCTGCTGGATGATGGGTTTCAGCATCGGGGGTTGGCGCGGGCGGTGGATGTGGTGTTGGTGACGGAGGAGGACTTGGAGGATGCGCTGTTGCCGGCGGGGAACCGGCGGGAGCCTCTGGCGGCGCTGGGGCGGGCGGATGTGGTAGTGCTGCGCGATACGGAGCGCGCAGCGCGTGGAAACCCGGGTGCGAGGGCTGATGCGCGCGGGTGCGGCGGTGTGGAGCGTGCGGCGGGAGCTGCGGTTTGCGGATGCGAGGGGGCGGGAGCGTGGGCCAGGCCGCTGGCGTTCTGCGCGATTGCGCGCCCGGAGGGGTTCTGGGCGATGCTGGAGGAGGCGGGTTGCCAGTTGGCCGGCAAAGTTGCGTTCTGCGATCATCATGCGTATGGCGTGGCCGATATGGAGCGGATGGTTGCGATGGCAAAGAAGTGCGGCGCAACGGGATTCGTTACCACGGAGAAGGACGCGGTGAAGTTGAGTGGTGCGATGTTGGAGCGGCTGCGCCTGGTGGGGCCGGTGTGCGTGGCGGGGCTGACGGCGCGGTTTGTGGACGAGGCGGATGTGGTGCGCGAGCTGGAGGAGCGCTGCCGGTGAGAGTGCTGATTGTGCGGATCGGGGCGATGGGCGATGTGTTGCACGCGATGCCGGCGGTGGCGGCGCTGCGCGCGCTGCACCCCGAGTGGTTTATCGGGTGGGCGATCGAGCCGCGATGGAGCGATCTGCTGCAGATTGCCGGGGACCCCAACGACCTGCAGCAGATCGAGGGGCGCTTCGATGCGCGCGCGCTGGTGGACCGCTGGTACAGCGTGGCGGCAAGCGCGTGGAAGCGCAGGCCGCTGGCGCCCAAGACGCACTCGGAGATGCGCGTGCTGCGCGATGTGCTGCGCGGCGAACGGTTCGACGTGTGCGTGGACATGCAGGGGTCGGTGAAGTCGGCTGTGGTGGGACGCATGGCGGGGGCTGCGGTATTTGCGGGGCCGGCGAGGCCGAGGGAGCGCATGGCGCGCTGGTTGTATGGGCAGAAGCTGGATGTGATCTCGAAGCATGTGGTGGAGCAGGGATGCGAGCTGCTGGGCGCGGCGGTCTGCGAGCGGTTGCGACCGGCACGGGTGACGCTGCCGATGGATGAGATGGACGAGCGGTGGGTTTCGGAAGCGGTGGGAGACGAGAGGTTCTGCCTGATCTCGGCGGGCGGGGGATGGGGCGCGAAGATCTGGCCGGCGGAGCGGTTTGGACGCGTGGCGGCGGAGTTGGGACGGGCCGGCGTGCGGTCGGTGGTTAATGCCTCGCCTGGCGGCCCCAGCGAGGCGGTGCGGGTGGTGCAGGCGAGTGAGGGGTTTGCGCGCGCGGTGCCCTGCTCGGTGGGGCAGTTGATCGCGCTGGCGCGGCGGGCGGCGGTAGTGGTGGGGGGCGACACCGGGCCGCTGCACCTGGCGGCTGCGCTGGAGAGGCCGGTAGTGACAATCTTTGGGCCGACCGACCCGGCGCGCAATGGGCCGTACGGAACTCGTTCGCGGGTGCTGCGCGATGCGTCGAGCGCGACCAGCCACAAGCGGGCGAGCGAGGTGGAGGAGGGGATGTTGCGGATCGGGGTGGATGAGGTGGTGGCTGCGGCGATGGAGATGCTGGAATAGGTTGTCAGGTGCAGGTTGCTGGTTGTTAGTTGCATAGAGTCGGGTGTCTGCTGGGTGAGAAATGAGAAAGTAATTGAGCGGAAGAGAGGCGAGCGGGCGAGCGTGAGCGGACGGACGGGTTGGCAGAGGATTGCGCGGCGGATACGGGTGCCGATGGGGTTTGTGTTTGCGGCGCTGTATCTGTGGCTGGCGCGGCCGGGCTGGCGGGCGATGGCGGCGAGCCTGGCCCTGGTGCTGCCGGGGCTGTGGCTGCGCGGATACGCATCGGGCTACGTGCGCAAGGACGCGGAGCTGGCCACGACGGGGCCGTACGCGCATACGCGGAACCCGCTGTATCTGGGGTCGATGCTGATTGCGTTCGGATTTGCGGCGGCGGCGGCGAGCTGGGTGATTCTGGCGCTGCTGGCGATGCTGTTCGCGGCGATCTATATTCCCACGATCCAGAGCGAGGAGGCGTATCTGCGCGAGCACTTCGCAGGCTATGAGGCGTACGCGCGCGCGGTGCCGAGGCTGCTGCCGAGAGGCGCGGGCGCGGGCAGGGAGTTGGCGGCGGACGAGGCGGTTTTGGTGGGCGCTGGGGTTTCGGCGAAGGGTAATTTTTCGGCGGAGCTTTATCTGCGCCACCGCGAGTACAATTCAGCCATGGGCGCGGTGGCAATCTATCTGGCGCTGGCGCTGAAGCTGCTGTTTTTTTCACGCTGAGAGTTGCAACTATCTTTCTTGTGCGAGCTGCGAACTGTTGATGGGTTTGATCGGTCAGAATCATATCGCGGCCCACTCCTCCGGCTTTAAGTTGGCGCGGCTTGGGTTCGCCGCTCTGCTGCTTCCAGCTTTGCTGGCAGGGCTGTCTGGGCCCTCGGGTGGAGACCAAACGGCGCAGGCGCAGACGTTGCAGTCCCCAACGGTCCACATGGTGCAGACGGCGCAGCACCCCATTCCAACGCTGCAACCGCCGGTTGCGGGCTATGCGTTTCCCGAGCGGCAGACGCTGACCTTTACCGTGGACTGGCGCGTGTTTACGGCGGGCAGGGCGGTCTTTCACCTGGAGCGGCAGGAAGACCAGTTGAAGGTGACGGCGACGGCGGACACGGTGGGCGCGGTGAACCTGCTGTTTCCCGTGGTGGACCGGTTCCAGTCGGCGATGGACACCGGGACGGGCTGCTCGGAGGGGTTCTGGAAGCAGATTCAGGAGGGACGGCGGCGGGTCTCCAGCGACCTTACATTCGACCCGAGCGCGGGCAAACAGACACAGGTGGAGCGAAACCTGGTGAAGGGCACGCAAAAGCAGCAGACGACGTCGATTCCCGCATGCGTGACGGACTCTCTGTCGGGGATCTTCTATGCGGCGTCGCAGCGGCTCACGGTGGGGCAGGAGTTCGGGTTCCCACTGGCCGATGCGATGCGCACCGTGACGGTGACCATGAAGGTGGAGGCGCGCGAGGAGATCAAGACGCCGGCAGGGACGTTCCAGACCATCCGGGTGCAGCCCACGGCCGAGGAGGGAGTGGTGAAGAACCGGGGCAACATCTGGATCTGGTACACAGACGACGCGCGCCATATTCCAGTGCAGATCCGGGCGCGGCTGTTCTGGGGGACGATCACCTTCCACCTGCAGAGCGTGGAAGCGAAGTGAGTTGAGCAGTGGGTTGGGAGTGAATTGGAGACGCGGAGGCGAGACGATGTTTCTGGATGGAGATGCGGAGCCGGGAGTGCCCGAAGGCCTGGTGATCGTGGGGCGGTTTGAGAGTCCTTCGGAGGCGCAGATGGCCAAGGGGATGCTGGAGTCGGCGGGGGTGGAGTGTTTTCTGGTGGGAGAGAATGCCAACAGTCTGCTGCCGGCGGCGTTCCGGGTGCGGCTGCAGGTGCGGGTGGAGGATGAGGCGGCGGCGCGCGAGTTGATGGCGCAGAGTGCCGGGGATTTGGCTGGCGAAGGCATCGCGGATGGGTAAACCGCGGAGAAATTGGGGTGGCGAGGGCGCTGATTCGGATGGAAGAAGATCGGGACGGCATGGCTGGGAGTTGAATTGGACGCGCCATTGCATGTAATTTGGTCAATGCCGATTGTAGAAGGCGGACCTGGCTGCGTACGCGCGAGCAGGGCTTTGCGGAAGCAGGCATTCGGCCAGGGCGGCGAACACAGGATGTGATCGCCGAACCTGCCGCGGGACCGGCTGGCCGCGTGAAATAGAGTGAGGTCGGCGGTTTCGCCCTGCGAGGAAATTGATGGTTTTGGAAGTGACTGGTTTGCAGAGATCAATCTCTGCGATATGAGTACGACAAGAGAGGGTTGGGAGAGAGCGATGAAGATTTCGAGGATGAGGATTGCGGGCGTGTTGACGGCATGTCTTCTGGGTTTGGTTACGCTGGCACGGCCGGGGCGGCTGATGGCGCAGGCTGCGGCACCAGCTCCGGTAGCAACACCGGGAGCCGCAAGCGTTCACGGGCATGTGAACGACCCGTTGGGGGTTCCGGTCACAAACGGCGAGATCAGGCTGACCACCGACCGGAACCTGAACACGGTGAACAAGAAGTTCGAGTACACCTTCGCGGTTGACAATAGCGGCAACTACAAGGGCACTGACATCAAGCCGGGCAACTACGATGCGTGGTTCTATCAGAGCAACAACAGTATCGACCGTATGCCGTCACAGGTATTTGCGGCGGGGGAAGACAAGACGGTGGACTTCGATATGAGCCGCAAGGAGTACATCGACAAGATGAGCCCTGCGGAGCGGGACCAGATGGAGCAAACGAAGAAGCAGAACGCGGAGATCATAGCGAAGAACGCCAAGATCGAGAACCTGAATGCGCTGCTGAAGCGGGCGCGCGCGGACACGGCGGCAGGCAACTATGCGTCGTCCATCAAGGCCATGACGGAAGCGACCGCGGCCAAGCCCGATGAACCGATCCTGTGGGACACGCTGGGCGACGCGCAACTGGACGACGCCGTGGCGGCGGAAAAGGCGGCGAAGGCGGCCAAGACGACCGACCCGTCGATTCCGGACAAGCTGGCTGCGGCGGTGACCTCGTACCAGAAGGCCCTCAGCCTGAATGCGGCGTCGGCCAAGCCCAGCACAGATGTATCCGCGGTGGTCAACAACCAGCTTGGACAGGCGCTGGGCAGGCTGGGGAAGATACAGGATGCCGAAGATGCCTATGACGCGGCTGCCAAGGCAGACCCGAAGAATGCTGCGAGGTACTACTACAACGAGGCGGTGACGCTCTATAACGCGGGACTGGCGACGGGCAAGGTGGATGGGGTTGCCGAGGCGGCGGACAAGGCGATCGCGGCCGATCCGAACAGGGCGGATGCTTATTACCTCAAGACACAAGGGCTGGCCCCGCTCATCACCGCGACGGCTGACGGGAAGCTTGTCGCGCCTCCGGGCTTTGTGGATGCCTGCAACAAGTATCTGCAACTGGCGCCTGCTGGGCCTCATGTCGCGGACATCAAGGCGCTCCTCGCGGGACTGAATGAACAGATCCAAACGAACTACAAGGCGCCACCGCCGCCCAAGAGGAAGTAGACTGACGATGAAGGATGGAAACGGCCCTGGGCGACAAACGTCCGGGGCCTTTTTCATGGTGCTGAGGCGAATGGCAGGAGTGTCGATGAGCGGAAGTCAAGCGCAGGTTCGCGTGACGATCTATGCCTCGACGAGGCCGTAGCGGCGCTGCCACTGCTGTTTGAGGCGGGCCCAGACGGCATTTCGTTCGGTGGGTGGGATTGCGGGGTCGGGGCGGGCGGCGAAGCGTTCGGCTTCGATCTTGGCCAGCTCCAGCGTGGCGCGGTCGCGCAGCAGGTTGGCGACGCGGAACTCGGGGAGGCCGGTCTGGCGCGTGCCGAAGAACTCGCCAGGGCCGCGTTGCTGGAGGTCCAGCTCGGCCAGGGCAAATCCGTCTTGTGTGGCGACCATTGCGTTCAGGCGGGCGTCGGCCTGCTCGGTGACGTTTTCGCCGGTCATTAGTATGCAAAAACTTTTTGCCGCGCCGCGGCCGACGCGACCGCGAAGCTGGTGCATCTGTGCCAGGCCGAAGCGTTCGGCGTGGTCGATGACCATCACGGAGGCGTTGGCGACATCGACGCCGACCTCGATGACGGTGGTGGAGACCAGGACGTCGATCTCGCCGCGATGGAAGCGCGCCATGGTGACTTCCTTTTCGTCGGCGCTGAGGCGGCCGTGCAGCAGGCCGAGACGAAGGCCGGCGAGCGCGCCGGCGCGTAGCTCGTCGTACATCTCGGTTGCGGAGCGGATCTTGGTCTTGGTGGCAAAGAGATTCTCCGTCTTTCCCGTCGCTCTGCTCTTTGCGGTGTTCTTCAAGCCTGGCTTGCTAACTTGCTGACTCGCTGACTCGCTGTCTGGCCCCGGCTCTTCATCGTGGGGGAAATCGAGCTCGGGCTGGTCGTCCTTGCTGCCCTCGATGACGGGGTAGACGAGGTAGGCCTGGCGGCCCTGCGCGACCTGCTTGCGCACAAACTCCCAGACCTCGGCGGCGTGCTCCTCGGTGGTGCGGCGGGTGACGATGGGCGTGCGGCCGGGCGGCATCTCGTCGATCATACTGACCTCCAGGTCGCCATAGAGGGTGAGGGCAAGAGTGCGCGGGATTGGGGTTGCCGTCATGGCGAGGACGTTGGGGTCGGAGGCGACGCCGTCGGCTCCGGGCTTGCGCATCAGCTTGAAGCGCTGCTGTACGCCGAAGCGGTGCTGCTCGTCGACGATGACCAGGCCGAGATTGTTGAAGTCGGCCTTGTCCTCCTGTAGGGCGTGGGTGCCGATGATGAACTGCGCCTCGCCGCGCATAATGCGGCCCTGCGTCTGGCGCTTGGTGGCGGAGTCGAGCGAGCCGGTGAGCAACGCGACCTTGTACGGCTGCCCGGTGCTGGGCGAGACGACATCGCCGAGGAGCTTGCGCGCGGAGAGGTAGTGCTGCGTGGCGAGGATCTCCGTGGGAGCCATGAGCGCGGCCTGGCAGCCGTTCTCCATGGCGACGATGGCTGCCTGCATGGCGACGATGGTCTTGCCGGAGCCGACATCGCCCTGCAGGAGGCGGCGCATGGGCTGGGGGCGGCGCATGTCGGCGACGATCTCGGCGAGCACGCGCTTCTGCGCGGCGGTGGGATGGAAGGGAAGCACCTGCTTGATGGCCTCGCGCACGGTGGGACCGGTGGCGAAGGCGGTGCCGACTCGCTCCCTCATTCGGCGGCGCTTTAGTTCGAGGCCGAGTTCGAGGTAGAAGAGCTCCTCGAAGATGAGGCGCTTGTGCGCGGGAGTACTGGCACTCATCAGCTCGACCATCGGCGTGCCGGCCTCGGGGAAGTGGACGGCGCGCAGGGCTTCGAGGCGGGAGGGGAGATGAAGGCGGCGGAGGAGCGCGGCGGGGAGGGTCTCGGGAACCCAGGTCTCAGAATTGAGACCTGGGGCACCCGGCTTTATGGCGAGGTCGAGTTCCTCGAAGATGCTCCACACGACGCGGCGCATCCACTTGGAGCCGAGTTTGGTACCCCAGGAGGTGGTTCCGCCGAGCGATTCATAGACGGGGACGATGCGGCCCATCTCAAGCATTGCGAACTCTGCGTCCGCGCCGGTGGCGCCGGGCTCCAGCAGTATCTCGAACTGCGGCTGGATCATCTTGAAGCGGCCGGCTGCGGCGCCGAGCGTTCCGGCTGCTGCGGCGGCCATCGCTGAACGCGACGGCTCCAGCTTGCCGTAGACCGCGACCATCTGGCCGAGCTTGAAGCGGTCTTTTAAATATGTGCCATGGAACCACATGCACTTGACGGTTCCAAGGCCCTGGCCCAGCGTCATCTCGAAGATGGGGCCGGAGCGGGTGCGGAGAAGCAGGGAGCCGCGCACCTCGCCGATGACCGAGGCCGTGGTTCCGGCCACAAGTTCGGCCATGGGCTGCGGGTTGAGGCGGTCCTCGTAGCGGAAGGGAATGTGGTAGAGCAGGTCCTCGACGGTGTCGACGCCGCGCTCGGCGAGACCGGCGGCGATGCGCTCGCCCACGCGCTTCACGTACTTCACCGGGGTGGAGAGTTCCAGCACAGGATGATGCTACCAACATCCCAACGGAGTTGAAATGTGGTTGTTGTGTTTCTTTGATTGCGTCGCAATCAAAGAAACACAGTCATTAAAATATGGATACGACTTTCGGCACGCGTAAACGCGTGCCCTTCCGTCCAAGCAGAGACCCCGTTCTGTTCCACCCGGGTAGAGTAGAGCAAACGAGCCGCGTGCGGTGGTACTCTGAGCGATGTATGGGGGATTCACTTCGAGTGATGGCGCGGGTCGCGGTTTGTGCGGTTGCGGCGGGGCTGTGCGCGGCTTTGGGGGGAGGGCTTGCTGCACAAACACAGGCGCAGGGACCGGGTGCGACGACGATGCTGGTGGAACCGCCCACGCCGCTGCTTCCCGCGACGCTGGGCAAGCTGAGGCGCGTGGCCGAGGGCGATGTGGGCGATGGGCTGGGTCTGGTGGATGCGGCGGATGCGCCGGTGCTGACCGAGGACGGGCTGCGGCGGTTTGCGCGGTCGGAGTATGCGGCGGCGAACGAGAAGAACGCGTTGCCGCAGGGTTCGTTGACGGCTTACACGTTCGTCGATGCCAGCGGCGCGGTGGCGGCATTCGACTACTTCCGCAGGCCGGGAATGCGTCCGGAGATGGTGGGCGACGTTGCGCTCTCGAACGAGGACGAGTTGTTGCTGCGCAGCGGCGCGAATGTGGTGGTGGGCCACTTTAAGCTGGACCGCGAGGCGATGATTGCGCTGAGCAGGGAGCTGATCGATCATCTGCCAAAGGTCGGCGGGTCGGCGGGGATCGTTCCGATGCCGCCGACACTGCTGCCGGCGGAGGGACTGGAAGCGGATTCGGTGAGATATGCGCTGGGGCCGGCGGGCTATCGGGCGATGGGCGGAGTGCTGCCGGCGCAGATGGTTGGCTTCGACAAGAACGCGGAGACGGTGACGGCGAGGACGAAGGGCGGCGGCGTGCTGACGCTGCTGCTCTATCCGACGCCGCAGATTGCAGGCGATCACGAGCGCGCAATCGAGGCGTTGGCAAAGCAGCCAGGTACGACTCTGGCGGGGACGGTGAAGATGCGGCGCGAGGGGCCGCTGCTGGTGTTGACGACGGGCGCGTGGCCGGCGGTCGAGGCGCAGAAGATGGTGGACGGAATCCATCTGCGCAGCGAGGTGACGTGGGACAAGCCGGTGCCGCTCGACTTCGATACGGAGCTGCACAAGACCTTCAGCCTGCTCGAGAGCATTGTGATCTTCTGCGCGATCTCTGCGCTCGCGATGCTGGTTCTCGGAGTGTTCTTCGGCGGCGGGCGGGCGCTGGTGCGCGTCATGCAGGGCAAACCGGCGGCGAGTGAGCCGGAGTTTCTGCGCATCGACCTGAGCGGAGCGGTGGGCAAGAGGCTGCGCGACCCCGAGGACTGAAGAACGGGAAGTGGCGGAGTGAACGGCGGTCAGGGGGCGGCGGAGTGGCGCGAAACGCCGGGACGGGTCGGGATGCACATGCATCGGTGCATCAAGTAGGGCTAAGTCTATGATTTCACGATACATTGCCGATTTGCGAGCACGGGCAAAGCGAAAATAAAGCGTATATCTACAAATTGTCTGTCCGAGTAACATGTTTATTATCAATGTGTTACAATGGCACTGTTTTAGCCTTGACACCGGTTTTGGCCAAACTTACTATGCAGCCAGAAAGTTCTGATGGCTTTGCCTCCGTTGGAACTATTCTCCCTAAAGAAAAGGCCGCCCTGTTGCCGGGCGGCCTTTTCGCGTCTGCGGGGGCAATGTGTGTACGTGATGCTGGGGTAGACGACGGAGGAGTGACCTAAGTTTGCGCTGCGATGCGGACGCCTATTGGAGCGGCCCGGTTTCGCCGATAGCGATGGGGTGAGTTGAATTCTGCTCCACTCGATCGAACCTGAGGCGGCTCCGATGCACAACTTTCTGGCGGGACTTGCATATGTGGCGATTGTGATGGCGCCGTGCGTGATGGCGCTGACGACCTGGCTGCGCGATCCGAGTTGCAGGTAGGCTTGCGCGCGGAGCGATTGCAACGCGTGGAACGCGACTCTTCCATTGAGACAAGAGAAGTGTGCGGCGTGTTCAATATTCCCTTGGCGGCTAAAGCCGCAGTGCAAATGGGGCGCAACCAGCGGGACCAAAGTCCCGCCCCTTCAAAACAGGAACTCATACAAAGTAGTCAGGGATTAGTATGGTCGGGTTGGAAATTTCTGTCCGAGCGAGGTTTCGAGTCCGATGATCAAGTGGGCTGGCGTGGTTGTGCTTCTTGGAGTTTCGTGTGGGTTGTGCGCTCAGGCGCCCGCGGTTGGCGGGGCAGGCGGCGCGGCGGCGGTCCAGACGGCGGGCAGGGCGCCGGCGGTGCTGCCGGGCAACGGATTGGCGCAGCACGACTTCGTCTATTCGGGCGAGTCGCACAACCGCAGGATCTTTATTGTGCGCGGGGGAAAGATTGTGTGGAACTACGACGACCCGGCGGGCAGGGGCGAGATCAGCGATATGGTGATGCTGTCCAACGGAAACATTCTGTTTGCGCACCAGTTCGGCGTCACGGAGATCGCGCCGGATAAAAAGGTTGTGTGGAACTACGACGTGCCGGCGGGCCACGAGGTGCATACGGCAGTGCCCATCGGCAAGGATCGCGTGCTGTACATCATGAACGGCGATCCCGGCGCGGTGTTGCGCGTGGTGAACATCGCGACGGGCGCGATCGAGAAGGAGCTGCCGCTGGCGGTGAAGCAGCCGGTGAGCGTGCATGGGCAGTTTCGCCACGCGCGGCTGACCCCGGCGGGGACGCTGATGGTGGCGCACATGGACCTGGGCAAGGTGGTGGAGTACGACTCGAACGGGCATGAGCTGTGGTCGTTTCCCGGGCCGAGCGTGTGGAGCGCGGACCCGCTGGCCAACGGCAATGTGCTGATCACGGACCGGATCGGGGTGCGCGAGGTGACGCGGCGCGGCGATACGGTGTGGAGCTGGACCCCGGCGGACGCGCCCGGCTACAAGTTCGCGAGCCTGCAGGAGGCGCGGCGGCTGGCCAACGGCGATACGGTGATCAACAACTGGGTGAACGAGTGGACCAACAACGCGGACAACGCTCCGGGATCGGTGCAGGCGATCGAGGTGAACCCGGCAAAGGAGATTGTGTGGGCTCTGCGCGAGTGGAGCGCGCCCAACGCGCTGGGGCCGGCAACTTCGATCCAGTTCCTGGACCAGCCGGGGACGACGGCACCGGAGGACGTTCACTTCGGGGACATAAAATAGTGCGAGCGACTGGCTCCGTCCTCGGCGCGCGCGCTTTGCGCGTTGTAGGCGGAGCCGGTAGAATGAGGCAGGCAGGCCGATGTAGCTCAGCTGGTAGAGCAACGGTTTCGTAAACCGTAGGTCAACGGTTCAAATCCGTTCATCGGCTCCATTCCTCCCATCCATTCACAACTTTTATCCAGTCCCAGTGCTTTCAGTTTCACAATTCTGCCGTATGATGCGAATTGTGAAGCAACGGCCCGTGGGCGTTTCTCCACTTGATTCTGCAATCGTAAGCAATACTGGAGGTTGCTTATGCGGGCCCTTGTCGTGCTAGCGTTCTGTCTCTTTTCTGCGACGAGCTTTGCCGCCGAATCCAACTCCACGATTGATCTTTATACGAGTGTGGGCTTTACGGGAGCAGCGCGTCTGAGGCCTGCGCCGAAGATGACGTTGTTGCGCGACTCCACCAACAATGTGATAGCCAATGCATGCATCCATGGAGCGTCCCGTTCCGAGCTTGCCAAGCTGAATGTGCCGGACCTGGATGACCGCCTGCAGAAACTTGTGGCCGGGAATGTCCTGGTGCTGCGCGATGACAGATATTTCATTGCGTTTCCCGTGATTGCCGGGGACGACCGCGCGCGGCTGGCGGCGACCGTTGACTCGGTGGCGAGTTCTTTGACGCCGCGGGTACTTCCCATCCTGGACCAGATACGTCAGGCGCTGCCCAACCGCCAGGAGATGGTGTTTCATGTGTTGTGGTCGCGGGTGATGGACCGATTCTGGTATGACGGTTGGGGACAAGCGTTTCATCATGGCACCCCTCCCACGGCTGAGTGGCGGATATCTCCCGATCATCCTTATATGGTCGGGACAAATTCGTACGACTCCGGAGTGGGCGACGATTCTTTCAGCGTGACCTGGGGTCAGCGAACTTCCTGCAACGGTCGAACGGTCTTCGGCTCGCAGTTTGAGTTGAACCGGGCAGCGTGGGGGCTTCCGGTGAGCGCTGCACGGGCTGAGCCGCTACAACAACTCGGTTTGTTCGACGCGGACCTGAAGTTTCAGGGGTTTGCCTATCACCGGGGAGACAGTCTGGACAAGCTGTTCAAGAAACTAGCAGGCGAGTATGCCGATCTGGTTGCGAACGCATACGACTATAAGCAGCTTGGGCAATCCTATGGCATCTCTGCCGGCGAGATGTTCCTGATCGTGCAGCATGAGACGGCATACGCAATCCTGGAGGAGCTTGCGAAGGCAGGGAAACTGGAGGAGCCTACGGTCCTGCGGAACTCCGACGACCTGCATGGTTGCAGATCGCTGATCTCGGTGCAGCTCAATAAAGCACCGAAGACCAGAGACGACGCGATGTTCCTCTACAAGGACAGCCACGGGAGCCAGCAGACGGTTGAAGCTTTTCAGACTCTCGTGAGCGAAAATCCCGAGGACCTGGAAGCGCGGCTTTATCTCGGGTACGCCCTCTACGACGCGAAGAGCTATCGCGAGGCGTTTAATGCATTTCAGACGCTGAACGGCCTGGCTGAGGCCAAGCGCGATAAATTGGGGGATTGGTCGCGCTTATGGATGGGTCAGATGTGCGATCTGCTGGGGGAACGAGATCAGGCGTTGCAGCAGTACCAGACGGTGCTGAGCTCCAAGGAGTCTGGCAAGACGATGGAGGCGCCACATTACAGCATGGGCCCGGCCACGGCCAAAGAGCTGGCGCAGCAGCGGATATCCGCACCCTTCACGCGGAAATGAGGCGAGTGGAATCCGCACACCATGAGGCGTGGTTGCTCTAGTTGCCGGAGTAGTAGCCGTCGCGTGTCTGTAGAAAGAGGTCCTTGGGGCTGGACTTCGTCAGCGAGAGGACGATGCGGTGGTAGCCGTCGGAGGCGGACTCCTTGTCGGGGGTGTAGCCGAGGCGGTACTGGGCGCGCAGCTCATCGCCGATCTGCTTGTATATCTCGGCGAAGGTCTCTTTCTTGCCGACCTCGAAGAGGTCTCCACCTGTCTCGTCGGCCATGCGCTGGAGAATCTTCTTGCCGTCGAGATGGCTTGGGAGACTCTCCGGCTGACGGCCCTGGCCGCCACCGCGTCCACCCCCACCGGGATAGCCACCGCCTCCACCGGGAAATCCACCGCCGCCTCCACGGCCTCCGGGGAATCCTCCGCCGCCCTGGCGGCCCGGATTCTGATTGAATCCGCCGGAGGTTTCGTGGCCCTTGAAGTAGATGGCGTAGACGATGGTGTCGGCGCGCTGGGCGGCCTCGATGGAGGAGGCGAGCGACTCCTTGCTGCCGCTGTCCATGCCGTCGGAGAGGATGATGATGGCCTTGCGTCCGGTCTGCTTGCTCATCAGCTCGTCGCTGGAGAGGAAGAGCGCGTCGTAGAGGGTGGTTCCGACGCGGCGCGGGCGGGTAGAGCTGTCGCTGGAGCGCCCGGAGCCGGTATCGCTGGAGTTGGGGCCGGAGCTGGTTGTGTCGTAGTCGCCGCCGGAGGCTGGTGTCTCCAACTGCTTGAGGCCGGCCTGAAGCTTGGGTTTGGAGCTGGTGACGTCCTGTAGGAGGTCGGTCTGGCGGGCGAACTGGACGACGAAGGCCTTGTCGCGGCCGGCGGGGCCGGTGAGCATGTCGTCGAGGAAGGCGAAGCTGGCGGTGCGTTCGTCGTCGATGGCGTCGCGCTGGCTCATGCTGACATCGACCAGAAGGCCGAGGGTGAGCGGAAGATCGGTGTCGCGGTTGAAGTAGCGGATGGTCTGGGTATGGCCGTCAACCTGGAGGACGAAGTTGTCATGGGTGAGGTTCTGCACGAGGGCGCCTTTTTTATCGTGGACGACGACAGGGATGTTAACCAGGCGCGCATCGACGTTGAGTGTGGGAGCGGTGGCGGCGGGGGGCTGCTCGGGCGCGGCGGAAGTTTGGGCTTGAGCGGCAGCGGCGGGCGGCTGTGCCAGCAGAGAAGCGGCATTGGCTGCGGTCAGAAGCGACAGCGCGGCGAAGAGGGAAGGGCGAAGGATTCGCACGGGACTCATGACTATCACAATAGACGGAGATTAGGGCGAACGGTTGCTGCGGGGCGGCAAATATTCGCGGTCGCGAGGCGTAGATCGGGCGAAATGCCGGCGGGGAAGCAAGGCTTCCGGGGAGGACCAGCATGAGGGATGCGTTGGCATGGGGCCGCTTCAGCGGACAAGGCCGTCCTTGCCGGCCCAATCGCCTGGCCTATCGGCGCATGGACGGGAGGCAACTGCCGGGATGTGACTAACGATTCTTGGGGACCGTGTGACTTAGGTTACTCAATAGTTGTAGTTTAGTTACCATAAGTTTAGTTCCTTTTTGATTGCCGGATGCTAGCCTTGCTTTGCGCTCGTTTGTGGGCCATTCTAAATCGACAAGACGTGGGACGCTGAAGCAGTCACGTCGGCGATGTGTCATGGAAGGCGAACCGTTTGATGAAGCTAAGTAGCAAGGTTATTCGGCGGATCCGGTTGTCTACATTTGCGTTCGGGCTGGTGGCGCTGCTCTTGATGGTAGGGATACTTGCCTCGGCGGGCCGCTCATCGGTGTCGCCGACCGTGGACAATGGCTTCACATGGGGAACGGCGGTATTGTCGATCCTTGTCATCCTGCTGGTGTGGCGCGAGCGGAGCGAGGGTGGGGGCTATCGCAAGAACAGTGAAGAGAACGCACGGTTTATCGCGGCGGCGGAGACCAGCCCGGACGCTTTTTCCATACTGGATTCGGTGCGGAACAAGGACGGCGAGATTGTGGGCCTGCGTTACCGGTATGTGAACTCCCATGCTGAAGAACTGTTGCAGAAGCCGCGCATCGAGCTGTTGGACCGCGACCTGTGCGAGGTCTTTCCAGCGGACAGCACCGGCGAACTCTTCGAGAAATATCGCAGCGTTGTGCTTTCCGGAAAACCGTTGTATGAGGACCTGGTGGTCCATCTGGACGATGGCGGGGAGAGGTGGCTTCGCCGGCGGATCCACAAACTTGGCGATGGCGTGGCGGTCACGGTCAGCGATGTGACCGAAGTCAAGGAGACGGAAGAGCGCTACCGGAGCCTGTCGAACTTCAGCAACTCGGTATTTGAGACGGCCCCGTTCAGCATTATCGAGACGGACCTGAACGGAATGGTCCGGGCGATGAACAAGGCTTCCGAAAAACTGACGGGATATACGCGCGCGGAGATGGTGGGCAAGGTGGCGATCACCATGCTGCACGAACCCACGGAGCTGGCTCCGCAGACCGGCGAAGACGCCCCTCAGGATGGCCCGGCGCTGGAAGGCTTTGCCCTGCTTACGGCCAAGGCCGCGCAGGGAGAGGTCGATGAGAAGGACTGGACGTACATTCAGCGTGATGGCACGACGCTGCCGGTGCATGTCGCGGTGACGTCGGTGCGCGATGGGGCGGGCGAGATCAGTGGATTCATCGCCATTGCGTCGGACATCACGGAGCGCAAGCAGTTGATGCTGTACCTGAAGCACATGGCCTCCCACGACCAATTGACCGGCCTGCCGGGACGTCCGCTGCTGCGCGAGCGCATCGCCGAGGCGATCGAGAAGGCCACGGCGCACGGGCGCAAGGCGGCGGTGTTTGTGGTCGACCTGGACCATTTCAAGTGGATGAACGATTCGCTGGGACACAAGGCCGGCGACGAGGTGCTGGTGGGAATGGCCGATCGGATGCAGCAATCGCTGCGGCGGTCGGACACGCTGGGACGGCTTGGCGGCGACGAATTCGTCATTGTGATGCCGCAGATCGCAGGCATGGAAGATGTGGAGCGGTGCGCGCAGCGGCTGGTCGACCTGATCGCCAGCACCGCGCAGGTGGGAGAGATGGAGGTCAACCTTACGGCCAGCGTCGGGGTGTGCGTCTATCCCGACTTTGCCGGGGACGTGGACACCATGCTGGAACGCGCCGATGCGGCGACCTATGTTGCGAAGGCAAATGGCCGCAACCAGTACCAGATGTTCGCCGACGCGATGCTGAAGCAGTCGCAGGACCGCATGTCGATGGATGCCGCGCTGCGCCACGCGCTGGTGCGCGATGAGCTGTTCATGCACTATCAGCCGCTGGTGTCGCTGACCACGGGCCGGGTGGTCGGCATGGAGTCGCTGCTGCGCTGGCGCCATCCCAAGCTGGGCATGCTCTCGCCCTCGGTCTTCATCCCGTTGGCCGAAGAGACTGGGATGATCGTACCCATCGGCGAGTGGGTGATGAAGCAGTCGTGCAAAGAGGCGAAGGCGATCTGCGACGATCTGGGGATGGACCTCTCCGTCTCGGTGAACCTGTCGCCGAGGCAGTTTGAGCAGAGCAACCTGTTGGAGGTGATCGGCGAGGCGCTGCAGAGCAGCGGACTTCCGGCGAAGCGGCTTCAGGTGGAGTTGACCGAGCGGATGCTGATGATCAACTCGGCGTCGAACCTGGAGAAGCTGCAACAGATCCGGCAGCTTGGCGCGCGGGTTGCGATCGACGACTTCGGCACGGGATTTTGCAGCTTCTCGTATCTATTGAAGTATCCGGTGGACCGGCTGAAGATCGACCAGAGCTTCATCCTGAAGGCCGTCTCGGAACCGAACGCGGCGACGGTCGTGCGCGCGATCCTGTCCATGTCGCACCACCTTGGCATCAAGGTGACGGCCGAGGGTGTGGAGACGACAGACCACCTTAAGATTCTGGCGCGACGCAACTGCGATGAGGCCCAGGGGTACTACTTTTCACGCGCTGTATCGGCTGCGGGATTCGCCGCGGCGGTGGAATCGATCCATCGAATGTACGACGAACGCAAGCTGGCGGATGAGGCGCAGTATGCGTTGACCGAAGCCGGGATGGAGCAGTACGAGAACTGACCGGGGGCTGGAGCAGACGGCTGCCTGAGCGAGTTTGGATTTATGTGCCCCCGCGTCCAGAGCGCTCGGACGGGGGGACACATTTTTTTGCACTTCATTCCATCGCACCGGCCCAGTAAAAGCATCACTGCGGGCCCAGATACTCTACATGGACGTAGGTGCGGAGGCGCACGTTGTAGGCCAGGTACCAGCCGGGGTGGTCGGGGTCCTCGTAGAGAATGATGGGGTCCGAGTCCCAGAACCAGGCGTTGCAGAAGCCGATGTCGAAGGGCGCGACGTGGAAGAAGAAGCCGCCGAACCAGAAGCGGTCGGGACCGCCCCCCGTCAGGCGCCAGACGTGCGCGGGGCCGAAGCCGGCGGTGAAGCGGCCGTGCGCGAAGGGATGGTCGAGGCGGTAGTGCGGATCGTTGCGGCCGGTGTCGTGGCCGACCCACTTGCCGTCGGCCTCGACGTGGGGCGCGTTGGGATGGCCGGGTGAGTCGCTGTAGTTGCGGTTGGGCTGGGTATTGGGCCTGCCGTGGAAGGCTGCGGGACCGCGCGCGGGGGGCTTTGCAATGCTGCTGTGGGCGGGGGGTTGTGCGAGCAGCGCAAAGGTTGTCAGCGAGAGCGTGACCAGCGCTGCAAGAAATACCAGGTACCGTTTCATACTGTACTCCTCCTGCGAAAAAACGATAGCACACCTTGACGGGGCAGTCAGCGGCGGTTGTCGGTGGCGGGTTCGGGGTGGATGAGCAGGCGGTTCGACCTCGGGCGCGACGAGTTTGAAGGCGCCCTCCAGCGCGGTGATGACGGCGTGGACGCGGGCCATGGGCAGGTCGTCGGGCAGGGTGCAGTGGCAGGAGACCTGGGTGTGCTCGGGGAAGGCGGTTGTTGGTTGCGGGTTGTTGGTTGCCGGTTGAGGCCCGGTTGCGGAGGGGTCGCCTGACGCGGAGTGCGGTGCGGCAGGAACGACGCTGGGGCCGTGGCGGGTGACGTAGACCTCGTGGATGTCGAGGACCTCGGGGAAGGCGGCGGCGACGCGGCGCAGGCGAAGTTCCAGCTCGCGGTCGTGCTCCAGCGAGGCGGGGCGCTCGATGGTGGCCGGCTCGCTCTCGATGTGGGTGAGGATGGAGGCGATGGCGGGGACCTCGCGGCGCATCTCTGCCTCCAGCGTGGTGACGAGGTCGTGGGCCTGGCGCAGGGGCATGGTCTCGTCGACCTCCAGGTGCTGTTCGATGTGCAACTGGGGATGGAGGGGGTCGTGCTGCTCTCCGCTGATCTGCTGCACGCTGATCTCATGGATGGCGAGGTTGCGGCGGGCCGCGACGGCGCGGATGCGGTCGTGGACGCTCTCCGCCAGCGAGGCGGTGGGAACGCTGTGGACGACGACGTCGGCCCCGGGCAGGTGGCGCTGCACGGCCTGCGTGGCGGCCAGGGTGAGCTGTTCGGAGCGCTGGAAGGTGAGGTTGCGCGGCAGGCCGAGCGTGACGTCGGCGAAGTAGTTGGGGCCGGAGCGGCGGGTGCGCAGGCGTTCCACCGAGAGCACGCCGGGGATGGCGGTGAGGTCGTGCAGCAGATTGGCGCGCAGCTGGTCCTTGGACTGCGGCTGGTGACTGGTGGGGTCGGTGGTGGGTGTGGCGTCCAGCAGGGCGTCGATGGTCTGGTGGGCAAGCCGCCAACTGACGCGCAGGATGACTCCGGCGACCACCAGTGCGGCGATGGGGTCGGCGACCTCCAGCCAGGGGCGGGCGAGGCGCTCGCCGGCGTAGGTGGCCCCCAGGCCGAGCATGACGGCCAGCGAGGCCCACATGTCGGTGGCGAAGTGGAGGGAGTCGGCGGCCAAAGCGGGGGAGCGGTGCTGGCGCGCGATGCGGCCCAGCGTGCGCGAGCGGCTGAAGTCCACCGCGATAGAGACCAGCAGCACAGCGAAGGGCCAGAGCGATGGCAGCAGCGCGAGGCGGCGGTGGAAGACGATGCGACCGACGGCCTCGTAGACGATCCACGCGCAGGAGGCGAACATGATGCCGGTTTCGACGAAGGCGGCCAGCGACTCCACCTTGCCGTGGCCGTAGTTGTGCACCTCGTCGGCGGGACGGTCGGAGACTTGGACGGAGAAGAGAGTGATCGCCGAGGCGATGAGGTCGATGGCGGAATGGGCCGCCTCGGAGAGCATTCCCAGCGAGCCGGTGAGCAGGCCGGTCAGCAGCTTGAGCAGCGCGACCAGGGCCGCTGCGGCGACCGAAAAGATCGCGGCTGTGCGCTTGGCGGCGTGTGGGGATGGGCCGGGAGCGGAGGCGGCTTGCGTCGGGCTGACCGGAAGGCTCATGGGAGAGATGCTACAGCTTTCCAGAGACTGTGTGCCGTGTTTGTTGCACGGGCTACTTGTTTGCACGCGCGCGGCTTCAGGGTTTCATCGCCCGGTAGAGCCCGGCGATGCCGAAGGTGTAGGGCGTCCAGGTGGGCGTGGCGAAGCCCGCGGAGGCGATCATCTCCATCATGCGCGGTGGGCGTGGGAAGCGGGCGACCGACTCCGGCAGGTAAGTGTAGGCTCGGGGATCGCGCGAGATGAGACGGCCAAGCAGCGGCAGAATGCCTTTGAAGTAGAGCGAGTAGATCGCGCCCATCAGGCCGGTGGGCTGGTTGAAGTCGAGGATGGCGATCTGGCCGGAGGGGCGCAGGACGCGGTGCAGCTCGGCGAGTCCGTCGGCGTAGCTGGCCAGATTGCGGAAGCCGAAGGCGCAGGTGACCAGGTCGATGGATGCGTCGGCGAAGGGGAGATGCAGCGCGTCGGCCTCGATGGCGCGGATGTTGCGCCCGGCAAACTTGGGCTGGGCCAGGGAGAGCATCTTGCGGGAGAAGTCCACGGCGAGGATGGGGGCAGCTTCGCTAGCGGCGGACAAACTGGTTTTGATCAATGGCGCAGCTTCACCGGTCGCGGACAAAGCGGTTTTGCTTAAGGGCACGGCTTCAGCCGTGCCGACAGGCGCTGTCGAAAAAAGGGGCTTTAGCCCCTGAGGTACTTGATTTTGCGGCTTGGGGCGGAGGCGGTCGAGGGCGAGGGTCATGTCGCCGGTACCGCAGCAGAGGTCGAGGACTACGGCTTCGGGGCGGGCCAGGATGGGACGCAGGGCGCGCGCGACGCGCCGCCACCAGAGGCGGTCGATGCCGAGCGAGAGCAGGTGGTTCAGCAGGTCGTAGCGCGGCGCGATGGCGTCGAACAACTGCTGGATGCTCTGGGCCGCAGCGGCAGGGTCGGATGTGCCGGTGGGGCTCGCTCCGGGGGTGGGGTCGTGCTCGGGGAGTGCCGCACTCATCTTTCAACCTGCTGCATGGTGTTGAGCATGGCGTGAGTGGCGGCGAGGAGTTCGGCGTCGGTGACGTCGTGGGCGACCTCGGTGCGGCCGATGCCGGTGGCGAGGACGAAGGCGCGGCGGCCGCTGCGCTTCTTCTTGTCGGCGGAGGTGAGGGCGACGAGCTTGGCGGCGGAGGCTTGCGGCGTGGCGGCGATCTTGAAGGGCGGGATGGGGCCGTAGCGCAGGATGAGGTTCGCCATGCGGGCAAACTCCTCCGCGGTGATGAGGCCGCGGTTGAGCGAGACGTGTAGCGCGACAATCATTCCCCAGGCGACCGCTTCGCCGTGGAGGAGTTTGCGGTAGTGGGTGGCGGCCTCGATGGCGTGGCCGATGGTGTGGCCGAAGTTGAGGACCATGCGCAGGCCGGACTCCTTCTCGTCCTGGCTAACGACCTCGGCCTTAACGCGGACGCTGGCGGTGACGACTTTCGCAAGAGCCTTTGGATTTGTGACCACCGCGTTAGGAGTGCGCTGCTCTATCCTGCCTGGGTCAGAACCGGCGAATTGTCCGAGTATTTCATCTTTATTTTGTTCCATATAGCAGAATAACTTCGCGTCACGGATGATGGCTGACTTGATCGCCTCCTGTAGCCCTGCGCGAAGTTCGGTGGCGGGAAGAGTGGCGAGCAGGTCGATGTCGGAGAAGACGGCGAGCGGGTGGTGGAAGGCGCCGATGAGGTTCTTGCCGGCGAGGAGGTTGACGCCGGTCTTGCCGCCGAGGGACGAGTCCACCTGGGCGAGCAGCGTGGTGGGCAGGCCAACATAGCGGATGCCGCGCATGTAGATGGCGGCGAGGAATCCGGTGACGTCGCCGACGACGCCGCCGCCAAAGGCCAGCAGGATGGAGTCGCGGTCGGCCCCGGCGAGGGCAAGCTGCTGGGCGAGGGACTCGACCGTGGCAAGGCGCTTGTGCGATTCGCCCGTGGGGAGAAAGAGCACGGTGGGCTGATGGGTCGCAGGAAAGCTGGCGAGGAAGGCCTTGTGCCAGAGTGCCCAGATCTGCGGCGAGGTGACGACGAAGAGGCGCGGGGTCTTTGCCGGCGTCAGCTTGCGCAGGCGCGGGTAGAGCGTGCGCAGCAGGCCGGGGGCGATGGTGACGGAGTAGGCGGCGGCGGGGGTGGTGACGCGAATCGTGGACACGGTGAGTCTATGGTATCGCAGGCACTTCGTGCCGTTCTCGACGCTTCGCGTAAAAGCATACGAAGGATGGGTACCCGGGCATTTTGAGCGGCGATGCGGTGGTAGCCTTGAAGTATGCGTGCAGTGGATTTTTTGGTTGTGGGCGGTGGTATTGCAGGGTTGCGGGCCGCGGTGGGGCTGGCCGAAGCGGGCAACGTTCTGGTGGTGACGAAGGAAGGCCTGGCGGAATCGAACACGGCCTATGCGCAGGGCGGGATTGCCGTGGCCATGGACGGCGAGGAGGATGTGGCGCTGCATCTGGCGGACACGGTAGCGGCCGGTGACGGGCTGGTGAACGCGGCGGCGGCGGCAGTGCTGGTGGAGCAGGGACCGAGGCGCGTCGATGAGCTGATCGCGTGGGGCACGGGCTTCGACCGCTATCCAGCGGGTGTGGGGGCGGCAGGGGCGGGCCAGTTGATGCGAACGCGAGAGGGCGCGCACAGCCTGGCGCGGATACTTCATGCCAATGGGGACGCGACGGGGCGGGAGATCCTGGTGTCGCTGCTGCGGCATCTGCGCGGGCTGGAGCGCGTGGAACTGATGGAGTGGGCGACCACGGTGGACTTGATTGTCTGCTCCGACGATGATGGTGCCGGGCGCGTGGTGGGGGCGACGCTGCTGGATGCGGCGGGAGGCCTGCGCGAGGTGCGCGCGCGGGCGGTGCTGCTGGCCAGCGGCGGCGCAGGGCAGGTCTATAGCGATACCACCAACCCGGCCGTGGCCACCGGCGACGGCATTGCAATGGCCTACCGCGCCGGAGCGGAGCTGATGGACATGGAGTTCTATCAGTTCCATCCGACGGCGTTTGCGATGGATGGCGCGCCACGGTTTCTGATGAGCGAGTCGCTGCGCGGCGAGGGTGCGTGGCTGGTGAACGAGCGCGGCGAGCGGTTCATGCAGCGCTACCACGCGGGGATGGAACTGGCGCCGAGGGACGTGGTGGCGCGTGCGATTGGGCGCGAGGGGATGGGGGGGGCGGTCTATCTCGACATGCGCGAGGCGGGAAAGAACTTCGATCTCAAGGCGCGGTTTCCAGGAATCTCTGGGTTTCTGGCGGGGTATGGGCTGGAATTGGAGAGGGACCTGATTCCGGTGCGGCCGGCGGCGCACTATTTGATGGGCGGCATCCGAACGGACGCGCATGGGCGAAGTTCGCTGGCGGGCCTGTACGCGGCGGGCGAGGCGGCTTGCACGGGAGTGCATGGGGCGAACCGGCTGGCCAGCAACTCGCTGCTGGAGGGGCTGGTCTTCGGGGCGCTGGCGGCAGAGGCGATGGCTGGGGACAAGGTTCAAGGTTCGGGGTACGAGGTTCGAGGAAAGACAACTGTGGAGGGTGGAGCTGATACCGATGTGGAGGGGTGGATTGCAGAGCTGCGCAAGTTGATGTGGCGGGACGCGGGGCTGTTGCGCGATGAGGAGGGGCTGCAGCGGGCTCAGGCAGGATTGGCGAAGCTGCGGGAAATCGGGCCGCGGGGGATGACGCGGAGGGCGCAGGAGGCGCGCAACCTGCTTGTGGTGGCGGAGGCGATTGCGCAGGCGGCGCTGGGGCGCGAAGAGAGCCGGGGGGCGCACTTTCGCATCGACTTCCCCCAGCGGGCCGACGTGGCGCGGCACTCGGTTGTTCGGCGCGGCGAACTGCGGTTTGTGGTGTAAGGCGGAGCGCCGTTCCCACTCATCGCTAACCACCCCAGCGAGCCAAGACCGCTCGCCGGGGACCCCGGTCAACGCGACGAATGGGGCACCCACAGCGATGCGCCGAGGGTAATTGCGAGCAGCGCCAGGATAACGGCGAGCGAGGCGAGGGGGCCGATCTCCATCCAGCGTGAGAGCAGCATCTTGAGCGCGGCAAAGGCCAGCACCGACGCCAAGCCGTAGTGCAGAAAGCGCAGGCGGGTGAGCGCGCCGATCAGAACGAAGTAGAGCGAGCGCAGGCCCATCACGGCCATGATGTTGGAGGTGTAGGCGAGGAAGGCGTGGCGCGTGATGGAGAGGACGGCGGGAATCGAGTCGAGCGCAAAGACCACGTCGCAGAGTTCGATGGCGATGAGGGCGAGCAGTAGGAGGGTCGCGGTGGGGCGGCCATTCTCGCGGACGAGGAAGCGGTCCTCGCGCGTGCTGACGGGGCGCAGGCGTGTGAGCCATGCGAGCCAGCGGGGCGGTCGTTCGGGCTGGGAAGCCCCACCGGGGAAGAGCAGGCGGACGGCGGCGATCAGGAGGATTGCGGCGAAGGCGTAGGCGACCCAGGTGAAGTGGGCGAGGAGTGTGAGGCCCCCGGCGATGAAGAGGCCGCGCAGCAGGACCGCGCCGGCGACTCCCCAGAAGAGGACGCGGGGCTGGTTGGCGGGGGCGATCTGGAAGAGGCGGAAGAGGAGAAGGAAGACGAAGAGATTGTCGATGGAGAGCGACTCCTCTATCGCGTACCCGGCGAGATACTGCGCGGAGGCGGCGGGGCCAAGCGAGTGATGGATGAAGACGGCGAGGGCGAGGGCTGCGGCGATCCAGAGGGCCGTGGCGGCGAGTGCGGTATCGTGTGGCGAGCGGCCCAGGCGCGACTGGCGGCGGGCGTAGATCAGCTCGACGGCAAGCAGGAGAAGGAGGGCGAGGTGGAAGCCGATCCAGTAGGAGATGGGAGCGTGGGTCACGAATTGATGCTATCGCGTCCCGTTCAGTGCTGGTTGATGAGGCGGATGGATTCGAGGAAGAGGTCGGCGGAGATCTGCAACGACTGCGGGCTGAGCTTGTCGATGGTGTCCTGCGCGGTGTGGTGGTAGCCGTCGGGAGTGGCGGCGGTGTGCGGGCCGTAGTCCACGTCGATGACGTTGATGGCGGGAATGCCGCGCTGCAGGAAGGGCATGTGGTCGTCCTCCTCCGATCCCTCAGTCTTGAAGACGTTGGCGGAGTGATGGGTGTTGGCGGCGGCCTGGCGGAGGATGGAGCGCAGCCAGGGGGTGGACTGCGTCTCCAGCAGGATGTTGAGGTCGCGGTCGCCGATCATGTCTGCCACCAGCACGGCCTTGATGCGGCGGGCGGTGCCGTCGGCGAACCAGCGCGCGGCGATGTGGCGCGTGCCATAGAGCGAGTCGGATTCAGACCAGGAGCGGACGGCCTCTTCGCCGTCGTCGAAGAGCAGCCAAATGGAGTAGCCCTGCGGTGGATGCGCGCGGAAGTACTGGCCGATTGCGATCAGCAGGGCGGTGGTGCAGGCCCCGTCGTTGGCGCCGACGAATGCGATGTCGCGCAGCGGGTAGTTCGTCTCGTAGTGGCTGGCCAGGACGATGACGCCGTCTTTTTTGCCGGGGAAGCGGACGATGTAGTTGCGCATGGTCTGCGGGCCGGCTGGGGTGTTGGCGGTGAATTGGTCGGTCTCGAAGTTGCCCTTGGCGGCCTCGGGTTTGAAGTGCTCTTTGATGAAGCTCTCTGCGGCAAGGTGGCCGGGGGAACCGTTGAAGCGCTTGGGCGCGACGGCGAGGAACCGCTGCGTGAGCGAGTAGATGGATTGTCCGGTGGGCTGCTGGGCGCGCGCGGGTGCGCCGAAGAGAGCAAGAACAAGCAACAGCAAAAGCGAAATGCGGGGATTCTTCGCTCCGCTCAGAATGACAATTCTATTTGCAGTTCGATTTGGCTCTATCATGCGGCGGACTTTTCTTTGCGTTTGCGGCGATCGGGGTGGACGAACCAGGCGACGCCTACGCCGAGGAAGTAGAGCGCGAGCATGGGG
Organism: uncultured Acidobacteriaceae bacterium; assembly: GCA_963767315.1. GTDB lineage: Bacteria > Acidobacteriota > Terriglobia > Terriglobales > Acidobacteriaceae > Edaphobacter. Next base: position 103,128 of record CAVYDK010000022.1, on the reverse strand, counting down.
CTGGCGAAGAGGCACATGCTGAAGGGGTCCGGCATGGGGCAGATGATGGCGGCCACCAGAAAGATGGCAAGCACAGCGTAGCGGAAGTGACGCAGCAGGAACTTGGCGTTGACGATGCCGAAGAGCGCGAGGAAAAAGATCAGGATGGGCAGCTCGAAGCAGATGCCCAGGCCGAGGATGACCGCGAGAAAGAAGCCGGTGTAGTCGTCGATCGTAATCATGTGGCTGAAGTTCTTGCCGAAGTCCATGACCAGGATCCGAATGGCGCCAGGCAGAACATAGCGATAGCCGAACCACGTGCCGGCCAGGAAGAGGCCGACCGTGGCGCTCATGAACGGGGTGACGTACTTTTTCTCGTTGGCGTACATGCCGGGCGAGATAAAGAGCCAGACCTGGTACAGGATGAAGGGGCTGGCCAGAATGGCGCCGGCAACGGCCGAGGTTTTAAGGATCAGGTTCAGCGCGTCGGTGGGGTGCGTCATGGTCATGCGCAGGCCGACGTCGAGCAAAGGCTTCTGGATGATGGCGACCAGGGTGTTGTGGAATCCATACGCCACGGCAAAGCCTGCCGCGAGGAAACCGAGAGAGCGCAGGATGCGCTTGCGCAGCTCTTCCAGATGTTCCATCAGGCTCATGCCGGGCAGTTCCGCGCGGTCGGATAGGGCGGCGCGGGCGCGGTCGATGGGGCCGGTCTCAGCCATGCACTGCCTCGGTATTGTGGGCCGGGGGTTCGTGGGCCGGAACGCCGGCCTGGGCGGGGGATTCGGCAGGGGGGTCTTCGGGGAACGGGAGTTGCCCGGAGTTTGCGTCGGGCAGGCCTGTGGACGGAGGCAGAATGCTCGGCTCGCCGGAGATCGCGATGGGGAGTGGGGCTGCGACCGGCTCAGGCCCGGTCGTGGAACCGGGAGTTGTTTCGCGGGCCGATTCGGGCAGGGAATCGTATGTGGATTCTTGCGCGGAATCACCCGTCGAATCGAGTGGATATTGGGACGAGGAATCGAGCGCGGAATCGAGTGAAGGCTGGTCCTGGTTTGCGTACACGGACTCGGCTTCGATGGCAGGAACTGCGGGTGCGGCAGCTTCAGCGGTGGCGATCTGCTTCTGGCGGTCGGCCTGCTCGGAGAGGCGCAACTCGTCCTCCATCTGGTTGCGAAACTCGTTGGAGGCGCGGCGGAAGTCGGCCATCAGCTTGCCGAACTGGCGCGCCAGTTCGGGCAGCTTCTTCGGCTCGAAGAGCAGCAGGACGAGGAGGATGAGGACTGCGCTGTCCGGAAAGCTGGGCATAGAGTCCTTATGATACGGCTTGCGCGGGGAGGGAAACAAATGGGCTGCTCGGTCACGGGACAGTGGAGCATCCGTTGAGTCCCTGGCTTCACCTTTGGACCTTGTAGAACAGAATAGCGAGAATGAGGGTTGCCATGAACTGGAAGATCACAGACCAATCAGTAACAAAGGTAAGGTCGTAAAAGGGCCGCTGTTTATAAGGCGGTCGCGGCTCAATCTGATAGAGAGCATCGCGCATTACACGATCAGCCTGCCTCTGGTAATACGTGGAAAGCTCCTTATCTGTATTGTTAGCCTCCCAGACGCGCTTGAGCCACAAAAGTGTGTAGCCGACGAGTAGTACACCAGCCAGCCAAGGCGATACGGACAAAGGGTGATGCACAAATGCAATTCCGCCCACGAAAAGCGTCCAAACCGCCAACGTGATTTTCCACTCATACTGCCTGCGTTGATCAAAGTGGTTGTGAAAATATTCGGCTTGCTTGATGCATGCATCGAATAGGTCTTTTTGTTCATCGATCATGGAAGTCGCTCCGTTCCCGAATACTGCATCTTTCCGGTATCATAGTAGAGTAAAACACGAGCCGGTATGATGGTCGGCTTGCGAAATGGGCGGCAACATCCCCGCGGATTGGGTGACGGCTCCGAGCAGGGGCCGCACAGGTGAGTCCGCTGCACGCCCGGGCTGGTAAGTGCTTTCAACATCCCCGTTTCGCGGTGCGAATCTCTCTGCGTTCAGCAGGTGCGGACGCGCCGACGAGACTGAAGGCGGCATAGCATGAATGGACTGTTACTTGACGAGGCCCCGGTGCAGACTGTGGGCGAGGCGTGTTCGCTGGACCACTACCTGGTGCAGCCGGACGAGACGATGGACGCGCGGATCGGTGCGGCACGCGCCAGGCTGGGCGCGCAGGCGGTTGTGCTGGGGCACCACTACCAGCGCGACGAGGTGGTCCGCTTCGCCGACTTTACCGGTGACAGCTATAAGCTCGCGAAGGCCGCCGCCGAGTCGAACGCGCGAACCATGGTCTTCTGCGGCGTGCGCTTTATGGCCGAGACGGCGGACGTTCTGGCGCGTCCCTGGCAGCAGGTGATTCTGCCGGACCTGAATGCGGGCTGCTCCATGGCCGACATGGCCGAGATCGGCCAGGTGGAGGACTGCTGGGAGTCGCTGGAGCGACTGCGGGTGACGGCGGGCGAGGGGATTCTGCCGCTGACGTATATAAATTCGACGGCGGAGATCAAGGCCTTCTGCGGCGAGCGGGGAGGGCTGGTGTGTACCTCGTCGAATGCGCGGGCGGCGTTTGAGTGGGCCTTCCGGCGCGTGGGCAAGGTACTGTTTTTGCCCGACCAGCACCTGGGCCGGAACACGGCGTATGCGTTGGGGATTCCATTGGACGAGATGGTGGTGTGGGGCCCATACCAGATCAACGGCGGCGTAACGCCGGCGCGGCTGCGCGCGGCGAAGGTCATCCTGTGGAAGGGCCATTGCAGTGTGCATCAGCGGTTTCTGCCGGAGCATGTGGACCGCGTCCGCCGCGAGGAGCCGGGGATGCAGGTGGTGGTGCATCCCGAGTGCCGCTGGGAGGTCTGCCAGAAGGCCGACGCGCTGGGCTCGACCGAGCGCATCATCCAGTTGATCGAGCAGGCGCCGGAGGGGTCGAGCTTTGCCGTGGCCACGGAGATCCACTTGGTGAACCGGCTGGCCGAGCGGTTTGCGCCGCTGGGCAAGCGGGTGATTACGCTGGATGAGTCGGGCTGCCTGTGCACGACTATGTATCGCATTTCTCCCCAGCATCTTGCGTGGGCGCTGGAGAATCTAATAGACGGGCGCGTGGTGAACCGCATCCAAGTAGAAGACAAAGTGAAGCACTGGGCGCGTGTTGCGCTGGACCGCATGATGGAGATCAAACGTTGAGCAGAACATTCACATTGAGCGAGGCCCAGACGCTGCTGCCGGTACTGGAGGCGCTGTTGCGCAGGGCGCAGGCGGCGGGAACGCGTGCCGGCGAGCTGGAGATGGAGATGCAGGAGCTGAACCAGCGGATATTCCTGGCGGGTGGGATGCGCGTGGATGTGGCCCAGGCGGCGCGGCGGCGGGTAGAGCGCGAGAAGGCGTTGCAGGAGGCCCGCGACACGCTGGCCGAGATGGACGAGATCGGGGTGCAGGTCAAAGACCTGGAGAAGGGGCTGCTGGACTTTCCTTCGGTGATGGAGGGCAAGGAGGTCCTGCTGTGCTGGAAGCTGGGCGAGAAGGAGATCGGCTACTGGCATACGCCGGAGGACGGCTTTGCCGGACGCAAGCCGCTGGACGCCCGCTCGGACAAGACGCACAAGGAACGGCTGAACTAGAGATGGTTGCCGGTTGTTAGTGGAACAGCAAAGACGAAATCGAGGTGATGCATGGCGGACGAAACAAAGTGCCCATTCTCAAGCGGTGTTCGCAAAACAATAGCTGGGACCCAAACGAACGCAGACTGGTGGCCCAATCAACTGGACCTGAAGCCCCTGCACCAGCACTGCCCACTGTCCAATCCCATGGGCGAGGCGTTCAATTACGCTGAGGAGTTCAGGGGCCTCGATCTGGATGCGGTGATCAAGGACCTCCGTGCTTTGATGACGGACTCGCAGGACTGGTGGCCTGCGGACTACGGCCACTATGGGCCGTTCTTCATCCGTATGGCGTGGCATAGCGCCGGCACCTACCGCATCGCCGATGGTCGCGGCGGCGCGGGCTCCGGAGCGCAGCGATTTGCCCCCCTCAACAGTTGGCCGGACAACGTGAGCCTGGACAAGGCGCGGCGATTGATCTGGCCGATCAAGCAGAAATACGGCCGGAAACTCTCCTGGGCCGACCTGATTGTTCTCGCTGGTAATGTGGCGCTGGAGTCGATGGGATTGAAGACCTTCGGTTTCGGCGGCGGGCGCGAGGACATCTGGGAGCCGGATGAGAGTATTTACTGGGGGCCTGAGGGCAAGTGGCTGGGAGACGAACGCTACAGCGGCGACCGTCAGCTCGAAAATCCTCTTGGCGCTGTTCAAATGGGCCTGATCTATGTGAATCCGGAAGGCCCCAATGGCAAGCCGGACCCAGTCGCCGCGATCAAGGACATTCGGGAGACCTTCGCGCGCATGGCAATGAACGACGAGGAGACGGTCGCCCTGATTGCGGGCGGACACACCTTCGGCAAAGCTCATGGCGCCGCCGATCCGAACAAGTATGTCGGTCCAGTACCCGAGGGTGCCGGCATCGAAGAGCAGGGCCTGGGCTGGACAAGCACCTTTGGCAGCGGCAAAGGCCCCGATGCGATCGGCAGCGGGTTGGAGGGCGCATGGACCGCCAACCCCGTGAAGTGGGACAGCAACTACCTGGAGAACCTGTTCGGCCATGAATGGGAACTCACCAAGAGCCCTGCCGGGGCTTACCAATGGACGCCCAAGGACGCATCTGCAACGGCCACCGTGCCGGACGCTCACGACCCGTCGAAGAAGCACGCGCCCATCATGTTCACGACGGACCTCTCTCTGAGAGTGGACCCGGCCTATGAGAAGATCGCGAGGCGCTACCTTGCCAATCCGCAGGAGTTCGCGGACGCCTTCGCCAAGGCCTGGTTCAAGCTGACGCACCGCGACATGGGTCCGCTCTCGCGGTATCTCGGCCCGCTCGTTCCTGCGGAGCCGCTGATCTGGCAGGACCCCGTCCCTGCCGTGGATCATGAATTGATCGGGGAGCAGGATATGGCGGCCCTGAAGGCCAGGGTCCTCGCCTCCGGACTTTCCATCTCCCAACTGGTCACGACTGCTTGGGCGTCGGCTGCTACGTTCCGCGGCAGCGACAAGCGCGGCGGGGCCAACGGTGCGCGCATTCGCCTCGCGCCGCAGAAGGATTGGGAGGTCAACCAGCCGGCCGAACTGGCGAAGGTCGTTAAGACTCTGGAGGCGATCCAGAAGGATTTCAATGGCGCCCAATCCAGCGGCAAACCCGGTGGGAAGAAGGTCTCGCTTGCCGACCTGATCGTTCTGGGCGGCTGCGCGGCGGTCGAGAAAGCCGCAAAGAAGGCCGGCCACGACGTGAAGGTCCCCTTCTCGCCAGGCCGGACGGATGCGTCGCAGGAGCAGACAGATGCGGCCTCCTTCGCTGTACTGGAGCCGATTGCGGACGGGTTTCGCAACTATGTGCGAATGGGGCAGGAAGGATCTGCGGCTGAACTGCTGGTGGACCGGGCGAACCTGCTGACGCTGACCGCTCCCGAGATGACGGTCCTGATCGGAGGCTTGCGCGCCTTGCATGCAAACTTCGGGCACTCCGAACTTGGCGTTTTCACCAAGAGGACGGAAACATTGACCAATGATTTCTTCGTGAATCTCCTCGACATGAAGACGAAGTGGCAGAAGTCCGTTACATCTGAAGGCGTCTTGGAAGGGTGCGATCGGGCGACCGGCGGGCCCAAATGGACGGGCACCGTCGTCGATCTCGTCTTCGGTTCGAACTCTCAGCTTCGGGCCCTCGCGGAAGTCTATGCATGCGGCGACTCGCAGCAGGTGTTCGTGCGTGACTTCGTGGCAGCCTGGAGCAAGGTGATGGATCTCGATCGCTTCGACCTCGCGTGATCTCAGAGGGGAAGGAAATAGCGGTCCAGCGATGGGCCGCTTTTTCTTGTTTTTTTGCAGCGGCAGCGGGTGATGTTTAACTGGGAGTAAAGTCGAATAGAGAGAACTTGAAGGGAACGGGCTGATGATGGGTTTGCTTCGGCGAGTGGCGGCGGCGTTGGGCCTGGTGGCCCTCTGTTGGACGACGGGATGCGCCGGGTTCTGGGTCTATCCGGGGTCGAAGAACGGCAGCAGTACCACTCCGACGAATAACTATGTGTATGTTGCGAACGGGACTGCGCTGACGGTGAGCGGATTTGCGGTGGGCACGGGGACGCTGACTGCGGTGACAGGTACGCCTTACTCGCTGGGGTTTAGTCCCACGGCGGTGGCGGTGAATCCCGCCAACTCGATTTTGTTTGTCGCAGGCAACGCGGCGATCTATGCGTTTGCGATCGACTCCAGTTCGGGGGCGCTGAGCGCGCTGAACGGCGGCGGCGCCGTGGGGTACGCTGCGGTTGCGTCGATGGACATCTCGCCCGATGGACAGTGGCTGTTCGCGCTGGACCAGAACGATATTTCGCTGGAAGAGTTTCAGATCAACTCCAGTACCGGCGTGCTGACGCAGGACACCCCCATCACCTACCCGGTGCCGCTGGGTACTACTGTCGTCGCGCATGGGGTGAAGTTTGCGCCCAATGGCGGCTATCTGTTTCTTGCGCTGGGCACTGCGGGCGATGTGGTGTATCCCTTCAATACGTCGTCCGGCGCCGTGTCTGTTCCTCTATCGCTCTCGCTGGGAGCGGCATCGAACAACAGCGACAATGCACTGGCGGTGAGTCCGGACAGCACACTTCTCTTCATTGCCAGGAGCGGGCCCGCAGGCGGGCTGGCGGTGTACACGATTGGTTCGGGGGGGGCACTGACGTCGGTGAGCGGATCGCCGTTTACTACGGGGACGCAGCCCTACTCGGTGGCGGTCAATACCGCGGGCACCGATGTCTATGTGGCCAACCGGGGAAGCAACACCATCTCCGGGTTCAGTATCGCCAGCGGCGGTTCCTTGACGGTGTTGAGCGGGTCGCCCTATCAGAGCGGGAGCGCGGTGACGGCGCTGGCGGTGGACGGCAGTGGCGATTATCTGCTGGCTGCGGCCAATGGCGGGTCGCCCGACCTGACCATGTACAGCTACGACTCGACGACGGTGGGGAAGCTCGATTTTGCGACGTCAGTCCCGACCGGGACTGACCCGACGGGGCCGGTTGCCCTGGCGATGACCCACTGAGGCAAGGAAAAGGCCCACATCTCTGAGCGGGATGTGGGCCTTTCCAATCTTGCTTGGGCGGGACCGCAGGACTCCGTGGAGTCATGCGATCGGCATGGGTTAGACGACGTTGATGTTGCCGGAGACACCCTCCGGATAGAAGGCGCCCTCGTATGTGCCTGTAGCCGTACCGCCATAGAGGACTGCAAGGACCTGCGAGAAGGTCCGTGCGTAGGCGAAGCCGGCGGGTGTGGCACCGGTGGCGTTGTTTGTGCCGGCGGTGGCGAAGAACCCTTGATACACAGGCGGGGAGCTCGATGTATCGAGCGCTGGGCCGAGTGCGGCTGCGGTCGCGCTGAGGGGGTCGACTGGCACGACCTCATAGGGATCCGGCGTGGCGACGGTGGCTGTGCCACTCCCTGTGGTAAGGGTGGCTTCCGAGATGGTGATGGTGCCTTGTCCAACGGTGAGGGTCTCGGCTGCGGGACTGCTCACTGTGCTTACCGTGGGACTGGTCAGGACCTCTCCTCCACTGGTGATGGGCTCCGGGGAGAGGCAGGTGAGGGTCGATCCCGCGGGGAAGCTTATGATCTCGGACGTGGTGATGGTCGATAGCGCGGTTACGGTGAGGGTGGCGTTTGCCGCCGCTCCAGTAGTCGCCGACACCATCGTGATTGTGTAGGGCGCCGTGCTGTTTATCGCCGAGATCACTGAGTTGGCAGGGATGCCGGTTCCAGTCAGGGCCTGCCCGGCCGCCAACCCGGTGACGCTCGATACATCCGTGAGGGTGGGGCTGCCGCTGGTGGTGACGCCTGTAAATGTGACTGGTGCTAGGGTGGCGGTGGCGTTCTGAGACATCGTAATCGAGTAGGGGTACACGGTGCCCCACGACGTGATGGTCGCACCCGTGGGAATGCCGACTCCGGTAAGGGGCTGTCCGGCCACAAACCCGGTGGGGTTCGCCGTGCCGGATGCCCCCACCCCCCACGCATTCGTGATCGTGTTGCTGCCGGCGGTGGTGACCCCTGAGATTACGATCGGTGCTGGGGTAACGTTGGCGGGCGCCGACATCGTAATCGAGTAGGGCGCCGTGGCGCCGACGCTCGTGATGGTCGCGTTGTATGGGACGGGGCCGGAGCTGACGACGGTCATTGCAGAGCTGATAGTGGCGTTGGCGGCCGCCGACATCGTGATTGTGGTGCCGCTGATCGAACTGATGGTTGTATTGAGCGGGATGGGTCCGGTGCTGGTGATGGGCTCTGCCGTGGTGATGGTGTAGTTGGCGTTTGCCGACATCGTGATTGAGAAGGGCGCCGTGGTGACAATCGACGAGATGACTGTGTTGGCAGGGATGCCGGTTCCTGTGAGGCCCTGCCCAGCCGCCAACCCGGTGACGCTCGATACACCCGTGAGGGTGGGGCTGCCGCTGGTGGTAATGCCTGTGAATGAGACTGGTGCGGAGAGGACCTGCCCGACCGCCAGGCTAGCGCTGCTGGTGATGGTCACTGCCGTGCTGACGGTGGCGGTGGCGTTTGCCGACATCGTGATTGTGGTGCCGCTGATCGCACTGATGGCTGTGTTGGCAGGGATGCCGGCTCCAGTGAGTATCTGCCCGACCGCCAGGCTAGTGCTGCTGGTGATGGTCTCTGCCGTGCTGACGGTGGCGGTGGCCTTCGCCGACATCGTGATTGTGGTGCCGCTGAGCGCAATGATGGTTGTGCTGGCAGGGATGCCGGCTCCAGTAAGGACCTGCCCGACCGCCAACCCGGTGAGGCTCGATACACTCGTGAGGGAGGCGCTGCCGGAGGTGGTAATGGCTGTGAATGAGAAGGTGCTCGCCACGCTCGTGAGGGAGGCGCTGCCGGAGGTGGTAATGGCTGTGAATGAAAAGGTGTTCGACACGCTTGTGAGGGAGGCGCTGGCGTTGGTGGTGATGGCTGTGAATGAGATTGTCGGTCCGGCGATGACCTGCCCGACAACCACTCCGGTGACGTTTGTAACATTCGTGATGACGTTGCTGCCGGCGGTAACGGTGCCGGTGGGTGTGACGACGCTGCTAGCGGTGGCGGGCTGCGACATCGTGACCGTGTTGGCGCCGATCGCCGTGATGGTCGCTCCCGGATTGATGCCGGGTGCGGTAAGTGGCTGCCCGACCGCCAATCCCAATCCGGCTGTGCCCGGCACACCGGCGGCGCTCGTCACTTGAGTGATGACGGCCGGATTGTTGCTCGAAGTGGGCGCTGTTAAAGAAGTGGGCATAGTGGCGTTGACGATGCCGTTGAATGAGGTGGTGGTTGGGAATGCGCTGGTGGCGGTGGCCTTCGCCGACAACGTGACAGTGGTGCCGATGGTCGAGATCTTCGTTCCTGAGGGGATGCCGGCTCCGGTGATGACCTGCCCGGTCGCCAACCCGGTGGTGCTCGACACCGGCGTGAGGGTGGTGCTGCCGTTGGTGACGATGCCGGTGATTGTGACCGAGCCCGTGGCAGCGGCGGCCTGAGACATGGTAATTGTGGTGCCGCTGGCCGCCGTGATGGTTGTGCCGGCCGGGATGACTCCAAGGACTTGTCCAACGACTGCGGTTGTCGAGGACGTGATGGGCTGCCCGACGGTCAATCCGGAGATGCTCGACACACCCGTGATGGAAGTGCTGCCGGCGGTGATGTAGCCGGTGGGTGTGATTGCTGTTGGGGTGGCGGTGACGGCATTCGAGATGTTGATCGTTGTGCCGGAGGGTGCCGGAGCCGCGATGTACGTGTTGGCCGGAATGCCGGTCCCAGTGATGGGTTGTCCGACCGCCAGCCCGGCGATGCTGTTCACCCCCGTGATGACCTTGCTGGTGTTGATGACCACGCCGGTGGGTGTCTTGTTTGCGGCGGGGGTAATCGCTGTGATCACCGCGCCCGCTGGAATCAAACCGGGGGCAGTTATGATATCGCCTACGACGGCGGCCGTCGAGGCGAGTATCGCGGTTACAATGTTGGTTCCGTTGGTCCCTATCTGGAAGGAGCTCTGGTACAGCGTCCCTTGATACGCTGCTCCGGTCTGGATGGAGGCCAGGCGAAGCGCGGCCGCATGGCATCCGTCGACGGCCAGGATCTGGGTGGCGATGGCGAGACTGGGCCCGGTGAGATACGAGAGCGCGCCTGCGAAGGCTGTGACGCTGATGTCTTCCAACATCCGGGCCTGGCCGATGGCCTGCGCCCCGGTGCTAATCACGGTGCCGGAAGGCGTCACGTAGGTTGCGTTCGCGACGGAGTTGCCCAGCAGGTTCATGGTCGTCCTGGGAACGGAGGCGACGCCGAGGAGATTGCGCAGGTCGATCAGTTGATTCAGCTCATCGTAGTACATCTCGTTGAACATATCGGCGATCTGCGCGGCGTTGGTGCCGGAGAAGGAAATCTTGCCCGGAGCGTTGTAGACCTGGCCCGAGGCCAGGGTGACATAGCTCGAGCCCGGAAGATCGGCGCCCGTAGTGACGTAGGAGTAGAACGTCGCCTTGAGGTACTTGATATTGAGCAGAAAGTTGATGACGTCGATCTGCGCAAAGCCGTTGGGTGTGGGTTGCTGAGCGCGTGCAACCGGACCCGATCCCAATCTCGTGCCAGCAGCGATGCCAGCCGCTCCGAGGGCAGCCATGAAGTGCCTGCGATTCAGGGCGACTTTGGATACGATGTTCTTGAGCTTCTCGACCGTTGCCGTGGGATCGAGGACTTCGATGTCATTGCTGCTGGCCATTTCGTTGGCCTCCTTGTCAGTAGACTTGCGAGTTGTGCGAAGAGATTGGGTCATGATGAAATGCGATGCCCGCGTCGAGTTCAGGTCCGAGTGCGTCCTTCCATGGCTTAGACGAGTTTGAGGTTGCCGTTCACTCCGCTGGGGAAGAAGCCGCCCGAGACGTTGGAAGATGCAAGCGCTGTGCCTGTGCCGTAGAGAAGCGCGAGGACCTGCTGGTAGGTCCGGGCGTAGGCGATGGCGTTAGAGCTGTAGGTGCCGGGGGTCCCGATGAAGGATCCGGTGGAGGCGGTGCCGGTGGTGCCGGGCACGGCCGCACCACCGTAGGTGGGATAGAATCCGCCGCTGGCGGTTGGGCCGGCTGCTGCGAGGGTTGCCGAACCCAGGTCGTACGGCGGCACGTCCAGGCCATCGGCGGCAGCCATGTAGGTGACGGTGGGTGGGTTCGCGACGCTCTGGATGCTGATCAGGCGCAGCGCCCCGGAATGGAAGCTTTCAGCGCCGAGGATTTGCGCGGCATAGGTGGCGTTGCTGGTGGTGAGCCCAGGGATGCCGCCTACGTATGAGGTGACCCCAATGTCTTCCAGTATCCTTGCAATCGAGAGGGCATTGGTCGCGGTGATCGCGCCGAAGGCGGCGAGATTGATCGCCGGCCTGGAAATGGCCGCGGAGCCGAGGATATTGCGCAGGCCGATCACATGGTTCAACTCGTCGAAGTAGACCTCGTTGAGCAGGTCGGTGATCTGGGAGGCGTAGGTTCCGGTGAAGACCAACGGCGCGCTGAGCGTGCCGGTGATGGCGCCGCTGCCAACCGTGAGAGCGGACGGCAGGTCGGCACCCTGGGTGATGTAGGAGTAGAAGGTGGCCTGCAGGTACTCGAGGTTGAGGGCAAAGTTGAGAATATCAATCTGGCCCGCTCCAACAGCGGTGGGGACAGCCACGGAACTGGTGGTGGTGCAACCCGACATCAATCCTGCGCCTGCCGCCGCTCCAGTCATCCCGAGGGCGGTGATGAAGTGCCTGCGATTCAGTGCGCGGCCTGCCGCGATCTTGTTGAGCTTATCGACCGTTGCCGCAGGGTCGAGGACTTCGATTTCTTTACTGGCCATTGTGTGGGCCTCCTTACCAGTTGACGAGTGATGTGGCCGATCCGATTGCGCGATGGACGGAGTTGGATTCAGGGTGTCGCTAAAGTGCTTTCCTGGATTGGTTTTGTTTCCGTACGCAACTGTATGCGCAAGAGGGCACTTCGCGCAAGACTCTAATTTACGGAATGGAATGCGAACTGGCAACAGAGGGCGATTTTGCCCTGGACGGGGCGGCAAAAAACTGGTAGAGGGGGCAATTTTCTGGGAAAAATGCCATTTTCAGCCTGCCGCCCCACTCCAGCCCGGAGAAGGGCCCGCGGAGGGGCATTTTGCCCTGTATGCTGGAAAATGTGCCGGACAACATTCCCAATGGTTCTCTTCGACCCTTTTCCCGGGTGCTGCCGGTCCCGGGGTTTCGCCTGCGGGGACCGGTTCGCTGCGCCATATGGCCTGGTTTCGGGGCGTTCCTCTGCGTGGCTGCGCTGTGGACTGCGATGTTGGGCGGGTGCTCGCATCTGCGGTCGAGGCCGGCAGCCGAATCGGTGTATGTGACGGCCAAGCAGACCTACCTTCGCGACCGCGTGGCTGCCGTCTCCAACCGCACCGCGACGGTGGAGAACGGCCAGCGGCTCCAGGTGCTGGAGCACGGACGGCGCTTCTACCGCGTGCAGACGGAGAAGGGGGAGCAGGGCTGGATCGACGAGAAGGCGGTGGCCACGCAGGAGGTTTTTGACGAGTTCAAGGCCCTGGCGGAGGCGCATAAGAACGATCCTGCGGTGGCCTCGGCAGTGGTGCGCGACGAGGTGAACCTGCACCTGAGGCCGGGCCGGACAACGGAGGTCTTCTACCGGCTGGCGGAGGGCGATAAGGTGCAACTGCTCGAGCGGGCGACGCTGCCCAAGCCGGTGACGGCGGGCGCGGCCCCGGTAAAAACGGCGAATGCCCTGGAATCTGAGGCCGTGCCTCCGGTTGCCATGGAGGACTGGTGGCTGGCGCGCGATGCCAGGGGCCGCTCCGGTTGGCTGCTCTCACACTATGTGGATGTGGATGCGCCCGACTCGCTGACGCGCTATGCCGAAGGACAGCGCTTCGTGGGCGCGTACGTTCTGACCACCGTGCATGACGACGGCGCCGAGCAGGACAACAAGGACATCCCTATCTACCTGGCCGTGCTGGGGCCGTATACGGCGGGGCTGGCCTACGACTTCGACCAGGTGCGCGTCTTTACCTGGAACCTGAAGATGCATCGCTACGAGACGGCCTTCCGCGAGAAGAATATAGAGGGCTATCTTCCGGTCTCCGTGAGGCTGGAGACAGACCCGTACGGCAAGTCGGCTGTGGCGCAGACTCCGCTGCCGACGTTCAGCTACAGGGTTCTGGCCGCCGATGCTGGCGTGGTGGTTCCCGATCCGGCGACCGGAATCGTGACACCGGGAAGATTGATCGAGAAGACCTATCGGCTGGAGGGAAACCTGGTGCGGCGAGTCGCTGCTGCGGGCAGCAATGATAATCCGGAGGCGCATCCCGTCATCGAGGTGAAGAAGACGAGCAAAGGGAAGAAGCGGTAAGGGGAGAACCGGCTTGAATTAGACTGCTCCCTATGAGAACTCCCGTCCGGCCGACACTTGGCTGCGTTGCACCTATTGTGTTTGCCTTTTCTTTATGGGCAGACGATTCCGCATCAGGAGCGCGGGTCGGGGCAGTATTCCGTAGTGCTCCGAATGCCGCTCACAAAGGGAGCGAATGGCGTAGATGGTGAGTTGGTGTTACTCGACGACGCTCGCCTTACGCCGAAGCTGCTGGACCTGATGTGGGGAACAGGCGGAATCGATATTGATGACGATCCAGCGTTGGCGATCTTCAAGAACGATCTGCCTCACAATGCTGTAATTCAAATTATGGCGCGGGATGGCAGTGTCGTTGATCGTTTGGAGTTAGAGCGAGCACTTGTAAAGCTACAGACGACAAAATTGTATGGCAACTCGAAGATCACATACCTTGTTATGGTCGATTACTCGGCTGGGTTTGGTTCTTATTCTGGGCCTGTCACGCTTCCGTTGGAAGTCGGTGACGGACACCTGCGTTGGCTTGAAGCAACTCAAGCAAAGACTGGACATACCGAGCAGATTGAGCTGATGAATTCGCTGAAAACTGTGTGGAAGTTTGTTGATTCTGCTGATGGAAAAGGAAAGTTGATCCTGCACGCTGCCTGTCGCCCGGACTTCAATTCCAAAGCCAAGGATGACTCCGCCTTTACGATCACATACACGCGCTATTACTTCGATGGAACGAAATGGATGTACGTTGATCGAAAGGTGCAAGGATTTTCTGAGTTCGAGGAAGGTTTTCCACCTCGCAAACTCTTTCCATGATTTCGAGCTTTGAAATTCAGGCGTAAAAGGAGCGGATGGCTTCGACCACGGTCTGCTGCTCGTCGTCGCGCAGCTCGGGGTAGAGGGGCAGGGCGAGGACTTCTGCGGCGGCGCGCTCGGCGTGGGGGAAGTCTCCCGGCTTGTAGCCAAGATCGCGTAGCGCGGCTTGCAGGTGGATGGGAACGGGGTAGTAGATCTCGCTGCCGATCTGCTGCGCGGTGAGGTGGTCGCGCAGGGCGTCGCGGCGTGGCGCGCGGATGACGTACTGGTGGAAGACGTGCGTGGCGCGCGGGTCGGTGTATGGGAGAACTATTCCATCCTGAGTGGAGACTGCGTTGCAGGCGGGGGTGGTCTCGCTTGCGGCTGGCCATTCGACGGCTAGGCCGGCTCCGCGGAAGAGCTGATCGTAGCGGGCGGCTCGTTCGCGTCGTTGCCGGTTCCACTCGGCGACGTGGCGCAGTTTGACGTTGAGGACGGCGGCCTGTAGTTCGTCGAGGCGCGAGTTGCCGCCAACCTCGTCGTGGAAGTAGCGGCGGGACATTCCGTGCGCGCGCAACGAGCGGATGCGGCGGTCGATCTCTGCGCTGGATGTGGTGACCAGGCCCGCGTCTCCGAAGGCGGCGAGATTTTTTGTGGGATAGAAGCTGAACGCCGCAGCATCGCCCAGCGAGCCTGCGGGGCGGGTTGCCGGTTGGCCTGCTGAGGTCTGGCTTGCGGAGGTCCATGCCGCGCCGAAGGCCTGGGCCGCGTCTTCGATCAGCAGCAGACCGGGGTGGTCGCGCTGCAGGGCGGCGAAGGCGTCCCAGTCGGCGCACTGGCCGTAGAGATGCACGGGCAGGACGGCTTTGACGCTGCTGCCTGCGGGGCCGTTGAGAATCTCGGCGACCGGCTCCGGCGAAAGGTTGAAGGTGCGTGCGTCGATGTCCGCGAAGACGGGCCGCGCCCCGACGCGCAGGATGGCACTGGCGGTGGCGAAGAAGCTGAACGGAGTCGTGACGACGCCATTGGGCGCACTGGAGCCCCGCGTGGCGGAACTGCTGTCGCCGATGCCAGAGGCGGCCAATGCCAGCCAGAGGGCGTCGGTGCCACTGGCGCAGCCGATGGCGAAGCGCACGGTGCAGGCGGCTGCCGCGGCGGCCTCGAAGGCGGCAACCTCGGGGCCGAGGATGAAGTGCTGCGAGTCGCAGACCCTCGCGATGGCGTCCAGAATCTCCTGCCGGAGGGGAGAGAACTGGCGCGCGAAGTCCAGCATGGGAACGGGTTGCGGAGTGGGTTTGGGCACTGCAAGCCATGGTACAACGCTGGACGGCTGAATCCATTGCCTCGGCATCGCGTCTAACGTAAAAATGGACGGCGGCGGTGGGACCTCCGCGCTGCGCAACGCTCCGAACACTGTTGCTTGCGTAGAGGATGCGGGCCGCCGGTGTTGATAATCGCGCTTAAGGCCTGTATCGTGAACTTGTTGGTAGTTGCATTTGGCGGGCAGTCCGCTGTGGGGACTGAACGCCGCGAGGAGCAATCGAGCGCTCCGCTCCTTTTACTTTACTTTTTTGCAAGAGAAACCAACTCAAGGAGATCGGCATCATGGAATCAAAGCCGGCACAGAATATTCAGGACACGTTTCTCAATACGGTCCGCAAAGACAAGAGTCCGATCACCATCTACCTGGTGAGCGGCGTGAAGTTGACCGGCAAGATCCGGTCCTTCGACAAGTACTCGGTGCTGCTGGAGAACAACGCGCAGGAGCAGTTGGTCTTCAAGCACGCGATCTCGACCGTGGTGAGCGGGCGGGTTGGCCCGCACTCAGACGGCCAGGCTGCAGGTAAGCCGGAGCCGCGGACGCAGAGCGGGCCGGCCGGGGCTGCGGGCGCGGTGCTGGACGAGGCGGCGGGCTAGAGCGGAACCAGAGTAGGTATACCCCCGGGGCAATCCCTCCGAATGGCATTTCCCTCAACCGGGGCCCCCGGCGACGGGTCTTCGTCGCTGGGGTGGAAGTAAAAGCACCTTCTATGCTCTTCGCTTGGGCACTGTTACTCTGGTTCCGCTCTAGCGGGCGATCGATATTCCAAACCTGAAGGCCACATTCATGAAGACAA
The DNA here is from genome assembly GCA_963767315.1 of uncultured Acidobacteriaceae bacterium. Classification (GTDB taxonomy): domain Bacteria; phylum Acidobacteriota; class Terriglobia; order Terriglobales; family Acidobacteriaceae; genus Edaphobacter. The sequence continues at coordinate 86,699 of CAVYDK010000022.1, read as the reverse complement.
GGCTGGCCTCGACCAGACCGGAACCGGTACGACTGGACGCTACATGGCCAGGAGGCCGCAGGTGAGCCTTGTGGACGATGCGGCAGCGGCCCGCGCTGCTGCGACGAAGAAGCGAGCGGCTGTGGGGCACGATCTCGCCGTGCTGGTCGCGGTGGAGTTTACCGGACAGCGACGACGGTTGAGCGCGGCGGCGCGTCTGGCGCGGGATGCGGCTTCGATTGCCCCCGACGCGGACGAAGAGTCTTCCTCCGCAAACGAGTTTCCCTCTGCTACCGATGGGGAAATCTGTCGCGATGCGGTTGGCGGCCTCGACTTCGACGCATTGCTTACCGAGTTCGAGGAGTTGGCGCGCAGCGCGGGCGCGCAGATTGCGGCGACCCTGGTGCAGCGCCGCGCACGTCCGGACGCGGCGACCCTGGTCGGACAGGGCAAGCTGGAGGAGATTGCGGGCGTAGTGGCTTCGACCGGTGCGGACCTGGTGCTCTTCGACCATGACCTGACGCCCTCGCAGTTGCGCAATCTGGAGGAGAAGCTGCCCTGCCGCGTGATCGACCGGACGCAGTTGATCCTGGACATCTTTGCCCGCCACGCTCGCACCCGCGAGGGCCAGTTGCAGGTGGAGCTGGCGCAGTTGGAGTATCAACTGCCGCGGCTTGCCGGCCACGGCAAGGCGATGTCTCAACTGGGCGGCGGCATCGGCACGCGCGGGCCGGGCGAGACGCAGTTGGAAACCGACCGGCGCAAGATCAACCTGCGCATCGACCACGTGAAGGAGCAGTTGGAGGCGGTGCGGCGCATCCGCCGGCAGCAGCGCCAGCGGCGCGAGTCCGTTCCGGTGCCCGTGGTCGCGCTGGTGGGATACACCAACGCGGGCAAGAGCACGCTCTTCAATGCGCTCACCGAGGCCGGAGTGCTGGAATCGTCGAAGATGTTTGCCACGCTCGATCCCAAGCTGAAGCTGTTGCAACTGCCCAGCCGCCGCAGGATTCTGATCTCCGACACGGTGGGCTTCATCCGCAACCTGCCGCACACGCTGGTGACCAGCTTCCGCGCCACGTTGGAGGAGGTTGAACGGGCCGAGGTGCTCCTCCATGTGCGCGACGCATCGAGCGCAATGGTCGACGAGCAGAAGCTGCAGGTGGAGAAGGTCCTGGGCGAACTGGAAGTGAAGGGAAAGCCGGTCATCGAGGTGATGAACAAGATCGACCTGTTGCCGCCGCAGGAGCGCGCGCGGCTTGCGGTCGGCGCGGGAGTTCACACGAGCGGCGCGCCAGTCGCGGTCCCTGTCTCTGGGCTGACGAAGATGGGGCTGAGTGAGCTGCTGGCGGCCATCGACGAGGCGCTGGTGGTGGACCCGCTGGTGGAGGCGAGCTTCCGCGTGCCACAGTCGGAGGGCGCAGCGCTGGCCGCGCTGGAGGCGGGCGCGCTGGTGCACGAGAAGAGTTTTGAAGGTAATCTTGTGCTGCTGACGGCGCGCGGGCCGGCGTCGCTGCTGGAGCGCTACCGGCGCTTTCGCGAACGGAGTTGAAGCAGTTGCAGTCCGTGAGTTGCAAGCAGCCGGCGGAGAGATGCGGACAAACCGTTCGGAAGTGTGGCTGTCCAGCGCGGGAGCGGGGTTAAACAGAACAGGCCGCCTGTCGGGGAGCGGAGGTGGTGTCCCCTTGCACGCGACCTGTACGACCCTGGACATCGGGTCTTGGTGGTATTTAAAGTCTAGGCTTCTTTGCGCGATTGTCAAAGGCTATTTTTTCGGGCGAACCCTGCGCTGCCTTTTGCGCGGATACCGCCTAAGACGCCCGATTATCGCTCCTGCGAGGTTTGACACTCGCCTCCGCGCTTTGCTAGAAAATAGCTGTACCCAAAGTGTGCAAGGCCGCGTCCTTCCCTGCATTTCAAGGGGTTTTGCCGCCCCGCGCCCGCCCCAATCATGGATGAAATACTGAATCAACTCGGTGGACTTGCGCTCGGCGCTGTGCCGACCATGGTCCTGTTTCTGCTCCTGGTGGTTGCCTATGGCCTGCTTGTCCGGCGTCCTCTGGACCGCGTGCTGGCCGAACGGCGCGCGCGCACGACCGGAGCTGTGGAACAGGCGCGCGGTGCCATCTCTGCGGCCGAGGCCAGGACAGCGGACTGTGAAGACAGGCTGCGCAGGGCGCGGGCGGAGATCCTGGCTGAGCGCGAGGGGAAGCTGAAGCAGTGGAGCGCGCAGCGCGACCAGGCCTTGGCGGATGCGCGCGCGGCGACCGCGGAAAAGGTGAAGGCGGCGAAAGGCGAGATCGAACAGAGCGTGGCCATCGCGCAACTGCGGATCGATGGGGTCTGTGCGGAGTTGAGCGAACAGATTGTGCGAGCGGTGATGCCGTCCGGAACTCGACCGGAGGCGGCACAGTGAAGAAAAACCTGACGCGCAATTTGCTGGCCGTGCTGACGCTGGCGGTCCTGCTTGGGATGGGGGTCCATGTGCGGGCGGTGCGCGCGCAGGCAGCGGCTGCGGCGCAGACACCGGTGGGGAACGCAAGTACGCCAACGGCGCAGACGCCGGAGAAGAGCACTCCGCAGGAGCAGACAAACCAGCCGGAACAGAGTGGGGACGACGAGTATCTCAAGTCGCCCTCCGTGGTCTGGCTGGGCAAGGAGTTGGGCATTGGCACCGATCGTGCCTCAACTTTGTCGGTGTTGGGGAACTTTGCGCTGCTCGCGGTTGGGATCGCGTTTGCGGTAGTGAAGATTCTGCCGAAGATGTTCCCCGAAATGGTCCCTAGCAGTCGCACCGCGGCAATCCAGAAGAGCCTGGTGGACGCGCGAACGGCGACCGAAGAGGCGCGCGAGCGGTTGAGCGGCGTGGAAGAGCGGCTGGGCAAGCTGGACGGCGAAATCGCGGCGATGCGTGCGCTGGCGGAGCAGGATGCGGCCAGGGCGGAGCAGAGCATCAAGGCCACGGTGGAGGACGAGAAGATCAAGATTCTGGCGGCTGCGGAGCAGGAGATCGCGTCGGCGGCCAGCCACGCGCAGAAGCAACTGCAGCAGTACGCGGCCGTTCTGGCGATCGAGCAGGCGGCGCACAAGCTGGCGATCTCGGCGGAGACAGACCGGCTGCTGGTGCAGGGCTTCGCGCAGCGGCTGACGGGCGACGATCCGAAGAAGGGACAGAACTGATGGCCAGCTCTGCTCCACGCTACGCGCGCGCATTCGCCGAGGTTGCGGAGTCGGCGCGGCTGGATGCGAACACTGCCCAGCAGCAGATGAGCGACTTTGCCCAGACCCTGGCGGGCAGCAATGAACTGCGCGAGATACTGCAAAACCCCTCGCTTGAGATGGCCGCCAAGTTGAAGGTGCTGGACGCGATTGCCGGCCGCATCGCGATGTTTCCCCAGGTGCGGAACTTTATCGCCGTCATTCTGGAGCACCACCGCCTGACGGAGCTGGACGAGATTCTGACCGAGTACAAGCAGGTGGTGGACGAGCACGCGGGCGCAACCGAGGCGCGCATCACCAGCGCGCGTCCGCTGAACCAGGAGGACCGCGCGCAGTTGGAGGCGCAGATCGCGAAGCTGGCCGGGGAGCGCGTTCGCGCCCGTTACGCGGAAGACGCCTCGCTTCTCGGCGGCGCGGTTGTGGAGATCGGATCGACCGTCTATGACGGATCGGTGCGCGGCCAGTTGCAGCAGCTCAAACAGAAGCTGGTGAACGCATAGATTCGGGATTTAGAAACACGGAATTTGAGTTGGGATTCAGGATTGGATCGAGGGCAGGGAAGACATGGCAAAGATCAACGCGGACGAGATAACCACGCTGCTCCGCCAGCAGATTGAGAACTACGAGCAGCGCATCCAGGTGGATGAGGTCGGCACGGTGATCTCGCTGGGCGACGGCATTGCGCGCGTGCATGGCCTGGACAAAGTGATGGCGGGCGAGCTGATCGAGTTCCCCCACGGCGTGGCCGGACTGGCCATGAACCTGGACGAGTCCGAGGTGGGCGCCGTGCTGCTGGGCGACTACACCCAGATCAAAGAGGGCGACGAAGTCAAGCGCACAGGCACCATCATGTCCGTGCCGGTGGGCGAGGGAATGATCGGGCGCGTGGTGAATGCGCTGGGCGAACCGATCGACGACCGGGGGGAGATCGTCACCGCACACTCGCTGCCGGTGGAGCGGCTGGCGCCGGGCGTCATCGACCGACAGGGCGTGCGCGAGGCGATGTACACCGGCATCAAGGCCATCGACACCATGATTCCCATCGGGCGCGGCCAGCGCGAGCTGTTGATCGGCGACCGACAGACTGGCAAAACGGCCATCGCGCTGGACACCATCATCAACTCCGCGGGCAAGGACCTGATCTGCATCTACTGCGCCATCGGGCAGAAGCGCTCGTCGGTGGCGCAGATCGTCAAAACGCTGCAGGAGCACGGCGCGATGACGTACACCATCGTCGTCGCGGCCACCGCGTCCGAGCCGGCGCCGATGCAATACCTCGCTCCGTTCGCGGCGTGCGCCATGGGCGAGTACTTCCGCGACTCGAAACGCCATGCGCTGGTGATCTATGACGACCTCTCCAAGCATGCGGTAAGCTATCGCGAGATCTCGCTGCTGCTGCGCCGTCCGCCCGGTCGCGAGGCCTATCCCGGCGATGTCTTCTATCTGCACTCGCGCCTTTTGGAGCGCGCTTCGAAGCTCTCCGACAAGCAGGGCGGCGGAAGCCTGACCGCGCTGCCGATCATCGAGACGCAGGCGGGCGACGTTTCGGCGTACATTCCGACCAATGTCATCTCGATTACCGACGGGCAGATCTTCCTGGAGACCGACCTCTTCAACTCCGGCGTGCGGCCCGCGGTCAACGTCGGCCTCTCGGTCTCGCGCGTGGGCTTTGCCGCGGCCATCAAGGCGACCAAGCAGGTGGGTTCCACGTTGAAGCTGGACCTGGCGCAGTACCGCGAGCTCGCCGCGTTCTCGCAGTTCGGCTCCGACCTGGACAAGGTCACGCTGCAACAGTTGAACCGCGGCGCGCGCCTCACCGAGTTGCTCAAGCAGCCACAGTTCCAGCCGCTCACGGTGGAAAAGCAGGTGGCCATTCTCTTCGCCGGCGTCAACGGCCTGCTGGACGACGTTGAGGTCGCCGACCTGCGCGCCTTCGAGGACGGCTTCTATCCCTATCTGGAAAACTCCGCGCCCGCGATTCTGACCGACATTGCCACCAAGAAGGCGCTGGACGACGACATCCGGAAGCGGCTGACCGACGCCATCAAAGACTACAAAACAACATTCCTCGCGGACCTGAAGAGCAAGAGGGAAGCGGGTCGGAAGGAACTGGCAGCGGCAAAGTAAACCATGGCGAATGTACTCGATCTACGGCGACGCATCCGCAGCGTGAAGAACACGCGGCAGATCACCAAGGCCATGAAGATGGTGTCGGCGGCCAAGCTGCGCCGCGCGCAGGACCGCGCCATGCGCGCCCGCCCCTATGCGCGGATGCTAGCCACTGTGCTGGTGTCGCTGGTGCGCCGCACAGACCTCTACAACGAGCAGACGGGCGAGATCCTGCATCCCCTGCTGATCGAGCGCGAAGAGAAGAACGTGCTGGCGATTGTGATCGCGGGTGACAAGGGTTTTGCCGGGGCGTTCAACGCCAACATCGGCAAGGCGGCACAGCGCTTCATCGACCAGCGGCGCGCGCTGGGCCAGACCATCGACTTGGAGCCGGTGGGCAAGAAGGCGATCGCGCTCTACAAAAAAAAGATTGCCGCGGCGAACTACGAGAAGACCGAGCAGCACTACGACAACGACCAATCCACCCACTACGAAACGGTGCGCCATCGCGCGCAGCCCATCGAGGTGGTGGCGGAGCATCCCGGCCTGCTGCTGCGGGTGGATTTCGACGACGTGTCAGCGATGGTCCGTTCCATCGTCGAGCGCTACCAGCGCGCGGAGATCGATTCGGTCTACCTGGTCTACAACGAGTTCAAGAGCGTGATCTCGCAGCGCCTGGTGGTGGAGAAGCTGTTGCCCATCCGCCAGCTCGGCTCGCGAGAGATTACCGCGGCCCAGGAGATGAGCGAGGAGCAGCGCGAGGCGGCGGCGCTGGCTGCCAGCAGCGCAGGCGTCTCGGTATTCGAGATGGAAGACAAGGCTGCCGAGTCGGAGGCGAAGTTTGGCACCGCCGAGGTGGACTACATCTACGACCAGGCGCCGGAGCAGTTGTTCCGCAACCTGATGCCGCAGTATGTGACCACGCAGATCTTTCATGCGCTGCTGGAGTCGGCGGCCGCGGAACACGCTGCGCGCATGACGGCCACCGACGCGGCCACCAAGAACGCGGAAGATTTGATCGACAGCTTGAGCCTCACCATGAACCGTGTGCGTCAGGCTGCGATCACCAAGGAAATAATCGAAATTGTCAGCGGAGCAGCGGCGCAATAGTTCGTGGAATGGTTTTAGTTTTGCGTCGGGTTATTGCAAACAGAAGGAATTGGGAACGAAGAGACTATGGCAGAGAATATTGGACGAGTGATTTCCGTCAGCGGGCCGGCCGTTGATGTGCAGTTCGAAGAGAAGACCATGCCGCCCATCTATCAGGCGCTGCGCATCGTCAGCGACGACTTCGTTGTGCCCAAGCCGATGTCCGTGATCGTCGAGGTGCAGCAGCACCTGGGCGAGGGACGCGTGCGTTGCGTCGCCATGGCGCCCACCGATGGCATGGTGCGCGGCATGATGGCCATCGACACCGGCGCGGGGATCACCATTCCCGTGGGCCGCGGAACGCTGGGCCGCGTGATGAACGTGCTGGGCGATCCGGTCGACGAGCTGGGCCCCATCACATCCGAGTTCCATATGCCGATCCATCGCCCGGCGCCGGCCTTCGACGAGCAGTCCACCAGCGAGGAGATGTTCGAGACCGGCATCAAGGTGATCGACCTGATCCAGCCGTTCCTCAAGGGCGGAAAGATCGGCCTCTTCGGCGGCGCGGGCGTGGGCAAGACGGTCATCATCCAGGAGCTCATCAACAACGTCGCCAGCAACCACGGCGGCTTCTCCGTCTTCGCCGGCGTGGGCGAGCGAACGCGCGAGGGCAACGACCTGTGGATAGAGTTCCAGGAGTCGGGCGTCATCGACCTGAAGGACTTCGCCAAGAGCAAAGCGACGCTGATCTATGGCCAGATGACCGAGCCTCCCGGCGCGCGCCTGCGCGTTGCGCTCACCGGCCTCACCGTCGCCGAGCACTTCCGCGACGTCGAGGGAGCGGACACACTGCTCTTCATCGACAACATCTTCCGCTTCACGCAGGCCGGCTCCGAGGTCTCCACGCTGCTTGGGCGCATGCCCTCCGCCGTCGGCTACCAGCCGAACCTGGCCACCGAGATGGGCGAGTTGCAGGAGCGCATCACCTCCACCAAGAAGGGATCGGTCACATCGGTGCAGGCGGTCTATGTGCCCGCCGACGACCTCACCGATCCGGCCCCGGCGACCACCTTTGCCCACCTGGACGCAACCACCGTGCTCTCGCGGCCGCTCTCCGAGCTGGGAATCTATCCCGCGGTCGATCCTCTGGCCTCCACCTCGCGCATTCTGTCGCCGCGCATCGTCGGCCAGGAACACTACGACGTGGCGCAGGGCGTCAAGAAGATTCTGCAGCGCTACAAGGACCTGCAGGACATCATCGCCATCCTTGGCATCGACGAGCTCTCCGAAGAGGACAAGACAACGGTTGCGCGAGCCCGCAAAGTCCAGCGCTTTCTCTCGCAGCCCTTCCATGTGGCCGAAGTATTCACCGGAATTCCCGGCGCGTATGTCAAGGTCGCCGACACGGTGCGCAGCTTCAAGGAGATCATCGAAGGCAAGCACGACGCCATCCCCGAGCAGGCGTTCTACCTGAAGGGCGGCATCGAGGATGTGCAGGCCGCGGCAGAGAAGATGAAGCAGACGGTGTAAGAACAGTTGTGAGTTGTGAGTAAAGACAAAATCGAGATGGCTGAGGCAAGCATTGATAGCTGAGTTAGGTTTTGAAAGGGACGGGCTTTAGCCCGTCCGCAAGCGCCGCAGGTCTTGTTAAGGGCACGGCTTTAGAGCCTGTCCTGAGCGAAGTCGAAGGATGCCGATAAAGGCCGCAAAATCAAAGGGGCTTTAGCCCCTGAGTGCACGCGGCAAGAGTAGGCGAACGATGGCGGAAGCAACTTCAAATTCGGGGTTGTTGGCGGTGCGGCTGGTGAGCCCGGACCGCCTGCTGCTGGATGCCACGGCGGAGTCGGTGGAGTTGCCGTCCAGTTCGGGCTATCTGGAGGCGCTCTACGGCGCTGCGCCGCTGCTGGCGGAGCTGGGCGCGGGCGAGGTGCGCCTGCACGGTGGCACCTCGGGCGACCGCAAGTTCTTCGTCGCGTGGGGATTCGTCGAGGTGCTTCCCGAGCGGGTCACCATCCTGGCCGAGACCGCGGTGCTTCCCAGCGAGATCGACACCGCCGAGGCCCAACAGGAGCTGGCCGAGGGCGCGAAGATGTGGCAGCAGGCCGGCGACGACGCCGCCAAGTACGACTACGCCAACGCCATGACCCGCCAGGCAGAGGAAAAACTCGCCTCAGCCAAAGACACCACCGCGTAAATTCCGAAGAGTGAGTTTGAGCGGGAGCCGTTCGCTTCGCGAATGCCCGCCCATCGACCCCACCCATGTGCAAACAACGCGCATGAATGGGGCACCCGAAATGTTATCGTGGCTGGGCCACCCGCCTCTAACACTTTACATGGGACAAAAAGGGGTATAGGCTTTCCTTCGCATCGATTTGCCCTAAATCCTCTCATATGAATCGTATGGCAGGCAGCGCTGGGTCTCTTCACGAGTATCGCAATCTTGTTTTACAAGGTCAGGTGAAAAGTGGATTGGTGGCTATGGATAATACTCGGCTTTGTCTTGCTTCTTGTTGAGGTGTCGGGAGTAGGCGGCTTTTACTTTGTATTCTTCGGAGGCACCGCTATTATTATCGGTGCTATCGCTGGACTCGGTTTAGGCGGTCCGGCGTGGTTGCAGTGGCTGCTATTTTCAAGCATATCACTTACTTCTGCCATCCTATTCCGTCCCAAATTGGTCCAAAGATTCAGGCCGCATTCCAGCTTGCCGGATATTGACGACCTCAGTGGTCAGATTGCGATAGCGGCTGAAAACATTTCTCTAGATTCCAAGGGACAGGTACAGATGAGAGGCACCACTTGGAGCGCCCGCAACCTTGGCCCTAGCGATTTGGCAATGGGTCAGCGATGCCGGGTTGTGCGCAGTATCGGTATTGCCCTGGAGGTTTGCCCGCTCTCTGTAAACTCTGACGCAGATGCAGTTCAACCGAATTCAGCCACTTCGTAAGGGGGAGTATGTCCGTTCTTTTAGTCGTCGCTCTAATCTCTGCCGTATTCGTACTTGTCCTGCTTGCCAAGACGGCTGTAGTTGTTCCACAGCAAAGTGCGTATGTTGTTGAACGTTTGGGCAAATACCACTCCACGCTGGGTGCGGGTTTCTGCATCCTGTTGCCATTTGTGGATGTTATTCGTTACCGGCAAACTCTTAAAGAACGAGCTATGGAAATTCCGGAACAGACCTGCATCACTCGCGATAATGTACAGGTTAGGGTCGATGGCATCATGTATTTCAAGATTTTCGATCCTAAGAATGCATCGTATGGAATTACCAATTTTGAATTTGCCATAACGCAGCTTGCTCAGACGACGCTAAGAAGTGAAATCGGAAAGATTGAACTGGACCGAACGTTCGAGGAGAGAACGCATATTAACATCTCCGTTGTAACGGAGCTGGACAAGGCGTCGGAAGCATGGGGCGTGAAGGTATTGCGGTACGAGATTAAAAACATCATGCCGCCTCAGGATGTGTTGGCGGCAATGGAAAAGCAGATGCGGGCGGAACGCGAGAAACGTGCCGTAATACTCCAGTCCGAAGGCGTACGTGATTCTGTTATCAACGCTGCCGAAGGCGATAAGCAGAAAGTCATCAAGGCATCTGAAGGATATAAACAACAGCAGATTAACCAAGCTGAAGGTCAAGCCGCCGCAATTCTGGCAGTCGCCCAAGCAACTGCCGAGGGGATTCAGCTCGTTGCAAACTCTATTAAAAATCCCGGTGGGTTTGAGGCTGTGCAGCTTCGAGTTGCCGAACAGTACATCCCCGAGTTCGGCAAGCTGGCAAAAGCGGGCAATACCCTCGTTTTACCTTTGAATCTCAGCGATGTGGGTTCCATGGTTGCAGCAATGACAAATGTCGTGCGAAAAATGTCTCCAGTAGCCCCTGAGACTGGACGGTAAGATATCTTGGGATTGTCCGGGTGCCCCATTCATCGCGGCTTTATCGCGATGGGATGCGCTATAGCGGAACCAGAGTAGGTATACCCCTGGGGCAATCCCGCCGAGTGGCTTTTTCCTCAAGAAAAAGCCACCTTCTATGCTCTTCGCTTGGGCACTGTTACTCTGGTTCCGCTCTAGCTGCGGCTGAGCCAGCGCATGAGGCCGGTGGCGGGGGTCTCGGGGGCGAGGAAGAGGGTGCGGTCGCCGGCGACTTCGCCGGCCACCAGGCGACCGCTGCGCACGGCGCCCTCCATGGTGGAGGGCCACTCGGTCGCGGTCCAGTCTCCGGCGACGTAGAGGCGCGGGTAGGCGGTGGTCTGCGGCGGGCGGAACTGCGTCCAGCCCCGGCGTCACCGAGAAGGTTGCGCGCGCCTCCTTCAGCACTTCGCTCTTCATCAGACGCGCCTCGCGAATGGCGGGGAAGAAGAGCCCGGCCTCGCCGAGCGCCGATGCGAGAATCTCTTCGCGCGACATGGCGATCTCCGGCCACGAGGCGCTGACGACCAGCTCCAGGTAGCTGCCGAGCGAAGGGTCCCATCCGCGAATGCGCGACTTGGCAAAGAGCCACTGGATGCGCGTGTCGAGCAGAACCGCGTGGTCGAGGTCGGCGACCTCGCGGTCGTACCAGAGATGGATGGTGGTGATGGGCGCGGAGACGAAGCGCTCGAACTCGAAGGGCTTGTACGCGCCGGGCGTTGCGCCTGCGCCGGCCAGCGTGTTCATCAACCGCTCGGTGTGGCGGAGGCCGGTGGCCAGCACTACTGCGCCGGTCTCCAGCTCCGTCTCGCCGGTGCGGACCTTCCATCGGCCCTCCGGCGTTCGCGCAATTGCATCCACGCCCGTGTTCAGGCGAAGATCGACGCCCAGCCGGCGCGCCAGCTTTACCACCGGCTCGAAGAACTCGCTCATCGGCTTGGTGGGAATGCCCAGGCGGCCGGCCTGTGGCGAGCGCAGAAAGGCCTCGTGAAAGATCTTGCCCGCGTACTTCACGGAACAATTTTCCGGAGTGTCGTTGAGCGCGCCGGTGACGATGGGCTCCCAGAAGTGGCGGATGGCGAGGCCGGTTTGGCGGGTGCGCTTGAGCCAAGCCGCGAAGCTCTCCGCGTCGCTCGTGGGATAGCCGCGCAGGAAGCGCGCCATCCCCGATGCGATGGCGGCCTTGTCGCGCAGGCCCAGCATGGGCGCGCGCCAGAAGCTGACGGCCTGGTGCGCGGGCGCGGGCAGGCTTCCGGGCCTGATCCAACTGCGGCGCGGGGTCCCGGCGGCGGATGGCTCCAGAAAACAAAGCTCGTCGTACCAGCGAATGGACCACTCCGCGGCCGCCTGCTCAATCAACTGCAAAAAGTTGGTGCAGCAGCCCAGGACGACGTGCTGCGAGTCGATGGTCTCGCCCAGCGTGGGATGGAGGTAGGAGTAGGCACGGCCGCCGACGAAGGCACGCCGCTCCAGCAGCGTCACCGACGCGCCGTCGCCCGCCAGCGCAACAGCCGCGGCCAGCCCGGCCACGCCCGCGCCCACCACGACGACGTCGGTGGGCCGTGCATCCGCGGCCCGGCGGCGCAGGTCGGAGGCGCGCTTCACTCTGCCACGCGGTTCCATGCGGCCATTGTAGCTCCACGAAGAAGAACGGCGAGCTTCTCGGCGGTGGAGAGGGCAATGCGTTCGCCGAAGACCTCCATCCTGCGCTCTGCGATGCGGGCCAGCAGGCGGTGATAGATCGTCACCAGCACCCACATTGCGGCTCGGCTGTCGCGGTCCAGCAGCGGAGTCAGCTTGCCCGCGGCGAGGTAGTACTTCTCCGCTCGAATGGCCAGCGTGGCCAGCATGGCGCGCTCGCGCTCGGTCATGGCACGGCCGGCGGCGAGGCTGCGCAGCTCATCCACTGTCTCGCCGAACTCGTCGAGCAGATCAAGGGGGAGATACACGCGGCCCCTCTCCACGTCTTCCTTTACATCGCGCAGAATGTTGGTCAACTGAAAGGCCACGCCGGTCTCTTCGGCGAGGTTTTCCGCGCGCGGGTCGCTGTATCCGAAGATGCGGATGCAGACCAGGCCGACGACCGATGCCACCAGGTAGCAGTAGCGGTAGAGGTCGTCGAAGGTGGCATAGGTCTGGATGGGTGCCGGATCAGGTTTCGAGGTTCGAGGCTTCGAGGTCCATCGTCGTACCGGCGACGAGTTCCTCAAGGAGGGAATCCGGGACATTGAAGCGGCGCTGTGTGTCGCTGAGGGCAAGGAAGACGAGGTCTTCGTCTGTGCTGGACGAAAAACCATTTGTTGCGGAACTCCTCGCCGCGCGCCACGCTTCGAGCCACAAGTTCATCTCTGCGCGGCGGGCGTCCAGCGGCTTCGACTCGTCGTCCGCGATGTCGTCGGCGCGGCGCATGAAGGCATAGACAGCGCACATGGCGTCGCTCTTATGGCGCGGCAGAACGCGAAAGGCCCAGTAGAAGTTCTTCGCCTCGCGGCGCGCGATGACACGGCAGAACGCGTAGGCCGCAGCCGTTCGCGCATCCACGTTTCTGCCGTCCGCTTGGCTCATGCCGCACGGCCCCCTGCCGCCTGCCGCGTTCGCAGCTTGTCCAGCAACGCGCCAGAGAGCAACATCAGCTTCTTGCGCCGTGTCACCACCGGCCGTCCGCGCAGCACGTCGTACTTCTGCGCCGCGATGCCGTCCAGGATGGCCTCGCCGCCCTTGCGGAAGAGGTCGAGGGTGACGCGCAGCTCATCGTCCACGGCGATGCTGAGCGCGGAGCCCTGGTGCAGCATCTCTCGCGTGCGCTCCGCCAGCTCGTGCATCATTGCGCCGAACTCCGGGGTGAAGACGCGGCCTTCGATCTGGCCCTCGGCCACGCCGAAGCGCAGCATAAACTCAGTGGGAATGTAGCGGCGGCCAATCTCCGAATCGCGCACGGCGTCCTGCCAGAAGTTGGCCAGTTGCAGCGCGGTGCATATCTTGTCGGAGAGCCGCGCGCGCGCCTCGTCGCGGTAGCCGCAAACCATCAGCACAAGCCGGCCCACGGGATTGGCCGAGTAGCGCGAGTACTCCACGGCCTCGTCCCACGTGTCGTAGCGGGTCTTGATCTGGTCCTGCTTAAATGCGTGCAGCAGATCGTGGAAGAGGCCGCGCGGCAGGTCGCAGGCGGCGATGGTCTCGTGCAGCGCGACGAAGACGGGATGGCGCGACTGCGCGGGCGCGTCGTAGCACTGATCGAGCAACCCGCCCCAGGTGTTCAGCAGGCGAAGCGCGGTTGCCGTGTCGCCGACCTCATCGCCCAGGTCGTCCGATACGCGGCAGAAGGCGTAGAGGCCCTCGAAGTGCGGACGCATGCGGCGGGGCAAAAAAAACGTCGCAACGTGGAAGTTCTCGTAGTGCGAGCTGGCCAGCTGGTGGCACCAGGCGCGCGCCTCGTCCAGCGTGGGCCTGTCCTGCGGGGTCAGATACTGGGCTGGTGCGCCGTCGAGCGAGTCGGCCGCGTGGGTCTCGCCGGTCGCATCCAGCGGCCCACTCATTGCCTGCTCCCGCCGCCGGATGGCTCCTTACCGCTGGGCCTGAGGCCATTGGCCTCGTTTTCATCGGGAAAGATGGCTGTCTTGATGTCGCGCACATTGTCCGCGCTGCGCGTCATCATGCGCTGGAAGACGGCGGGAACTTCATTCAGGCTGGCCGTGCGCGTGATGAACTCGGCGGACTTGAACTGCCCGCTGGTGATGAGCCCGAAGGCCGAGCGCGCGGTGGCGGGCGTAAGGTGGAAGGTCGCCTTCAGCGTGATGTCTCCGTAGTGCAGCCGGTTGGTGTCCAGGCCGACGACGGTGCCTTTGGGTGGGCCGCCGAAGAAGTTCACCACGCCGCCCTTGCGCACCATTCCGACGGCCTGCTCCCATGTGGCGGGCCGGGCCACCGCCTCGATGACGACGTCCGCGCCGCGCGAGTCATCGGTCAGCGCGCGCACCGCGGCCACGGTGTCCACGCCTGTGCTGATCCGCACCACGTCCGTGGCCCCGAAGTGGCGTGCCGCCGCGACCTGGTCCTCGCGCTTCACCACCGCGATCACCCGTATGCCGCTCAGTTGGGCTGCATGCAGGAACATCAGGCCAATCGGCCCTGCTCCGATGACGACCATGGTGTCGCCCGCGCGCGCGCCCGACGCCTCCAGGCCGAGTATGACGCAGGCCAGCGGCTCGGTGAGCGCGGCGTTTTGCAGCGGCACATTGTCCGGTACATGCAGCGTGTTCTTCTCCACGATGCGCGCCGGAATCCGCATGTACTCGGCGTAGGCCCCGTTGTTGAAGAGCAGGTCCTGGCACAGGTTCTGCTGCCCGTGGTTGCAGAAATAACAGGCATCGCAGGGCGCGGAGTTGAGCGGCAGAACGCGGTCGCCCACGCGGAAGTTCTTCACCCCGGAGCCCACCTCGGCCACCACGCCGGCCACCTCGTGGCCAAAGACCACCGGCGGCTTCAGCATCATGGCGTGATAGCCGCGCCGGTAGACCTTGAGGTCGGTGCCGCAGGTCAGCGCCGCGCCCACCCGCAGCAGCAGCTCGCCCGCGCCGATCTGCGGAACCGGAATCCGCTCCATGCGCAGGTCCTCGCTGCCATACAACACCGCCGCCAACATCGTCTCCGCCGTGCCCGCTTCAAGCATTCCTCCATCTTCTCACTTTCAACGGCTTCGAGGCCACGCAGAAGAGCTGGCGAGCAGCGGGGTGGTCTCCGGGCCGAGAGTCTGGCGGGAGGGCCAAAGCTCAGCGGGGCGGTTGCCGCATCTGATAACCTGAGCCACAGAAGATATGTCCATCCTGTCGCCAGAGGTTTTCATCAAGAAGCAGGTCGCCACCGTGCAGGAGTACTCCATCCTGTCGGGCAGGGCGATTGCCGACATATTCTCGCGGCCGCTCTACTGGGACGATATCTTCACCCAGATGGACTCCATCGGCGTGGGCTCAATGCCCATCATCATCCTCAGCGGCTTCTTCACCGGCTGCGTGCTGGCGCTACAGTCCGTCACCGCGCTGCAGGAGTTCGGCGCCGTCAGCAAGACCGGCTCGCTGGTCTCGCTCTCCATGGTGAAGGAGCTTGGCCCGGTGCTGACCGGGCTGATGGTTTCGGGCCGCAACGCCGCCGGCATGGCCTCCGAGATTGGCTCGATGAAGGTGACTGAGCAGATCGACGCGATGCGCGCGCTGGGCACCGACCCCATCCGCAAGCTGGTCACCCCGCGCCTGATCGCCACCATCTTCATGCTCTTCTTTCTCACCATCATCGCTGATGCGGTGGGTATCGCGGGCGGCGCGCTGGTCAGCGTCGGCATGCTGGGACTCAACGCCAGCTCCTACCTGCACAGCTCCTATGCCAGCCTGGTGCATGGCGACATCGTGCAGGGCCTCACCAAGCCGCTCTTTTCCGGCTTCATTATCGCCACCGTGGGCTGCTACTTCGGCATGAGGACCACCGGCGGAACGCAGGGCGTGGGCCGCGCCACCACACAGGCGGTGGTCGTCTCCTCGGTCTTCATCATCGTCGTCAACTTCATCGTCACCCGCCTTATGATCGGCATCTTCGGCAGTTGAGAGCGCCCATGCCTGTGCTGTAAATGCAGTTTTGTTAAGGGCACGGCTTCAGCCGTGCCGATAAGCTCTGCAAAATGAATTGGGCTTTAGCCCCCGAGGTCAACGTATTTTGGAGTAGCAGTCTTTTCAGCCCCTCTTATGTCTGACGACCTTCCCAGCACCGCTGTTGCAACCATGGAACCGTCCGGCGCCAAGACTCCAGTGGTGCAGTTCGATGATGTGTCGATTGCCTTCGAGGGCAAGCCCGTCTTGCAGGAGATATCGTTCTCGGTGGAGCGCGGACAGACGCTGGTCCTGCTTGGTCCGGCGGGATGCGGCAAGTCGGTTCTGCTGAAGCTGGCGAACGGGCTGCTCAAGCCCGACTCAGGCACAATCCGCGTCTTCGGCGAGGACATCGACAAGCTGCGGCGGCGGGAACTGTACGCCCTGCGCGCGCGCATCGGCATGGTCTTCCAGGAGTCGGCGCTCTTCGACTCGCTCAACGTTGAGGAGAATGTGGCCTACCGCCTGCACGAAGAGCACGTGCCGGAAGACGAAGCGCACACGCGCGTGGTGGAGGCGCTGAAGTTCGTCGAGCTGGAGGCCGCCATCGACAAGTTCCCCTCCGAGCTTTCGGGCGGAATGCGCCGCCGCGTCTCGATTGCGCGCGCCATCGTCAGCCACCCCGACCTGATCCTCTACGACTCGCCCACCGGCGGGCTCGATCCCATCACCTCGACCACCATCATCGAACTGGTGATGAAGCAGCGCGACGTCTCGCATACCACCTCGCTGATGGTGACGCACCGCCTGCAGGACGCGTTCATCCTTGCGGCCAACCGTTTCGATCCCGCAACCGGCGGCATGAAGCCTCTGCCCAAGAACGGCCCGGACCACGGCATCGACGAAGGCATGAAGTTCCTTCTGCTCAACGAGGGGAAGATCGCATTCCACGGAACGACCGAGGAGCTGGTCCGCTCCGGCGACCCGTGGGTCAAGCGATACCTGGAGTAGGCGGAGTAACGGCCCTAGCGTTTGCCCTTTTGCCACTCCTCATACGAGATGCGCGGGACGGTGAGGAAAGCGTCGCGTGTCCTGACGTAGTTTCCCAGGCCATTCATCCGCCCCATGGCGTGCAGTTCTTCGGCGTGGATGTAGGGGCCGTGGCCGTCGACGGGCGGGTCGATGAAGCGGTCTTCGACGTACATGGCGACGACGCGGCCCAGGATGATGCGCGAGCGGCCGATCTCCATGGTGGTGAACTCGGTGCACTCCAGCGCGGCGTGGGCCTCGGCGATGCGCGGGACTTTGACGACCGACGATGGCGCGGTGGTCAGGCCCGCCATCTCCAGTTCGTTGACCTCGGCGGGGAAGTCGGTGGCGCAGACGTTCATCTTCTCGATCAGGTCTTCGGTCACCACATTGATGACGAACTCTCCCATGCGGCGAATGTTTCGCGCCGTGTCCTTGGGGATGGAGCCGCGTCCGGGCCGGTTCATCACGCCGAGGCCGACGATCGGCGGATCGGTGCACAGGTAGTTGTACGCGCTGAACGGCGCGGCGTTCAGGCGGCCATTTTCATCCATGCTGGTCACCCAGGCGATGGGCCGCGGCGCCACCAGCCCGATCAGCAGGTTGTAGATCTGGCGCGCGGGCGTCTTGTCCATCTCAAACTTCATCGCATTGTCCTCATCGATCCAGCCTACCGCACCCTGCGCATGCACGCCCAAACCGTGGCGCCACGAATCGGCCTTGTCTGCGCGCGTGTTCTACGCATGCAAGGAAGCCAATGCGATAAACTAACAAGGTGAGACCACTCATTTCCCCCAGGCTTGTTGCAGCGATGGCCGCAGTCCTGCTGCTTCCTTTTGCTGCACTGGCGCAAGCGCAGACACAACTCTTGCAGCCGGTTGAGTCGGTGGCGCTCGCGCTGCCGGATGCTCCCGGACCGCAGAACGGCGCTCCGGCTGCATCCGCGTCTTCCTCGTCGTCGCAAGAGGCCGCGCCTGCCACCGGACCCTCGGCTACACCGGCAGTTGCCCCGACCCCTGCCTCCACGCCTCCTGCAGCAACCGCGACGGGCTCCGAGACGAAGCAGGAAGAGCACAACAAATCGGAGCGGCAGTTGAAGCTGGAGGAGCAGCAGCATCTGCTCGGCGTGGTTCCCAACTTCAACGTGGTGCTGAACGGCCAGGCCCTGCCGCTCACCGGCCGCCAGAAGTGGGACCTCGCGCTGCATGAAGCTGTCAATCCCTTCTACTTTGGCTGGGCCTTTGTCATTGGCGGAGGATACAGCGAGCTGGTCGACAGCAACAGCGGCTACGGCTGGGGGCCTTCCGGCTACTTCAAGCGCGTCGGCGCCAACTACGCCGACAACGTCAACGGCGAGCTGATCGGCAACGCTCTGCTGCCCCAGTTGCTGCACCAGGACCCGCGCTACTTCCGCAAGGGGACCGGCTCCATCAAGGGCCGCATCTGGGTCGCCGCTCTCTCCACGTTTGTATGCCACGGCGACAACGGGAAGACGCAGTTCAACGTCTCGAACGTGCTGGGCAACTACATCTCCGGCGCCATCTCCAACGCGTACTACCCGGCCAACCAGCGCGGCATTGCGCTGACCCTGGAGAACGGCACCGAGGTCACGCTCTTCGGCGCGCTGGGCGGCCAGTTTTACGAGTTCGCGCCCGACCTCATCCGCATCGTCTTCCACAGACATCCGAAGGCCGCACCTACCGCCACACCTCCAGCAGCAACGCCTGCCGCCGCTCCCGCGTTCCCGCCGCAACAATCTCCCCGCTGAGTTGTGCGCCCAATCAATCGTTTGCAACGCCGACGACGGCCATCATTCTGCCCGTGAAGCCGCTCTCCGCGCGGTGGGAGAAGTATTTTCTTCCGGCTGCGGTCCCCACCCCCGCGCAGGCCGTACACTCGCCGATGACCGTGATGCGCCTTGCCGGAACGCCTGCGTCGAGTAGTTGGCGGCGGTTTGCCTCCCATAGGTCGAGATGGATCTGCGGGCCAATGTTGCTGTGGCCCGGAGCGCGCGCGGTCAAAAACAGCATCGGATATTTCTTCCGCACCGGGTTGGAGTCGTGGACCTCGCTGAAGAGCTCGCGCGCGTATGCAAACTGCGACTCGAACTCGTGGCGCACCTCCTCGCCGACCGCGTAGCAGCACGGGCCGATGGACGGCCCCACCACGGCCACCAGGTCCTGCGGGCGCGATCCGTAGTGCAGGCGCATGGTCCCGATGCCGCGCTCCACGATGCGCGCCAGTGTGCCGCGCCAGCCTGCGTGGAAGGCCGCCACCGCGCGCCCGCGCACGTCGGCCACCAGGATCGGGACGCAGTCCGCGGTCTGAATGCCGAGAAGGACGCCGGGGACGTCCGTCATCATCCCATCGCCGCGCAGCACGGCGCGTCCGTCGCCGGTTTGCAGGCGGGCGGGCTGCGCGCGATCTTCGGCCTCCACGACGCGAATCATACCCGAGTGGAACTGGCGCAGCGTCACCAGATAGGGAGCAGGGGACAGGGAACAGGGAACAACAGGACGGGAGCGGGAAGTGGTTCCGGCCTGCGTCGTCCCGCCCGCAACCTGCTCCGCCTTGCCAGCGACCTCTGCCATAAACCGTCTGCGGTTCTCGGCTACGTTGGCCGGATCGTCCTGCCGTGTCCAACCGAGGTTGAGCGACCCAACCCCTGCGCCCGAATCGTAGATGGTGGAGACGCCTCCAACGCGCGTGCTGAAGCCGTGACGCAGCCACGCGTAGCGCAGCCAGCCCGGCGCGCGAATCATATCGACGCGCCGTCCGTGGCCCAGGCCAACAGAACACAGCAGATCGTCCCCCTCGGGGTTTTTCAGTCGCTTCGTCACGAACCCATTTTATGGTTCCACCGCTCTGCCGTGCCGGGCAGGAGCAGATAAGTTCCTCGTTTGTTGAGACTTTTCTCCTTCGTCTCCGTCAATGTTAGTGGGCTGGACTAAGGGGTCGCCAACTGGATTCGATTTCGAGCCTAACCTTCGCAATTCCAGAGATTTACTGGAAAAGTTGCATCCTGACCGATTGCTCTGTAAGATACCCGATTGCGCCTATGAGTTTGAACGTTCCCGGCCTCGCTTCCCACTTCCTCCGCTCCCGCATCGCCAAGGTGTGCGTCGCCATCGCTGGCTCCACGCCCGCGGAGATGATCGAAAAGGCCTCCTCGGTGGTCAAGGAGACGCCGTTCCTCGAGTTTCGCCTGGATTACCTGGAGAAGCCCCTGCTGGCGCTGCCCAGGTTCAGGCAGTTCTTCGCAGACAACACGGTCGCCACCGGCATCGCCACCTGTTGACGCGTCGCCAATGGCGGTAAATTCGCCGGCTCGCTGGCCGCCGAACTCGAAGTCCTCACAAAGTGTGCGGCGGCTGGGTTCCACCTTGTGGACCTGGAACTGGAATCCGCCGAAGCCATGAAGAAAGCCGACCTGCAGAAGCTGCGCGACACCGGCATTGGCCTCCTCATCAGCCATCACGACTTCACCGGAACGCGCGATCTGGACAGCATCTTCACCCGCATCGAGGCCTTCCACCCCGACTTCATCAAGGTCGTCCCCACCGCCAGGGCTCTGGTCGACAACCTCACGCTCATCCGCTTTCTGGAGCGCATGAACGACCACTCCAACATCATCGGCATCTGCATGGGCGACGCGGGAATCATCTCGCGCGTGCTTGGCGTACGCGCCGGTTCGGCCTTCACCTTCGCCGCCGCCACCCTGGGCGAGGAGACCGGCCCGGGCCAGATCGCCGCCCGCACCCTGATCGAGACCTACCGCATCGAGCAGGTCGACGCCGCCACCAAGGTCTACGGCGTGGCGGGCAACCCCATCCGCAGCTCGCTCTCGCCCATCATGATGAACACGGCCTTCCGCCGCGAGACGGTCAACGCCGTCTATCTGGCGCTGCAGACCACCCGGCTCTCCGACCTGCTGAAGCTGGTGCACGAGATCCCCATCCAGGGCATCAGCGTCACCATGCCGCTGAAGCAGGAGATTCTGTCGCATCTGGAGCGCACCGATCCGCTCTCGGCCAGGATTGGCGCGTGCAACACGGTGCTGCGCGCGCAGGACGGCAAACTCTACGGCTTCAACACCGACGTGGCGGGCATCACCGGCCCGCTGGAGAAGCGAATGCCGCTGGCCGGCGCCAGGATTCTGGTGCTGGGCGCGGGAGGAGCGGCGCGCGCCGCCGTCTTCGGCCTGCGCGAGAAGGGTGCATCCATCTTCATCCTCAACCGCACCGCAGAGACCGCGCAGAAACTGGCGCGCCAGTCCGGCTCCAAGACCATCCGCCTGGAGGCCCTTGCCAAGACGCCCTTCGACGCCATCGTCAACGCCACGCCGGTCGGCATGGCCGGCAACAAGGCCGCGCCCCTGCTGGAGGCCAAGGACCTCAACACCAAGCTGGTCTTCGACCTGGTCTACAACCCGCTGGAGACGCCGCTGATCCACCTTGCCCGCCAGTTGTCCATCCCCTACATTACCGGCATTGAGATGTTCGTCCACCAGGGCGCGCGGCAGTTCGAGATCTGGACCGGCAAGCCCGCCCCCGAGGAAGAGATGTTCCGCGTCGTGCTTCATGCCCTGCGCCGGCAGGCTGAAGCCGATGCCGCTGAAGCCGCCGCGTCGAAGCCGGAGGCAAAGCCTGCCGCCAGGTCGAAATCGGAGGCAAAGCCAAAGCCATCGGCAAAGCCCGTTGCGAAGCCGGCAGCCAAACCGAAATCGGGGCCTAAGCCAAAGCCATCCGCCAAGCCATTGGCAAAGAAAGCCGACAAACCAAAATCCGCAGCTAAGGCAAAACCGCCGGCAAAGCCCGCCGCCGGAAAATCCGCCGGCAAGGCAAAGAAATAAGTCTCGTCTGCTTCGTTTGGCGCACAGAACGCTGCAAACTCTGCGCATGAGATGACGTTGAATGTGTAAGAAAGTCGCGCTGCCGACGACTACCTTATGCAGGAGAGAATCCGGACGATGCTCTCCCCGGACAAATTAATAGGGCACCCGGCAATTCATTGGAACTTGCCGAGGCGGGGCCGGAGCGGTACATCCACCACTTTGCTCGGGCGGCATTTTGACCCATTCACAATCGCTATGTCGCTTCAAGAGGTACTATAGTTAGCATCCCAGGTGGAGTGCGGACAACGGGCATCGTATAACGAAGAAGAACAACCGACTCACCTCAAAGCTGGACAGGAGAAGACAATGGCAGACAACGAATGCGGATGCGGATCATGTGGACTGGGATGGTTTCTGGCCGGGCTGGGCATCGGCGCCGTGATCGGCGTGCTGTACGCGCCGAAGGCCGGCAAAGAGACCCGCGAGGACCTCTTGAACGCCGCGCGCGAGGCCAAGGAAAAGGCTGCGGAGTGCGTCGAGCAGGGCAGGCAGAAGGCCTCTGAGCTGGTCGAGGAGGGCAAGCGCCAGGCCAAGGAGACCATCGACAAGGGCCGCGAGTACTACGACAAGGGCCGTACCCAGTGGACCCAGTACGTCGAAAAGGGCAAGAGCCTCATCAACGAGCAGCAGGCCAAGGTCGAGGCCGCCGTCGAGGCGGGCAAGGACGCCTATATCAACACAACCACCGAGCCGCAGTCTTAGCAGGGTGCCGGAGGGCAGCTTTGCTTAAGGGCACGGCTTCAGCCGTGCCAATAGGCCGCAAAATAATGGGGGCTTTAGCCCCTGAGGTCACCGCACTTTCGCATCTGCCGTGAGTGCGGGGTTCAGGCCGTACGGAAGGGGACGAATGGCGATGCTGGCGATGTGGTTCCAGGGAACGGATGCTGTCTCCGATATCAATACCAATCTTCTGACCATCTTTATCGGGCTGGTTGCGCTGGCCATGGTGGTGCAGGCCA
The DNA here is from genome assembly GCA_963767315.1 of uncultured Acidobacteriaceae bacterium. GTDB lineage: Bacteria > Acidobacteriota > Terriglobia > Terriglobales > Acidobacteriaceae > Edaphobacter. Next base: position 63,939 of record CAVYDK010000022.1, on the reverse strand, counting down.
TCGCTGTGGCCGTCCTCGCGGCCCGCTCCGTCAAGGCGATCAAGGGCCTGACGGATACGGTTGACGAGCTGAAGCAGAAGGCGCTTCCGCTGATCGAATCGGCCGCCGAGATCAGCCGCTCCGCGCAGTCCCTGGTCACGGAGACCGCGCCCAAGGTGCGCGCCATCGCCGACAACCTGCTGGAGACCAGCGACCTTGTGCGCGGCACCGCGCAGCACTTCGAAGAGACGCTGGCCGACGCCAATCTGCGCACCCAGCGCCAGGTCGCGCGCGTAGACGGAATGGTCTCCGCGGCCCTGACCGCGACCGTCGAGGCCGTCGAAGCGATCGGCAACGGCATCCGCGGCCCCGCGCAGAAGATCGCCTCCATCGCGGGCCAGGCAAAGCGCTTCGCCGAAGGTCTGCTGGCCGGCTTCAAGTCCTACACCAACCGCTAGGAATCTCTGAATCAGTTCCTGTTTTGAAGGGGCGGGACTTTAGTCCTGTCTTCGGAGGGAGCGTGGGGCTTCAGCCCCACGAATACAGGGCTATGCAACAAGGGGCTTCAGCCCCGGGACTTCATCTCGCACTGCTACCATGAAACTGTGCCGTCTTCCGTCCTCGAACTATCCACCGGGCCTTTGAACGATGCCGCGAAGCACCGCTCCGCGCGCCCAACCATCGGCTTCGTCTCGCTGGGCTGTCCGAAAAACCTGGTCGACTCCGAGGTGATGATGGGGCTGCTCGACCGCGCCGGCGGCCAGTTGACCGCGCGCGCCGAGGACGCCGAGATTCTGGTCGTCAACACATGCAGCTTCATCGACTCGGCCAAGCAGGAGTCGGTGAACGCAATCCTCGAAATGGCGCAGCACAAACGCGAGAATGGCGGCAAAGCCCGGCGGCTGATCGTCGCCGGCTGCCTCGTCGAGCGATACCGCGATGAGATTCGCCGCAACATTCCCGAGGTCGATGCAGTCCTCGGCACCGGCGAGCTGGAATCAATCCTCGAAGCCGCCGGCCTGACCGCTCCCGCCGCGCCTACGGAGTTAGCCTCGCCCTTCAACATTCTCGTCAGTCGCGCTGCCAGCGCGGTACACCAGCACTCGCATCCGACTGAGTTTGGCGCGCAGATGCGGACTCAAAATAACACTGTCATCCTGAGCGGAGTCGCTCGCAATGCGAGCGACGCAGTCGAAGAGCCTGTCCTGAGCCTGTCGAAGGAATCCCCGCATTTGTCTTCGTCCAAAGTGCATTCAAACTCGCGGCCGGAAGGTGATGCACGTGAAAGATCGGGCCGCTTCTCGCGCGCGCATTGGGGTGGCGCGACCGCTGCGCTGCCGGAGTATCTCTACAGCGACGCGACGCCGCGCATCCTCACCACGCCGCGCTCGTCGGCCTACATCAAGATCGCCGAGGGATGCGACCATCCATGCAGCTTCTGCATCATCCCGCAACTGCGCGGCAAGTTCCGCTCGCGGCCTCTGGAGTCCATCGTCGCCGAGGCGGAGCGGCTGATCGCGCAGGGCGTGCGCGAGATCACGCTCATCGGTCAGGACACGACTTGTTACGGCGAAGACCTGGAGTTGAAAGATGGGCTCGCCACGCTGCTGGACGCGCTGGCCGTGCTGCCGGGGCTGAAGTGGCTGCGTTTCCTCTACGCGTATCCCAACAAGGTGACGACGCGCCTGCTGGAGACGATGGCGCGGCACGACACCATTGCCAAGTATCTCGATGTGCCGTTGCAGCACGCATCGCCCAGCGTGCTGAAGCGGATGAAACGCGGCGGCACACCGGAGGTCTTTCTGCGGCTGATCGAGAAGGCGCGGGCGATTGTTCCGGGAATCGTCCTGCGCAGCACGTTTATCGTCGGATTTCCCGGCGAGACGGCGGAGGACTTCAAGCAGCTATGCGATTTTATTGCGGCGGCGAAGATTGATTGGCTGGGAGTCTTTGGCTATTCGGACGAGGAGGGTGCGGCGGCGTTCACGCTGGATGAGGCGCTGAAGGTGCCGAAGCGAACGATTGAGGCGCGGCGGCGCAGGCTGATGAAGCTGCAACAGAAGATCAGCGCCAAGGCCAAGGCCGCGTGGGTGGGCAGGGAGGTGGATGTGCTGGTGGAGGGAGAGAGCGACGAGACGCCGCTGCTGTGGCAGGGCCGCACCGCGCTGCATGCCCCGGAGATCGACGGCAAGGTGCTGATCAATGACTTCGGCCCGCACGAGGCGCTCGTCCCCGGCACCTTCTACCGCGCAGAGATTACCGAGTCGCACGAGCACGATGTGGTGGCAAGGATTATCGAATAGCCCGTCCCACAGTACTCAATTGGCCTCAGGCTTGTTGAGGAAGTCCTCCGCAATATTCCAAAGCGGGGTTCCATCAGAATTGACCCAATGCCAGCTTCCATTCACTCCGCCTGGATCTTTATGCTCTGGATGTAAGTTTTTGAATATGATCCACGCTAATGCTGAGACCGAGTATTCCAGCCCGTCCTTTTTCCATTGGACGGCATCTTTTTGACCCAGCTTCCCAGTGATTGTAGCCACAAACGTAGGATCGCCATCGACATAATGAACCCAAGAAGGCAACCCATTCTTGAGGTAAATAATATCTCCAGCGTTGACTAGCTTGTTTTCGATCAAAACCCGCATTGTTCTGGGTCGGTACTTGTGCACCGACTGCTCAATCTTTTCTTCTTTTACCTTGATATTGATTAGATACTGCTTCGCTTCTTCTAGAGGTATCACTATCTTCGGCACAATTATGATCTTATCGCCCACTTTATACGGGGTAATCTTAACGCAACTAATGTCTATCTGAGAATCTCGAAGCCACAGAACCGTTGTTGTGATTTCTGGAGAGAAGCCCTCCGAACAAAGGATGATCCGTGGTTTAGAGGAAATCTCTGTGAACTGTTCTGATTCGATAAATTCGATGATTTGGCTTCTAGCATCGGTTTCACTTAGCTGCACACCGTAGTATTTCTGGCGATACGCAGTGTAATAAGGGATGAGCTTATCGATAGTCATGGAAGAAACCATCGCGGCGTACCTGATTGCCTGAAGGTCAGCGTATCCGGCGGCAGAATCCCTCTTGAGTTCCACAACAACCAAATTGCCGTCACGGTCTAGCGCGAGTAAATCGAGACGGTCGCTGCTGTTCACAAATCTATCGAATTCAATCGTGAGAACGAGTAGGTCTTCACCTAATATTTCAGGGTTCTCCCTAACCCACTCCTCGATATGTTGGCGTTCCCATATGTTTAAACCTACGAAGGTTCCGGATTGTATCTTTTCGGCTTTTTCGAGTGCGCCTGAAATTGAGAAGATCATTGAGAGCCCCTATCGGGTGTTGATTAAGACCTATTTCATAGCGTGACGTTTAGGGTGAGGCCATCGACGGAGCGGACGGTGAGTTGGGTTCCAGCGGGGACGGGTGGGGTGTTGGGGGGGAGCATGGCCTTCCATATTTCGCCGCGGACCTCGACCTGGCCGATGGGAAGTTCTCCGGCGGGTAGGATCGCCGTCATGGCAACGGCGGTCTGGCCGATCATCGCCTGCGGCCCGGTGAGGCGTTTGCTCTGTCGCGCCTTCACAGCGATCCACGCGAGGCCGAAGGTGATGACGCCGAAGCCGACGCCCGCGCCCGAGGCCACGCCGAAGTGGACGCGCATCTCCGGCGACGGCCCGTTGACCAGCGTGGCCAGTCCGAAGACCAAACAGATCACACCGACCGTCCCGAGCACTCCGTGGCTGGCAAACTTCGCCTCCAGCACCATCAGCGCCAGCGCGGCGAAGAGCAGAAGGATGGCGGTGTGCTGGACGGGCAGCAGGTTCAGGCCGAAGATGGCCAGAAGCATCATCAGCGTGCCCAGCGCGCCCGGCACGATGGTTCCCGGCACGTTGAATTCGAGGTAGATGAGCAGCCCGCCGCAGAGCAGCAGGAGCACGTCGAGATCGGGGCTGGTGAGCCGCGTCAGCAAGCGTTCTCTCGTAGACGGCGGAATGGGATCGATGGTCGCGTGGATGAAGTCGAGCTTCACGCTCTCGCCGTGGAAGCGCTTGATGGTGCGTCCATTGAGCGCGGCGAGCAGGGCGTTGTCGTCCGCCGCGACCACGTCGATCAGGTGCAGCTTCAGCGCCTCAGCTTCGCTGAACGACTTCGAGTTGCGCACGGCGTCTTCGGCATCTTTGGCATCGCGCCCGCGCACGGTCACATACGACCGCAGGAATGCCGCAGCGTCGTTCTCAATCTTCTGCTTGAGCACAGCGTCCATCGTCGTGCCTTCGAGGATGGGATGCGCCGCTCCTGCGTTGGTTCCTGGCGCCATGGCGGCTACGTCCGCCGACTCCAGCAGAAAGAACCCCGCCGAGCCTGCGCGGCTGCCCGACGGCTCAATGAAGATGATTACGGGCACCGGCGATGCCTCGATGTCGGCCACCATCTCGCGCGTGGAGTCGAGCAGTCCGCCGGGTGTGCCCATGGAGATGAGCACTGCTTCGGCGTGGCGGCTGGCGGCGTCGTCCAGGCCGCGCTTCATGTACTCGGCGGTGATCGGCTGAATGGTGTCGTGGATGCTGAGCTTGACCACCAGCGGCGACGAGGCGGCTGTCTGCGCGGGAGAGCTTGCCGGCAGCAGCGCGGCCAGTGCGGTCAACGCCACGACCGAATTCCTGATGCGGCGAATCATGCGGCTAACAATTGGATGGCGGAGCAAAGGACGCACCTCGTCGGCTTGGGGCCTCGCCTTAACCATACGGCAGAATCGCGGATTCCGCCGCTTATGACTTAAAACGCAATCCATCGTCGCGTTTTACGGCAGGCCCTGCCCGCGCGCCGCGAGCGCGGTCTTGATGCCCAGCGCGGCGGAGTTGTCCGGCTCCAGGCGCAGCGCGTTGGCCACGTTGTATGCGGATTCGGAGAGCTGGTTGATCTGCATGTCGATCCGCGCCAGCACCAGGTACGCCGCCGCGTTGGGCGCCAGATCGAGCGAGATCTGCGCCTCCGTGCGCGCGTCGCCGGCCGATCCGCTGCGTTCGCGGACCTGGGCCAGCCCGGCGTGCGCCGCGGCATTCTTGGGGTCGGCGGCCAGCGCGGTGTGGAACTCCTGCTCCGCCTCCGGAAGCAGCCCCTGCGCCAGGTATTCATTGCCCAACTGCGTGTACTGCGCCGCCTGCTGGGCCGGCGGCAGCGCGGCCATCTGCAGGGCGCGCATCTGGTCGAGCTGGAACGCCGCCTGGCGGAACGACGCCTCCGACCAGGTGCGGCGGATGCGCGTGGTGGGGTCGAATCCCCCCGCACCGATGATCGATTTCAGATTGGCAGTCACCCCGTGCGTCGCCTGTAGCCGCGCCAGCAGCTCGGTGGCCTCGGGGTCGTCCGCGTGCAGCTTCAGCGCCTCCTCCACCTCGCGCGTGGCCCCGGCGATGTCGCTGCGGCCCAGCAACGCGACGGCCAGGTTGAAGTGGTAGTCGGCGTCGTTGGGGTCGGCTGCGATCACCTGTACAAAGAGCGCTGCGGCGTCCTTTCCCTGGCGGCTGTTGGCCACGCCCTCGTCGTTGACCACCTCGGGCAGCGGCAGGCTTGCGGCCACAAAGGCGAAGGCAGCGGCGGCCTCGGCGTATTTGGCGATATTGAAGCGCGCCAGCCCGCGGTAGAAGTTGGCCTCCAGGGCCATGCGGTCCGTGGGTGGCACCTTGGCCAGAGTGGCGGCGGCGGCATCGAACTGGCTCGCCGCATACTGCTCCTTGCCCAGCGCCAGCAGCGCCGCGCTGTAGCCGGGCGTCTCGGCGACGGCGGCTTGCAATCGCTTCAGCCGCTCCTCCTGCGTGGGCGCGGATGTGCCGCGGATGTAGTCCTCGAACGAGCTGAGCCGAACGCCGCCCGAGGCCGCCAGAAAGGTCTGCTCGGCCACCGCGAAGTGCGGGTCCATGCGCCCGGCCACCTTCCACGCGATGGCGTTCTCCACGTCGAAGAGCCGCGACAGCTCGCTGGAATCCTGGAGTGGCGCGGACATGCGCAACTGGTTGACCTCCAGCACCTGCGCCTGCACCTCGATGCGGCTGTCCGAGGCCCCGGGGTTGATGACGTTGTAGCTGCCGATGACCACGAAGTCCGCGTCCAGCGTCTGCGCAATGCGGAGGGTGGTGGCGCGGCTGGGGCGGAATTCCGCCGGCAGGCCCAGATGCTCCAGCGCATACTGGCGGTCGTCGCGGCTGATGGTCAAAAAGCCCGCGGAGGCGAGCCGCTGGTTCAGCGTGTATGGAAACGAATCGCCGATCCAACCCAGGTTTGCCTGGCCGGAGCGGTTCTCAAACGGCAGCACCAGCACCAGCCGCCCGCCCGGCTGGCGAATGTCCGCCGGCGAGTCGGCCTCCGCGCTCTGCGCAGCGCTTGCAACCTGCGCCTGTGTTTGTGCTTGGGTCTGTGGCATCGTCTGGGCGCGCGCAATGCAGCCCGAAGTCGGCGCGGCAAACAGAATTGCGAGGGGGAAGAGCCAACGAATGGGACTGGGGAAATCTCTCACCACGATGGCTCGATTATAGAAGGCGCGCGGGAAAATGCGTCGCAGGGCCAGCGTTCGTCCGCTCCCGGGTCGGTTTGGTTCAGGGTCGATAATTACCGGCTCGTTGTTTGTTCCTTGCTGTGCGGGATGCGCAGGACGGCGACCCACTCGCCGCGAATGGAGGCCTGCCACACCACATCGCCGTGCAGGATCGCGGCGGCCTCGGCGGGCAGCAGGTCCTCGTGGAAGTCGAAGAAGCGCGCGTCAGTTGGTGCGTTGCCGTGGGCCAGGTTGATGGCCCCGCGCGGCGGCGCCCACTTGGTGGAAAAGAGCAGGGCAGTGTCGTACTCGCCGGGGCCGGCCGCGCCCTGCTCCATCCGCGCTGCGTCTTCGATCTGCTCGCGCGAGAAGTTCTGGATCGCGACCGCCTTGATGGGGCGTTTGGTATAGCCCAGTTCGGGCCGTTCCAGCTCGGAGGTGGCGGGCCACGCGGTCAGCACTGTCGCCTGCGGCCAGCGCTCGGCGATCAGCGCCACCGCCCTCTGGTGCAGCACGATCATGTCGCGGTAGGTCAGGTTGTCCTCCGGCGCGAAGGCGTAGGGCGGGTTGATCCAGAGGCCGGCCAGAAAGGCCGCGGCGCTGAGCGCGGCGATCCATCCCCAGGCGCGCACGCGACGCTGCCACTCCCCCACGCAGACCAGCAGCACGAGCGGAACCATGGGTAGCAAATAGCGCGTCAGCAGCGCTCCGCCCAGCACCGAGAAGGCGATCCAATTGGCAATGAGAATTACGGCAATGGCGTTGAGCGCAGGCCGCGCCAGGCGCGCGCGCGTAGCGATGGCAGGCAGCAGCAGAGATGCGGCCAGAGCACACAGCACTGGCACAAACAGGTTCATGTGCATCGTCAGGTGCAGCAGACGGTGGTAGAGGCAAAGCGCGATGCGCTGCGCGTCCAGGTTCGCGGTGGCGTTGTAGCGCAGGTACTCCGGGTTGCCGAAGACAAAGCCGGTGCGATGGAAGTGGTACGCGTACCAGGCCGCGAGCGGCAGGATGGGGGCAAGCAGCGCGCCGAGCCATCCGGCGTGCGCGCGGCGCAGGCCCGGAACGCTGCGTTCGCGCACCAGCAGAAACGCCTCCAGAATCGCCAGCGCGACCGGCGTGACGATTGCAGTCTCTTTCGACAACGCGGCCAGCGAGAAGAGAATGGCTGCGAAGATTTTGGGCTGATGGATAATCCATCTCTCTGAATCAAATTGGTCTGTGCCAGCAACCGGAAGATTTAGGGGTTCGAGGTAGAACGACAGCCCCCACAGCGTAAACGCCGCCGCAAAGATGTCCGCGTGGGCCAGCGTGCTCTGCGCGTACCAGACCGGGTAGATGGCGGTGAGCAGCGTCGTAGCGACGGCGGCGCGCGTGCCCAGCAACCCGCGCGCCAGCCGGTAGACTGCGAGCAGGGCCGCTGCGGTCACCATGCAGATGAAGGTTCGCGTCCCGCTGGGGACAAAGCCAGAGAGGCGCCACCACCCCGCCAGCAGAATCGAAGGCAGGGGCGGGTGCGCGTTGGTCGCCGTGGTGACGGGAATCAGCGTGCCCGTGCGGAAGAAGTCCCACGCCGCCGGGATGTAGTAGCCGCCCTCGTCCCAGAAGTAGGGCAGGCGGAGCAGCGTCAGGTGCGACAGGTAGACGGCGGCAAAGAAGACCGGATAGAGCTGCCACAGGGGCGTCTGGGCGCGCGCGTCGCGCAGTAGATTTCGACTTGGCGAACGGGCGGTCACGCGTTAGGGAATCTCTGAAGAAGTCTCCGTTTTGAAAGGGCGGGACTTCAGTCCCGCCGAAACGGCCGTATCATCCATAGGGCTTTAGCCCCTGAGGGAATCTCGAACACTGGTTCCGACCTCCCTTAGTGGACGGGGCCGTTGGGCGGCACAAACTGAGGCTCCAGCGCCAGCTCGCCGAAGGTCTGCTCGTACTGCGCCAGGTTGTGGGCGAGCAGGTTCCTCAGCGCCTTGGCCTGCTGCGGGCTCAGGTAGATGCCCTGAAAGTTCTCGATCTGCACCTCGTCCGGCGAGTCCCGGCGCATGGTGCCGAAGACCAGGTAGAAGTCCCAGACGCTCATGCGCACCTGCACGCTGTTGGCGTAGCTGTTGCGGTAGTCCTCGGCCTTCGTGACCGTGACGGTTTGCGGTTCTGCGGGTTGCTTGGGTTGGCTCATAGGGCTTTCGATGCGATGCTGCAACTGCTGCGGTGGGCCGTGCCTGGTGGGTTGGTGCGAAAGGGGGGACTCGAACCCCCATGGATTGCTCCGCCAGGTCCTAAGCCTGGTGCGTCTGCCAATTCCGCCACTCTCGCGTGCTGTCGAAGGGACCGACTTCCTCGGTCGTTCGTGTCCGCTTTGGACAACTGCATTGTACCGTGTCCCTTGCGCCGGAGGTTGGGCGCAGGAGGGAGGGTACTTGGGGCCTGTGGTGTCAGATCGGACGATTCCCGGATTACGCCATGACCGGCTCAACCGGCCTCATGCTGCGCACTTTTATCTTGATTTCAACCCGCGATCCCAGCCGGTTGATGATTGACATCAGACGGTCCAGCGTGAATCGCCCAAGGTCGGCATTGCGGATGCGCGAAAAGTCTGCCGCAGCAATGCCGGTGCGAGTATATGCGCCGCGCACGCTCAGTCCCTCACGGTCCAGCATCTTAATGATTTCGGCAGCCAGGATGGCCTTCAACTGCTCCACATCCGGGCTGGCATGTCCAAGATCGCGGAAGACATTTCCGCTGCCGCGCACCGCGTCGATCCGTTCACCTTTCATTGGAGCACCTCCTTCAATCGTTTCAAACGGTCCTGGATCAGGTCGATCTCATGTTTCGGGGTCTTAATTCCATGCGTCGATTTTTTCTGAAAAGCATGAATGACCCAAATGTCATCCCCAAGTTGCACCGCGTATACGACGCGAAAGGCATTGCCACGATGGGGCAAGGCAATCTCAAATACCGCCGGGCCCAGCCCTTGCAGCGGTTTGGCGATGTCGGCCTTTCCGCCCTCTGCGGCGATAGTCAAGGCGGTTAGACAGATTGACTGTGCTTCGACCGGGAACTTCTCAAATTCCTTGCGGGCTGCCTTGATCCATGAGACCGGCCGCGTCTGTCTCATGTTCTGTTGCCCCTTGGTCGCTACATGGATTGTAGTCATATATGACAACACCTGTCAACAGAGGGGCCGCCAATGGCATATCTGAGGGTCCATCCGGTGAGTAGAGTTTACCTTGGAGAGGCGGCTTTGAAGCGATTGTCCGGTAGACGGCTGCAGAAGCAAAGCAAAGAGCCAACCGGATCGGGTTGGCTCTGCAAGAAAACCTGTTGCCCGGAGTTGGTGCGGAGGAGGGGACTTGAACCCCTATGCCTTGCGGCGCTAGCACCTCAAGCTAGTGCGTCTGCCAATTTCGCCACCTCCGCATGGGGCCTGTCCCACGTCTGGCTGCGACAGGAGCGGCGTTCAATCCGAGCGTCAGTATAACATCCGCGGCGCATCTTCACGGATGGCGGTGAGTGTCGCTCTTTGCACGGAATGGCCGGATTCTGCTCTCTCCCCTTCGACTGTGCTCCGGCGCGAGGCCTGAATCCCGGCGCTTCCTCCATCTGCCGGAACCGTGAAAATGCTCTAATGGCTAGCGGAGGTCCATCCGGTTTGCTGCTGAGTGCATTGACGTGGGGAGACATACTGGGCTGTCTGCGGTCGGTGGCGGCGTTTGCGGCGCTGCTGCTGGCGCCGGGATACTGCCTTGCGTGGGCCTGCGACCTGCTGGGATTCCGTGCCCGCGCGGCGAGCGAGCGGCTTGCCTGGGGCGTGGCGCTCTCCTTCGGCGCGATGACCATCGTCTCGGTGCTGCTGGGGAAGTACAGCTCGCTGACCGCAGTCTGCTGGCTGGCGGGAATCTGCTCGCTGGCCCTTGTCGGGATTGTGATGCGAGAGGCGTGGTCGCGCCGGCGCGGCCTCAACTTCGCAAACAAGCGGGGGCTGATTGGCGCGGGGATTGCCGCGGCGTGGGTCCTGTTTGTAGTCGTTGAACTGGTGGACATCGGCGTGGGCAGCCGGCTCTACTTCAGCGTCACCGTCTTCGACCATGCACTGCGCACGGCGTTTGTGGACGCTGTACTGCGCACGGGCGTGCCGCCGGCCAACCCGCTCTTCTGGCCGGGGCACGCCGCGCCGATGCGCTACTACTACTTCTGGTATGTGCTGACGGCGGCCGCCGCGCGGCTGGCGGGAGCGACGGCGCGCCAGGCGATGATCGCCAGCGTCGCCTGGTCGGGCTTTGGATTGGCCGCGACGTTGCAGCTTTATTGCAGAAATTTTCTGGGGAGCGTTTCGCAGCGGGGTTCGGACGCGCCGCAACTTGCGATTCCATCCCACTCATCGCATGAGACAACGCAGCGATGGATGAGACGCCCGCCCAGGCTGGTGGTGGCGCTTGGCCTGCTCGCCGTCACCGGGCTGGACATTCTGCCGGTGCTGGTGAAGGCGCTGCTGCGCATGAAGACCGACGGCGACATGGAGTGGTGGTCCGCCGCCCAGGTCTCGTCGTGGATGGACTCGCTGCTGTGGGTGCCGCATCATATCGCGGGGTTGGTCTGCTGCCTGCTGGGGTTCCTGCTGGTGTGGATGTCGAAGGGTCTCGGCGCCAGGCGCCGCGCGCTGTGCGGGCTGATCGCGGGCCTCGCGTTCGCCAGCGCGTTTGGACTCTCCACCTGGATCGCCCTGGCGTTCGCCATGGTAATGTTTGCGTGGATGCTGTGGGCGCTCGTGTGGGAGCGAGGCTCGCGGGCCCGAGTTCCGGTGCTACTGCTGGCGGCGGCGGTTGCGTCGGTGGCATTGCTACCATATCTGGCGGAGCTGCATGGAGAGGCCTCGGGAACAGCGACGGTCCTGGCCAATGGCCTGACCTCGCCGAACGGCAAAGCTACGATTGCAAACGATGGCGCGCATCTGCTGCGCTTCGGCGTGCGCCACGTGATCCCGGCGGACAGCGTGCAGGGAATCGGCTGGGTGGCGCGGCTGGCCCAGACGCATCCGGTGGCGGAGGACGCGGCCGTGGGGCTTGTGCTGCTGCTTCCGGGGTACTTCGTGGAGCTGGGGTTCTATGGACTGGTGCTGCTGGCTGCGCTTTGGGCGATGCGCCGGCACAGGCTCGACGAGGCATCGCGCACGGCGTTGCTGCTTGCAGTCGCGGGGCTGGCGGTTTCGACCTTCCTGCGCTCCACCATCGTGGAGAACAACGACTTCGCAATGCGCTCGATTCTGATTGCGCAGTTCTTTCTTCTGCTGCTGGCGGTGGTGTGGTGGGAGGGTGGGTTTGCATCGACGAACCGCTTCCTGCGCGGCGCGATGCTCGCCATGGCCTGGATCGGGCTGGCCGGAACGGTCTATCAGGCAGTCACTCTGCGCGTCTATCTGCCGGTGGAGGAGAGGCTCGGCCGCGCCGAAGTTGATGGGCTGGCGGAGCGCGCCATGGCGGTGCGACTCGGCTTCGAGGCAATGGACCGGCGCGTGGCGAAGAACGCGGTGGTGCAGGTCGACACCGTGCAGCCGGGGGAGTTTTTTTATCTGGCAGAGGTGATGCAGGCGGGCCGTCAGATGGCCAGCGCGACGCCGGGTTGCGGCGCGGCGTTCGGCGGCGATGCAGGCGCGTGCCAGGGCGTGGAGCAGGGCGTGGCACGGCTGTTTTCGCCGGACTCCTCGCGCGGTTCTTTGCCGTCCGCTTCGCCGGAATTGCCGGGGCCTTCTCCGCGGGGAGCTTCATCAGACCAAACACTCCGGGTGCCGTCCTCCGGCGGTTCGCTCTCCGCCTCCCAGGCGCGCGACGAGTGCGCCAGGCTGGGCGTGGACGATCTGGTCGCCACGCGTTGGGATGCGGTCTGGTCCGACCCGCGGGGATGGGTGTGGACCCTTCCGGCGGTGGCCGATACCGGCGAGGTGCGCGTGCTCGCCTGCGCCGCGCCGGCGCGCTAGAGCGGAATCAGAGTAGGTTATACCCGGGGGCAATCCCTCCAAGTGGCTTTTTCCTCAAGAAAAAGCCACCTTCTATTCTCTTCGCTTGGGCACTGTTACTCTGGTTCCGCTCTAGGCGTTGAAGTCGCCAGCGGCGTCGCCTGCGACGTGGTGCGGCTGGAGCTTGCGCCTGCCCAGTAGATGCCGCAAAATACAGCTTTGTGTTCCGCGTCACTTGACAAGCCGATTGGCTGAACTAGGATGGCTTGCATGAAAATAAGAATGATTTGCACCTGCATTCTGGCGGCAACCATGCTGCTTTCGCGTCCGGTTTCGGCCCAGACAGACGTCGCAGCTTTGCAGGCCGCGCTGCAAGGAAAACCGCTCGGGTTGCGCGGCTACTCCGCGGACCCGGTGGTGAAATATACATGGGTCGATGGCAAACTGCTCCCCGATCCCATCGTGCTGCATGGGATTGAGGCTTTCTTCACCGACACTGTTCGGCAGAAGGGAAGCAAGTGCCCTCATCGAAGGCCAGGTCGAGCCTTTGGTCCTCGCCGGCGGCAGTATTCATCCGATGGGCAAACTCCCGATGCGCCTTGAGGTGGACCTGCAAGGGGCCAATCCGGCGGCGGTCCTTCCGCAGCTTCAGGCATTGCTCTTCTTTCCCAGCCTGGGCGCGGCATTGAAAGGTCTGCCCGAATATGTAGCGGACATGCTGCCCTTCCCGACCGACGTCAAGTTCCAGCCGGCCTGTCATTGCGTCCATGTACTTCAAGACGGAAAGTGGATCCAGGTGGATGGCAGCAACACCAAACTCGTTCCTCCGGCGTTTATCAAGATGGTTTCGAACGACAGTCTTACGCAGATGGCGATCGACGCCAAGGTATCGGGCACCATCACGCTGATCTACCTGGTCTCCGAGACGGGCCGGGTGGATGAGGTCTGGCTGGCTAAGCCCCTGAGCGACACCCTGGATGAAGCCGCCGCGAAACTGGGCCGGAACAACATCCTTCAGCCCGCGACGTTGGATGCCAAGCCCGTCGGCACGGTCTTGATTCAGACCATCCCCGTCAACTATCTGACGGGCCCCGCCAACTAACCGCCGCAGAACGTGGGAGGTGCGGCATCCGTGGCCGATTTGTAGCGGTCTGCCTTGCTTTTTGCCCCTAAATGCCTTAGAATGAACCTAGAAAGTTATGAGGCAGATGGCCGTGCGCGATGCGCGGCGTTCGGCTGGCAAGAACTCTGGCTGGGCAAGAGGACACAGGAATAATGGCAAAGCGTCGTGGCAACCCAAACTGGGGCAAGCCCGAGCCGATCGGCCCGGTCGTCCCCACCGTAACCTCCTTCGAGCAGGTCGTCAAAGAGTTCAAGCTGACCCCCGACCAGTACATCCGCTCCACCCGCCTGCGCGAGTGGGCGAGGCACAACAAGAACTCCAAGTACATCCCCGAGGCGCTGCTCGAGGCCTGGGGATTCGAGATCGAGTCCATGCTGTAACATTTGCTCGAAACCGGAGTTAAAGATTTAAGCAGGCGCCGCCTTTCAACGGGCGGCGTTTTTGTATGTCGAATTGCCGTATCCTCTGTAGAGGGTCTGAGATGCCAGACGGAGCAAACAAGAACGCGTTTGCCAGCGTGGAAGAAGCGGTCGAAGAGATTCGCGCCGGGCGGATGATTGTGGTCGTGGACGACGAGGACCGCGAGAACGAGGGCGACCTCACCCTCGCCGCCGAGTTCGTCACCCCCGAGGCCATCAACTTCATGGCCCGCTTCGGCCGCGGCCTCATCTGCCTCGCGCTCACCGAGGAGCGCGCCGACTATCTGCGCCTTGCCCCCATGACCAGCGAGAACACCTCGCGCTTCGGCACCGCATTCACCGAGTCCATCGAGGCCCGCGAGGGAGTCACCACGGGAATCTCCGCCGCCGACCGTGCGCGCACCATCCGCGTCGTCATCGACCCCAGCTCCACCGCCAACGATCTGGCGCGTCCGGGCCACGTCTTTCCCCTGCGCGCGCGCAAGGGAGGAGTGCTGGTGCGCGCCGGGCAGACCGAGGCCTCGGTGGATCTGGCGCGCATGGCCGGGTTGGTCTCCGCCGGCGTCATCTGCGAGATCATGAACGAGGACGGCACCATGGCCCGCATTCCGGACCTGATCGCCTTCTGCGCCGCGCACGGCCTCAAGATGCTCACCGTCGCATCGCTCATCCGTTACCGCCTGCAGCACGAGCGTTACATCCAGCGCGTGGCCGAGTCCATCCTCCCCACCCGCTACGGCGACTTCCGCATGATCGCCTACGAGAGCGAGATGGACGGCTCGGAGTCGCACGTCGCGCTGGTCTACGGCAGCCGGATCGACAGCCCGAACAACCCCGCCGCCGGCGATCCGGTGCTGGTGCGCGTCCACACCCACTGCCTCACCGGCGAAGTCTTCGGCGCAACCCTCTGCGACTGCCGCGCCCTGCTGGACAATTCCCTGCGCTTGATCGCCGAGGCAGGCCACGGCGCGCTCATCTATCTGCACAACGCCTCGCGCGGATTCAGCATCGACCGCAGCGGCCTTGCCTCCTCCGGCGAGATCGCCCCCAACCGCCTTGTGCTGCATCGCGAACCCCACCGCGACCCGCGCTCCAGCGAGCTCAGCCAGGAGCGAATGCAGCGCGCCCGCCGCACCCTGCGCCAGATCGGCCTGGGCAGCCAGATCCTCTCCGACCTCGGCATCCAGCGCATCCGCCTGCTCACCAACACGCCCACCCACATCCCCGCGCTGCAGGGCTTCGGCATTGAGATCGTCGAGCAGGTGCGGGTTCCGCTGGACGCTCCCGCCGCCGTGCCTACTGCACAGTGAGGTTCAGCGTCACCGTCTGCGTGATCTGCACGCCCCCGCTCACCGAGCTTGCGGTCGCCTGGTACTGATAGCTTCCCGCCGGCGAGAAGCGCAGGTTGGAGTTGACGCTGCTGCCGCCGCACCCGCTGGCCGAGAGCAGCAGGATGGCCGCGAAGATCGCCCACGCAATCGGCCCATCCCGCCGCCACGCCTTGTGCCGCGAGCTGCGCGCCTTCCATGTAAAGATCAGTGCAGGGAAGAGCAGGCAGAGCGCCGTCCCGCCCAGTCTGCGTCTGCGTCCGCCCGGTGTCGCTGGCAGCGAATTGGAACTGACCTCAGTAACCGTGTTCAGCGTGGCGACCGCGTTCTGCGCCGCCCCGCTCAGCGTCACGCTCGACGGCAGAAGCGAGCAGGTGGCGTACTCGGCCGCGGCAATCGGCGTGCAATTCAGCACCACCGTCCCGCTGAAGTTGTTGCCCGGCGTCACGGTCAGGCTGTAGCTCGCGGGAGTTCCGCTGGCGACCGTGGCCGATGCAGACGTTCCTCCGCCCACGCTGAGCGTGAACGTCCCACTGACAAAGCCCGTGCCGGTCAGCGGCACAGCGTCGGGCGAGGTCGCGTCGCTGCTGGTAACGGTCAGCGTTCCGTTGTCCGCGCCTGTCTTCGACGGCGTGAAGGTCACGGTGACCCCGCAGCTTCCCCCCGGCGCCAGCGTGCTCACCGCGCAGGGCACGGTGACGGCGTAGTCGCTCGTGGCGGCCAGAGCAACGCCGGTGATCGGTGCCGTGCCGTTGTTGGAGAGCGTCAGAGACAGGCTGGCCGGTGAGTTGACTGCAATCGAACCGAAGTTCAGGCTCGCGGGCAGGATCTGCATGTGCGACTGCACGCCCACGCCGGTCAGCGCCACCACCAGCGGCAGGGTCGATGCCGAGCTTGCAATCGAGAGCGTTCCGGTGAGTGTCCCCGACTGCGTCGGCGCAAAACCAACCTGCACTGTGCAACTTGTGCCCGCGCCCAGCGCCAGGCCTGGCTGTGGGCAGTTGCCTGCGGCCACCGTATAGTCTCCGGCAGCGGCGCTCAAGTTGGTTGTGGCGGAGAGGATGCCGAAGGTGATCGCGCTGGCGCCGGTGTTGGTGAGCTGCAATGGGAGGCTCGAGTTCGTGCCCACCAGCACGGTCCCGAAGTTAAGCGAGCTCTGTGCGATCGTCAGCGAAGACGGGCTGGAGACTCCGACCACGGAGATGAATTCCAGCGAGGTGGTGGCGTTGGAGGAGACCTCTATGGCGCTGGCGCGCATCCCGCTGCCCGACCCCTGCTGCGTCGAATTCTGCGGCGTAAACGTGACGGTCAGCGTGCAGCTTGCGCCGGGAACGATGCTGGCGCAGTTGCTCGACACCGTGTAGTCGGGCGTCGTCTGCAGGCCCAGAATGTTGAGTGTCGCCGTGCCCGTGTTGTCCAGCGTCACCGTTTGCGGCGCGCTGACGTTGCCCACCATGGTATTGGCAAAGGTGAGCGAACTCTGCGATGGCATCAGCGTGGCCAGCGGCGCGACATTCGTGGGCGACGTGACATAGACCGGAGTGGAGCTGCCCGTCAGGTCGATCAGGTCCGGGCTGGAACCGGCGTCGCTCTCAATCACCAGCTCGCCGCTGTCGGCAGTCGTCGGCGGAGGGCTGGAGCCGGCTGCCACCTGGTTGATCGGCGTGTAGCTGAGCGTGACCGTGCAATAACCGGCAGGCGCAAGCGTCGCTCCGCAGGTCGTGGTCGAAAGGAACGGCCACTCGCTGGTGATGCGCCGGATGGTGAGCGTCGCAGTGGACGATGCGTTCGTGAGCGTCAGGATCTTCTGCACCGACTGTCCCGAAGCGCACCTGCCCGAAGCTAAGAATCCCGCCCTGCTGCAGCCCTCCCGTCACCGACAGTGTCCCTCCGCCCAAGCCGTATCCCTCCACATAACTGAGCCCATCCAGCGTGGCCGGGCCGTCGGTGGGAGTTCCCGTGGCGAAGAGCGTGCCGGTCAGGTCGCCATTGTCCAGCGGCAGAAACGCCACCGAGAAGTTGCAGCTTGCATTCGGCGCAAGTCCAGCGCACGGCGCGCCGCTCAACACAAACTGGCGTGGCAGAGCGATCGCCAGGATGAGCGGCTTTGCCGTCAGGTTGTCGATGGTGAACTGCCGCGTCACGCCGGCCGCGCCGGTCGCCTGCGGCCCGTACTCCGCGTCGTCGGCCACAATCTCCAGCCCTTCGTCTTCGGTGGTATACGCGCCGGTCAGCGGCACAGTGTAGTTGGTCAGAGCCGGCGCGCCGCCCACCGTGCTGGTGACGGGAATCGTAAGCGTCCCGGTAGCCTGCGCCGTCGCCGGGGTGAACGTGACCGTAATAGCGCAGGTCCCTCCGGCGTTGAGCGATCCGCAGTTGCTGCTGGCGCTGAAGCTCGTCGCGTTGGAGCCTGTGGTCGTCGCAACAACCGCGCCAATCTGTTCAGCGCTTGTGCTGGTGTTGGAGAGCGTGACCGTCTGCTGTGTGGACGAGCTGCCGGGAACATTGTTGAAGACCAACGCATTGGGTGTAAGCGATAGGCCAGGATCGGCCTCGCCGTATCCGGTGAGAGCCGCTGTCGCCGTTGAGCTGCCCGCCTGCACGCTGAGCGTTCCCGTGCGCGGCCCCGAGGCCGTGGGTGCAAAGACAATCTCCACGAAGCAAGACGCGGTATAAGCCAGCGCGCCTCCGCACGGCGTGCCTCCGCTGACTGCGTTCGAGACGCTGAAGTCGCCGGTGACCGCAGGCGTTGCCACTGTCACCGAACCGCCGCCCGCAACCAGGTTCGTCACCGCAAACAGTTCCGTCGTGCTCGCGCTGTTGATCGGCACCGGGCCGAAGTCCTGCGCCACCGGCGTCAGCAGCAGGCCGGTGAGAGGCAGGCCGTTTCCGGTCAGCGAGAGAACGTACGGACTGCCCGCCGCCGCCGAGCTGATCGTCAGCGTGCCCGTCTCCAGGCCAATCGCAGGCGGAGTGAACTGCACGCCAACCCAGCAGTTGGTGCAAGTCCCCGTCGCGCTGGTGGTGAAAGCGCTGCTGGCCGGCTGCCCGTGGCCGTACCCGATGTCCTCGACGATCACGGCAGTGTAGGGCGCGCCGAGCGTCGTCGAAGCCGTCGCGACCGTAAAGCCGGTGAACGGCTGCGTAATTTTGAACCACTCGACCGACGGCTCGCCCGCGATCACTCCGCCGAAGTTCAGCGTGCCGTTGTTGGCGGGCGACAGAATCCCCGTGCCCACGCCGGAGAGCGCAACGTAAACCGGTGTAGTCCCCGCGCCCGCCGTAACCGCCAGCAGTCCCTGGCGCGTGCCCGGCTGCGACGGCACAAATGTGAAAACGACATTGCACGATGCGCCGCCCGCCAGCGTTGCAGTGCAGTTAGTCGTGTCCGTGAAGTCGCCGGACAGTACCAGCGAGAGCGTAAATGCGGTCGTTCCCGTGTTCCCAATCGTGAGCGTCTGTGTGGCGCTCGATACTCCCGTGACCACCACCGCGTTGGCGAAGTTGAGCGATGTGGACGAGATGCTGAGGTTGGGGTTGACGCTCGCGCCGTTGGCCGCGGGCTGTGGCAGCGAACGCCCCGTCACCAGCGCCGTCAGCCCCTGGTCGAGCGAGAGCGTGTCCGAGTCGGCCGCGGGCGTGTGCGCGTTCTGGTACGCAAGTTGCAACTGGCAGACGGTCTGCGGCTCCAGCGTCGATGGGCAGCGGTCGGTGACTGTGAACGGCGACGAGGCGGGCAGCGTCACGGCGGCGTGAGAGAAAGAGACCGTCGAGTTGTTCGAGAGGTACAGGTAGCGCGCCGGCCGCAGCCCGCCCGTGTACTGCGTACCGAAGTCGATCTCAGCCGCCGAGAGCGAGAGCGCGGCGTCCTGTCCGTAGGCCGTCATCTGCACGTCGCGCGTGCCGATCAGCCAGTTCTGCTGGATCGCGCCGTCGTTCGCCGCGCTGTTCGACGCCGTCAGCCCGATCGTAATGTGGCAGGCCCCGCCCGGCGCCAGCAAAAAATTGTTTCCCGATAGCGTGCAGTCGGTTGCCGTCTGGGTGAATGTGTAGGGCAGCGTGGTCTTGCTCCCGATGTCCCACTGCGAAGCGAAGCTCTGGCTCTGCTGCGTCAGGTTCGTCACCGTAATGGTCCGCGTCACTGCGCCCGAGGCCGCACTGACCACGCCGAAGTCCAGCTCCTTCGGCGAGAAGACAACCGGAAGCTGCACCGCCCCCGATGCCAGCGCGGGCAGGACCTGCGTCTGCGCGGTCGAGTTCGCCGCCGTTGCTGTAATGCTTCCCGGCCCCGTGCCCGTCAGCGCAATGCTGCACTCGCCGCCCGCGGCCAGTGTCGTGCCGCAGTTTGTGGCCTGCGTGAACCCGCCCGTGACCGCAACCTGCACACCGGTCGCCTGCGCCGATCCCAGGTTGCGTAGCGTGAGGTTGGGCGAGTCGTCCACCGAGAGCGCCAGCGCCGCCGTTGCCGCCCCCGCGCTTGCCGGAAACGTCAGCTTGGCAAGATACGCCGCTGCCCCCGGGCAGAGGCTCCCGTTGCAGGCCGAGACAGGAAGAACAGCGCCCCGCACCGCCGATGGAAACGCCGCAGTCGGCGCATCGTTCAGCGGCAGATCGAAGGTCTCTGTCGCCAGCAGGCTCTGGCTCGCGGACGGCGCAAAGCTGCCGCCAACCAGAGCGTTGCCGCCAGCGTCGATTGCCACGCTGGTCAGCGCGACTGGCGCGCTTGCGCTGTTTGGGTTCGACGTCGCAATGCCGCCGAAGCGCGCCGTTTGGTCCACCAGGTTTGCCGCGTTCACGCGCACGGCGAAGCTGTTGCCAATCGTCGCGAGCGGCGTCAGCGGCAGCAGCACCAGGCCCGCGATAAAACTCCCGTCCACCCACGCCGTTCCCGCAGCGCCCGCCGCCACAAAGGACTGCGTCCCTGGCGCAAGCACCGTCGATCCCAGCACAGAACTCCCGTCGAGCGTCATCCTCAGCAGCACTTGATACGTCGTAGCTGTCAGCGGAGTAGCCACGCTGGCCACCGGAAACTGCCCCAGCGAGACCGAGCCCGAGAGCAGCAGATTCCCCGCCGCCGCATCGATCGCCAGCGAACTGATTCCCGCGCCCGGAATAAAAGTTGAAAATGGTATCCCGTCGCCCGCCGGAGTCAGCTTGGTCAGAAAGCCCGAGGTTGTGCCTAGCGCCGTCGTCACCAGTTGGTTCGGCACCAGCGCCGCAACCGTCGGATAGCCTGGAGCCGTCGTCGTCCCTGCAATGTACGCGTCTTCCGCGGCGT
The DNA here is from genome assembly GCA_963767315.1 of uncultured Acidobacteriaceae bacterium. Taxonomy (GTDB): domain Bacteria; phylum Acidobacteriota; class Terriglobia; order Terriglobales; family Acidobacteriaceae; genus Edaphobacter. Next base: position 43,324 of record CAVYDK010000022.1, on the reverse strand, counting down.
CGGCGACGATGGCCGCGGGCGCGGCGCTGCCGCCTGCCCCGCTCAGGTACGTCGCGTAGAGCAGGGAACTGCCCGACGCGGAAAACTTCTCCACAAATCCATTCCACTGACTGCCAAACGCAGGCGTCTGAATGATTCCCGCCGCCGTCACGGGCAGCGTCCCATTGGGCAGATAGACGGTGCCGGTGATAAACACCGCATCGCTGGTGGCCGCAATCGAACTGGCATCCATGGACCCGCCGCCGCAGAAGGTCACAAAGATTGGGCTGCCGAGGCTGACGCCGAACTTCGCCACAAACGAGTTGGTCGCCGTACCGCTGAAGCTCGTGAACGCCGCGCCGCCGGTCGCCGTCAACGCGCCGGAGTCGGTTGTCCCGGTGACGTAGACGTTGCCCGCCGGATCGAGCGCCATCGCCAGGCCAACGTCGCCCTGCGCGCCAATCTGCGCCTGGTTCAGAATGTTGGTCGCGGCCGCGTCCGTCTCCAGAAGGCGCACCCCGTCCTTCTGGTCGATCAGCAGGTAGAGGTTGCCCGTTGCGCCAACCCGCACCGCATTGATCTGGCCCTGTGGCTGGCCCTGACTGCTGAGCGCCGCGCGAAGCCCCGCGAATGCGAGCTGCTGCGGGCCCGTCGCTGGCGCCGCCTGCGCGTGCAGCGCGAGGGCCAGAGCGCATGAAAGGAGCCACGCGAGTCCCCACTCCAGCGCGCCGGCCCGCCTGCGCGCTCCTTCCACCGCCAGCGGATGCACGCGTCCCCGGATCGCATCATCGTCTGATGCTCGGTCCGCAGCGTTGACGGTCTTAACGGACTTCATCATGGTGCTCTGGCTGCGGCGTTGTGCGGAGTGCAGCCTGCCCTCAATATCCATGGAAGCGATCGGGTTAGGTTTTCCTAATCAGAAATTCTAATGAAACGAAACTATACCGTGTCTGTCCGGGAATGGGTACCGTTACTTTGCCGCGCGTTCGCGCTCCTATTCAACCGCCCGGAATCAGAAATAGTAGAGTCGCCTCGGTTTGCTAATGACGCAGCCTCGCGGGCTGCGGAACAATACAGTTTTGCTTAAGGGCACGGCTTCAGCCCCTTACGCCGTCATTCTGGCGAAGCCAGAATCTCCGTGTTCGTTTTGCTTAAGGGCACGGCTTCAGCCGTGCCGAAAAGGGACTATCTTGGTTTGGGCTTTAGCCCCTGAGGTCAATCTCCCAGTCGTCCATAACTCGCTCCGCAGCATGTAGCGGCAGACCTCCGGCCTTTAGCCGCTCACTCCTGCGTCCAGCAGCCAGCCCAATCCCCGCCCGCGCATCTCGCGCTCGAACTCCGCGTGCGTGGTGTAATGCACGGTCTGCATTCCTGCCTCCACCGCAGCGGCAACGTTCACTTCGCGGTCGTCGATAAATAGAATCCTGCCCGGCGCGGTCTTCAGCGCCTCGGCGGTCTTCAGGTAGATCGCCGGATCGGGCTTCGCCATCCGCAGCGCATGCGACCAGGCGCAGTGGTCGAATCCTGCCAGCCACGGCAGCCGCGCCACCACCCCCCCTCCGATTGCGTCGCCGATGTTCGATAGAATCCCTGTCCGCACCCCCGCGCGCTGCAACCGCCCGGCCCACTCCACCATGGGCGGGTTGAGCGCGGTCCACACGTCGATGTCCGCCGCCATCAGCGCAGCCCTCTGCGCGTCGTCGAACCGGACCCCCGCGTCTGCGGCCACAGCATCCCAGTAGGCCCTCCCGGTCAGTGTGCCGCGGTCGTAGTCGTGGCGGAACTTCCAGTAGGCCGCGTGCAACCGCTCCTCATCCAGCCCGCTCACTGCGCGCAGTACCCCCCACGCCGCCGCATCGGGCGGCCCGGAGAGCACCTGGCCGTAGTCGAACAGCACCGCATCGACTCGCGGTTCCGCGTCGTTTTTCGCACGATTCGTATCGTTCGCAGTCACCGCATCTTGACTATATGAGGGGAAATAAGAGGAAGTTGGCATCTGCTTCGATTGTAGGCGATTTACCCTTGAACCAGCCGCATTGCCACGCCGCAGCGCGGGGAGTGCCACTTCGAAAGAATGCCGCATAATTTGATAAGCGCGATGAAATCGAACCGATGGAACCCGGAGTTGCGCCGCTGGCTCGACCAAGCCTCGCGCCAGGCAGGCTTCGGCGTCGTCGACATCGCGGAGGTTCGCGCGTCCCCACGACCCGCGCGCAACGCAGGAGACCGCGCGATTTGAAACATGGATCGACTCTGGCCGCGCCGGAGAGATGGACTACCTCAAGCGCCGCGACCCGTCGGGAACGCTCCTCCGCGGCAACCTCCGCGTCGCCATCCCGTGGGCGCGCTCCGCCATCGTCTGCGCGATGAGTTACAACTTCGCCGCACCGCTTATACGCAGCGAAGATCAGTTGCCGCGCGCCGCGCCGCCTCTCTCCATCCATCCCGCGCCGCCCGGATCGGGCTGGATCGCCCGCTACGCCTGGACCGGCCGCGCGCTCGACGACGGGACCTCGCTCCCCACGGACTACCACGACGAACTGCTCGCCCGCCTGCGCGCCATCGAGTCAGTCCTGCTCGCCCGCGCCACATGCACCACCCGCTGCTGCGTAGACACAGGCCCGTTCGTCGAACGCGCTCTGGCAGCCCAGGCCGGCGTCGGCTGGATCGGCAAGAACACCTGCCTCATCCACCACCAGCTCGGCTCATGGCTCCTGCTCGGCGTCATCGTCACCTCACTGCCGGTGGAGCAGGAAAGGGAAGAGGTGGACGAAGCGCACTCCGCATCCACACCCGTAAAACCTCTACTCCAACATTCACAAAATCTCTCAACTAAACGATATAAAGAGTTTCCATCTGGAATAAAAACAACACTCCAGGCCCCTGACCGCTGCGGAACCTGCACCCGCTGCATCGACGCCTGCCCCACCGGAGCGCTGCTCGGCTCGAAGTCCCCCGGCGCACCGCGCCAGATGGACGCCTCGCGCTGCATCGCCTACCTCACCATCGAGAAGAAGGGCGCAATCGACCCCAGCCTGCGTGCGCCCATGGGCCGCCACGTCTTCGGTTGCGACATCTGCCAGGACGTCTGCCCCTGGAACCGCAAACCGGGTGCCCCATCCATTCCGCGTTCTTTGCGGAATGGGTGGGAATCGATGCAGCCTCGTCCCAATCTGATCAATCCCCCGCTCGACTGGCTCTCCGCAATGGACTCGCGCCAGTTCAAACTCCTCTTCAAAGGCTCGCCGCTGCATCGCACCGGCCGCAAGCGCCTTCTGCGCAACGTCGCCATCGCCATGGGCAACAGCGGCGAGGCGCGTTTTCTGCCCCAGCTCGAAGCCTGGGCCGCCGGCGACGACCCTGTGCTGGCCGATGCGGCCGAGTGGGGTCGCCAGCAGATCCTTAAGTTGTCATTCTGAGCGTAGCGAAGAATCCCCGCATTTTTTGCGGTCTGCAATGCGCGTTCATCATTCAATTTGCGCGCGTCTGCTAGCCTAATGACAGAACCGCAATGTCAACGCGCAATTCCACCGAAGCCCCTCTCGAAGCCTCCTCCGCCGTTCCCATCGCCCAGGTGCGCCCCGTCGTGCGCCGCGAAGGCCTCTGGCCGCAGATCGTCGCGCTTGCCCGGTACATGACCAGGACCGAAGTGCATACCTACGCCTTCTCGGTCGCGGCCAACGTCATCCTCTCGCTCTTTCCCTTCATCGTCATGATGCTGACCCTCTCCCGCCAGGTCTTCCACTCGCGCATCATGGAGCAGGTCGTCGGCGAGATGATGGGCAACTTCCTGCCCACCTCGCAGGAGTTCATCATGCGCAACATGCAGTTGCTGGCGCATCCGCACAAGAGCGTGCAGGTCTACTCCATCGTGATGCTTCTGATCAGTTCCACCGGAGTCTTTCTGCCGCTGGAGGTCGCGCTGAACCAGGTCTGGGGCGTGCGCGAGAACCGCTCCTATCTGCGCAACCAGATCGTCTCGCTTGGCCTTGCCTTCGCCGTCGGCGTGCTGGCCATGACCTCGGTCGCGTTGACCGCGGGCCAGCAGTCGCTGCTCACTTTCATCTTCTTCGGCCACATCCACAACATCATTTTTAACTTCCTCAACGGCCTGACCCTGCGCCTCTGCGCTCTGCTCGCCAGCATTCTCCTCTTCTTCCTCATCTACTGGATTCTGCCCAACCGCAATGTGCCCGCGCGCTCCGTGCTGCCGACAGCCATCGCCATCGGCCTGCTCTGGGAGGTGGCGAAGGTCCTCTATGTCCTCGCGCTTCCGCATCTCGACTTCCAGTCCGTCTACGGGCCGTTTTACGTCTCCGTCGGCCTGATGATGTGGGCGTTCCTCTCCGGCCTTCTGCTGCTTGCCGGGGCGCACTTCTCCGCCACGCGCTATGCTCTCTCCGTGGCCCGCCAGCAAGACCGGGCGCAGCGCGCGGAAGAGAAGATTCAGCAGCAGGACGCTCCTTCCGCACAGTAGAATGAGGCCCATGCAGAAGACGCGCCAATCCGCCCGGCAGAGGCCCCCCGCTCCCGCGGCGCACATCCCCCGCTGGTGGCGGCGGCGCCCTCCCGCTGGGGTGGACGGCGCGGTCTTCTGGCTCGCGCTCGGATTTGGGCTGATCTGGCTTCTCCGCTTGGCGCCCAGCGGTGGCGGGCTGCTGCTTGTCTGGATGCAGCTTCTGGTCGGGCTTGCGCTCCTCAGCCTGGCGGTCCCGCTGGCATGGCGTCTGGTGCACCGCCATCTGCTGTGGAGCCTGCGCAACAAGCTCATCCTCACCTACCTTCTGATCGGCCTTGCGCCGGTCGTCCTCTTTCTGACTCTGGCGGCCATCTCGGCTTACATCGCGGCGGGCCAGTTCTCCATCCACCTCGCGGACACGCGCATGCACCAGCAGTTGGACGAGATCGGCGTGGACAACTCCGCCCGCGCCTCGCGTCAGGCGCGCATGATGCGCGATCGCGCCGGGCAGCCCGTGGGCCAGCCTCCGCCGGGCCCTCCTGGTTTTCAGCGTAGGCAGCGTTCTGCGACGAACGGAGCTGCCGGCAGTCCCACGCGATCTGCCGCGCGCGCCTCCGCGGCCCCCGCCCTGCAGACCGCCGCCGAGGTCGCGGCCCAGTTGGCGGCCCAGAACGCAACGTTGGGTGAAACTGCGCCCGACCCGCTGCTTGCGCGCCTGCACAGGCACACCTCGGTCTATCTGAACGGAGCGCCTTACTCTGAAGCATCGCTTTTCGCGCAGCCTGCCGCCGCGCTTCAATCCAGCTCTGCCGGGCAGCAACCCGGCTCTGCACCGGAGAGCGTCCCCGGCCAGCCTGCGGGGCCGCTCGGTCTTCCACCCTGGGCCGCCGACCTGCACGGCAACCAGGTCCGCAGCCTGGTCCTCGACGGCCAGGACCTCTTCCTCGTCGCCATCGATCAGCGCCACGTCGAGGGCAGCGGCCTGCTCACCGTCATCACCAACCTTCCGGTCGACTCCGCGCTGATGGACGTAGTCGCGCAGGGGCTTGGACGCGTGCGCGTCTCCGGCATCATGACCGGCGGCCCGCAGACAACTCCCGCCGCCTCTGCCGCCGCTCCAGCCGCCACCTCGAACAACAGCGGCCCCCGCTCCCTCGACAGCGACATCCAGCGAACTTCGGTCTACGGCGGCGAAGAACCCGCGGCCATCAACTTCTGCGACTTTAGCGTCCCCTTCATCTCCACCATGGACATCCGCAACTGGGAGACGGGCGACCGCGACAACGTCCCCATCGTCGTCCACTCCCGCCCGTCCGTGCTCTACCGCCAGCTCTTCGGCAGCTCGCTGGGCGGCATCGTCACCAGCTACATCCGCTACGGCCTGGTGGTACTCTGCATCCTCTTCGCGCTCATCGAGGCCCTCGCCCTGTGGGCGGCGCGGCGCCTTAGTCTCGCCATCACCACATCCGTCGAAGAGCTCTACGCCGCCACCCAGCGCGTCGATCGCGGAGACTTCGTGCACCGCATCCATGCCGCGCCCGCCGCCAAGAGCGACCAGCTCGGCGAACTGGCCCACTCCTTCAACCGCATGACCGGATCGCTCGAACGCCTGCTCCTCGAACAGCAGGAAAAAGAGCGCATGCAGAGCGAGCTCTCCATCGCCCAGGAGGTGCAGGCCAACCTCTTCCCGCAGCGGCTTCACGATCTGCCGACGCTCCAGTTGCACGGCATCTGCCGCCCGGCGCGCACCGTCTCCGGCGACTACTACGACTTCCTCATCTTCCACCACCCCGACAACCCCGACGGATCGCAGGGCGCCGAGTCCGGCGTCGGTATCGCGCTGGGCGACATCAGCGGCAAGGGAATCTCCGCCGCCCTGCTGATGGCCACCCTGCACTCCGCCGTGCGCGCCTACCGCCTCGCCGGCGAAGACCTGGTCTACAGCCAGAGCGCCATCGCCGCCCTCACCGCCAGCCGCGAAGACCTCGCCGGAGACAGCGGCAAGCTCTTCGAGTCGCCCGGCCGCATCCTCTCCCTGCTCAACCGCCACCTCTACCGCAGCACGCAGCCGGAAAAGTACGCCACGCTCTTCCTCGCCCACTACGACGTGGCCTCCGCCGAGCTCACCTACTCCAACGCCGGCCATCTGCCGCCGCTCGTGCTCAACCGCGCGGGCAAGGTGGTCCGCCGCCTCGACCGCGGAGGCACCGTCGTCGGCCTGATGGACGGAATGCGCTACGAGGAAGACCGCTTCCGCATGAACTCCGGAGACATCCTGGTCGCCTACTCCGACGGCATCACCGAGCCGGAGAACGACTTCGGCGAGTTCGGCGAGGCCCGCCTCATGGAGATCGTCGCCCGCTACCGCGACCAGCCGCTCCAGGTCATCTCCGCCCAGGTCCTGCTCGCCCTCGACGCCTGGATCGGCGCCGCCGAGCAGCCCGACGACATCACCCTCGTCCTCGCCCGCCCGGTGTGAAACATGCATCGGCCGTTCAGGAGCCGTCAGGCGAAGAGCGCTTGCTGACGCCCAACTTGTAAGGCTAGATCGAGTTTTTCTAAGAGGAAGCCTGCTGGTATCTTGGCGAGTTCCTTGGGTTCCACCTTGTGTAGACCGCCTCCGTAGACCCTTCCTTCCGAGACGAACCGTTCCGGGCCGATGTTTTGTAGCGTCTCGAATATCCGTGCCGCACTTTCAGGATGCTCGTTGAGCAGGTCGCGCAGGGGGCCTTTCGGGTAGAGCATCAGATACACGTTGTGAGCAGTCGCTTGCGAACGGTTCCAGATAAATCGGAATGGGTGCTTCCCATTCCGCGAACGGCCCATGTAGGTGCATAGAAATGGGGCAGGAGGCCGGTTTTCCTGTGAGTACCACGGAGTGCGGTGGCTTGCGATGTAAGCAATATCGATTTCCTGCGCTCGCCCTTGCTGGATGTATTCATAGAAGCGCGGCCAGTTCTGCCGGATTTCTTCCTCGGGGGCGTTGCAATCGAGCAAAAAAAGGAGTGGGGAGACATCAGGCAGTCCGTTGGGCGACGACTCAACAATGTCATTCGTCAGGTTGCGCGGACCGGGCAGGATCGGCTTGAGAAACTTCCGGGGTATCTGCCAATTTCTTGCTTCTGCCTCGGTCAAGATAAAAAAGCCGTTCGATCCTGTGGCAAGGCCGCGCTTGATCGAAAAGATGTCGCCCAGCTTGAGGTCATCGGTCTTGAAGATGCTGAGATTGACCGGAAACTGTGTCCACTTCTGGGATTCGCGCAACTTATCCAGAACTACCAGCGCCTCTGTCTCTGGGGCTTCGATCGAGCCTCCAAATGAGAAGCGGGCACTGTGGTCTGGCGGTGGCGGCGACTTGCGAAAGACCACAACGGCGGAGGAAACGAGTGCGTCCGTAAATTGCGCGTCGGTTGGGCAAAAGCGATGGATGTGGAGCAGTGTTACCTGTTCCGTCAAGTAGCGTCGGACGGTAGAGCCGTAGTTGACATCCATGAACTCGGAGGGGATCAACCAGATCGCAAGCCCCTGATCTTCCATCCAGTCATGGCACAAGAGCATGAAATAGCAGTAGAGACCGGCAAGTCCACTCATCTCCAGACGCAAGGATTGCGACAGCTTCGCCTTTAGCCGGTCTTTATCCTCGCCGGTCAGGTGATGGTGGCGCACATAAGGAGGATTTGCGATCACAAGGTTGTAGCGGCGATCTGGTAGTGGCTGACGCGTGAAATCGCCTTGCGTGATGCGCAGCCCCTGATCTTCCCATAATTCCATCGCGGCACTTGCGAAGAGCGGGTCGAGCTCAACGCCGCGTGCTGCTTCGACGTTTTCTGGCGGAAACACTTCGCGGAGAGCTGAATAAAAGGAACCTGTACCAATAGCGGGATCTAAGAAGCGTACCGCTTGATTGCCGTGAAGGGTGTGGGCATACCGTGCTAGGCTCAGAGCAAGGGCAGTTGGGGTCGCGAATTGGCCCCACTTGTTTCGCTCGGATGCGGTCTTGAGACTATCCAGGCGCACCTGCTCCACCAAGCGGCTTTCCTCGACGCTGTGCAGGCAGGTGGTCGCCATCGTTGCCCTCAGATTCCTAGCTGGTCCATCTCCTCGATACGGTGTTCCCAAACCCAGTCTATGCCCTCCGCGGCTTCGTACCCGAGGTAAGCTGCGTCGAAATATCCACAGAGAAGCAGCGCAAAGACAACCTGTTTGCCATAGGTGGCCTTGAGTTGGTTGATCTTCGTCGCTTCTTCCTTGCGCCGCTTGTTGACGTTGGTAAAATCACCGGCGGATTTAGCCTCGATCAGCAAGGGAAGGTGAGGAAGTTTAGCTTTGCGGGGCTGAATCACGGCATCGACCGGGATTCTTATGTCTTTCGCATTTTCATTATGGGACTTAACAAGAACATTGAGATGAAACGTGAACGTTCCCGGCTCCATTTCATTGAGCGGAACGGTGGGAGGGTGCGCCTTCAGCGTATAGCCTTTGTTGACGAGCCGTTTTTCCAGAAGGGACAGTTGTCTCTGCTCCTGAGCGTTTCGGACAATTGGCTCTGCAACGGCACCACAAAGACGGTCTGCCACAATAGTCGAGGAACGATAGCGCTCTTCTTTGGAAGGTGTGCGCTTTTCTCCGAGCCACGGAAATATATCGACATCGAGCATCTTTGAAATGACGCTGCATATCTTTGCCAGATGCTCGTCCAAGAGCTTTGGCGACAGGCGAGGGGGAATCTTGCCGAGTTCGAGATTGCCGACGAGGTTCTTGCTGGAGTCTGCGAGGCCGACAAGCCGGTCCCGCGCGAGTGGTGGACACGTCACCATGCGCAACATTTGAACGATGCCTGGATTCAATTTGATTGTGCATGGGCCGATCTTGGTGAGGTTATTTGTCAGAGTGAGGCCGCGCTCGACAGTCTCAATGGATTTCTTGCGAGTATCGCGATATGCCTTCGGCGCGAAAAGCACGAACCATTGATTGAACTGGTTGACCGACGCTCGAGTGTCCGCCTTCCATAGGTGAGGCTTATCGGCATTAATGGGCATACGCTTACCATAGCAAGTGCAGCAGGGATTGCAACCATTTGCTCTCCGGCTGCTCTTCACTGACTGAAATCCGTCCGTCTCACGGCCTGGCTTGCATCGCCTTCACCACAATGTCGTTGGGCGAGCCGCCCGCCGGCAGAATGGTGAACAGCGTTGCCTCGCCCTTCTTGTCGGCCGTGTGCACCACCGAGACATCGCCCGAGCGCGCGTCAACCGCCAGCAGCAGGTGCTCGTCGGCGGAGAAGGCAAGCGAGTCCGGCGCGTGTCCTGTGCGCACGCTGCCCGCCAGCTTGCCGTCGTCGATGCTCCACAGGTTGATCGAGTCGCCGCCGAAGTCCGCAACCCACAGCGTCCCATTGTCCGCGCTCACAACCCCGTACACCGGCTTGCTCCCGATGGTGTACGTCCCGCCCACCTCGTTGGTGCCGGTCTCAATCTCGCTCACCGAGTCCGACCCGAAGTTGGCGCAGAAGATCTCGCCCCCGTCCGGCTTCAGCGCCAGTTGCACCGGCGTCTGGCCCACGTCCATCAGCGCCAGCATGTGGTCGGTCAGCAGCGTCTGGTTCTGCTTCGCCGCCCACGACTCCGGCGCCGCTGCCAGCGACACCGCCATCACCTGGTGCCCGTCCGAGCAGGCGATGAACGCCTTCGACGAGTCGTTCAGAATCACCGCGTCGGTCGCGCCCGGGCAGCCCGTGAACACCGCGCGCAGACGAGGCAACTCCTCCTTCGCCTCGTGCTTCGGCCCGGCTGGCTTGCCGTTAGCTCCCGTTGCGCCTGCCGCCGCCGCGTATGGCTCGACGGCAAAGATCGAGACGCTTCCGCCGCCCCGGTTGGTCACCACCAGCGAGCGCATGTCCGGCGAGATGCGTGCCAGCCCGGGCTGCTCGCCGGTCCCCACCACGCCGATCTCGCGCCGCCGCGCCAGGTCGATCACGCTCACCGTGTTCGATCCGCTGTTGGCCACATACGCCCGCTGGCCCGCCGCGTCCACGTCGATGAAGTACGGCAGCTTGTGCACCGGGATCGTCGCCACCACGCGGTTCGCATCCGTGTCGATCACCGAAACAGACCCCGTGCCCGCGGCCGTTCCCGCGTTCACCGCATACACCTCGTCGCGCTTCGGGTTCACTGCCATGCCGGTCGGCTGAATGCCCACCTGCAACGTCCGGTCCTGCCGCAGGTACACCAGGTCCAGCACCGAAACCGTGTTCGACCCTCCATTCGAGACATACGCAAACTCGCTGTATCCCGGCGGCACATCCGGGAAGCGCCCGCGATGGCAACCCACACCCAGCAGCAGCGCGGTGAGCGCAGCCGCTCCAACTTTGTGCATCTTTAGCATCTCTGCGAGTCTAGCGGCACGGCCGCGCATCGGCAAGCGGGCGCCGCAATCGGTGGAGAATCCCAGCCTGAAACTTTTTTTCGGCAGAATTGTCTATATCAGTGAAGCGGAATTCCTCTCCATGTCGGAATCTCCGCATCGATGCAGTAACCCTCGGACAACGAAGCCGGGGGAACTTCTCGGCTTCGTTGCTTTTCCCCGCCTCAGAACCTGTTTAATAACTTACTTCAGCAGACAGAATCGCTCTTGTTTTGCTTAAGGGCACGGCTTTAGCCGTGCCGTAGATGCTGCATTTGCACTGCGGCTTTAGCCGCTGAGGTCTGTGTTTGTGGAACTCGCATGAGTTTCTAAATAGGTTCTCAGAACTCTTCATCTTCGCCGGTATTGAGCGAGAGGTCCGGTTGCAGGTCCTTCCCGGCGCGCACCCATTGCCACGCAATCCATCCGGCGTATCCACCCTGGACCAGCCACACCGCAATGTACGCGGCCAACAGATGGTGCGCCTCCATGCTGCTGCCGAAGAGCCAACTGAGTCTCATCGCGCGATCTCCAGGGAACCTTCAATGGCCTTCAGCGCCGCCTCCTGCTCCCTCTCCTGCCGCCGCCGTTCCAGCGCGTAGCGGAACGTCAGCAGCAAGATGCCCCACATCGCCCACCCCAGCACGTTCCATCCGAACGCCGGCTTCATGGAGGGGTCGATGCCCGTGTCCGGCCCGCCGAAGAACACAGGCGCGGGATGCTGCGTCCGCCACCATCGGATCGACATATAGATGATCGGCACGTCGATCGCCGCGAAGACCGAAAGCACCGCCGCCAGCGTCTGCGTCTGCCCGGTGGCCGACAGCCTGCGCAGCATCAGGTAGCTCACATACAGCAGCCACAGCAGCAACATGCTGGTCAGCCGCGCGTCCCACGTCCACCAGATGCCCCACGCCGCGCGCGCCCACAGCATCCCGGTCAGCAGCGACAGGCTGCTGAAGACCACCGTGACCTCCGCTGCCGAAATCGCCACCGCGTCTGCCGTCAGCGCCCGCATCGGGTCGAACTTCCGCCATGCGAGATAGCAGATCGATGCAATAAAGTTCACGTAAGGAAACAGCAGGCTCAGCATCGACGTCGGCACATGGTAGTAGAAGATCCGCTGCACATTGCCCATGGTCGCTTCCGTCGGGGCCACCACCAGGGCCAGCCGCGTGCCGTACGCAATCGCCGCCAGCGTCAGGACGAGCCAGGCGATGCCAACTGTGCCATAGATGCGTGAGCGCCTCATCGTTCTATCAGTCTACCAAGAAGAAGCCAACCCCGCAGCCGCGCGCAACACAAGTTTTCCTCTTGCTCTTCGGTGGGAGCGTGGGGCTTCATAGGCTTCGGAGTAACTCACGTTTTTGCCTTTCGGAGGGAGCAGGGGGCTTCAGCCCCCTGAAAAAGCCAATAAATTCAAGGGGCTTTAGCCCCGGGCCGTTTTTTGCTGTCATTCTGAGCGCAGCGAAGAATCCCCGCATTGCTTCTGTTCTGCTTAAGGGCACAGCATTAGCCTGCGGAAAAAATCCGTCTTGCTTAAGGGCACGGCTTTAGCCGTGCCGTAAATGTTCACAATGCAGTGGGGCTTTAGCCCCTGAGGGCAGTCTTTTAGCATCACATCGCGCCGCCGCATCGCCCTCCGCTCACTCCGCGCCCAGCACCGTCTCGAACAGCAGCAGGCACACCGTCGTAAACGCAATGTTGTAGCCGATCAGCAGCCGTATCCAGGGGTCCGGCGCGAACTCGCCCGTCAGGATAGCCGTCGTCGCCTGCATCATTCCCAGCAGCGCGGGCAGCGACAACGGTACCAGAATCAACGGCAGCAGCAGCTCGCGGTAGCGCGTGCGCAGGCTCATCGCCGCAAAAAATGTCCCATTGCACACAAGCGCCCATGTCCCCAGCGGCATCACCGCCAAAAGCATCCAGCCCTGCCCAAGCGCGTGCAGGTTGTAGAAGACGATGAACAGCGGCGCCAGCACAACCTCGATCAGCGCCACGAAGATCAGGTTGGCCAGCGCCTTGCCGAGGAACAGAGCCGACGCCGGCGCGGGCGACATCCGCTGCGCGTCCAGCACGCGGTTCCTCTGCTCCCGCGTCCACGACTGGTTCAGCGCCGTGAACGACGCAAACAGCAGCGCCACCCACAGAATCCCGCCCGCAATCTCTCGCGAAATGGCCGCCGTGGGATCGAACGCCAGCGAAAAAATAATCGCCACCAGCAACGCGAAGAACAGCATTCCCACCACCGAGTCGCGCGAGCGCCACTCCAGCCGCAGGTCTTTCTGCAGATGGCACCACACACAACCGAAGTAGCCGGGCGCCCCATCCATTCCGCGTTCGTTGCGGAATGGGTGGGAGGTTTCAGGCCGGGCCGATGGATCGCTGGGCACTCGCTTCATCCGCCCGCCTCCGGGCCCGCCGCGCTGCGCAGAATCTTAGTCAGGTCGGCCAGTGTCGCACCCGTCGCGCGCAGGTAGTCCGCCGGCTTCATCAACAGCTGCGTCCCGCGCACTCCCGCCGAGATCGCGATCACGTCGAACAGCTCAATCGTCTCGTCCACATAAGCAGGGAACTGGGTCTTCGCGGCCATCACCGTAACACCTCCGCGCACATAGCCCGTCAGCGGCTCAACCTCCTTCAGCGACGCCAGCTCCACCCGCTTCACCTCCGCCGCCGCCGCCAGCTTCTTCAGGTCCAGCTCGCAGTCGCCGGGAACCACCGCGAACAGATACTCGCCGCTCGACGCCCGCGTCAGCAGCGTCTTGAAGACCTGCTCCGCCGGCAGCCCGATCTTGCGCGCCACCGCGATCGCGCTCAGGTCCTCCGGATCGACCTCGTACGCCCGCGCCTCGTACACTACCCCCAGCGAGTCCAGCAGCCGCGCCGCATTCGTCTTCGCCGTCTTCGCCTCCTTCATCGTTCCTCCTCCCGCGCCACGCCGGTCACCGACACAATCGTCCCCGCCCGCATCGTCAGCGTCGTCTCGGCCAGCGGCCCGGCCAGATGCGCCTGGTGCGTCGTCAGAATGATCGTCCGCCCCCGCGCGCCTTGCTCTGTCGCAGCCCCACTCACCGGCCGCGTGCGAAACTCCATCAGCAGCTCCACCATGTGCTTCGCCGAATCCACATCCAGGTTGGAGAACGGCTCGTCCAGCAGAAGCAGCTCCGGGTCCGTCTGCAATACGCGCGCCAGCGCAGCCCGCTGCTTCATCCCCTGCGAGTACTGCCCAACCGGCCGCGTCAGCGCCGGGTCCAGTCCCACCGCGCCGAGCGCCCGCTCCGGCCCGCCGCACGCGCACCCGCCCTGCAGCCGTGCAAAGTAGCGCAGGTTCTCCGTCGCCGTCAGCTCGTCGTACAGCATCGCCTCATGGCTCATGTACGCCATGCGCCGCCGTTGCCAGCGCGGCTCGTCGCCGAAGACCTTTACCGCGCCCCGCGTCGGCGCAATCAGCCCTGCGATCATCCGCAGCAGCGTCGATTTGCCCGCCCCATTCTCTCCCAGCACCACCGTGGACGAGCCCGCCGCAAACTCAACCGTCACCTTGCGCAGCGCCGCAAATCCCCCATACAGCTTCGACACCGCATCCAGCCGAGCCGCCGCCGCGCGCACCGCTCCGTTCGTCTGATCTGGTCTGTTCGCGTGAGTCGGTCCGCTCTCGTGAGCTGCTTGGTTCATCTCTCCGAGTATATAGAGTGGTCGTTCCCGATTAGTTCTGTCTTGCTTAAGGGCACGGCTTCAGCCGTGCCACAAACGCACAGTCACGAAATGGGCTTCAGCCCCTGAGGTCAGTTTCTATAGATAAGGGAATCACTCGGCTCACTTCGCCGGCGCCAGCATCGCAGTATTGCCCGCCGGCGCCTCGCCCGCCTTCGCCGGTGCGTACTTCGACGCGCACTTTGCCTGCAACTGCGTCGCGTGGAAGACGCCGTCCCGCCCATACGTCCCCACCGCCAGCGCCTGCGCGTCGTCCTTGAACGTGTCCGGCGGCGGCTCCGCCCCCTGATAGTTCACCCGCAGCGTCAGCCCCTGTTCCAGCAGCACAAACCGTGCGTTCGTCCCCGACCGCTGAATGCTTCCCGGCTGCACGTTGCCCGCCACCCGCAGGTTGCGCGTGTACGCCTTCTTGCCCATCGCCTGCAGCTCGCCGATGGTGCAGTAGTAGCTTTTGGTGTCGCGCACGCCGGTATAGGCCAGCCACCCCACCG
The DNA here is from genome assembly GCA_963767315.1 of uncultured Acidobacteriaceae bacterium. Lineage (GTDB taxonomy): Bacteria > Acidobacteriota > Terriglobia > Terriglobales > Acidobacteriaceae > Edaphobacter. Next base: position 28,276 of record CAVYDK010000022.1, on the reverse strand, counting down.
TCGCCAGCACCACCACCGCCGCCGCCACAATCTTGATCGGAGCCATCCCGCGCATGGCTCAAGTCTAGCAGCAAATCCCCCAGCCAATCCCACACATAGCGAAATAATGTGACAATCGTCACTTCCATCCCGCCCCCTTGTCGCTAACGTCAATGCAGGCTTACGTTGTAGGATCGTGGGGCCATAGAACAGGAACAAGGTGACAGCATGAACAGCAATCTTGAGCACTCCGCGGCAACCCGGCCAGCCAGAGCAGCGCGCCTCGTCGCTTCCATCATCGGCTTTGCCGCCCTCGTCTGGTTTCTGCTGCGCGTCATCCCCAAGCCCAGCCGCGCCACCTATCCCTGCCAGCGCGCCGCCTTTCCCGTCGCCAGCGCCTTTGTCCTCTGGCTCTGCGGCTCGGCGGCAGGCCTTTGCTCGGTCGCCGGATTGCGCCGCTTTGTCCATCGTTATCGCTGGGCCGCCGCAAGCCTTTGCGCGCTCACTCTGATCGCCGGCGGCCTCTGGTTCGCCCACTCCCGCGCCGTCGATGCCGCCGCCATCGTCACCCGCTACGACTTCCAGCCCAAGCAGCGCAACGTCCCCCTCGGCGTCGCGCGCGGCGTCTTCCCAGGCCGCGTCGTCTGGGCGCGCGATCCCAAGGCCGCCCACTGGTCCGGCGACATCGCCTCCAAAACCGACCAGTGGTGGATGGACAGCAACAACGACCAGGCCCGCGTCGACGCCATGCTCTCCGCCACTCTGCGCAAGCTCACCGGCACCGCCACCGACGACCAGGCCTGGACCGCCATCTTCACCTACTACAACAGCAGCAAGCGCGGCCTCGCCAAGACCGGCTACCGCCCCGGAGAGATCGTCGCCGTCAAGGTCAACCTCAACAACAGCAGCGCACAGGGCACGGACAACATCGTCAACGTCTCGCCCCAGGTCGCGCTGGCCATGGTGCGCCAGCTCGTCAACCACGCTCACGTTCCGGCCGGCAACATCATCGTCTACGACGCGCGCCGCGACATCTATCCCGCCCTGCTCACCAAAATCTGGACTGAGTTCAAGGACGTCCGCTTCGTGCAGGCCGACGCGCCCGATCCCGTCCAGCCGAAGAACCCCGGCTATGGCGACTACCACGGCCTGGAGGCCGCCAACTGGGTCGAAGGCATTCACTACTCCGCCAACAACGACACCTACCACGACGCCAAGCTCATTCCGCAGCAGATCATGGACGCGATCTACCTGGTCAACGTCGCCCTGCTCAAGGCGCACTCCTACCCCTATGCCGCCTCGGAGGGCGGCGACGAGGGCCAGACCGCCATCACCATGACCGGCAAGAACAACTTCGGCTCCATCAAGGGCACGCCCGAGCTGCACGCCGCCATCAACACCAACCAGCAGGGAACTCCGCACGCCTACTCGCCCATCGTCGATCTCTCGGCCTCGCCCAACCTCGGCGCCAAGACCATCCTCTACCTCCTCGATGGCCTCTACTGCGCGCGCCGCCACCAGTCCTACCCGCTGCACTTTCCCAATGCGCCCTTCAACAACCGCGTCGAGCCCTACGCCAATCCCGACTGGCCCTCCACCCTCCTCGCCTCGCTCGACGGCGTAGCCCTCGACTCCGTAGGCCTCGACATCCTCCTTTCGCAGACCAAAAACAATCTCGACGCGAACAATCACCCGCGCATCATGGTCCGCGAGAACGCCGACGACTACCTACAGGAGGAGGCCCTGCCAGACCACGCGCCCTCCGGCACCGTCTACATGCAGAACGGCAAGCCCATCGCCAGCCTCGGCGTCACCGAGCACTGGAACAACGACACCGACCGCCAGTACTCGCGCAACTTCGCCCCCAGGACAGCCAAGGGAATCGAACTCCTCTACCTGCCCATGCAGTGAGGGCCGCACCGCCGGCCGCTAATGGGAACGCAGTTCCGACTGTCAATTCATAATTGGTGTGTCATTAATATCTATCTATGGCATAATTAAGCAGAGGTGGCATATGCAATCGCTGACGACACGATTGGGAGAGAATGGCAGAATCGTGATTCCTGCCCCAATACGTGAAACCATGGGCCTGAAGCCCGGGGACGCGCTACAGGTTTCGCTGGACGAGGACGGCCTGCGCATCCAAACGATTCGGCAGCAGATCGCCCGCGCACAAGCGATCATGAGGAAGCATGCGAGTCCCGGCCGTTGTATCTCTGATGAACTGATCGCCGAACGCCGCCTTGAGGCGAAGCGCGAGGAGGAAGAATTTGGCTGAAATCGTGGTGCTCGATTCCTCCGCAATGCTTGCCCTGGTGCAGCAAGAGCGGGGCGGAGAGCAAGTACTGAGTGCATTGGAAGATGGCCGGAAGACCCTTCTGGTCAGCTCTGTGAATCTATGCGAAGTCGTAACCAAACTCATCCATTTGGGTCACACAGCTTCGGAGGTTCCCATCAGCATTGAGCCCTTCTTGCAATATGTTGTGGACTTCGACTCCGAACAGGCCTTGCTCGCAGGCGATATTTCGCGCTCCTCCCGCAAACTCGGCCTCTCGCTGGGAGACCGGGCCTGTCTTGCGTTGGCGGCGAGCAGAAAAGCCACTGCATGGACGACGGACGCGGCGTGGCTCAAGTTGAAGACCGGCGTCAAAATCCATCTTCTGCGCGGTTAATCTCAATCCAAACGCAGCACGGGCCGCGAATCTCTCCGCGGCCCGCTCTGTTGCTCTTCAATCCTTCAAGTTTTATCCCAGCTCCGCCATGCTCTTCGCCCCGTACTTCAGGAACCACGGGCTGGCCGCTTCCAGCGCCAGGTTGACGTTCTTGATGTTCTCCACGCCGGTCGTCTCCAGCCATTCACGGAAGGCCGCCTCGCCCTGCTTGGCGAAGATTGGGATCCCGTCCTTCCACGTCGCCCGTCCGCACAGCACGCCGTTGAACTTCGTCCCCGACTCGCCCGCCAGCTCCAGCGTCTCGATGAACACCGGGTTCGACACGCCCGCCGACAGGTAGATGAACGGCTTGTGCGTCATCGCCTCGGCGTCGCGGAAGTGGCGCAGTGCCTCGGCCCGCGTGTACGCCGCCTCGCCCTTGAAGGCCTTGGTCCCCGCCACGAACTCCATCACGATGGGGACCTCCACCTTCAGCACGTCCACGTTGTAGCGTTCCTTGCCGAACTCCGCCATCGCGCCGGAGACGATCTCCGGCTTCTTCTTGGCGTAGGCCAGCGACTTCTCATCGCCGCCCTCGGCGTCGTAGCCCACAAACTCCAGGAAGAAGGGAATGTCGTGCGCCCGGCACTCGTCGCCGATGCGCTCGATCCACGCCTGCTTCAGGTCGTTCACCGCCGTCTTCTCGAACGGCGTGTAGTACAGCAGGATCTTGATGCAGTCCGCGCCCGCCTCCTTCAGCCGCCGCACCGACCACACGTCCAGCAGGTCGGGCAGCCGTCCCGGCGTCGTCGCGTCGTAGCCCGTCTTCTCGTAAGCCAGCAGCAGCCCCTTGCCATGCCGGTGCTTGGTGGCCGGCAGCCCGTACTCCGGGTCCAGCAGGATCGCCGACGCGTGCTGGCACAGCACATCGGTCACCAGCGTCTTGAAGTCTTCCAGGTCCTTGCCTGTGGCGGCCGATCCGCGCTCCTTGGCCAGCGACTTCTGCAGCGAGCCGCGCTGGTCCATGGCGGCGGCCGCAATCACGCCGCGCTCATTCGAGACGGCCTTCAGTCCTGCGAGTTTTCCGGGGGTCAGCTTCATTGTGCAATCTTCTCCTGTGTCGATCTTTTCTGCGTAAACTTCCGATCAATTTGCAATTTGCGCTTCAATTGCAATTCTACACAGCCCCCCGCACCCGGAATGTGACGGCGGTTACGCAAACTTCATCGGCATGGTCCCCGTTTGCTTATGGGCACGGCTTCAGCCGTGCCGTAAGCCTCGCCCCCGCAAATCATGTAAACTAACCATAGATTCCCGCCGCGTCTCTTCTCCTTCGATTCATCCCACGAGAAGCCGTCCATACGTCCCGGCTGCGCGAGCGGGAACCGACAGATTCGCAACCAGGAGAGATAAACCCAATGGCGAAGATTGCCAAGACCGGCGACCGCAAGAAGATGATGGACACCCACAAGAGCACCGACTGTCCCCGCTGCTCCAAGCCCACCCGCATCGTCAAGCGCGTCAAGGACCGCGAGCGCGGCGTCCCCGGCGGCGTCTACATCTCCTGCTCCGCCTGCGAGTTTTACGAGAAGCTCTAAGCCGCAGAGATTGGGTGCCCCATCTTCGCCGCGGTCTCATCGCGGCTATGGTGGGGGTTATGGGTGCCCCATTCATCGCGCGTCCTTTGCGCGATGAGTGGGAAGCTATCCATTCACTTCCGCGCCGCAAACACCGCCGCCAGTTTGTCCTCATACACAAGCTGAAACCGCGAATCCATCCGCAGCACCTGCGTCAGCGGCGCCTTCACCGGCCCGATCACCACCCCCGCCTTCATCAACTGCGCATCGCTCGCCCAGTCCGGCTCCGCGCTCCATGTCGCCACCGAGCGGTCGATCCGCTGGTCTCCGTAAAGGTTCTGCCGCCCGTCGATGCTCACCGGCATCCGCAGCGCCCAGATCAGATATCCGCCCCAGTTGAAGTCGTTGTACAGCGGGCCGGCGTAGCCCTTCGCCCGCACCGCCTCCACCGCGCGCACGGGCAGGCTCCTTCGCAAGTTGCACTCTCCAAGCCGCGCATTGTTCACCTGCATCGCGCGGAATCCGACCGGCACCGCAAGCGCCGCCGCAAGCACTGCTATCGCCGTGGCCCACTTCGGCAACCGGATCGCTGCCTTCTCGCTGCCTGCGATCGTGGATGCCAGAATCAGTGCGCCAACCGCGGCCATCGCCCACACGTCGCGCTGCGACCGGAACGCGACGACCGCGGCAAACCCCAGCAGCACCGTCTCGAACAGCGCAAACCGCCGCCGCCACGCCAGCGCAGCCGCGCTCGCCAGCGCCAGCAGCAGAATCAAAAAATCCGGCAGACCGCGGAAGGGAATCGCCTGCAGCTCCGAGACCTTGTTCAGCGCGCCGCCCTGCGTTGCCAGCTCGTACGCCACCCCGTAGATGCGCCATCCATACGGGTTCGCCAGCGTCGCCAGCACGCTGGAGAGCAGCGCGACCCCCATCCACGCCGGCCGCACTCGCGTCTCCGTGCCCAATCCCCAATGCGCGGCCAGCGTCTCCGCCCAAGCCAGCCCCAGCACCATCAGCCCATCGACAAACTCAATATGCACGTTCGCCCACAGCGCAAAGATCAGCGGCAGCCACAGCAGCTCGCGCACGCGCCCCGTCCGGCGCGCCTGCATCAGGATGTCCAGTTCCAGAATGAAGAGCAGAATGGTGAACAGCCACGGCCGCGGCGTATACAGCCGCCCCATGCAGAAGACGGCGGCGAAGCTGAGCAGCACAGCCAGCGAAAAGTCGCGTTGCACCCGCCGCACCATGTGGACCATGGCGACCGTGATCGCCAGGACCATTCCGCTGCTATAGGCCACAATGCCCGCCAGCCCGAGCCGGTGAAACAGCTTCACCGCCACCAGCTCATACAGCCAGCTATAGGCCAGCCACGGCCTTCCCGCCAGCGGGCCGGAGAAGGGGTCGGTCCATGGGACCGCGTGGTGCGCCAGAATCCATTCGCCCGTGCGCAGATGCCACCAGATGTCCGGGTCTGTCACGCACGCGGCGTGCGCGCACATCAGCGCCGGTGCGGCAAACAGCGCGGCAAGCACCAGCGTCTGCACAATCTGCTCGGCCCGTTTCTGCGCGCTTCCCCCAGCCTCCGGCAGCGGTTCCTGCGTGCTCAATAGAGTCCCGGCCCCCGCTTCGGGCACGGCATCGGGCGCGTTTACTTGATCTGCCACACCCTCACTATATCGTCTCTTCGGTCAAACCCAATCCCGCGAATGGGGTACGAACCAACCCGCTTACTCCACGCCGTCAATCTCCGCCAGGATCGCTGCCGCGACCCGTGCCGGGTGCGCCGCCTCCGCGATCGGCCGTCCCACCACCAGCATCGACGCGCCGCGCCGGATGGCCTCGGTCGCACTGGCCACGCGCCGCTGGTCGTCGCGTCGTCCCGGCGCGCCCGCAGGACGGATCCCCGGGACCACCAGTTGCGCCTCCGGCCCCACCGCTGCGCGCACCGTCTCCACCTCCTCCGCCGAGCACACCAGCCCGTCGATCCCCGCCGCGCGCGCCAGCCGCGCCAGCCGCAGCACCTGCGAATGCAGCGCGTTGGCGGCCGGGCCATGGGCTGCGCCCACTCCAACCGCGCGCAACTCCGCCGCGTCCATGCTGGTCAACACCGTCACCGCCAGCAGCTTCGGCGCGCCCGGCGCGCTGGCCGCCTGCGCCGCCGCCTTCATCATCGGCTCGCCGCCGCCCGCATGCACCGTCAGCAGCGACGCGCCCACGCCCGCAACCGACCGTACCGCGCCGGCCACCGTATTGGGAATATCGTGCAGCTTCAGGTCCAGGAACACCTCGTACCCGCGCTCCCGCAGTCCTTCGATCACCCGGTTCCCAGCCGCGTAGTACAGCTCCATCCCCACCTTGAACCAGCGGCAGCAGCCATCCAGCCGCTCCACCAGTTCCATCGCCTTGTCGGCGGTAGGGAAGTCGAGCGCCACAATCAGCCGCTCTCGCGGGTCCACCCGTTCGCTCCCGGCCACGGCCTTCCCGTTGGCGCTATGCGCGTGCTTGTGTGCCGCGGCAACTTCCTTGTGTGCATGTGCTTGGGTCGTCATCTTGTCCATCGCAACAGTCTAGAGCAAATCCACCCGAAATGTCCCCGCCAATTCGCCCCAGGTCCGCCATCAGATTGCATTTTGTATCGAAAAGGGACGGGCTTCACCCTCCGCCGCTCATTTTCTGTCATTCCGCAGCCTTAGCGCACAGGCGACAGCACCACAGGCAGTTGCAACTGTGCCACCAGGGCCAGGGCCATCGCGGGATCGCCGCTGCTGACCGGCTCCAGACTCACCTGGCCGAGGCCGATGCTGTCAAGCCCCAGCGCCTGCGCCGCCGCAAACGACAGGTCCACGATCCGGTCCTCCAGAACAGGCCCGCGATCGTTCACCCGAACGTAGGCCGTCCGGTGGTTCTTCAGGTTGGTCACCCGCAGCCAGGTGCCCAGGGGAAGGCTGCGGTGGGCGCACGTCATCCCATTCATATCAAAGCGTTCTCCGCCCGCCGTCTTCCGCCCCTGGAACTTCGCTCCGTACCACGACGCCACGCCCACCTGGAACCAGTGCTTCGGCTTCGCGCTTGGCTTCGCCTTTATGGCTGCGGCAGGGGGAGCGGCGCCGGAGGGGGAACCGTCCTTGGCCGACGCGCTCAGCGCCAGGCCCATCAGCAGGACTCCGGCCCCGAACCGCCGGGCCGTCCCTGTCGATGCAGTTCTGAAAGAAGTCCTTTTCATTGGCACGCTCCATCTGTTATTGTCTTTGTCGGAACAACTCAAGTCAATCATCTGTAAGCGTTTATCGAGTCTCAGGACTTGCCGGAACCACCCCTTCTGTGATATAGAAGATGCCTTGCTCGCAGCGTGTAAATCTCCCCCAAAGCTGGCAATTTTTGGCCTTGAAATGGTCAGATGCAGCCGAACGCCGCCTGGTTAACCAAAATGTAAAAATATTTTCAAAAGCACCGATCTCAGCACTCTTTCCGTCCCCAGCGCCCATGCAGACCGTCCTCACCATCGCCGGCTTCGATCCCTCCTCCGGAGCAGGAGTCACCGCCGACCTGATGGTCTTCGCCGCCCACTCCCTCTTCGGCACCGCCTGCATCACCGCGCTCACCGTGCAATCCACCCTCGGCGTCGTCTCCACCCATCCCACGTCCCCCGCCGTCCTCCGTGCAACGCTGGATTGCCTGGAAGCGGATCTGCCGCCTGCCGGAATCAAGATCGGCATGATTGCAACTGAAGATAACGCACTTGTTATCTGTAACTATCTCGAAAAACATCAACTGGAACATTGGCATCGGCCCGAGGGCTGGGTCCCCGTCGTCCTCGATCCCGTCCTGCGCTCCACCTCGGGCAGGGAACTGCTCGATCCGGCGGCAGTGACGCTCGTGCGCGACCGTCTGCTTCCCCAGGTCGACTGGATCACCCCGAACCTGGCCGAGCTTGCCATTCTCTCCGGCGTCGAGGCCGCCGCCCGCGACGATCTGCCCCGCGCCTGCCGCGCCCTGCAGACCCGCACCGCGCAGAGCCCGGACGGCCATCGCCTGGGAATCTTCGCCACCGGGGGCCACCTCGACCCTCCGGACGACTTCCTCCTGCTGCCAACCGGAGAGGGACTCTGGCTGCCGGGCAGCCGCGTCGTCACCCGATCGACCCACGGCACCGGCTGCGCCCTCTCCAGCGCCTTCCTCAGCCGGCTGGTTCTGGGCGACGCTCCGCGGCAGGCCGCCCACGCCGCCAAGCTCTATGTCGCCGCAGCCCTCCGGTCCGCTGTCCCGACTGGCACAGGTAGTGGCCCTATGAACCACTTATGGACGTTTGCTAAACCATAACTTGAGTATTGCATGGGTCTGCAAGGCCCGCTCTCCTGCCTCGCAATCTGTGTCCCTCCACAGGAATTCTTCGCCCCCCAATAAAAAAATGCAGGCCTGGCTCTAATCTCCGGCGCGAGGCTGCCGATAGAAGACCTGAAGAGAGGTGTTTCTATGTCCACTACTCCATCCTCCAGCCCATTCGGACAGATTATCGTCCACACACTGTCCGATCCCGCCTCGAGGCGCGAGCGGTCGTCCAGCCAGACAATCCGCCGCCGGCCTTCGATGAGCCAGGGACACGCCTTGGAGTCGCTCGGCCACGCCATCGAGTACCTCTACGATTCGCGGGTCTACCGCAACTGCGGCGAGCTCTCGCCCGGCGACGTGGAAGCCGTGCAGATCCTGATGCGGCTCAGCCGCGAGGTCTTCGTGGAGTGCCGCGAGGTCGTTCCCGCCCGCAATGGGCTCAAGCTCTTGCTGCACAAGCTCTGGCCGGAGCGCAACGCCGCCTAGCCCCACTCAGCCTCTCGCAGGGCCCACAGCGAATTAAGCACAGCCCCGTCTCACCCCATGCCCCCCGCCACGCTTCGCTTGCGAATGCGGCGGGGGGTTCTGCATGAGCTGGGTTGTGAATAATCCTCCGCGCCCTCTTGCCCGGCCGCCTCGCTCTTCTCCGATTTTGTCATCGCAGTCACAACTGGAACCGCCCGGCGCGCGTCTGATACGTTGGATGTCCTGAAGTTGCATGTGGAGGCGCAGCCATGAAGGTCCTGATGGGAATCGACGACTCGAAGTACGCGGCAGAGATTGCCCGCGCGTTTGTCGCGCAGTTCCGCGCCCAGAACACCGAGGTGCTGGTCCTGCATGTCCTGCAACCGTTGGGGCTCATGGCGCCGCCGGAGATGGCCATGGGCTACGCGCCCGAGCTGGCGGACATGAAGAAGCCGGCCCAGGAACTGGTCGAGCGCGTTGCCAAGCAGTTGCGCAGAGCGCGGTTCAAGGCAGTGACCGCCGTCGAGGTGGGCGACGTCCGCGAGCGCATCCTCGACTCCGCCTCCGAGTGGCGCGCCGATCTCATCGTCCTCGGCTCGCACGGCACGCGCGGCCTGCAGCGCTTTCTGCTGGGCAGCGTAGCGGAGTTCGTCGCCCGCCACGCCAAATGCTCCGTCCACATCATCCGCACCCCGGCAGGGAACTGAGCGGCTGAGTTACACAATCCTTTCGATCGTGACCGTCTCCAGCACCACGGGCGTCTTTGGCCGGTCCTGGCTGGCGGTTGGCACCTTGGATATCTTCTCCACGATCTCGTATCCCTCCACCACCTCACCGAAGATGGTGTGTTTTCCGGTCAGCCAGCTTGTGTCGGCCACGGTGATGAAGAACTGGCTGCCGTTGGTATTCGGCCCGGCGTTGGCCATGGCCAGCTTGCCCTTCTGCTGGAAGCCGTGCGGCGATCCCTTGGTTTCGTCGGCGAAACGGTAGCCGGGGCCGCCCATTCCGGTGCCCTCCGGGTCGCCCGCCTGGACCATGAAGTTGGGAATCACGCGGTGGAAGACGGTCCCGTCGTACAGCTTGGGCCCCTTCTTGGAGCGGCTCGTCCACTCCTTGGTCCCCTCGGCCAGGCCGATGAAGTTGGCCACCGTCTCCGGCGCCTCCTTCTCAAAGAGCTTGCACACAATCGTTCCTTCGCTGGTCTTGAAGGTGGCATAGGTTCCGGGCTTGGTTGGCATTTTTTTGAACTCCAGTGGTCAGTTGCTGTTATTTTAGTTGCTCGTTGAAGGCGCTGATGGCAGGGGCGGCGTGGGAAGCGGAGGCATCGGTTGCCCCTCGCGCACGATCGTGACCCGCTGGATGAAAACCGGCGTAGTGGGTTTGTCGTTGCTGTCGCGCGCAACGCGGGCGATGGATGCGGCCAGCAGGGTCGAGTGCGCGTCGCACTGGCCGAAGATCGTGTACTTCCCGTTCAGCTCGGCGAATGCGTCCTCCGTAATAAAGAACTGGCTGCCGTTGGTGTTCGGCCCGGAGTTGGCATAGGCCAGCCGCCCGCCCATCGAGAAGGTCAGCCCCGGCGTAATCTCGTCGTCGAAGTAGTAGCCGGGGTCGCCCGTGCCGTCGCCCACCGGGTCGCCCCCCTGGATCATGAATCCGGGAATCACGCGGTGGAAGGTCAGCCCGTCGTAGAACCGCTTGCGGTGCTGTTTGGCGTGGGTGGCGTTCGCCGTCCAGTCCTTCGTCCCCTCGGCCAACCCAATGAAGTTCGCCACCGCCTTGGGCGCTTGCTTGTCGAATGTCTTGCAGGTCAGCCGTCCCATCGTGGTGTCGATGACGATGGTCGGCCCCGTAGGCACCGGCTCCGTCCGTTCCGCCGCTGCAACGCCCGGCGCATCCGGCAGCTCGGCAGTCGCGGCTGGCTGCGCCGATTGCGCAGCTGCAGCAGTCGCGGATTGCCCAGCAGCAGGCTGCGTGGTTTGCGCACCAGCAGGGAAGCCGGCCAGCACGAAAACAACCGCCAATGGCAGCACAAAAAAAGTGCTGCGTCGCGTCATAGTGCTGCGCCGCGTCACTCCGATGCGTGAGGTTCCTGTAGATGCCACAGAGCATAGGTTAACCCACAAGCGCCAACGCGGCAACATCGACGCCGGGTGCCCCAGGTGCCTCGCATTTGGGCACCTGGGAGAGCCGGGTGTCCCATCCATCCCGTTGTCACGAATCGGAAGGGCACGCGTTCACGCGTGCCGAACCTACCTCCATTTTTTTGATTATGTGCGGCCTTGATCGCGCAGCAATCAAGGCCGCCGGGTGCCCCATCCTAGCCGCAGTTTTATCGCGGCTAGGGTGGGATCTCGGGTGCCCCATCCTCGACCGGCAGCTTCATCGCCGGGCAGGGTGGGTTATCGTTTGCGGTAGCAAACGACGCCGTTGCCCGTTCTTGCCGTCATCCTGAGCGAAGCAGCTCGCGTTCTTTGCGAACTGCGCAGTCGAAGGACCCCGATACCGCTCGCACTTCCTTAACCCATCCACCCTTTCTCCCACAAAATCTCCCTCCCTTGCTCTTGTCTGTTCTCCGCCCTTGTCTCGCTTACCGGAAGGAGCAGGGGCCTTCAGGCCCCTGAATCCAACCTGATTCAAAAGTGGCTTTAGCCGGGTGCCCCATCCTAGCCGCAGTTTTATCGCGGCTAGGGTGGGTTATCGTTTGCGGTAGCAAACGACCGCCTCCCTCGCTCATTCCATAAAACTGTCATCCTGAGCGGAGTTTGGCCGGCTGCCCCATCCATCGCGCCTTTGTCTTATGCGATGGGTGGGGTTCTTGCCGTCCGGAGGGAGCAGGGGCCTTCAGGCCCCTGAATGCCGCCTGATCAAAAAATGGCTTTAGCCACGGGCCTTTTGCTCGTATTGCCAACCCTTTTTCAGCAGCCTCCTGAAGGCCCCTGCGCCCTCCGTTCAATCGCCTCGCCGTCGACCGGCGATTCGAGGCAAATGGCGGTCCCGATGTTGTTGGTTGTAAGCTGGTGCATAACCATGGCTAAGCCTTCCTCGTTGCTGGACACGCGGGTCATCTATTGCGGCGACAATCTGGAGCAGTTGAAGAAGTTGCCGGATGCGTGCGTCGATTTGATCTACATCGATCCGCCGTTCAACTCGAACCGCAACTATGAGGTCTTCTGGGGCGAGACGAAGGAGAAGCGGTCGTTCGACGACCGGCACGAATCGACCAAGGCGTACATCGAGTTCATGCGGCCGCGCTGCGTGGAGCTGGCGCGCGTGCTGAAGAAGACGGGCAGTTTCTACTTCCACTGCGACTGGCATGCGAGCCATTACGTCAAGGTGATGCTCGACCAGATCATGGGTGAGAACAACTTCCAGAACGAGATCGTGTGGAAGCGGACTGCCGCTCATAGCGATACGAAACAGGGCGCAACTCAGTTTGGGAGAATCCACGATGCGATTCTTCTCTATACGGGAGGAGGCACCGCTGTATTTAATACGCATTTCATCCCATATGACCAGAGCTACATTGAAAGCCACTACAGGCACGTAGAGGATGGTACGGGGCGGCACTATCGGAAGGACAACATCACAGCAAATAAGGCAGGCGGGGATACCTCATACGAGTGGAAGGGCGTCCGACCGTACAAGGGACGGTACTGGGCGTTCTCGAAAGAGAAGATGGAGGCGTTTGAGAAGGAAGGAAGACTTGTATACACCCGTTCAGGGATGCCTGAGTACAAGCGTTATCTCGACGAAATGCCCGGTTGCCCGTTGCAGGACGTTTGGGACGATATTGCGCCACTCAATTCCCAAGCACGCGAGCGGCTCGGCTATCCGACACAAAAGCCGCTCTCGCTGCTTGAGCGGATCATCAAGGCGTCGTCGAATGAGAACGACATTGTTCTGGATGCGTTTTGCGGGTGCGGGACGGCGCTGGTGGCGGCGCAGAACCTGAACCGGCAGTGGATCGGGATCGATGTCTCTCCGACGGCTTGCCGTGTGATGGCGAAGCGGTTGCGCGATGTTTGCCGGATTCGCGAGGACGAGAGCCTGTGGCTGCGCGGCAAGGGCTTTGTGGTGCGCGACCTGCCGTGGACGGAGAAGCAGTTGCGGACGATTCCGCCGTTCGAGTTCGAGAACTGGGCGGTGATTGCTCTGGGCGGGATTCCCAACAAGACGCAGGTGGGCGACATGGGGATCGACGGGCGCATCTATCCGGTGGGGTCCGAGCCGAGCGCGAAGAAGAACACAGAACTCGACTTCATGGACGACTGGTATCCGGTGCAGGTGAAGCAGATGGACAAGGTGGGACGGCCCGACATCGACAAGTTCGAGGCGGCGATGATGCGGGCGAAGCGGAAGAAGGGATTTTTTGTGGGCTTCGACTTCAGCAGCGACGCGATGCTGGAGATTGGACGGTTCTTCCAGCGGGAGCACATCTCGATCATTCCTCTGACCGTGCGCGAGATTCTGGACGAGTCGATTGCGAACAGATTGGTTTGATTCGCGGGTGCCCAGGCGCCGAGAGAAGGCATCACAACCACTGAAGTGGGTGCCCCAGGTGCCTCGCTTTTGGGCACCTGGGTTTCGGCAGCGGCAACCCCCTCCTCGGATACCGAAGATTTTTTCCTCGAATTTCCCCGGAATTCCGCATGTCAAGCCCCTCGAACCTTCAAAATCAAAATAACTCCAACCCCATCAACCATATACCTCCGAAAAATAGTTGGCATACTAGTTATGCTCCGCTTGATACACTTAACATATGGATCAATTCCATCGAGCATGTGCTGAACCCACCCGCTCGCACCGTTCTTTTTCAACCGAATAAGCCGTACCGAATCAATGTTTTATCGGAAACTCCCATGCAATGAATCTTTTACCGGAGCCACCCAATCCAAATGGCATTTTTCACCCATAACCCTTATTTCGTGAGTATTTTACCGGCAACTTCAATGCAATGAATCTTTTGGCCAGCCACCTCCAGCGTAACAAAATGATTCAAAACCACTTGCTCCTAAGTTGTTTATTATGTAAATCTCGTCTGTAGCAGAAACATAACAATCAACTTACGCACAAGTACCCGTCAAGGGGGGATGGCAGGGGGATGGGGCGAACAAACAACAAACAAACGGCGAACAATCGGCGAGGTGCGAGACATCGGCTGGATTCCACTCCCTCGGCAAATGCTCTAAGCTAGGAGATCATGTCCTTCACCCTCGTCATCAACGGCCAGAACCGCAGCTTCGACAACCTGACCCCGCCGGTCTCGCTCGCTCAGGCCATCGCCGCGATGGAACTCAAGGGCGACCGCATCGCGGTTGAGCACAACGGCCAGATCGTCCAGCGCGCCCGCTGGTCCGAAACGCCCGTCTCATCCGGCGACCGCCTGGAGGTCGTCCACTTCGTCGGCGGCGGCTAGGTCCGAAAGGGAACTCGCGCGGCGATGACGGTGCGCTACAAGACGGAGTCGAGCCACATGTCCCAGAACCGGGCCGCAGCCTCTTGCAGGGCCGGAGCGAATCTGAGCGCGTCCGCTCGCAGGCCTGCCACCGCAATCCCGGCCTGGCGTAGCTCGCAGGCGTGGCCCACATACCAGCGTTCCAACCCAGTTGCCGTCACTTCCGGGTGAAACTGCAATGCAAGCGCAAGGTTATCGACAGCAAACGATTGATTCATATAGCGATCGGTCTTCGCAAGAGGAACTGCATCCTGTGGGAGATCGAAGGTGTCACCGTGCCAATGGAAGAGCGACAATCCGGGCGCAAGCAGCGGGGCAAACCACTCCGGCGGATCGCCCTGGGCCGGCGCGGCCGCAATCGGCCCCCAGCCGATCTCCGCGCCATGATCGCCCGGATAGACCCGAGCGCCCAGGGCAGCCGCCATCAGTTGCGCCCCCAGGCAGATGCCGAGAACCGGCCTGCGCGCAGCCAGTCGCATGGCAATGCAGGCAATCTCGCCGGTCAGAAACGGATAATCCAGCCGGTCGTAGACCCCAATGGGCCCGCCCAGCGCCACCAGCAGGTCGCAGCTCTCCGCCTGCGGCAAAGGGAATCGAGCTGTCGCAACGTCGACCATCTCGATTGCGAAGCCTCGATCGCGCAGCGGAGCTTCAAGGGAACCGAGGTTCTCAAAGGCGACATGGCTCAATACAACGGCAAGGTGAGAGGGCATTGGCATGGCAATATAGTACCCTGCACGGCCTGCTTGCCTTCACTATACATAATATCTGTTATCAGACGTTTTTTATACCGCAAATCTGGAGGCCCCGACAGCATATGTACTTAAACCGGCCTCCCCTCAAACCTTGCACCCCGAACCTTGCACCTCGAGGGCACCTCTCGCTCTTGGGCTTGGCCCGTCTCCTCTGGCCCTGTGGTAGATTCATATAGGTTCGCCGACCGCGGAGAGATGGCCGAGTGGCTTAAGGCGCACGCTTGGAAAGCGTGTATACCGCAAGGTATCCAGGGTTCGAATCCCTGTCTCTCCGCCACCTTCGCGTTTCCGCCGGCACTGATCCCCACCCTCCCCATCTGCTTCGCGCCGCTCCGCCGCTGGACTTCCCTGCTATGCGGGCTGCCCTAAGCGCCGCCAGTCACCTCACTGGCCACCATATGTTGACGAAGCCTGCTAACACGATTATGGAGTTTGAGGTGCCTTGTCCAGTTGCGCGGCAATGTTGCGGTTCTCTCCGCTCCTGGTGATGATGGAGCGCACCCAGGGTATATAGCCGGTCTTCGAGATTGTGATCGAATGCGTGCCGGGCCACAGTTTGATCAGGCTTGGCGTGCTTCCAACGTAGTTGCCGTCCACCGAGATGTCCGCGCCGCTCGGGTCCGAAGTCAGATTGACGTCCGCTGTGCCCACAGGGGCAGCCTGCGCCGCGGGGGCGGCTGCGGCAGGCGCCGCTGGCCCCGAAGTCACGCCATTGATCACGATGGGCGCGGCATTGGACGGAATGAAGGCCTTGAGCGACTGCTTGAAGATCTGTGCGGTCTCTCTCCCCGTAAACTCAGCCACGTTCTTGTCTTTATTGAACGGAGAAGACTTAAATATGGCCTTCGGCGTCGTCATCTTCATCAGCGCGTGGTCGCTGATTCGATACATCTCTATCTCCATGGTCACGTTTCCAAGGGAGAAAACGCCGCCCTTATCGAAGCCTGTAAACTTGCCCTCGATTACCAGCGAGTTGGACGCATCGGCATCGGCAACTGGAAGGGCATCTTCGGCGACCTGGTTGGCAATCTTTTCTTTCACCAGTTCATCCCGCAGGGCGTCGCAGAAATAATTGATGAACTCCTGCGACTTGTCCACACCCATTGAATTGCTGAAATGCTTGACGATGATCGTCCTGATCAGCGGTGGAGCGGAACTGGCCGTGGCTGAGACCGGGAAAAGGAGTGCAAACAGAAAAACGTACAAGGCATAACGCTTCATCGTGGTTCTCCATTCCAGCCTTGCATTCGCCGTTGAGCCGCGTTCATGGGCGATCGCGCAGGGCCAAAGAGCCAAGTGTGTACTTCTCTGACAGACTGCCAACCCGTTGCACCGGACGTCTGTGGGACGATAGTCATCGCTCCCGCACTCCCAGGCAGTGACAAGTAAGCAGGTTACAGATGGAAAGTATTGTTCGCGCACTGCCCGGCATTGTCAAGAAAGCAGTTAAGGAGGTGTAACCCGGAATCTCACTCTTCACTCCCGGTTCCCTCGAATTGTGCCGCTCCTGAGGGTTTTGCAGGGGCCACGCTGCATTTGCGGTCGATAACCAGGGCGAATCCGTGCCGCCAGGGACTCGACCGCGCAATCGAGACCGTTCCTCGTCGATTTCTCAGACATTCTTTGCACCTCGTCTGCTGTGCTGGAAATACGGCGTCTTCGGAGACCTCGCCTCAGTGTGCATCCTTCCTTATTTGTTTGCTATTGACACAGGGCTCTTGTACTATTCCAGCGGTCGTGTTTGCAAGACATTGTGGGGTTAAACCCCCTGGAATAGAGAGGGGTGTTGGACTTGCGACATGAAACCGGTACGGAGGCCCCCCTATGAAATGGATTGTTGTACGACTCCCCAGTATCTGCGCTTTTACCCTGACCGTGGCCCTGGCCGCAACTGGAACGCAAACGATGCGTGCCCAGTCGGCTCCGGGACAACCGATCGTCGATTGTTCAAATGCACAAGCGAGAATTGACCAGTTGAATTCAGGTCTCCCCGTCATGGAGGACGCACTCAAACGCAGCGAAGCTCGCATGGACAGTCTTCAGAACGAACTGAAGTTAGGAAAAGAGGAGGCCCAGAAGCAGGAGACTGAGCTTGCCCAGGAACAGATGAAGGAGGCGGCATCGGAGGTACTGGACGAGTTGGTGCCCCTGCGTGCAAGACTGAAGGCTTTCCAGGCTGCCGGGCAGGCTGCCGGAATTTCCCCATCGGCTTCTACTGATTTCATACGCCAAATGAATGCCATCAATGGGCAAATAAGCCAGATCGAGGATATCGTCGGGGTTATCAACAAGTCCTTGGTAAGCTTCCAGGCAGGCATGACCTATGGCCAGCAGATCCAGGGCAGCGCCCACAGCCTCGGGGAGCACATCTCGATGCTGAATACCATGCTGACGAACAGCGGGTTCTATAACCAGGCTGGACCCGCGCTTGCAGGATCCCTCTTGGGGCCTGCCGGGCCACTGCTCTTCAATCGCGTCCTTTCATTAATTGACACTTCCCTTCAGAGTGAGGCGAACTTCGATCTTGTCATGCAGGAGCAACAGGAGGCAGACACTGAGAACACGTTGCGCCGGCAGGTAGACAACATCCACGACAAGGTATCGGAACTGCAATCAAACTGCCTGAACCAAACTTCTTCCTCTTCCAATCCGCCCGGTTCGCCCCCGCCCATTCCTCCCCAAATCTCCAGCCCGCCCCCGCCCACTTCGGCTGCAAGTAACAGCCACGCTGGCGCGATTCTGCTGGTTGGCGCTCTGGCAGTTGGTGGAGTTGCCGCTGTAGCGGCGGGAAGTATGATGAACGGCAGCGGCAGTTGCGGGTCGGCCCCTGAAAACCCATATTATGCATGTCCCGGATCGGGCTGTTCCGCCGCGACTACTGCATACAGCAATTGGTGTAAATGCGAGGGGTATGCAGGAGGTCTCGATGTGAACTCCGGTGCCTGCGTGCATTAAAGCGAAATCGGGTCTGTTTGCGTGAGATGATCCCGAATATGGGATTACGTCAACTGCTGGGGATTATCGTAATCGTGTTTGCAATGGGGGTCTCTGCGCAGTCCGAGACCGTATCGGGCACGGTCATTGATCCCCAGCAGCGCGTCATCGTGGGAGCTACTGTCTCTCTCACTTGCGGAAGCCAAACCGACACTCGCATGACGGACGGACGGGGTTCGTTCACATTTACCCGGCCGGCCTTTCCGGATAACTGTAGGGTTCGGGCTGTCTATCCCAATTTCGCGGCCCTTGAACTCTCCGTCGGCCGGCGGCGAAGTTTTACGCTGCAACTTCGGCTTGCCGTGCTGAAGCAGACCGTCAACGCAAGGGCCGACAAACTCCTCCCATCCTCCCTGTCATCCGTGTCGCTCTCAACCGATGACCTCAAAGACATCTCAACCAACGGCGAAGACCTGCTTGCTTACGCAAAACTGCTGGCAGGAACCACCTCTGGACCGGACTCCATCTATGTGGACGGAATGCCCGCCGACCGGTTGCCGCCGGCAGACCGGATCGAGAGCATTTCAATCAATGCCGATCCATTTTCCGCGGAGTACGCAGACGGCGGCGATACTCATATCGACATTTCTACAAGAAGAACTGACCGAAAGTTTGCCGTCAGCAGTGCCGGCGTGTCTCTGGGCACCAGGGCGCCCTCCGGCTTGAATGCGGGTCTTTCCTCGACATCGAAGAACGCTATTCTTGGGCTCACGGGCCCGGTACCCTATCTGCCGCTCGCCTTCACAGGCGATGCGGGTTACACGGTTGGCCAAAGCGAGCAGCCGATTCTGGCCTCCGTTCCATCCATACAGGGAATCTCCATTGCACCGGTGAGTGCCGCCACAGCCACAGACTCGCACGGTCGGTTCGCGCTTGGAGCAGACTACTCCAGAAAAGATGCCCTGCGCGTGAATGCCACATTCTCCGTTTTTACTGCGAGAGAGACGAATCTGAATGTCGAGGAAATAACCCTGCCACAATCCGGCGCAAGCCAGGACACAACGGCCTATGAGTTCCGCACAGCATTCTCAGCGATCGGCCGGCACTACATAGACCGGGGCGGCATCTCAGCCGACTGGTCGGATTCCGATATGAATGCAAACTCCAGCCTCATGGGCGTCAGTGTATCCGGTGCTTTTATCGCAGGCGGGGCAGACATCGACAAAAGAGATGCACAGTGGAATCGATGGACTATCAAGAATATTCTTCAGTCCAACAGAAGGAATCGCAATTGGAGCGCGGGGGCCACGGTCTCGCGAAGGGCCGATGAAGAAAATATCATTCCAAATCCATTCGGCCAGATCTATTTTGACAATCTGGCGGATTACATCTCCAGTGCAACCACAGGCGCTAACACCGGGACGGGAACGATCTCACAAGGACAGGGAAAAGTCCAGTATGCTTCTTATTTTGCTGCGCCCTTCATTGAGGCTGAACTGCTGCGCAGGCCGAAGGTAGTAGTCAGGGGAGGGCTCCGGGCGGACGTCCAGACTGCCGAGGGCGTTCAATTATCTCCGCGCCTCTCTGCGGTTGCCGGTCTGCATGGTTTTGTTTTAAAGGCTGGAAGCGGAATGTTTGTGCAGCCCTGGGCCAATTCCCTCTTTCTGAGGGTATTGGAAAACGACGGGAACCATCTTCAACAGTACTTGATGGAAAATGTTTCTTTATCGTCCAATCTGGGATTGCTTATGGGTGTCCCCGAATCTGAGATTGTTTCCAGAATCGCGCCTGGTCTGGCTGCCACTCGCAATTGGACATCCAAAATATCCATCGAGCACGCCATCGGAAGCTTCTTGCCCGGCGTCGAATACACATGGACGGATGGCATGCACCTGTTGGGCTCACAACGGCTGGGCACTGCAACAACAGGCTGGACGGACTGGCTGGAATCGGACCGCGCGCAGGGTAAACATCAGGTCCGCGCTCTGGCGCAATTCAGAATACGGGGCCAGGGCCTTACTGCTCGCTACGAATGGGTCCATTCCCGTGACGATACGGATGGACCTTTTTCGTTCCCCGCGCAGCAGAGTAACATCGGCGGCGAGTGGGGCCCGTCGAGCGGAGTGGCAACTCATAATCTAACATTTGTTACTAATTCGGGGGTTGGGAAAGTACTTATGTTCACTCTGGTGGATAGCTGGCATGGCCCACTGCCTGAGAATATAACCAGCGGTCTGGATCCGGAAGGCGATGGGCTCTACACTGATCGGGCCGGACTGCCCCGAAACAGTGGAAGTGGACCGTCCTATAACTCCATGGAGTTGTTTGCCCACAGCAGGATTGCAATGCCGAAGTGTTTTTCAGCAAAAAGTCAGAAGACGTACCTGGATATAAATGTTCAGATACCCAATCTACTCGATAACAAGAACTACGTGAGTATGGGAACTATTCTCGGATCGCCCCTGTTTGGTCAGCCCTTGGCGGCCGCGCCTGGACGCTCCTTTCAGTTTTCTATCAGTTTTTCCCATTGATGTCGGATGGTCATGACGCGTTGGCAATGGCGCGATGGACGGGGCCCCGGCAAAGGCGTGATGCATCGGTATCGTGCGGAGCAAATGAGCGTGGGCTGTTGGCAGATAAAACGGAAGTTCCGGTCTTTCTCTATGCCGCGTCTTCTCTGCGCGAAAATGGTCATTCCCGGCCTTCTTCTTCTCGTCTGTACAGCCGTTTCCGCCCCAGCGAGCAAGCTCGCCCGGGCCCCCGATGGCGCAGGCGGGCAGCCGCCGGCCGTTGGCGCGCCGGTCATCTTAACGGTTGTGGACGAGAATGGCCTGGCGGTTTCGGGCGCCACGGTTGCCGTGCTTGAGCCGGGACTTACGGGCGTCCGGCTGTGGACCGACTACGCCGGCCACTGCACATTCACCCTTCAGCGGGATGCGCCTTACCAGATTCGCGCCGCCAAGGCCGGGTTTTACCAGGCCGTGGAGAGCGCGATCGACGCGCGCGCGAGCAGGGTCCGCGTGGTGCTGACGCACGAACAAATCGTCGTGGAACAGGTGAACGTGACCGCGTCGGTCCCCGGAATCGATACCGAACAGACCTCCGACACCAGCACCATGAACACGCCGGAGATTGTGAGCGTTCCCTATCCAACCTCGCGCGACATCCGCAACCTGCTGCCCTTCAATCCCGGCGTAGTGCAGGATGGCTCCGGGCAGGTTCATGTGGCCGGGTCCGAGACCTGGGCAACGCTCGACCTGATGGATGGATTCGACATCCGTTCTCCGGTAAACGGCACGCTGGATCTCCGCGTCAGCACCGACGCGGTCCGCTCCATCGATGTGGAGTCGACCCGCTATCCGGTGGAGTTCGGCAGGACCACCGGAGGAGTGCTGGCGCTTAATGCCGGAATGGGCGACAACAAGTTCCGCTTCAATGCAACCGATTTTGTCCCCTCTGTCCGCCAGCTCAACGGCATTCGCCTCGACAAAATTGTTCCCCGCATCACCTTTTCCGGGCCTCTGGCGCGCAACCGCGCGTGGTTCTTCGACGGCCTGGAGACCGAATACGACAACATCTATGTTGCGGAACTTCCAGCCAACGCAGATACAGACGAACTGGTGCGCGGTAGCAATCTGAGCAAGATTCAAGCCAACCTGACTCCTGCCAACATCCTGACCGGCGGCCTGCTCTTCAATGCGTATCATTCGCCCTACGATGGCATCTCGCCGCTGACGCCGCAACAGAGCACCACCAAGACCAACACCTCTGCGTGGCTCCCGTATCTGCGCGATCAGTGGAATGTCGGCGGCGCGCTGCTCGACGTGGGGGCCGCGGCGGCGCGCTTCCGCGACGGCTACGAACCGCACGGAGACCTTCCCTACCAGATCACTCCGGAGGTTAGCGAGGGCAGCTACTTCGAGGGCCTGACCGGACACTCGCAACGTGTGGAGGGAACAGCCGCGCTGTATCTGCCTCCGCGACACTGGGCCGGAGTCCATGATCTGAAGGCCGGCATCGACGTGGACCATATCGGCTTTGGCGAAGACGTCACGCGCGCCCCGGTGAGCTATCTGCGCGAGGATGGAACCCTGACGCGCCAGAGCGTCTTTCCGCAGGCTGCCCCGGTTGCACTGCACAACGCGGAGGTGGGCGCCTACGCCGAGGACCGCTGGCGGACAAAGATGGGCCTGCTGGTCGAGCCGGGCCTGCGCTTGGACTGGGACGAGATCGTCCGCCGCCCGTTGCTGTCGCCGCGGATTGCCGCGACTTACTCGCCGCCGCGCAGTGAAGGCACAACCAAGCTCGCGGCCGGCATTGGGCTTTACTACGACCATACGCAACTGGAATACCTGACACGCGCGCTCGCCGGGGTCCGTTACGACACTTACTACGCACCGGACGGCGTCACTCCCACCGGCGCGGCGCAGCAGACGCAGTTCACCGCCAGCGACGCCACGCTCCATGAAGCCCGCGCCTTGAACTGGAGCGTAGGCATCGAGCACAAGCTTCCCGGCTCGGTCCTGGCCGGAGCTAACTTCCTGCAGAAGCGCACGTCCGATGCGTTCACTTACGTGAATCAGAGCGGGGCAGCGTCGCTCTCAGGCAACTATGTGCTCACCAACGCGCGGCAGGACCGCTACCACTCCGTGGAACTCGACGCGCGGCGCTCCTTTGCCAACGGATATACGATCTTCGCCTCCTACACGCGCTCCTCGGCGCGCACCAATGCCGCGCTCGACTACCTGCCCACGCCATCGCCGCTCGGCGCGCAACAGAGCGGGCCGCTGGCCTGGGATACGCCCAACCGCGTGGTCTCCTGGGGATGGATGCCCCTGATGCTGCCCAAATTTAAAAAGAGCTGGGACTTTGTCTACACGCTCGATTGGCATACCGGGTTTCCCTACACCTCGGTCAATGCAAACCAGCAGGTGGTGGGAGCGGCGGGATCGCAACGCTTTCCCGACTATCTCAGCTTCAGTCCGGGGCTGGAGTGGCGATTTCACTTTCGCGGCGCAACCTTCGGGTTGCGCGGCGTGCTGGAGAATGCGACCAACCGTGCCAATCCGGCGGTCGTCAACAATGTGGTGGATTCCCCGCAGTACGGGACCTTCAGTGGACTCCTGGGCCGGGCCTTCACCACGCGCATCCGGCTGATCGGGGCGAAGTAGAGCATGGACTAACGTCACTGGATGGAGTTCACACCAGCCTGTACCGCTTCCGTTCCGGCAGGCCGGGGTTTCGAAGGGAGTATATATGCGCTCTTGGTGGACCTGACCGGGATCGAACCGGTGACCTCTTCCATGCCATGGAAGCGCGCTCCCAGCTGCGCCACAGGCCCACTCTCAGGAAGGACATTTTCTATTCTCAGGGTTGCGGCCCGTTGAGTCAAACTTCATTCGATTCTCCGCGTCACGACTCCCGCGATCTGGCCTCTACTCTTGGCCGAAACCCGGCCCAAACCTGTTCTTCCCGGCGCAACTCCGCCCCTCGATCTGCGCACCAATGGGAACTATTTCCCTGCCCTCCGGTGTCTAAGTCAGTAGAGTGAGCGAGCACTCGGCCGCCGGCGGCGCAGTTCCTCTCGCCGCTCCAGTTTTTTGCGACAGACAGCGCCGCGGTTCCCAAAGCACCCCGGCGCTCGCCGCGGAGGTTTACAGCCGTTTCACCGAAGTCGTAGGGTAGAGGTACCCGGAGATGCAGGCGGGCGCAACAATGGATGATCTGGCGATCTCGATTGCCCTTCCGAGCGAAGAAGCCGCTCTGGTGGCCGAGCTTCAGAGCGGCTCCGAGCAGGCCTTCGCCCAGTTGATCGACCGCTACCATCAGCCGCTCTACTCGCTGATCGCGCGCAGCCTGCAGGACCCGGCCGACGCCGCCGACATCACCCAGGAGGTCTTCCTCAAGGTCTTCCGCAACATCCGCGGCTTCCACGGCGAGTCCAGCCTGCGCACGTGGCTCTACCGCATCGCGCTGCGCGAGGCCTCCAACCAGCGCCGCTGGTGGTCGCGCCACAAGCGCCGGGAGATCGACCTCGACGCTCCCAGTTCCTCGCGCTGCGCCTCCGACTCCGCCGCCGGCGCGCACTCACTCGGCTCCACGCTGGCCGACGCCGGCTCGTCGCCCTTCGACCAGGCCGCCCAGCACGAGGTCCGCGAGCGCGTCGAAGCCGCACTCCGCCAGGTACCGACTGCATTCCGCGCCGTCCTCGTGCTGCGCGAGATCGAAGGCCTCTCCTACGACGAGATCGCCGACCTGCTGCACGTCAACCTCGGCACGGTCAAGTCCCGGCTGATGCGTGGCCGCGCCGCACTGCGCGCCGCGCTCATCCCCGACGCAGACAGCCCGCAGGCCGCCGTCTCTCACGGCGCCTCGCATCCGCATCCGCCGGCGAAGCGGCTGAGTTCCCTTCCCGATTCCGCTCTGGACTCCGAACCATGCAGCCTGGACTCCGAACTGGAGGTATCGCGATGAAGTCTCTTCCATGCAGAGCAATTCGAGCTTCCTACTCCGACTATCTCGACGGCGCCATTAGCGGCCTACGGATGCAGCAGATCGCGCACCACATCGAGGGCTTTGAAGACATCGACGGCTTCCGGACCATCGGCTGCGAGTCCTGCGCGCGCGAGCTTGCCGCATGGCGCGCCACACAGGAAGCCGTCTCCGCGCTCGGCCCGGCGCGCGCCCCCGCCGACCTCGCCCTGCGCCTGCGCGTGGCGATCTCGCGCGAACGCGCGCGCCACAACTCCCGCCTGCTGGACCGCCTCTCGCTGGCCTGGGAGAACGCCGTCCGTCCCATGCTGCTGCAGGTCACCGGCGGGCTGGTCGGCTCGGTCGCGCTGCTGGGCGGCACCGCGCTTCTGCTGGGCGTGGCTGCCGCGCCGCAGCAGGTGCTGGCCAACGACGAGCCGCTGGGCGCCCTCACCGCGCCCCACTACCTCTACTCCACCGCCTCGCCCGGGGCCATCGTCACCGGCCACGACAGCACCATCATCGTGGAGGCCTCGGTGGACAGCCGTGGCCGCGTCTACGACTACACCATCGTCAGCGGGCCGCAGGACGACGCCGTGCGGACCCAGGTCGCCAACCAGTTGCTGGGCAGCGTCTACCAGCCCGCCAGCGCCTTCGGCGTCCCGGTGCGCGGCCGCGTCGTGGTCACCTTCGCCGGCATCTCCGTCCACGGCTAGACGGCAATCGCAGGATTTCTTTGATGCTGTGTACCCCCCCCCGGTGGGGTAGCGTAAAGTATTCATAAAATGCTGGTTAAGCTCGCGCTAAGCGCGTGAGACGTAGTAAAGGCGAAGATGCGTCTGGTTTCGGTTGCTTCGGTCATGCGGATTCTCCCCTTGTGTGCGAAAAAGTATCAAAGTCTTCAAAAAAGGCATGTTAAGTCTGGACTTGTCTGGATTGAGTCTGGACTCAGTCTGGACTTCCGGGCCAATGTCTTGATTCCAGGTTGTTTATTTTGTAAAGTCTCTGGAATCACTGCGTTGCTTGATGACCCAAGTTGCACCTGTTGCTCCCCCATACTTTAATTGTACGCGCTGGAGCATAACTACTATGCCAACTATTTTTCTGGGTAAGTGATTGGTGCGGCGTGGGTTATTGGATTTTTCGGCGACGAGGGCCTTGACACGCGAGTTTGCTGGGGTTTTTGAGGGGGAATCCCACATATCGCTATACGGCAGCGATGGGGCACCCGGCTTGCCGCTGCCGATCTTAGCCTACGGTCTGGCCTCTCACAAGGAGGTCGCGTATGATTAGCTGGCCATCCTCTAAGGAGACCGAAAGCACATGGCCAAGATTCGCTTTGAAGAAGAGTCGCTCGGACTTATCGTCCGCAATCGTCAGGGTTTGCGAGTGCCGATCAACCAGCGTTCTTATGCTTGGGAGCCGTCTCACGTTGAAGACTTATTCACAGACCTCAATGGAGCCATCACAAAGGGGGCAAGCGAGTATTTTCTGGGCACCATCATCGTCGTCAATCCACGCGATCAACCCGCGTTAATAGAGGTATATGACGGTCAGCAGCGTATCGCTACCACAATGATTTTAATTGCTGCAGTCCGAGATTTTTTCGCGCTTACATTAAAGGATGAAAACGTAGCAAAAATAATCACAGGAGACAGTCTTCTTTCTGTTTCCCGCAGAGGTAAGGAATCAGCTCATTTCGCCCTGAGCGCCGCCGATCACTCGTTCTTCGTTTCACATGTTTTGAGAGAGCCAGAGCACCCAGATAGAAAAGCTGCACGCCCTGATCCCAAAAAGGTTTCCCATGAACTCATCCAAGCAGCGGCAACTTCTGCTGCTGCTTTTGTTAAAACAATCACAAAGAATCTTCCGGCTGATGTACAAGCATCAACGCTCCAAAAGTGGCTCGATTTTTTGGAAGACGGAGCGCGAGTTATTTGGGTAGAAGTTCAGGATCAAGCAACGGCTTATCGAATCTTTGAGACCATGAATGACAGGGGTCTGAAGTTATCTGCTGCCGATCTTATAAAAAACTATCTTTATTCTCTTCTGGACGAAAAACAGCCAGACCAGTCGGAACAGATTACGCTCAGATGGCAATCTATGTCAGCCGTTCTTGAATCTCTTGGGCATGAGGATGGTGATGTCGTTGACTACATCCGCTATTTCTGGATCACGACACATGGCCATACTCGGAGTGGAGATTTATTCGATAAAGTAAAGGCCGAAGTCAATTCGGCTGCGGGTGCGTTAGCATGGGCGGAAACGCTACAAAAACGGGCAGACGACTACGCAGCTATCCTCACGCCGACGCATGATGCGTGGAGCACCTTCCATCAGGAAGTGCGTGCACAACTCGACACAATCCGATATCTGGGCGTGAGCCAAATCAGACCGCTTCTGCTGGCCGCGTTTGGCAAATTCTCTGATAAGGAGTTGCAGCGTTTAATTAAGAATGCTGTCAATTGGTCGGTCAGGTGCCTGATTGTCGGCGTTCCGAGTGGAAATCTCGAAGGCGTTTACAGTAAGAATGCAAAAGCCATAAACGAAGGGACGATTAAAGATGTTGCTGAGTTGGCAACTCAATTAGTTACTCTGATACCGGCTAATGATCGTTTTGAAGCTGCCGTACGAACATCTGTAGTTCCGACTGCTTCGCTTGCCAGATATTATCTACGCAAACTTCAGATTGTAGCGGACGGCAAAGATGAACCACAGTACACGCCCAATGACGGTAAGGCTGTAACTCTTGAGCACATCCTTCCACAAAAACCCGGTCCAGATTGGACGTTGCCCCCGGACAAGATGCGAGAACTCTACAATCGGCTAGGAAATCAAGCACTCTTGGAAGGTTCTATAAATTCGAGCATCGGCAATGTTGGATTCAATGCAAAACGAGCGGCGCTTGCATCATCTCCGTTCAGTTTAACTAAGTCTGTTCCCACTTCGGCAGATTGGGGAGAAAAGGAGATCGCAGATCGGCAAAACACTCTCGCAGGTCTCGCGGTTAAAGCCTGGCCGTTTTTAGTTTGATTCTTACTGGGTGCTACATATCTCGTTTTTGAGACAAAGGTTTCCGATGTTGCAACTCTCTCGGCTTGCTATCGCGGGTCGGCTCTCTTAAACTCGGTGGGAGCGTCGAAACCTTATTGTGATTCGCCTGAAGCTTCCCTCCCGATCCCGGACCATCCCAATCGCCCCGCGACGGCTGCCGATGGCTCCGCGCCGCATCCCCCTCCTCGCCGCGCGACGTTGTGGGTGCTGCTGCCCACTCCGCGCCGCGTGCTGCTTGCCCGCGACGATTCCCAATTGCCACCGCTGCGGTTGCGTTGCTGGTTGGTGGACTTGTGGCCGCGCCGGCGGTGGTGGCGCAGACGCCCGGCAGCTCCAGTTCATCTTCCAGCACGCCGGAGTCGCAGGCCGTGGACACGACGCCGGTGCCGCGCATTGCGCAGCCTGAGGCGGGCGGCTCGGCCTTCACGCTGGAGACCAGCGAGCCGCTGTTCACGCTGGCCGCCGCGCTGAACGCCTGCGGCTACGACGCGGGGCTGGCCGACTCCGACCCATCCGGCAGAAGGTGCGCGATCAGATGAACCAGGAGCTGGCCGCCTCCGCGCAGGCGCGCGACGCACGCGACGCGGTGTGCTTCTTCCTGCG
>CAVYDK010000021.1:0-58266 GCA_963767315.1 uncultured Acidobacteriaceae bacterium | reverse complement strand
TCCCCGTGCCGGGGGCAATGTCAACGTAGGTTGCGGCTTCGTTGGAGGTGCCCGCCGCAGGGCCGATGGGGGCGCAGATCGCCCAGGCCGCCAGAGCAGCCACAACCAGCGCGACGAGCAACAGGGATGCAAGGTACTTCAAGCCGGGCCTTTCGTCTGTCGATTGCGCGGGGCAATCGTTCTGGTTTATTCATCCTGATGTATTTTACGGTGCCGCGCGCGACACCAGATCTTCGCCATCCGCAAATCCGCTCTGCGAAGCTGCCCCCAACGCGCGCTTGCGACAAGGACCGTTGGAATCGTTTATCATCGCTGCGCTGTGAATTTGACTGGAGGGACCAACCTATGAAGAAACTGCTCTGTGCTTGTGCCGCTCTGATAATGGCCTTCCCCACTGGCTCCGCGTTGGCGGCCCCCGATGTTTCCGGCACCTGGACCGGCGAGTTCAGTGGCCCCGATGGCGGCAGCGGCTTCCAGATCACATTCACCTTCAAGCAGGATGGCGACAAGCTCACCGGCACGGTTCTGGGCCCGCAAGGCGATCCAATCGCCATCAGCGATGGCACGGTGAATGGCGACAAGATTTCCTTCAAGGTCTCCTTCAATGGCATGACGATCACGCATGAGGGGACCATCAACGGCGACGAAATCAAGCTGACCTCCAAATCGGACCAGGGGGACTTCCCCGGCGGCGAGATGACCCTCAAGCGGGCCAAAGCAACACCGCCTCCCGCCAACTTGAGCGGAACCAGAGTAGAGCTCCCCTGAGGCAAATCCTTCGAGTGGCTTTTTCCTCAACCGGGGTCCCCGGCGACAGGTCTTCGTCGCTGGGGTGGAAGTAAAAGCCGCCTTGAATCCTCTTGGCATGGGCACGGTTACTCTGGCTGCGGAAAAAGGTTTGATTGCCGCTTCTGGCAAAAGGCCCGGGGCTAGCTGTGAAGTTGCAATAGGTTGTTGTCCATCTGACCGAGAACGAAGAAGCTGATTGTGACGAGCAAGCAGTAACTTCGGAGGCCAGATGGACTATCATCATCATGCTCGACTGACGATTTACAGTCGAGAGCGACTTGCCAAGAGTGTTGTGCAGGGCCGGTTGAGCCTGTGCGAGGCGGCAGCCGAGCACAGGCTCAGCCGGCAGACGGCTGCCAAGTGGGTGCGGCGATTCAAGGCGGAAGGCATGGCTGGTCTGGCGGACCGCAGCTCGCGTCCACACCGGTTGCGACAGCCCACATCGCCTGAGCTGGTGGCCCGGGTCGAGGCGATGCGCCGCGAGCGTTGGACGGGAGTGCGCATCGCCCAGGCCACACAACTGAGCCGCGCCACCGTCAGCCGCATCCTGACCCGGCTGAAGCTGAACAAGACCAGGATGCTGGAGCCGCGGCTCCCCGTCGTGCGCTATGAGCATCCCTGCCCCGGCGACATGCTGCACCTCGACATCAAGAAGTTCGCCCGCATCGTCAAGGCAGGCCATCGCATCACCGGCAACCCGCGCGACGAGACCCGCGGCGCCGGTTGGGAGTTCCTCTACGTCGCCGTCAACGACCACTCGCGGCTGGCCTACACCGCCCTCTATCCGGATGAGCGCGCCGACTCCTCGGCCGCCTTCCTCACAGAGGCCGTCGCATGGTTCCAGCGCTTCGGCGTGACCACCCGCCGCGTGCTCACCGACAATGGCCCATGCTTCTACGCGCTCCAGTTCGCAGACGCGTGCCGCGACCTCGGCATCACCCACAAACGAACCCGCATCTACACCCCGCGCACCAACGGCAAGGCAGAACGCTTCATCAAAACTGCCATCCACGAATGGGCCTACGCCCGAAGATACGAAAACTCCGCAGAACGATCCGCCCAGCTCACCCCCTGGACGCACCAGTACAACTGGCACCGCCCCCATGCTAGCCTGAAACAAATGCCGCCCATCAGCCGCCTCGGTATCGATGTCAACACCCTCTTGAGACACCACAGCTAAAGCCGTGCCCTTAAGCAAGACACGGGGCGGTCGATGGGGATCGAAGTCGTCGCGTAGCTTTTTCAGTCAAAGAAAAAAGCGCGGGGGCCCTTCGGGGTTCCGCGTTTTTTTTGTGCGCTGCACTCTTCCTTTTTCGACGCTTTCGCGTCAGTGCTTGCGTTGGCCCGGATTCGGGATGGAAGGCGAAGGAATTGTTCGTCATTTGTTCGCCCTACCCCCCCCCCCCCCTCGGGGGTACTTTTGGAATAAGTGGATTGGATTCAGGCAATTACGGGATTCCGTGTCGCCAAAGTCGTCATTTTATTAGTCTTACGGCTAAAGTCGTCAAAACATTTGAGTTACGGGTGAAAAAACGGCTGTTTTGGGATGCTTCCGCCAAAGTCGTCATTGCATTGTGGTTACGGGCAAAGTCGTCAAAGCATTTGGGTTATGGATGCCGGGATGCGAATGCTCTTCCACAACTTGAATGGCACTTCCCCCCTACTTTAATTGTACGCGTTGGAGGGAAACTACTATGCCAACTATTTTTCGGATTTATATGGTTTAGTTGGTATGAGTTAGGGGGATTTTTGGGCGTCGAGGGGCTTGACAGGAAAACAGGGGTCAGGGGTCAGGGACCAGGGTTCAGAAAAGGCGGGGCGGGAGTTTCAGCGGGATGGAGGAAGGCGATATCGTGTCGCTGCGCCCTGCGGGCTCTGCTCCGGCCTACGGCAGTGCGGAAGCGTCCTTCGGACGCGGCTGGATTATGGCACGGCTAAAGCCGTGCCCTTAAGCAAGACACGGCGCGACGGCCTTCGGCAGAGCGGTACGGGCCTGCGGCCCGGCGTTTATGGCACGGCTAAAGCCGTGCCCTTAAGCAAGACATAGAGACGGATATGGCCCGCGTGAACGCGTGCCCTTCCGATTCTTGACTCAGCGGGCAGCGCGGTCGAGGGCAGGGTTTGAAGCCCCATCGAAAAGGCGAGTGTGGGGGAGTCGGCATTGGTGCTAAGCTGTTTGTGCACTCCAAATGAGGGTATAAACAGGTTAAATATGGATGAGCTAAATTTTGAAGACTCACAAGTAAAAACCCTATTTGCCACAATGTTCGAGCAGAGAACCCTGGTTCCGGTTCTTGGTGCTGGATTTACTAAGGGATCTTCCACACGTGAGGCGCATGTTCCTGATGAAGCCGAATTTATGTCCACAATGGTCAGTACGCTTGTAGCTAATGCTGGCCCCGATGCAAAAGAACTTGAAGGTAGACAGTTTGCTGAGGTAGCAGAAGCATTTTTGGACAATACTTTTGTGCCAACAACTGAAGCCAAAAGAATCATTCAGAGGTTCTTTGTAGGTGTAATACTGCCTTTGGATAAACGAAGTTTTCTCGAATGTCCTTGGCCCTATATATACACACTTAACATTGATGACGCGATCGAATCCAATTCATCCTTCAAGAACAAAGTTTTACCGAATCGGCTTATCTCATCTATTGCAAAAAACTTGCCTTGTGTTTACAAGGTTCACGGTGATGCGGCTGATGAACTGCTCTACGATGAACCATCCAAAATAATCTTCTCTACTGGACAGTATGTGAGAAGCCTAATTTCGAATAAGTCCATGCTAAACTCTTTGAAAACTGACCTAGTGGAGGGCAATACACTATTTGTCGGTTGCAGTCTATCAAACGAGATAGATCTCCTCTTCGCACTCGCCGAGTATAATCAAGCGTTCCCGCCGCTTCGCCGAAGCATGTTCGTGTCAAGCAAGAAGCTAACTAAATTTGAGCTTGCTCGGCTCACGAAGCACGGAATAAACACGGTACTTTATGTAACGAGTTACGACGATTTCTACGCTCGCCTGGTCGAGTGGGGACGTCAAGCGGCTACTAGGGCGACCGGCGGGGTCAATCCGTTCAGCCTGCGCCAAAATCCTACTTCTTTCCTGCCGCCTGATAGAAAAACCAATTTAGCCTTTCTTATTAAGGAAGCTGCGGATTCTGTTCAATATGATAGAGTACTGCCCGCCTATTATATCCAACGGGACATAGAGGCTGCAGTAGCCTCAGCGTCTGAAAGCGGGCAACTAATACTAGTTAGGGGGCGGCGGTTTTCCGGCAAGTCACTGATGCTCCGGAGCATTGCGAATGCCGCAAAGTCAAGAGATGTCTATTTCGTTGACTCAAGTTTGCGCATGTCTCAAGGCGGGCTGAATGACTTATTGAAAGGCACCAACCGACTCCTGGTCTTTGACACCAACTCTCTTACTCCTGAGACTGCGGCGACATTAGGTCGTTCTGTGGATGCGCTTGCCAGTTCGCACTGTAGTGCAATCGTGTCGGTGAATCGGACAGAACCGGATGTGATTGGGCCGTTGGTACGTCACGTCGAGGATAGGTGGGATTTTGAGCTTGAATCGCGCTTATCAGACGGTGAACTCGCAAGACTGAATCACAAACTCGATAGTTTGGGCATGCTTCGATTTGATGGTCGTAGGACTTTGCTAGAGAATACGTTTCGGATTTTGGAGAAAGCTCCCGGAATAAAATCCGAGCTAACTCCTATGGCTGTACTTAGCGAGGAAGAGTTTGAATTGCTGTTAGTCGTGGCCGTTGCTGACAAGGCATTTAGTAGCTTGGCGACAGCACTGGGCATCAGATCGGCTGAATTATTTGCCTTATGTGAGAAGCTCGCCCCAGTCATTGATATTAGGGAATCTGGGCGTGGCGAGTTGCCAGACACACATTCTCGATATAAGGTCATCACGAACTCGACGACCGGCCTTGCCCTTTTGATAAGGCATGTAGTGTCGGTCAAAGGTTACCAGTGGCTCGCGGATAGATTTTCCAACCTCGTGAAGCGCCTGGCTTTGATCCCCGGATATGCGACAATTGCCCACAGTATGTATATGTTTGATGCGATAAATTTCATTCTTTCTCAAGGAGTGATCCCGGGAGGGCAAATAGGTTATATCCCGGTTGTGAGGAGTCTTTATGAAAAACTCCAATCTGAACTGAATGATTCTCCAGATTATTGGTTACAAAGGGCCAAGGCATCACTGAATATTGAGGATACCGAGGACGGTTTAATGGATGGAATAAGCTATGCTACGAAGTCTTTAACTGATGCTGAGAGGCAGCGCACTGCGGATAATTCAGAATTTTTAATCGCACTTCTGTATGGAAAACTATGCTTCGTGACAAAATACGAAAACACTACTTACCTTAAAGCGGCCGTAGACTGGTTTTCTCAGGCTATTAGGAACTACAATCGGAATAGCTCCTATGTGCAAACTATGCTGGAGCGTGTTCAGAATCGCAGAAACTGGTTTGACCAACTCTGCGATCGATTGAAAGGAGATAACTTGCCAATAGAACTCCTGAGTTGCAAGCCGAATATCGACTTTCTTATTTCCGCTCAGCGCATTTGGCTACAACTGAGGACGCGCGTTTAGCCTCACATGCGGCGGTGCCAAAGACCTCGGAAGGGTTAAGAGTTGTGGAAGTAGCACATAAAAATGCAACAAATTCTTTACTCCCTACGGATTCCCTTTGGATAGACAAACAAAAATGTCTACTGTAGGAGCGTGCCGTTTTCGGGTTGGGATTTGGGGTCTTCGGGGGGGATGACGACGGCGGCGGCGACCTTGTCGTCGGTGTCGAGGTTGAGGAGCTTGACGCCGGAGGTGGAGCGGCCGGCGGAGCGCACGGTCTTGGTGTCGATGCGGATGATCTTGCCGAACTGGCTGATGAGCATCATCTCGGTGGTGTCGTCGACCAGGTTGATGGCGGTGACCTTGCCGATCTTGGGGCTGGTCTTCATGGAGATGACGCCCTTGCCGCCGCGCGACTGCAGGCGGTAGGCGTTGACGCCGGTGCGCTTGCCGAATCCGTTCTCGCTGACGGTGAGGATGAGGCATGGGGTGAGGCCGAGCTTTTCGTCTAACTTGGCGAGCTTGGCGGCGGCCTCGGGGGAGATTTCGGGGTGGTCTGAGCCGAGGACTTCCTGGCCGTCGGGGGCGGATGTACGGGGGGAGATGTCAGCAAATGCGGGGGTCTCTCCACTTCGGCCTGCGGCCTTCGGTCGAGATGACGATTCATCAATTGACATGCCGACTTCGTCGATGACGCTCTTTACCTGCTTGGTGAGGCCGGATTGGGCGGCGAGTTCGAGGCGCTGGCGGTTGCGTGCCTCGTTGGAGGGAGTGACGGCGGCGCCGATGACGTAGTCTCCCTTGCGCAGGTTGATGCCGCGGTTGCCGGTGGCGGGGCGGCCCATGGGGCGGAGGTCCTGCTCGTTGAAGCGGATGGCCATGCCATCGTGGGTGGCGAGGAAGATGACCTGCTCGCCATCGGTGATGCGGGCGATGATGAGCTCGTCGTCCTTCTCGATGTTGATGGCGATGATGCCGCGGCTCATGACGTTGGAGAAGTCGCGCAGGGCGGTCTTTTTGACGGTGCCGTTGCGCGTGGCGAAGAGGACGAACTTGGAGTCTTCCTCGAGGTCGCGGACGGGGAGGATGGTGACGACGCGCTCGCCGGGCTGCAGGTCGATGAGCGAGGCCATGGCCTTGCCCTTGCCGGCGGCGCCGACGTCGGGGACTTCGTAGATTTTGACCCAGTAGACGCGACCGGTGTTGGTGAAGCAGAGGAGATAGGCGTGGGTAGAGTCGATGATGAGCTGGGCGACGAAGTCCTCTTCGCGGGTCTTCATGCCGAGACGGCCGGTGCCGCCGCGACGCTGCTGGCGGTAGACGGAGATGGGCGTGCGCTTGAGGTAGCCGGTGTTGGTGACGGTGACGGCGACCTGCTCGTCGGCGATGAGGTCTTCCAGGCCAAGCTCGGCGGTCTCGTCGAGGATCTGGGTGCGGCGCGCGTCGCCGTACTTGTCTCGGATGTCGGTGAGTTCCTTGACGATGACTTTGCGGAGCTTGGCCTGCGAGGCGAGGATGGATTCGTATTCGGCGATGGCGTCGCGGACGGCGCGGAGTTCGTTGAGCAGCTCGTCGATGGAGAGCTGGGTGAGGCGGTAGAGTTGCAGTTCCAGGATGGCGTCGATCTGCTTGAGCGAGAGGATGAGGGTGGCGAGGCCGGCGGAGTTGGTGGGAAGGAACGCGGTGTCGACGGCGTACTTCTTGGGGTCGAGCGTGACGCCAGCGAGTTCCGTGCCGCGCAGGGAGATTTTTTTGCCGGAGAAATATTGGAAGAGATTTTCGCGGGCGTCGGCGCGCGAAGAACTTTGGCGGATGATCTTGATGACCTTGTCGAGATGGTCGAGGGCGATCTGGTAGCCGACGAGGATGTGCTCGCGGTCGCGCGCCTTGGCGAGGAGGAATGCGGTGCGGCGGCGGACGACCTCCATGCGGTGCTCGAGGAAGGCGCGGATGGCGGCGTCGAGCGCGAGTTCCTTGGGCTGATTGTTATGCACAGCCAGGAAGATCATGGAGAAGGACTCCTGCATCTGGGTGTGCTTGTGGAGCTGGTTGAGGACGATCTGGTGCTCGGCGCCGCGCTTGAGGCCGATGACGATGCGCATTCCGTCGCGGTCGGATTCGTCGCGGAACTCGTCGCGGGCGATGTCGGTGATGGTGCCGTCGTTGACCAGGTCGGCGATGCGCTCGATGAGCTTGGCCTTGTTGACCTGGTAGGGGATCTCGGTGACGATGATGGCCTGGCGGCCGCCGGAGATGTTCTCGATGGCGCACTTGGCGCGCATGATGAAGCGGCCACGGCCGGTCTTGTATGCGGCGGGGATTGTGGTCTTGCCGAAGATGTATCCGCCGGTGGGGAAGTCGGGGCCGAGGACGTGTTGCAGACACAGTTCGAGGTCGGAACGCGCCTCGTCCTTGGATTTGTCGATGAGCGCGATGCAGGCGTTGACGACTTCGGTGAGGTTGTGCGGCGGGATGTTGGTGGCCATGCCGACGGCGATGCCGGAGCTGCCGTTGACGAGGAGGTTGGGGATGCGGGCGGGAAGGACGGTGGGTTCGAGCGAGGACTCGTCGTAGTTGGGGGCGAAGTTGACGGTGTCGGAGTCGATGTCTGCGAGCATCTCGCCGGCGATGCGGGTGAGGCGCGACTCGGTGTAACGCATGGCGGCGGGCGGATCGCCATCGACGGAGCCGAAGTTGCCCTGGCCATCGACCATGGGATAGCGCAGGCTGAAGTCCTGCGCGAGGCGGACCATGGTGTCGTAGATGGCGGAGTCGCCGTGGGGATGATAGTTGCCCATGACGTGGCCGACGACCTTGGCGGACTTGGTGTACTTCTTGTTGAACTGCAAGCCCATCTCCGACATGCCGTAGAGGATGCGGCGATGGACGGGCTTGAGGCCGTCGCGGACGTCGGGCAGGGCGCGGCCGATGATGACCGACATGGAGTAGTCGAGATAGCTGCGCCGCATCTCGTCCTCGATGTTGACGGGGTAGAGGAATGCGGCTCCGCGGCCCTGCACGATATTGGGGCCATCGGGAGGCGGGCCAGCGGGGGGCGCGGCGGGGGCCTGCGGGGCCGTGTTTTCGGGGTTTTGCGGGTCGGGTGGAAAGAGTTCGTCAGCCATGATTTATGGCTCTATTATAGGCGTTTTTGGGGCGCTCCGGCAGGGCGCAAAAGGGGCGTTTTGGTGTGGTTGGCGGGTGAGGCGAGCACCTGCACACGATGCCCCGGACGAGCCAATTCCAGGGTTGCCTTTATAGTAAGAAGTAGTAATATTTACTTCCAGAGGTGAGCGATGCCGGAGATTCAAAAAGTGAGCGTTGCCTTGACCGGGGAGCAGGTCGCGCTGCTGAAGGGCGCCGTGGAGACCGGAGAGTACGCCACCACCAGCGAGGCGATTCGCGAGGCGCTGCGCGACTGGCAGTGGAAGCGCGAACTGCGCGGTGAGGAACTGAAGCGGCTGCGCGAGGGTTGGCGTGAGGGGAAGGCGAGCGGGCCGGGCGCGCCGCTCGATCTCGGCAAAACGCGCGAGGAGGCTCGGCGGCGACTGAAGAAGACCACAGGCAACGCCGCATGAGGCCGGTCCTGCTGTGGACACCTCAGGCTCGCGAGGACCTGCTGGATATTTACGTCACCATCGGAATGGACAACCCCTCGGCCGCGGAACGGATGTACACGGCGATGGAAGAGAAGGCGGCCCTGCTGGTGCGGTATCCACGGTTGGGAGTGCGCCGCCCGGAGATCGCGACTGCGGCGAGAATGCTGGTGGAGGGAGTGTACTTGCTGCTCTATGAAACACACCCGGATTCCGACGATGGGCCTGTGGATGAGGTTGAGATCGTGCGCGTGGTTCATGGGCACAGGGATTTGACCAACATCTTATGAGCGGGGAGTTGGGAGCGGTCGCGCGATGCCCGCTCATCGCGGAGTGCGCGATGAATGGGGCACCCGGCTGAGGCCGTGCCCGATGGTCAAGAGCGCAGACAATGAGCTGGATTCCTGAACAAATTGGCGTTTGTCAGGAGTAATCCTGCTGAAACACCCTCTGATATTGGTCGCCGGTAACGACTCGCCAGCGTTCACGCTAATATTTGCGGTAATGTGCGGCCAGACATACAGGAGTTCGTAAAGTTCAAGGGATGGGCCATCCACGCCGCGCTGGTTCGGGGTAAACAATGGTCTACAATTGTGAAGATAAAGACCAAACACAATGGCAAAGGCAAGGCCCAAACAACAGCACTATGTGACCAGAGCATACCTCGATGGATTTCTAACTCCGGGTGCAAATCAACTGGTTTGCTACGCGCGAAATGGTAAGATGTTTCCTCGTCGAACGCTGGATATAGCGAAGGCAAGGAACTTCTATGCCTTTAAAAACGAAAATGGTGAGTGGGACGACAGCCTCGAGGAAATCATAGAGAGCGCGGTCGAGACACCAGGCTTGCCGGTTCTCAAGAAGCTGGCTAAAGGTAATGCTCGGCTGAAATGGGAAGAGAGAACAGCACTTGCCATGCTTGTGGCTTTCCAAGAAGTACGAACTCCATCATCTATCCAAAGGACAATCGACTACACAAAGGCTATGGCCGAAAGACTATTGCGGGAAGTTCGAGCAGCCAATCCAACACAGAAGACGATTGATCTTGTGGGAAAGGATGGCAAGAAGAACACCGTTACTCTCGCTGAAATAGAGGAATCCCAAGCTGACCTTGAAAAAGAGAACTCTCGTGAGAAACTGAAATTGGCGATGGGTCCAGCGATGGATCTGTATCAGTATTACCGGCAGATGAAATTCACCGTGTATTACCCCCTCGGCACCCAGAGGTTCGTTACAACCGATACTCCTGTCATTCGGGTGTATTCGCATGGCGGGTATGGAACCGGCCTAAACCGGAATGATGTTGAGATACGCTTTCCAGTCTCCAGTAGTGCTTTTTTGACGATCACACATGACCTCAAGTTAGCGGAGCAACTGATAAGAGCAACGGAGGCAAAGCGAGCGAAGCTGCTTAACCGCCTTCCAGAAGTTGAAATCCGATACATTCCTGATGCCGAGGTTTCGGAGTTTAATAGAGGGCATGTGAGACACGCCCAATTGTGGGTCTTTTCGTCTCAAGAATCAGAGTGGATTCCCGAACTGCTGAAAGAACGGTCAGCGGCACCAGAAGTCGTTGACCTCAGCAGTCGCGACCTCTACCACTTTCAATCGAGGGTTAGTTATGACCCGAGAATCGACGCCCCGAATAGTAATTGATCGACAGGTTCCTAGCGTGGGTGAGAGCCCGAGCGGCCCTTAGAATATTGGTAACGGGATGTCGGCCAGTGTACCGTGATCTCATGACCGGTCGGGGCAGGATAATCGGACACTGCGTCGTTTCAGGGACCGATTGCGGGCGACGAGTCTGCGGTGCCCAACTCGCCCTGGCTCGCTGTGCCTCTCTTCGATTTGAACCTCGGCGACTTGTCGTCAAACGAGAGGCCCTGCTGGCATTGGGCATCTCCCAGCGCCAAAACTGTTTTCCGCCGCCGGGCGCTCGTGACCCGAATGGGATGATAAGATGAGTTGCTTTTGTTTGCCGAAGCGGAGCGGACCGGTTTGCCATGGCCGTCGTATGGTTCTTGCGGCTGTTGGCCTGCTTCGCTCCAGCACCACAGCGGGGGAACCTTAACGATGGTTGCATTTCCGAATCGAGTCTTGCTCGTCGGTTTTGGAGCGGTGGCGCGTTGTACGCTGCCCATTCTGGTCAAACACCTCAGTATCGACCCCAAGCGGGTCACCATCATGGACTTTGAGCCAAACGCCGCCGCTCTGAAGCCCTGGACCGAGCAGGGCATGACCTTCGTCAAGGACCGCGTGACGGCGGAGAACATGGGGAGCCTGCTGGGACAGCACCTCTCGGCCGGAGACCTGCTGATCGACCTGGCGTGGAATATCGATTGCTGCGAGATCGTGCAGTGGTGCCACGACCACGGCATCCTCTATGTGAACACGTCGGTCGAGCTGTGGGACCCCTACGCCGGGGCCGGCCAGAAGCACCCCACCGAGCGGACCCTCTACTGGCGCCACATGAACCTGCGGCGGATGATCTCCAAGTGGAGCGAGCCCGGGCCAACGGCGGTGGTCGAACACGGGGCCAACCCCGGCCTGATCAGCCATTTCACCAAGCAGGCGCTGCTGGACATTGCGCAGCGCGCGCTGGCGGAAGATAAATTCAGCGGGGCGCAGCGGGAGAAGGTCGCTCACCACGCCAAGGCGCGGAACTTCAACCACCTTGCGCATCAACTCGGCGTCAAGGTCATTCATTGCAGCGAGCGCGACACGCAGATCACAGACCGGCCCAAAGAGGTGAACGAGTTCGTCAATACATGGAGCGTTGAGGGATTCCGGGAGGAGGGAACGACCACGGCCGAGATGGGCTGGGGCACCCATGAAAAAGAGCTGCCCGCCCTTGCCTTCGAACATGCGGACGGCCCCCGGAGCCAGATCTGTCTGGCGCGGATGGGCATCAACACGCTGGTGGCGTCCTGGGTGCCACCCAATCACGACATCGTCGGCATGATCGTGCGCCACGGCGAGGCGTTCACCATCACCGAGAAGCTCACCGTTTGGGAAGACGGCAAGGCGATCTACCGCCCCACGGTCCACTACGCGTATTGCCCGTGCGACGCGGCCATTGCCTCGCTCTACGAGCTGCGCGGCTACGACTACCGGCTGCAACCCAACATCCGCATCATGACCGACGAAATCATCGGCGGGGCCGATATTCTGGGCGCGCTGGTCATGGGACACCCTTACCAATCGTGGTGGTGCGGGTCCGACCTCGATATCGAGGAGTCGCGCCGCATGGTGCCGCATCAGAATGCGACCACCATGCAGGTGGCGATCTCGGTTGTCGCCGCCTGCCTGTGGATGCTGGAGAACCCGCGCCGGGGGCTGTGCGTGCCGGACGACTTGCCCCACGACTTTGTGCTGGAGATCAGCAAGCCCTACCTGGGCAGGTTTGTCTCCGTGGCCTCGGATTGGGACCCGCTGAAGCACTACTCCAACTTCTTCAGCGGATATAACCAGCCGCAGCTAGACAGGAGTGACCCGTGGCAGTTCAAGAATTTTCTCATCACCGATGAAGACGGCATTTGAACTCCAGCGCGGCGCGACAGAAATCCGCGGGACTCCGCATGGCCCATCCCGCGCGCCGCAAGATTCCAATGGACAAGAACATGGAAGCGATGGAGCATGAGCGATGGACCCCAACACACTGCTTCAACTGGCTGAACAGCACGGCACACCGCTGGTTGTGGTGGACCATAAGGTGCTGCGAGAAAACTACGAGCAATTCCGAACGCTCCTGCCGCGCGTGCAGGCCTACTATGCGGTCAAGGCCAACAGCGACCCCGCCATTGTGCAGACGTTCTACGATGCCGGGGCCAGTTTCGACGTAGCCAGCATGGCCGAGTTTTTGATCGTTCACGAAAAGATCGAGCACCTTCCGCCGGAACAGAGGCAGGCCTTCATCTGGGACCGCATCATTTACGCGAACCCGATCAAAGCGATCGAAACGCTGCAGCGATTGGACCCCTACAAGCCGCTGGTCACCTACGATAACTACGAAGAGGTGATCAAGATCGCCCGCCATGCGCCGCACTCGGGCCTTGTGCTGCGGTTGCACGTCCCCAACACCGGATCGATGGTGGAGCTGTCAAGCAAGTTTGGCGCCATGCCCGGCGAGGCCGTGGACCTGATCTCCTTCGCCCACAATAACAAGCTCGAGGTCGAGGGGCTGAGCTTCCACGTCGGCAGCCAGTGCACCAACCTGAAGAACTACAGCCAGGCGCTGCAACTGGCCGTGGGCGTCTTTGCAGAGGCCAGGGCGCGCGGTTTCGATCTCAAGCTGCTCGACATCGGCGGCGGTTTTCCCGCCCACTACGACGACACGGTTCCGCCCTTCAAGAAACTCGCCAAAATGTTGAACTCCGAGTTGGACCGTCTCTTCCCCGAACCGATCGAAATCCTTGCCGAGCCGGGGCGTTTCCTGGTCGCCAGCGCCGTCACCGCCATCGCCCAGATCATCGGCAAGTCGGTCCGCGGCGGCAAGCTTTGTTACTATCTCAACGATGGCGTCTATCAAACCTATAGCGGACAGATCTTCGATCACGCCCAGTACCACCTGAACAGTTTCAAGGACGGGCCCACTCAGTTCTGCGCCGTCTTCGGCCCCACCTGCGACGCGCTCGATACCATCGGCCTGGTCGAACAGCTTCCGGTCATGGACATGGGCGAACTGGTCTACTCCGAAAACATAGGCGCCTATTCCAGCGCCAGCAGCACGTACTTCAACGGCTTTCCGCCGGCCAAGGTCGTGCATGTGAACCAGTGATCGCAGGTCCCGTCGCGCCGTGCTAGAGCGGAACCAGAGTAACCGTGCCCAAGCGAAGAGCATAGAAAGTGGCTTTTACTTCCACCCCAGCGACGAAGACCCGTCGCCGGGGGGCCCGGTTGAGGAAAAAGCCACTCGGCGGGATTGCCCCCGGGGTATACCTACTCTGGTTCCGCTCTAGCCTTGCGCGCCAGGATAATCCATGAAGAAAATCGAGATTGCATCCGGCGATTATTCAGGTCGATTCGTTGGTCCAAACATTGCTGGTGGGCCCACAACAAATGCAGAGTTATTCGTTGTCAAGTGCATAATCGCCGAATCATTTCGCTACTCGGCTGTGAGCTTCATCTTTTGGAAATCGAGGGTGACGGACTGCGCCTTGCTGAATCCGTCCAGGCCGATTGTGCCGTAATATTTCCAGGGTTTGTCACTGACGCGATAGACCATCGGGCGATACGTCGTCTGGAAGCTGCCGATGGACAGAGTGAGTTCCGGCAGCCTCCGGATCGGGATATCCACGGTCCCGCCGTCTCCAGAGGAGTGCTGCGTTGTCTGTTCGCCGGCGGCCTTCATGGCGTCGGGGAATGCCTGGGCGAAGCGGGTATCCAGCTTGCTCCAGGAGCTGCCCGTGTCGAAATAAAACTCGATCTTGCGGCCGTTGAAGCGGCCGTCGACCGTAATATCGGTACCGTGGAGATGCATCCTGGCTGCGGCGGCCCTGGTTCGCTGCGCGGGAGCCGCAATATCGATGGTTCCCTGCGAGTTCCAGCGTACCCTGCCGATGGCAAACAAGACCTGGATCCCGATGGCGCCGCGCCACTCCTCAGGCAGCTTGTTCCAGACACGCAGATCGTCCCTTTCCGCGAGGAGGAATGGCACATTAGTCAGTTGGACACCGGCGATCTGCAACTGGCTGGCCACTGCGACTTTGGTAAAGTGCATTCCTATCCCGCTGGCATCGCCGATCCCCGCTCCGCCCGGCACATCGATGAGGGTGAGCCCGAGGCGGACCGCTTCCGCTTCGGTCATGCCCGAGTACGCGGCGCCGGTATCGATGAGGTACTGCGCGCTGCGGCCGTTGATGGTGAGCGGGACAAAGAGATGCCCGTCACTGATTGCGTAGGGGATGGTGGCCTCCCGCCGGGCCGTTACCGCCATGTCCGGAGAAGTGGCAAAGGCCTTCAGCATGCGGCACTGTTCGTCCGCCTCGCATGCGACTCCCTGAATTTTGAACATGGTTGTGCGATGCTTCAGCGCATCATGGAAACGACCTTTGGAAATATCCCGCATCATCGCGGACTCATGGTGGCCGAGCCGCATCACCGTGAATGGGCCGGGGTTTCGCGACCAGGCCGGGGGCGGCGATGATGTGAGCGGTACCGCAGGGAGTGTGGGCTTAGGTGCGTCCTGAGCAGACAACGCGGAACAACATAGAAACGCGAGAACGCACGCCGATAGCAATTTCATAGTGCGAAAAGAATATCTCAAAATACAATTGCGCCACATTTTATTGCGAATCCGCCGCTATTACTGTTGTACGATCCCACGTCTCAGGAGCGCGACGCGGAGCACCCGGCCCTAGTGGCAGGACGCATAACTTTGGTGAACGCGATGCCAAATCTCCGTTCTGCCGAACAATGAGAATCCAATATAGCCGCGCAACCTGAGGAGGTCGCCTTCCACAACCATCTGGCCGCGATAGGCATTTCCCGACTTTGGGTCGTAGATTGTTCCGCCGGACGCGTGCGTGGCGTCGCTTGAATGAAAGCGGCTGCCAAGCTCAAGAGCGCATAGCGATCTGGCGCGCAGGGTCGCGTCGGGATTGTGGATATCCAGTGTGGAGTCGGCGGTTGGACTGATAAAGACGATCCTCATGCAGAAGCCGCTGGGACATGGGTCGATGCGGACAATGGTTCCCGAGGGCACCCGCCAATCGCCCAAAAACGGAGAGGCCTGCGCCAATGCCGGAGCCTGCGCCAATGCCGGAGCCTGCGCCGGCGCCGGGAGGGTTGTTGCGAGAAGACAACACAAGACGGGAACTGCCAGAACCTTAAAGCTAAGCGTACGCATACAACTCCTCCGTGGTACGAGCCATCGCCGGTACCCGCGCAGAACTTCGCCCAGCAGCGTGCCGAGCGAGCGCACATCGCGGCGCAGGGGGGGCTTCCTTCAGCTCGCCGGTGGGTGCTTGAAGCTCGGCCAGACGCTGCTGCCAGCCGGTTGGGGACCAAAGTGAGGCCATAGATCATTATGCACTGGGCGCGGGGGGAAGCTGATCCCACTCATGCGCAAGAAGCGCGCAGGAATGGGGCACCCAGATGGTCGGATGGGGCGCTCGGCTTCGTGGAGCTATTCAGAGCTGGGCAC
Organism: uncultured Acidobacteriaceae bacterium; assembly: GCA_963767315.1. GTDB lineage: Bacteria > Acidobacteriota > Terriglobia > Terriglobales > Acidobacteriaceae > Edaphobacter. The sequence continues at coordinate 42,146 of CAVYDK010000021.1, read as the reverse complement.
CCGCAGCTCCCATTGGCTTCATCCGAAGGTGAAGGCAAATGCCTGCACGCCGGGGTCAAGAAACTCGATGACAAAGGTGTGGTCGGCGACAGGCCCCTTCAGCCGCACGAGCTGATAGAGGCGGTACTCGGTGACGACGCCATTGCCTCCGGCGTCGGTGTCCACTCCATGACTTTCTCCCGGAGCCTGGCCATCGATGGTCACGCGAAAGCGAACTGCTTTGCCGCCAGTCGCAGGTCCCAGTACAAGATGCAGATCGCGGGCATGAAAATGGAACGCAATCTTGCCGCCGGCGGAGTTCAGTGCGGCGAACTGTTCGCGATCGACCCAACGGCCGGCGAGTCCCCACTGGTTCAGGCTAAGAAGAGATGGCTGCGTATAGAGATGGTCGGCGTCGCGCTGGATGCCGCCCGGCGAGGCAAAGTTTTCGGCGCGCGCATAGCCAATATACGTCTCGGGAGAGCGGACGTTGTCTGCGTCGGCGGCAGCCTGGACCCCCTGGCCATGAACAACGACTGCGCTGGCCGGCATGGGGGTTGCGCGCGCCTCTGCGAGCAACTGCTGAATCCATCGCTCGGACTGGTCGTAGTCGCCCTCGCCGAAGTGCTCGTAGCGCACCTTGCCGGTTGCATCGATAAAGTAATGGGCCGGCCAGTATTCATTGTGGAATGCGTCCCAGATGGCGTGGTTGCTGTCGAGCGCGACGGGGTACGGGATGGCAAACTTCTGGACGGCCTTCTGCACGTTGGGCAACTGCTTCTCGAAGTCGAACTCCGGCGTGTGGACGCCGATGACCACCAGGCCGCTGTCCTTGTACTTTTCCGCCCAGGCGCGGACGTAGGGAACCGCGCGCAGGCAGTTGATACAGGAGTAGGTCCAGAAGTCGACGAGGACGACCTTTCCTTTGAGCTGCTTCGCGGTCAGCGGCGGCGAGTTGATCCAGCCGGTCGCGCCGGAGAGGCCGTAGAGCGGGGAGCTGCCAACAATGCTGGAGGTGTCCTGCGCTTCGAGCAGAGGGATGCTGCAACTCAGGAGTACAGCGACCGCGGCTACAGCGGACAGAGTTATCTTTCTCCAGCAGGATGCAGATGGCATCTGGTTTATCCTCCGTCGGTCGGCTCAGTCCGATTCGGCTTGGCGCGCACTGCGATCCGGCTCGTCGAGCAGCCTTCGGGCCGATGCCGCGCTGGGAGTTAGATGCGGCTGGTAGTGATGTGGACGCTGGGAATCAAGCGGATTGCGAAGACGACTTGCGGGGGCGAGGCGTGGAGCGGACGGAACGGGCGGCGATCTTCTTCAGCGAGCGGAGAGCTTCGTTGACGGACTCGGAATCGGGGAAGCTGTCGAGCAGGTCGGGTGCGATGAGGACGATGTTGGTTCCGGCCTTCATGCGGTCGTAGTATTTGCCGCGCACGCCTTTGCTGAAGTCGAGGTTGGGGCGCGGTGCGAGCGGATCGAGTTGGTTAGCTTTGCTCATATTGTTCTCTCTCGGCTGCAGTGACGAGTCGGGCCCCGATGAGCCGGATTCGCGTGCCAGTCTCAGTGTAAACGACGAAGAGGAGACGTTGCTTTGAAGATCGTCCGACGATGATGAATCGGGCTTCGTCTTCGGAGTGTTGGTCGTCCGGCAGGGTGGAGCTGAGGGGATCGTTGAAGACGGTGACTGCCTCGTCGAAGCTAACGCCGTGCTTCTTCCGGTTGCTAGCGGCCTTGGCTGGATCGAACTCGAAGTGGAGACGAGCGAATGGCATAGGGAGATTGTCTGTGACATTCTAACGCGGGCGGAGCTGTCGCGCAGAGTGTGATGCCCACCCTTCGCTCGACCACAGCAGCGAGCCACGACCGCTAGCCGGGGACCCCGGAGTCGCAGCGAAGGATGGGGCACCCACTTTTGAGGCAAAATCAAGATTCCAAAAACTTAGGGTGGGCCACCCGCCAGGTAGTTAGTGATGATCAGTTCTGTTGTCTGTCGTCGGTGTTGAGGCTCGGCCGCTAGGATGCTGGCACGTTTGACGCTTCGATGATACCCAAAGCCTTTGTATAGTCCCTTCACGCTCTGGTGATCCGCATTCGAGAGCATGATTGACGCGCCGCGTTTGGTTGCACGCTTAATTGCAGCCGCAAGTCGAATCTGATCCTCCCAGGAGAATAAGCTGGAATTGTATTTTAGAAAATTATTGTTGTTATGCATTACCGTGTAAGGAGGGTCGACGTAAATAAAATCTCCAGCATTCGCTGTGTCAATTGTTTTCTCGAAATCCGACTCTCTGATTGAGGCGCAACGGAGGATCGCTGCGATCCCTTTCAGGTAGTCTTTGGGGTATTCGACAGGATCCTTTGAGCCTATTGGAACATTGAACTCACCTTTTAAATTCACCCGATAAATTCCATTGAAGCAAGATCGATTTAGGTAGAGGAAGCGCACGGCCCGCCCGACCGCATCGATTGGATCCATTGCCCGCGTGCGGTAGTAAAGCGCCTCACTGTGTCGCTTCTGGAGTGAGGCAAGCCGTTCTTCGATCTCTTCAGCGTGGCCCTTCAAGCTCTGGTATACGTTTATAAGCTCCTTGTTTGAATCTGATAAGATTGCTCGCCGAGGTGACAGATGAAAAAACACAGCGCCGCCGCCGAGGAATGGTTCTAGATATCTTCCGTAAGCTGACGGTAACAGGCTGTCGATCTGGCGTGCGAGCCACCTCTTGCCGCCGGGCCATTTCAGGAATGGTTCAGCCATCCTCTTCCTCCGAGCTTGGGGCCTCAAGGACTGGGTTTGCTTGCGCTTCCTTTATGCGCTTCATCAGCTCATCATGGACGAAGTCTATATACTCAAAATCCTCAACCTTGTACTTTCTCTCCCTCGCAGGGTGACCTGGGATGCGTCTGAGTTCGTTGACCCTTTCCATCCATTTGACGTTTTTCGCAAGACCCTTCTCTCCAAGCTCCGGAATGTTGAAGACCGCCTTGAATAGTGGCCAATTACTCTTATTCTCAACGATCTTTTTCATCTGAACAACTTCGAGGTATGTCTCGAGTGGAAGACGCTCCTCGGCCTTCGTGTCGAGCGCCGTTTTGTATGCATCGGCCTTAATGCTATTGTCTGTAACGCCCTTTTCCCAGTATAGGTTTCTCTCCTCCCCATGGATGGCGCGGAATACGTCGAAAATGTACTTGCGTATCTCTGAGACAATTTCTTTGAGCTTTGCGTCGGCGTCCAGAATTCTATCCTCCGATTGCTCTTCCTCCCACTTCTCCATGCCCTCCGGCACAAAATCCGGGCATTTTTCCTTGATCACCTTGCACAGGCGGTAGTAATACTCTATTGGCCCTCCTGAACCAAACGGGACATGAAACGCAGCCTTAATCTGTGAGGATTTGTGCGTTTCCAGAAACTCGAGGACAGGTCTCAAGTACTCTTCTATATCAACCATGATGTCGGCAACGGCCATTTCGCGGGCGTCGGCTGCGGTGTTTGCCTCCCAGTACTTCACGAGCGAACCAAACAGGAGGATGTAGGCATATACGGCGATGTTTGTGCAGAGACATCCTTCACGACCGCTCTCCCACTCCACTAGGTTCGCGTTCCTCACAAACCCGAAGTAGGAGTTGAGCGCTGACCTTGCACGGTCAAGGGTCTGGCCGTCTGAGCGACCGCACAGAGCGCCGAGCTCATAGTTCGAGTTCTTTAAAATCGCGCGTCCGAGCAAACCTGACCGACGAAGGGCTTCCTTCAAAGCTGGAATCGTAAGACAGGTCTTGTTCGTAGACGACATGCCCGTTCGCGTAATGCGGTTATAGAACGCTTCGTCAACGTCGGCATTTAACAGGCCAATCAAGCGCGCACTTATCGCGGCAATGCGTTCACTTGGAATCGTGGAATCCCATTTTAGATCGCCCATTAGGTCGTCAAGCAGATGTTTCGGAACAGACTTCTGCTCGGTGTTAATTGTGACAAATAGGTTTGCTTCCTCGTCGCTAGGTAGCATTTCAAATGCGAGCACAATTATGTTCTGGTCGAGGTGTTTGTCGTCGATGGGCGAGAACCCGTAAAGACGGTGTTGACCATCGATAACCCATGCCGACCTATAGGTATCTGGGAGATATAGCCGCCCAAATATTACTCCGGAATCTGCGTCTTTGAGGCTCTTCTCGAATTTTACTTCCCGAGTGAAGTTAATCAGGATGTTATTTGGAAAATACCCGCCCTTCTTGATGAATTCGCCTATATCGCGAATCCGAGATTTGCTCACCAGGCGCTGATAGCTGGGTGCGCCCTCTGGGTCGTTGAGGGATCGATGGTTAACAAAAAATATCTTGAAGAGGATTCGCGGCGTAGTGACGAAGCAGTAAAATGACTTCCCGCCCAGTTTTCCCTTAATCGCGGGCACCGTTTTTCCGGCGAGTTCCGGGATTTGTTGGTCCTTCAGAAACTCGGCGAGGAACTGATACCTCGCTGCCCTTCCCAGGTGACTAGCAACATCCGAATAGTACCGCAGCTCCCGCTCCGTAATAACCCGGATGTTTTCGCCAAGTACACGCTGCTTATCCGGTTCTGACCAGATGACATTTTCTGTAACGAAGAGCCAAATGATCTTTGGTTTGAAATCTTTCCCGTAGTGTTTCTGGATCGCGGCTGCCATGGGTCCTTTGAGGTTGGCGAATTCCTCAATGTCTTTTTGGAGGCTGCGTCGGGTTGGTTTCGCTGACGCTTTGCATTCCGCGACTATGACTGTTTCCTCGTCCTTAGCGAAGACATCAATCTGCTTGCGTAGCGGCTCGGCTCCTTTTCTCTCAATCAATACGGTGAAGTTGCGGCCGTCGCTGACTTCGGGATAGCCCATCTTCACGAGGAGCATCCAGAATCTGCTTTCAAGGCGTTCGTCGATTGGCTTTTCGCGTTTGACCTTTGTTACCCGTATAAGTCTCCGATCAAACTGCCAGCCGAGCTTCTCGTATTCCGGAACGGCCTCGGCACTAATTGAAATTTCTTCATATGGCTTGTGCCTGGTGACTGCGGCGCGGCGAATTCGTGACGTGTCGGTGAGTAATGAGCCGAGATAATCGGTTTGTTGCGGATCCTCTTTCATGGGCCCCCTCAATGGGATGTGTTAAGGCCTATCCTCGCCCGGTGCTTACATTAGTTGTGGCGGGCGACGCACCCACTATAGCACTTTGGTGGTTGACGCTATCCCACTCATGCGCGGTGAGACTGCGCATGAATGGGGCACCCAATGTTGGTGGGTTGGTGAAACCTACTTCTGGATGCGGGAGACGTCGCGGACGGCGCCGCGGGAGGCGCTGGTGGTGAGGGCGGCGTAGGCCTGGAGGGCCTGGGAGACTTTGCGCGTGCGGTTGGCGGGCTTCCATGCGGATGCGCCTTTGGCTTCCATTGCGGCGCGGCGCTTGGCGAGTTCGGCGTCGGAGATGTTGACGCGGAGGATGCGCTTGGGGATGTCTATCTGGATGGTGTCGCCCTCTTCGACCAGGGCGATTGCGCCGCCTTCCGCGGCTTCCGGTGAGATATGGCCAAGACAAAGTCCGGAGGACCCGCCGGAGAAGCGGCCGTCGGTGACGAGGGCGCATGATTTTCCTAAATTTTTTGACTTGAGATAGCTGGTGGGGTAGAGCATCTCCTGCATGCCGGGGCCACCGCGCGGGCCTTCGTAGCGGATGAGGACAACATCGCCGGGAACGATGCGGTCGCCGAGGATGGCCTCGACGGCGGAGTCCTGGCTCTCGAAGATGCGCGCGGGGCCGGTGAAGGTGAGGTGGGCGGCGTCGACGCCGGCGGTCTTGACGATGCATCCTTCTTCGGCGATGTTGCCGTAGAGGACGGCGAGGCCGCCATCTTTGCTGAAGGCGTGCTCGACGTTGCGGATGACTCCGGCGTCGCGGTCGAGGTCGAGATCGGGATAGCGGGCGGACTGGCTGAAGGCGACCGTGGTGCGGACGCCGAAGGGCGCGGCGCGGAAGAACTCGTCGATGGCGGGAGCGACGCCGCGCTTGACGTTGAGCGCGTCGATGGCCGCGCCGAGGGTGGGCGCGTAGACGGTGGGAACATCGCGATGGAGCAGGCCGGCGCGGTCCAACTCACCGAGGATGGCCATGATGCCGCCGGCGCGATGCACGTCCTCCAGATGGACGTTGGGCGCGGAGGGGGCGACCTTGCAGAGGTTGGGAACGCGGCGCGAGAGGCGGTCGATGTCTGCCATGGTGAAGGGGACCTGGGCCTCCTGCGCGGCGGCCAGGAGATGGAGGACGGTGTTGGTGGAGCCGCCCATGGAGATGTCGAGGGTCATGGCGTTCTCGAAGGCCTCGAAGGTGGCGATGCCGCGGGGAGTGGCGGTGAGGTCGTCGTGCTCGTAGTAGCGGCGGGCCAGATCGACGATGGTGCGGCCAGCCTGCAGGAAGAGCTGCTCACGGTCGGCGTGGGTGGCGACGATGGTGCCGTTGCCGGGAAGGGCGAGGCCGAGCGCCTCGTTGAGGCAGTTCATGGAGTTGGCGGTGAACATTCCCGAACACGAGCCGCAGGTGGGGCAGGCGGCGTGTTCATATTCATCGACCTCGGCGTCGGTGGCCTTGGGGTCGGCGGCGAGGACCATGGCGTCGATCAGGTCGAGAGACTTGGTGGCGCCGTCGTGCTGAATCTTGCCCGCCTCCATAGGCCCGCCGGAGACGAAGACGGCGGGAATGTTGAGGCGCAGGGCGGCCATCATCATGCCGGGGGTGATCTTGTCGCAGTTGGAGATGCAGACCAGCGCGTCGGCGCAGTGGGCGTTGACCATGTACTCGACCGAGTCGGCGATGAGTTCGCGCGAGGGCAGGCTGTACAACATGCCGTCGTGGCCCATGGCGATGCCGTCGTCGATGGCGATGGTGTTGAACTCCTTGGCGACGCCGCCGGCGCGGGCGATCTCTTCGGCGACGAGCTGGCCGAGGTCCTTGAGATGGACGTGGCCGGGAACGAACTGGGTGAAGGAGTTGGCGACGGCGATGATGGGCTTGCCAAAGTCGCCGTCCTGCATTCCTGTGGCGCGCCAAAGACTGCGCGCGCCGGCCATGTTGCGTCCGTGGGTCGAGGTCCGTGAGCGATAAGGGGGCATAGCCGTATTTTACTGCGGATGAGGAGGAGGCCGCTCCAGGCGGCCACTATCGTTCCACCCCGAGCGCCTCACGCGGCACAGCTCACTTATGGATTTGTGTCCTTCAACTGGTATCCGTCAGGGGCCTGGAAGAGGGAGGGATCGGGCACGGTCTGTTGAACGTCGGTGACTGAGGTGGTTGTCTTGCCGTTGCGCGGGTCGTCGACGATGGTACGAAGCGTGATGCCGAGATCCTGCGCGGTCCAGGTCTCCCTGGTTGTGGTCAAGTCGCGGTCGTTGCCCACATAACCGGCGGGGGTGGTATTGGTAAAGCGGAATCCGGTTGCGTAGAGGCCATCGATGGTCTGTGGCGGCAGGGATTCGGTGCTCGTGGGGTAATATCGCTGCTGGGTTGGCTGTGTGTTTACCGGCGCAGGTTGCGCGACTGGCTGCGAATAGTGATAGACCGTCACAACTTTAGCCATGTTGGGATTGCCCACCGTCCAGCTCATGCGTATGCCCGTTGTCGGGTCGTAGATGCTGATAAAGCGATACGGGGTTCCATTGGTGGGCGTGTTAATGGTCTCGGTGCGCATGCGGCCATCGGCGTCGCGCCAAATCTGCGCCGTGGTGACGGTGGTGATGTGGGTGCCGTCGGCCAGGGTCTGAACACGCGTGGTCGTCTGCTTGGCGGTGTAGGGCGGATAATGGCGCTGCACGGTTGGGGTGGGGCAGTCGCAGGCGGACGCGGCGGTCTGCGCGGTAGCGGCGGGCGTGGCGGAGCTGCGCGCGGGAGCTTGCGCGGTCTGTGCCGCGGCAGTCTGCGGGAGAAGGACGGGGGCGAAGGCGAAGGCAAGCAGGACGGTACAGGGGCCGATGCGCATGGGGTTCCTCTGAGTGGGAGGCTACTCCTCGAAGCTGTTGATTTCAATCGCATGGCGGGTGGCCCAGCCATCGCGCCATTGCCTCATGCGATGAGTGGGCAGGCGCCCCGCGCGGAGCGCTCTCTTCTAACTCACCCCAATCTCCCCCTCAGCCGCGATCTCTAGAGCATTTTCGTTAATGGTGTAGACCGTGGCACCACGAGAAAAATGCGGGGATTCTTCGCTTCGCTCAGAATGACAATTTATTTTTGGTCTACAGCAATTCCGAAAATGCTCTAAACCCTGTACGGCACCCGCACCCCAGCCGTACCTGCCGGAAAATCCTTCACATTGCGCGTTACAAGCTGACGCCCTGCCGTCTCTGCCGTCGCCAGAATGATGGCGTCCGGCAGCTTGATCTTCCTCTGTCGCCGGTTTGCCGCCGCTCGCTCGGCCACGGCGGGCGTCACCGGCAGGCAGGCAAAGTTCGCAAGAAAGGCCCGCAGAACCGCCTCCTCCTGCGGCGTCGCCGCCCCGGTCAGCACCTCGATCCAGGTAATCACGCTGATCGCCGGGTCTGCGCTTCGCTTTAGCTCGCGCGTCGCCTGGCCCACCCCGTTCAGGTGGTCGATCAGGATGTTGGTGTCGAATAGATCGCTCAGGGGTGCTAAGTCGCTCACCGCTCCCACTCGCCGCGCATCCGCTCCTGGTACGCCACGCCATCGACGCCGCGGTCACTTCCATAACCCGAACGAGTCCTCCACCCCCGGCCGGTTCTGGGTAAGGAATCCCGTCACCGCCAGCCGGATCAACTGCGTCCGCGAGGTCTTGCGCGCGCGGCTCAGTTCATTCAACTGCTTCAGGTCAGTCTCCGGCAAATCCACCAGTGTCCGCATCCGGTCCTCCTGATATATGGCTATGATATCACGATGGGCCAGCCCCCGCGCTATTTGAATCGTCACCCAGGGAAGGTCTGTACAAGTGTTCGAGATTCCCTCGGCGGCTAAAGCCGCATTGGAAATCGGCCGCTTGCGGCGGGACTAAAGTCCCGCCCTTTCAAAACGGAGACGTATTCAGAGATTCCCTAGATTCGAATCGTACCCTACGCTAGCTTCACAGATTCCCTACGCGAGCTTCACGCTGACCAGTTCGATGCCGGCGCCTTTGCCCAGGTTGCGGCTGTACTTCTTGTCGGCGGCGTTGTTCCAGTGCTCGTGAACGCCCATGCTGGCCAGCGCCTTGCCGGTCTTCGCCGGATCGTAGACGGTCTTGGAGGGCGGCTGGTTGGCCAGCGCCATCTCGTGCAGGTAGTTGTCCACCGCGCCGGTGACGATGGTCTTGAGCGACGGCTCGCTGCTGAGGAAGTCCAGCGCAACCGAGTCGATGGCCACGCCGTCCTGCGAGGCAAAGAGGCTGGAGGTCCAGTTGCCGTTGAAGGGCGCGCTGGACCACTTGCAGACCGGGGTGAGGCGGAACTCGTTGTGCTGCGTCGCGTACAGTCCGTCGATGATGTAGAGGACGGTCTTGCCGCCGACCTCCGGGTGTCCGTTCATGTCCACCAGCCCGTTGTAGGAACCCATCGCCTGGGCAGCCGGCGCGCCGACCCGGTTGCCGAAGGACTTGACGGCGATCGAGGGATGCACGTCGCGCGCTCCGTAGGAACCGTCCGCCTTGAGGACCGTTCCCTGGTGGTTCTTGGCGCAGACCGTCATGCCCGCCATGGTGTGCCCCTTCAGCCCGGCCACGTTGATCATGTAGTCGGCCTGGGTAAGAACGGTGGGCAGATAGAAGGTCAGGCCGCCCTTGGCGAAGACCATCGGCTTGGATATATCGACCACGGCCTTCTCGCGGCCATCGGTGTCGGTCCCGTCCACGAAGTGGACGCCGGGAAACTCCTTGCTGCCGCGGTCGTAGATCGTCGACGGAACGTTGCGGATGGCGTCGAAGATAAAGATGTCGGCCGGCGCGGCGCCAACCTGCTGCACGAGCTGGCGCAGCAGGGCCTGCGAGAGCTGCGGCGCAATGTAGGAATCGTTGGTGCCGGTGCCGTGGTTGTGCATCTGGTTCAGGTTCATCTTGATGGCGATCTTCTCGCCCTTCTTGTAGCCCACCGCGCCCTTGCCGTGGCGCTTGTTGAAGTCGACGAAGATCTTGTTCCAGGCCTCTTTGTCGGTCTTGGCATCGCCCACCGAGCGGATGGTGCCCGAGAGCATCGCCGCCACGGGCTCGGGATGGGTGTTGCTGTCGTCCCACCAGCCCGGAGCGTTGGTCACGCCGTCCCAACTGGTGGCCTTGGGATCGAAGGCCCAGGAGACGCGGCCCGGCTTGACGCCGAAGGCCGTCCCCATCGGCGTGTTGGCTGGGTCGCTGTGGGTGAAGGGAGGCTGAGGCGTGGGAGGCGTGGGTTGGGCCAGGGCCGAGGGAACTTTCAAGGCAGTCAGCGTTGCGGCGCCGCCCATTACGGAGGCTTTCAGAAAATCTCTACGCGAAGTTTCAAAGTAACCGTTTTTCATCTGGAATCTCCTCTTTCGGCCTTGACTCACACGGATGCCCTAGCTGGCCCGGATTATACCGCTCGGCTACAGAGCATGGTATGTGAGCTGCGTCACACTGCGGAGTAAAGCTGAAATTCCGCCGAAATACAGGGCGATTCCTTTGGAAAGTAGAATATCCGCATGGACGGAACGCGCATCGACAAGTGGCTGTGGGCGGCGCGCTTCTTCAAGACGCGCGAGCTGGCGTCGAAGGCCTGCGAGATGGGCCGCATCGAGTCCAACGGATTGCGCGCCAAGCCCGCCCGCGAGGTGCGCGCCGGCGACATGCTGCGGATCAAGAACGAAGCCGCCGAGTGGGAGATCGAGGTGCTCGCGCTCAGCCGGCAGCGCGGTCCCGCCTCCGTTGCGCAGACGCTGTACCGCGAGACGGAGGCCAGCATCGAGCTTCGCCGCAAGGCCGCCGAAGAGCGCCGGTTGCTGGGGCCGATGGATGGCGCACCGTCGTTGGGAAGGCCGTCGAAACGCGATCGCCGGCTGATTCACAGCTTCAGCGGGAGGAGATGAAACAGAAGCAGATTCCTCCCCCTTCGGCTACGCTCAGGGTGCGGAATGACAAAAAAAAGGCGATTACTGCGGGCTGAGGGATTCCAACAGGCTGCGGGTTTCGGCGAGGACATCTTCGGCACGGGCGGAGGTGAGCGGCCAGCGCAGAACGCCCTGCGCGGTGAACTGCGCGCCGCGTTTGGTGTTGCGGGCGACGAGCTTCATCATGGCGGCGGGATCGACGCTGGTGCGCGCGAGCGATGCGGGGGCCTGCTGCGATGTGTCGGCGGCAGCAGCGGCGAAGCGGATGTGCAGCATCTCGACGAAGGTTTTGGCGGCGGGCTTTGCGGGCTGCGCGCGGCGCGAGAAAGGCTGCGGCGGCGCGGGTTTTGGCGCGGGCAGGTCGATCTGCGCGCGCTTGCGGTCGAGCTGCGCGATGCCGAGCCGCTCGCAGAGCAGGCGAAGTTCGCCCGCGGCGAGCAGGTTCAGGACGGACTCGGGCGGATTGCCGTAGCGGTCTTTCATCTCCGCCAGAACGTCTTCGAGTTCCGGCTGGGACTCCGCGGCGGCGATGCGCTTGTACATGCGCAGGCGCTGGTTCTCCTCGGGGATGTAGCTGGAGTCGATGCGCACGGAGATACCGAGGTTGATGCTGGTTCCGGCGTGCGCCGGCCTGGCTTCTTCTCCTTTGAGTTTTCGCACCTCTTCTTCCAGCATGGAGGTGTAGAGCTCGAATCCGATGGCCTCGATGTGGCCGGACTGCTCGCCGCCGAGCATGTTGCCCGCGCCGCGCAGCTCGAGGTCGAGCGCGGCGATCTTGAAGCCGGCGCCGAGGTCGGAGAACTCCTTGAGCGCGGCCAGGCGTCGGCGCGCGATCTCGGTCAGCTCGGTCGAGGGCGGGATGAGGAGGTAAGCGTAGGCGCGGCGATTGCTGCGGCCCACGCGGCCGCGGAGCTGGTAGAGCTCCGCCAGTCCGTGGCGATCGGCGCGGTTGATGAGGATGGTGTTGGCCAGCGGGATGTCGAGGCCGTTCTCGATGATGGAGGTGGCGACCAGCACGTCGTACTCGTGGTTCATGAAGGCGAGCATGACGCGCTCCAACTCGGCTTCGGGGAGCTGGCCGTGGCCGATGGCGATGCGCGCTGACGGCACAAGTTGGCGGATCTTTGCGGCGATTTCGTAGATCGTCTCGACGCGGTTGTGGACGAAGAAGGTCTGGCCGCCGCGCTCCATCTCCATCTCGATGGCGGTGCGGACGAGTTTTTCATCGAACTTGGCGACAATGGTCTGAATGGCCATGCGGTCCTTGGGCGGCGTCTCGATGATGGACATGTCGCGCAGGCCGACCAGCGACATGTGCAGCGTGCGCGGGATGGGCGTGGCCGACATGGCAAGCACGTCGATCTGCGCGCGCATCTGTTTCAGGCGCTCCTTGTGGCGCACGCCGAAGCGCTGCTCCTCGTCGACGACGAGCAGGCCGAGGTCCTGGAACTTGAGCTTCTGCGCGAGGATGGCGTGGGTGCCGATGAGGATGTCGATCCTGCCCGCGGCGGACTTCTCCAGAATTGCGGTCTTCTCCTTGGCGGTGCGGAAGCGGGAGATCATCTCGACGTTGACGGGAAAGTTACTGAAGCGGCGCCGGAAGCTCTCGTAGTGCTGGAAGGCGAGGACGGTGGTGGGCGCGAGGACGGCGACCTGCTTGCCGTCTTGTATGGCCTTGAAGGCGGCGCGCATGGCGACCTCGGTCTTGCCGTAGCCCACATCGCCGCAGAGCAGGCGGTCCATGGGCTGTGCCGATTCCATGTCGCGCTTGATGTCGGCGATGGCGGTGGTCTGGTCGTCGGTCTCGTTGAAGTCGAAGGCGTCCTCAAACTCGCGCTGCATGTTGCTGTCGGGCGAAAAGGCGGTGCCGACGGCGGCCTTGCGCTGGGCGTAGAGCTTGAGCAGCTCGCCGCTCATGTCGGCCATGGCCTTCTTGACGCGGGCCTTGGTCTTCTGCCACGACTGCGTGCCAAGCCGGTTGCGCTCGGGCGGCGGGCCGGTCTCGCTGGAGCGATATTTTTGGATGAGATCGAGGCGCGTGAGCGGGAACATAGAGCTTGGCCTCGTCGGCGAACTCCAGGATCATCAGCTCCAGCGGCGGCTGGCCGGGTTCTTCGATGACGCGCAGGCCGCAGTATTGCGCGATGCCGTGTTCGACGTGGACGACGTAGTCTCCGACGGCGAGGTCGCGGAAGTCTGAGACGAAGGCGGAGGTCTTGGACTTGCTGCGGGGAATGGGGCGGGCCTGAACGTCGGCGTCATCCACGAGATCGTTTGCGCCGAAGAGGACGATCTGGCGGGCGCTGGCGCGGCCATCGGCATCGCGCAGGTCGAGGACTTGTACGCCGTTGGCGATAGCCGTCTTCACGATGACGGACGTGCGCAGGTTTCCGGCGAGAGTGCTCGATTCGCTGTAGACGGTCTCGCTCCCCGGCGCCAGCGAACGCGAGCCGAGCCGGTATGGGAGTTGATACTCCTGCAACAGGCCGGCGAGGCGTTCCACTTCGCCCTGGTTCGGCGCGGCGATGAGGACGCGTGCGTCTTGCGCGATGAGGGCCTGAAGGGCTTCGACGAGCGCGGGGATGTTGCCGTGGAAGCGCTGCGTGGGGCGGGTGCTGAAGTCCACCTCGGATAGATCGCTGCGGTCTGCGTCGAGAAGATCGACCGCGCCGAGCTGGTCGAGATCGCAGCCGGAGAATCCGCGCAGTCGGTCGTCGAGCTCCCACGGGGAGATGTAGATGTCTTCGGGGCGGACGAGTGAGCCGATACCGGAGCGCTCGTGGCGCTGCTCGACCTTGTTCCACCAGCGCTCGCCCTGGTTCTTCACCATCGCAGGCTCTTCGCGGAAGACGCGGTGGCGGGGCCGAGCAGATCGAGCAGAGTGAGGTTGGCCTGCGCAGCGGCTGGGGCAATGGGGGCGAAGAATTCCCAGCCGGGAAAGATGGTGGCTTCACTGATGCTGGTCGAGAGGTGCGTTTGCAACTCGGCAGGCTCTTCGCCGCCTTCGAGTGCTGCACCTTCATCCGTGCCGCTGCGCGTGAGGCGGGCGTTGATGGCGGCGAGAATCTTCTCTGTGACCGGCGTCTCGGTAAGCGGCAGCAGCAGCGCCTCGTCCAGCGTGGAGGCGGAACGCTGCGTCTCGGGGTCGAAGCGGCGGATGGACTCGATCTCGTCGCCGAAGAATTCGAGGCGCACGGGGCGGTCCATCTCCGGCGAGTAGACGTCGAGGATGCCGCCGCGCAGCGTGACCTGGCCGGGCATCTCGACCACATCGACGCGCGTGTAGCCGACCGAGAGCAGATGCTCGACGAGCATATCCGGCAGAACCTCTTCGCCGCACTTGAGACGCAGCGCGAGGGCTGCGTAGTGGTTGCGCGGAAAGAGCCTCATGCAGGCCGCTTCGACCGGAGCAATGACGAGGCGCGCGGTTCCGGTGGCGATCTTCCACAGCGTGGCGGCGCGGGTTTCGAGAATTTCGGGATGCGTGGAGAGGTTTTCGAAGGGCAGGACATCGTGTGCGGGCAGGCGAAGGACAGAGCCGGCGGCGAGCGCGCCGGACAGCTCGCAGGCGGCGAGAATGGCGGCGTGCAGCTCTTCGGCGGCCTTGTTGTCGGCCACCAGAACCAGGCAAGGCGCGTTGGCGGCGCGGACGAAGAGCGGAAGATACAGCGCGCGCGCGGTGAAGGTGAGGCCGGAGACGCGTCTTCGCCCGCTGCCGGCGCTCAGGTGGCGTCGGACACGTTCAAAAGGGACACAGTTTTCCAGGTCCGCAAGCAGTTCGCGGACGAAGGGCAGAATCATTGCTGGGTTAAGTCTACCGCTGGCTAACGGAGTCGCAGTGGCGGGAAGATCGTACACAGACGTGAGATACGGCAAGCCGCAGGACATAGCAACGTGCCCTGTTGCTAGAATCGAGATGAATATGTCCACGACGACTGCACTTTCGCCCGAGGTTCCTTGCCAAGTACCAGCCTGTGATCGGGCTGGAGGTCCATGTCCAGCTTTTGACCGAATCGAAGGCCTTCTGCGGCTGCGTCAACCGCTACGGCGGCGAGCCGAACACGCATGTGTGCCCGACCTGCCTGGGTCTGCCCGGCGCGTTCGCCTGTGCTGAACCGCCGCGCCGTGGAGCTGGCCGTG
The DNA here is from genome assembly GCA_963767315.1 of uncultured Acidobacteriaceae bacterium. Taxonomy (GTDB): domain Bacteria; phylum Acidobacteriota; class Terriglobia; order Terriglobales; family Acidobacteriaceae; genus Edaphobacter. Next base: position 26,984 of record CAVYDK010000021.1, on the reverse strand, counting down.
CTGGCGGCGAAGGCCATCCACTGCGAGATTCGCGAGACCAGCATCTTTTCGCGCAAGAATTATTTCTATCCCGACTCGCCGAAGGGCTACCAGATCTCGCAGTTCGACAAGCCGATCGCGGAGCACGGATGGATCGACGTTCCTGACGCTACTGGAGCGGCCAAACGCATTGGCATCACCCGGCTGCACCTGGAAGAGGATGCGGGCAAGAGCCTGCACGACGGCTTTGCCGACTCGGTCTGGCGGACGTACATCGACCTGAACCGCTGCGGAACGCCGCTGGTGGAGATCGTCAGCGAGCCGGACCTAAGCACACCGGACGAGGCGTTCGAGTATCTGACGCGGCTGAAGGAGATTCTGCTGTACTGCGGCGTCAGCGACTGCAATATGGAAGAGGGCAGCCTGCGCTGCGACGCCAACGTGAGCGTGATGCTCAAAGGCGCGGCGAAGTTTGGGACGAAGGCCGAGGTGAAGAACGTCAACAGCTTTCGCTTTATCCGCGCGGCGCTGGAGTACGAGATCGAGCGGCAGATCGAGGTGCTGGAGGGCGGCGGGCGCGTGGCGCAGGAGTCGCGGCTGTGGAACAGCGCCGAGGGCCGCACCTACTCCATGCGCTCGAAGGAGCAGGCGCACGACTACCGCTACTTCCCGGAGCCGGACCTTCCGCCGCTGGTGGTCGGCGAGGCGTGGCAGCGCGAGATTCTGAAGGCCCTGCCGGAGCTGCCCGAGGCGCGGCGCGCGCGCATGATCGCGGAGTATGACATTACGCAGCAGGACGCGATGACGCTGACCGCGACGCGCGCGTTTGCGGACCGGTTTGAAGAGGCGGCGAAGGCGGCGAAGAGCCCGAAGCGCGTGGTGTCGCTGATTACCAGCGAACTGACCGGGCGGTTGAAGGCCGCGGCGCTGGAGCTGGAGCAGTCGCCGGTGACGCTGAAGGGGATTGTGCAGGCCGCGGACCTGGCCGAGTCGGGCGAGCTGTCGAGCAAGATGCTGAAGCAACTGCTGGACACATGCTTCGCCGAGGGCAAGGACTTCGCCGAGGTCTACGAGCGCGACAAGCCGCGGCAGATTTCGGATGCGGGCGCAATCGAGGCGATGATCGACGAGGTGATCGCGGCGAACCCGAAGCAGGTTGCGCAGTATCGCGGCGGCAAGAAGACGGTGGCGGCGTTCTTCGTCGGCAACGTGATGCGGCTGTCGAAGGGACAGGCGAACCCGGCGCTGCTGAACGAGCTGGTGACGCGCAAACTGGACAGCCTGGGCAGCACTCCCTAGTTGGGTTTGTCGTTCCTTGGGCTGTGGGAATGCCGTTGAAGCGGCGCATGAGGCAAAGGCGAAGGCTTAACACGGATCAACACCGATGAGACCGATCAGGAGCGAGGGGGGCGGGTCGCGCGGGGCGCGAATGCAGCCTTATCGCATGAGACAAAGGCGCGATGAATGGGGCACCCAGCTATGTACCTTTTGGCTTAGTTGGTGTGTCTGCAGGCGCAGCTTTCTTAGCTGCATCTTTTGCTGCCTTAATTTTCATGACCGAGGCAAGCTGTATCTGTCGGTTGTATCGGGTTACATACCAATCATCAATAAGGAGTTCAATTAGCTTTATTAGCTCTTGAGCCTCACCTTCATCAACATCAACGATCTGATTGATGTCTTTCTCCATGTGAGCGCCGATGTTTCCGATGGATCGGACGGCGTCAATCGCATCCCAAGTGAGGGGGTCAGTTTTATCCTTGATTGCAGTGATCTCGTCAACCAAGCGCCCTTTACTAACCTTATGGAAATCACGGATCATGCCTTGCAGACAACGACGGGCAAGTGTGGCGGAAGCCTTCGGACTCTTGTCTACAATTAGGCACGCCTCCGTGTAGTCGCTCACAATCGGTCTCGGAATATAGTCCGGAAGAACCTTTGCTGAGGATTCAGGAACAAGAGGCCAAAAGTTCAATATTTTTTAACACGCCAGCTTCCACCTACGACCATTTGTTCAATCGTCGACTGGCTCATGACCACCGTTAGCTTTGTACAATCCGGATTCGGACAAGATACAACCGTTACAACAAACTGCTGTGACCCCAATGGATTCTCTAGATGCACGTTGAGGGTGCTTGATTCACAATCATCTTGAGTGATTGTGGTCGGTCGTGAGCAGTGCGGACATGTCCATCGTGTACCTGCCATTGATCTTCCTCTGATTGTGTTCTACATACAATTTATGCCTCCGTGAGCAAATTGTCCTACGGGTAGATGCGGTTGAGGGTGCGGGGGAAGGGGATGGTTTCGCGGACGTGGTCGAGGCCGCAGATCCAGGCGACGGCGCGCTCGATGCCCATGCCGAAGCCGGAGTGCGGTACCGACCCGTAGCGGCGCAGGTCGAGGTACCACTCGAATGCGGCGAGGGGCAGGTTGTGCTCGAGGATGCGGGCGCGGAGGAGATCGTAGCTGTTGACGCGCTGTGAGCCGCCGATGATCTCGCCGTAGCCCTCGGGCGCGAGCACATCGACGCAGAGGGCCTTGGTGGGGTCGGCCGGGTCGGGCTGCATGTAGAAGGCCTTGGAGGCGGCGGGGTAGCGGTGAATCATGACGGGGCGGTCGAACTGGGAGCTGAGGTAGGTCTCGTCGGGCGAGCCGAGGTCGTCGCCGTAGATGTGCGGGGCTTCGAGCTTGCCCGCTTTGAACGCGGCTTCGAGCATGGCGTGGGCTTCGTCGTAGCTGAGACGGGGGAAGAGGCGGGGAGAAACAACCGCAGGTCCTTCGACTGCGGTCGCTTCGCGACCTTCGCTCAGGATGACAGATTCATTTGTTATGGGCGATCCGGGGCTAAAGCCCGGATCGGTGGTGGAGGTATTCAGGGGGCTAAAGCCCCCTGCTCCCTCCGGTAAAACGGTCGGCGCGATGACGGCTTCGAGCTTGGCGATGTCGCGGCCGATGACCTTGAGGTCGGCGCGGTGCAGTTCGAGGACGCGCGTGACGATGTGGGTGAGGAAGGCCTCGGCGAGGTCCATATCGCCCTCGAGGTCCATGAAGGCGACCTCCGGCTCGATCATCCAAAATTCCGTCAGGTGACGACGCGTCTTCGACTTCTCGGCGCGGAAGGTGGGGCCGAAGCTGTAGACCTTGCCGAGGGCGAGCGCGGTGGCCTCGATGTAGAGCTGGCCGGATTGCGTGAGGAATGCGGGGTCGCCGAAGTAGTCGAGCGCGAAGAGGGTGCTGGTGCCCTCGCAGGCGGCGGGGGTGAGGATGGGCGGGTCGGTGCGGACGAAGCCGTTGCTGTCGAAGTACTCCTGCGCGGCGCGCATGATGGTGGCGCGGATGCGCAGAATGGCCGACTGGCGCGGGGTGCGCATCCAGAGATGGCGATGCTCCATGAGGAAGTCGGTGCCGTGTTCCTTGGGGGTGATGGGGTAGGGCGCGGACTCGGGGACGAGGTGAATAATTTCGATATTCTCGACATCGAGCTCGAAGCCGGAGGGTGCGCGCGAGTCGGCGCGGACGCTGCCGGTGACGATGACGGACGACTCCTGGGTGAGCGACTTGACGCGGTCGAAGACCTCGGGCGGGACGGCGGCCCTGGGGACGATGCCCTGGATGGTCCCGGTGCCGTCGCGGAAGATGGGGAAGAGCAGCTTGCCGCTCTCGCGCATATTGTAGAGCCATCCGCGCAGGGTGACGGTGTCGCCGACATGCGCGGCGAGCGAGGCAATGGTGGCGATTGATGGATTTGTAACTGATTTTGGTTCTAATTCACTCATAAGGCGCTCATTGCGACCATTTTCGGTTACATATTCTGCGAAAGGTGCGTGGATTGCTGGTTTTCGAGCGCACGGAAGGCGGCTTCGGCCTTGCGCGTGACGGATTCGGCGGGCCCGTCGCGGTCGCTTGCGACCTCCAGAATGGCGGGCGTGGCGGCGGGCAGGACGGCGAGCGCGGAGGAGACGGCGGGCCAGTCGATGGTGCCGCTGCCGGGCCATAGGTGCTCGTCCTTCATTTCGGCGGAATGCGCAAAGGCGCCGTGGTTGTCGTGCAGATGGACCTGCGCGATGCGCGAGCCGAGCAGCTCGACGGCGGCGCCGACGCCGGAGTCGTGCGGCCCATCGCTGGCGGGCATGGCGAGGTGCAGGTGGCCGACGTTGAGGCAGACGCCAACCGTGTCGAAGTGGCCGGTCTTGAGGATGGTGAGCAGATGCTCCGGCGTGGTGACCTCGTTCTGCAAATTTTGCAGCAGAAGGCACACGCCGAGCGGGGCGGCGAAGGCCTTGAGGTGCTCGATGGCGGTGAGCGAGCGCTCCAGGGCGTGCTCGTCCCACGGCGCGTCCCTCAGCCCAAGGTCGAGGACGATGGCGGTGAAGGGCACCTGCTCGGCGGACTCGAGCGCGCGCTTGACCTCGTCCATGGCGGCGATGCGGTGGGACTTTTCGGCGGCGATCAGGTTGAGATTGGGCGCAACGTGGCGCGACCACTGGGCTGAGTCTTCGCTGCTGAAGTCGCGCCCGCCTTCGGAGATATAGATGGGCTGGTGCAGCACCGCGCGCACGTCGTTGGAGCGGAACCAGGCGGCGAGTTCGCGCACGGCGGGCGCATCGGTGTAGTCGAAGTGGTGGCGCGCGGCGAAGACTTCAATGGTTCGCGCGCCGGCGGCGGCGAGGGCGTCCAGCAGGCCGGGGTGCAGGCGGTGCTGGAAGAAGACGTGGGTGGAGATTCCGGGTTGCATTGGTATTAAGCGTACCAGCCGCTGCCGCGGAACGGCGTGACGGAGTAGCCGGAATCTACTTGTGTTGTTTGGAACATAAATGGGCGATATGGCCAGACCTTAGACGCGCCCTACTGCCCCGGGTGCGCGTCCAGCCACTGCCGCAGTTCCGGCCCCTGCACCGCCCGCAGGTGGATGCAGTCGTTGATGCTGTCGATGGACTTCGCCAGTGTCCGCTGGGTTGACGCGACGGGATGCGCCGCAAAGAAGCTCACCACTTCATCGCGCTGCTCCACCGTGCAAAACGAGCCCGTTGCCGCGACGATCCGCGCGCCTGAGCTCTCCGTCTGCCTGCGTGCGATCTCCGCCCAGTGCTGCTGGACGAAGGCCCACGCCAGGTCTTGCGTCTCGCGCCGCTCCAGCAGCCGCGCAATCAGCGTCCAACTGTCCTGGCTGCGCACCTTGTCCGACACCGCGTACTCCAGCGTCCGCGCCACCAGCTCCGGCGACTGGAAGCGCGTCAGTGTATGCAGCGCGTCCAGCTTCAGGTCGGGATCGGTTGCCGTCTGCGCCACGCGCAGCATCTTCTCGAACATTGCCGCATCGCCCTTCGCCACCACCATCGCCGCCGCCGCATCCACCACCGCCGCATCCGCCGGCTTCTGCCCGGCGAACAGATCCTTCGTCTCGTTCGCCGCCTCCGCCAGCACCGCCGGATCGCCCGCCCGCCCCAGCGCCACAAACAGCGTCTCGCGCAACTCCGCGCGGTCCTCCGGCTCATGTTTTCCGCCCTTGCCCAGCCCCGCATACACCCCGCCGAACTCCCGCCGGACCACGCCATCCAGCCGTTTGCGGTCGTCGTCCGTCGCAATCTGTGTCCCAATCGCACCAATTTTTCCCAGAGCGCTCTCCAGAACCGCCGCATTCGGGTCCGTCTTCACCGTCAGCGCCAGATCCAGAATTTCGCCCACCGACCCCTGACCCGCCCGCATCAGCGCCCAGCGATCGCCCAACAGCCCAATCCGCTCCGGCGGTGTCAGCGCAGCCTCCGCATTCGCGACGATGGCTTTAAGCTGTCCCGCCGAATAATCTGTCCGGTAGTACCCCTTGTCTCCCGCGTCCGCATACATAAACTGCAATTCCGGCGGCACCATTCCCAACGGCACCGGGACCGGCACATCCAGCGTCGTCGCACCCGGAGTCAGCAGCCGGCACGACGCACCCTTGAAGCACACCGGAATCGTCCACGCCTCATTCGTGTTGGGAGCAGCCCCAGAGAGAAAAAATCTGCGTTGTGTCACGGGCGCGCCCGCGCCTCCGCTCGTCAGCGTCACCAGCGGAACCCCCGGCTGTTCCACAAAGCTGCGCATCACCTTGTCCACCGGCAGCCCGCTCACCCGGGCCTGCGCGTTCCAGAAGTCCTCCGCCGTCGCATTCGCGTACAAGTGCGCCGCCAGATACGCCTGCACGCCGCGACGAAATACCTCCTCCCCCACATAGTTCTCCACCATTCCGATCACCGCGCCCGCCTTGCCATACGCAATCTGGTCGAAGCTCTCGTTGATCTCGTCCGGCGTCTCCGCCCGCGCGCGGATGGGGCGCGTCGTACGGCCCGCGTCTGCGTCCATGGTGCGTTCCTTGTCCAACGCCGCGTCCTCGTCGAAGCCCCACTTCGGATGCTCCCTGGCCGCCTCCTTCGTCTCCATCCACGTCGCAAATCCCTCGTTCAGCCACAGGTTGTCCCACCACACTGGCGTCACCAGGTCTCCGAACCACTGGTGCGCCATCTCGTGCGCCACGGTCTCGGCGACCTCCTTCTTTGCAGCGAGCGCGCCGTTCTTCTTATCCACCAGCAGCTCCGTCTCGCGGAAGGTGATGCACCCGAAGTTCTCCATTGCGCCTGCCTCGAAGTCGGGAACCGCCACCAGGTCCAGCTTCGCCAGCGGGTATTTAATGCCGAAGTACCGGTCGTAGTCGCGCAGCGTCTGCTTTGCCGAATCCAGTGCAAAGCGCGTCAGGCCCACTTTGTCCGGCGTCGCGCACGCACGGACCGGCACCCCGTCCGCCTTGCCCGCGCTGCACTTGAAGTCCCCCACCAGAAACGCCACCAGGTAGGTAGACATTCGTGGTGTCGTCGCAAACGCCACCGTATGTTTGCCCACCACAGGCCCCGCCGTGTCCGACACGATCTTCGTATTCGAGATCGCCGTATCGCCCGCATCCACCACCAGCGTCACGTCGAAGGCCGCCTTCAACGCCGGCTCGTCGAAGCAGGGAAACGCCCGCCGCGCGTCCGTCGCCTCGAACTGCGTCACGCCATAGCTCCGCAGCTTCGTTTTCGAGAGATAGAACCCGCGCAGCTTGTCGTTCAGAATCCCCCTGTACTCGATCTTCAGAGTCACGCGCCCGGCGGACAGAGGCTGAGAAAAGTTGAATGTGACCTGCTCCTTTGCTGAGTCCAACGTCACTGCGGCGGTCTGCCAGATTGTTGGAGCTTCAGCGTTCGACTTGATGTTTGCACCACGGACTTCTGAGAACTCAATCTCCGCCGCATTCAGCGTAATGGCCGTCGTTGGCGCATCGAGCACCACCTCGATCGTCTCGCTTCCGGCAAACGTCGCCGCCTTCAGGTCCGGCGTAATCGTCAGCGAATAGTGCTCCGGCCGCACCCCACCCGGCAGCCGCTGCGCCTCAACTCGTCCCGCCGCTACTACACCTAACCCCACCACCACGCCCGCAACTGCCAGCCCACGCCAAATCTTCATCTCGCCCCAATCCCCCCAAGCAACTCCCACTAGACTAAATCCCCGGCCACAGACCGCGGACCCCATCGGGCATATACTGCCCATGTGAGGCAAGCCATTCGCCCTATGAACCAAGCCATTACAGCCTTGCTCGGCGCGGTAACAGGCTTCTTCCTGCCCTTGATCGCCTCCTATGTCCGGTCCAGGACGAAGGGCAGCCGATTTGAAAACGCAGTCCGAGCGGAGATCGACCAGGCCAAAGACAGCGTCCATCAAAAGATGCTCTGGCTCTCCAGAGACCAGACGCCATACCGGGCCCAGATCGAAGAGCGACTGCTCATCGAGTTCGAGGGCAAGCTCCTCTACCTCGGCGAACCGGAAGACTTTTCTCTCACGCTGCCCTTTTGGGACCACAACCTGCGAGACGTCATCGAAGCCACATCGGCCAGGGCATTCAACAGAATGTGCCGCGAGGTCTCGCTGCTCAGAAAGTTCGAGTCAAAGTTCCGCGAGATGAAGCTTGCCTTTCAAATCGGCGGAGGAGATCCCAAGCAGATGGCCTTGGCCTGCCATCGAGACCTCATCGAGATTCACGATTCCCTCATCGCAGCATCCTTGCCATAAGCGGCAACCGGGCAGGTTGCATGACTTCCTCACCGTTGCGTCTTCCCACTACTTCTTTCGTGTCATGGTCTTCCGCCAGACCACCTGCTACCGTCCCCAAAGGAGAATCCAGTGAGACTCAACCCGTTTCTCGAAAAGCAACTCATCGCCGTCATCCAGTGGAATGAGCCCGAGCCGGGCATCCTCGCCTACCGTTTCCCCATGCAGGACATGGAGATTGAGAACGGCGGCAGGCTCACCGTGCGCGAATCCGAGATGGCACTCTTCGTCAACGAGGGCAAGATCGCCGATGTCTTTGGCCCCGGCCTCTACACCCTCAACACCGAAAATCTCCCGCTGCTCACCGACCTCATGAACTGGGGCAAGGGCTTCGAGTCGCCCTTCAAGTCCGATGTCTACTTCTTCTCCACCCACCTCGAGATCGACCAGAAGTGGGGGACCGCCACGCCCATCACCATCCGCGATAGTGAGTTCGGCGCAGTCAGCGTGCGCTCCTATGGCATCTACTCCTACCGCATCGTTGACCCGCGCGCCTTCTTCACCCAAATCAGCGGCACGCGCCAGAGCTACGGTGTCGCCGACCTCGAAGACCAGCTCCGCAACACCATCATCGCGCGCATGACCGAGGTCTTCGCCACCAGCGACCTCGCCTTCCTCGATCTCGCCGCCAACGAATCCGCCCTCGCCGCGAAGATCAGCGAGCAGGTCAAGCCCGCATTCGCCGCCCTCGGCCTCGATCTCACCCAGTTCGTCGTCGAAAACGTCTCGCTGCCCGACGCGCTGCAGAAGTCGCTCGACCAGCGCATCGGCATGAAGATCGTCGGCGACCTCGACCGCTACACCCAGTTCGCCGCCGCCCAGGCCATGACCATCGCCGCCGCCAACCCCAGTGGCGGCGCGGCCATTGGCATGGGCCTCGGGGCCGGCGCGGCCATCGGGCAGGTCATGGCAGCCTCGCTCAAAACCGCGGGCGCCGCACCATCCGCCGCCCCAACCGCCGCACCAGTCGCCGCCCCAACCGCTTCCACCCAGGACACTAAGTTCTGCATCGCGTGCGGCCACTCCATCCCGCAGCGCGCCAGCTTCTGTCCAGACTGCGGGAAGGCCCAATGAACTGTCCCTCCTGCGGCGCCCCCATGCACCCCCACGGCGACACCCTCGTCTGCGACTTCTGCCACAACGTCGTCGTCCCCGACACCAACGACGACGGCGTCATTGTTCTCGATAAGGCCCCCGGCCAATCCTGCCCCATCTGTAGCAACCTCCCGCTCATGCAGGCCACCCTCGCCAAACTCCCTCTTCTCTACTGCTCCAAGTGCCGCGGCATGTTGGTCTCCATGGAGGAGTTTCAAACCCTCATCGACGCATTGCGCGCCACACAACGTGGCAGCATCATTCAGCCGCCCATGGACCCCGGCGATCTCAACCGCCGCATCGATTGCCCCAAATGCCATTGCCCCATGGAGGCCCACTCCTACTGCGGCCCCGGCAACGTCGTCATCGACAGTTGCGAGCCATGCTCGCTCAACTGGCTCGACCACGGCGAGCTCGCCCGCATCACCCAGGCCCCCGACGACCGCGGCCCCGACCCGGACTACCGCGACCCTGACGCCGATCAATCCGACGACCAGTCCTCCGCGTTCGACACGTCAGACGACACCTATGGCTCTCTGGGCTGGAAGTTCCACATCTGATCTCCTTCAGCCCCGCACGGCCGCCGCGCGCGCCTCCGCGTATGCCGCCGCTCCCAGCAGCGCGCAACTCTCGTCCAGAATCACGCGCACCGGAATCGACTCCAGCAGCGGCGAGAGCCGCCCTTTGTCCAGAAACGCCTGCATGAACCCGCCGCTCGCCAGCGTCTTCAGAATCTTCGGCGCGATGCCTCCGCCCAGAACCATGCCGCCAGTCGCCAGCACCTTTAGCGCAAGGTTACCCGCCTCCGCTCCGTACGCCGCCGCGAAGGTCTGCATCGTTTCGCGGCACAAATCGCTCGACCCGTCCTCGGCAGATTGGCCGATCACGGCGTTGGGGTCTTCGGCGGCCATCCGCTCGCTCAGCCACGCGGGCTCGTCAATCTTCTCCACGTCGCGCAGAAACGCGTAGATGTTCTGAATCCCCAGCCCGGAGACAACCCGCTCCCAGCTCACGCGCCCGTGCAATTTGCGCCGCAGAACTTCCAGCAGTGCAATCTCGCGGTCCGTGCGCGCGGCAAAGTCGCAGTGCCCACCCTCCGACGCAATCGGCCGATGCTCCTTGCCGTCCCAGATCAGCAGCGCCTCGCCCAGCCCCGTCCCCGCGGCGATCAGCCCGCGATGTCCCACCGCCGCCGCATCGCCCGCGTGCAACGTGAAGACGCTCTCCGGCGCAAGCTCGGGAATCCCGTACCCGTTCGCTTCGAGATCGTTAATCAGAAAGACGTACTCAATCGCCAGCGACCGCGCCAACTCGCGCGCATCCAGCGTCCACGCGAGGTTGGTCAGCTTCAGCCGCCCATCGCGCACCGGCCCCGGACAGCCAAAGCACGCCGCGACGATCTCTTTCGTGCTGCCGTTGGCGAGAAACGTCTTCACCACCGCGTCCAACGAGGCAAACTCCTGCGCCGCAAACCTCTCGTCGCGCACCGCCTTCAGCCGCCCGCCCGCAAAGCTGTACAGCGCAAGATGAATCTTCGTCCCGCCAATGTCTCCCGCAAGAATCATCTATATCTCCATCGTCGCGACAAACGACGATCCAGCCCCGGCAGCTTCCAAACCCGCCGGCCGTGGCAGTTTCTCCGCCGCCGCCGCATCCAGCAACAGCGTTAGTCTACCGCTCGCCGGGCGAATCAACTGCGCGGGCTTCGTCTCCGGATCGTATGCTCCGCAGAAGACATTCCGCACCGCCTGCGCCTTTGCCGCGCCCTCGATCAGGAACGCAACCTCGCGTCCGTGATCGATCACTGGTGCCGTCAGCGTGATCCGCCAGGTCTGCTTCTGCGGCACATGGTTCGCCACCGCAAGCCGTCCCAGCTCAAACAACGCCGCCGTGTGCGGAAACAGCGAAGCCGTGTGCCCATCCTCGCCCAGCCCCAGCAGCACCAGGTCGAAGGCCGGAGTCTCGGCGCCTTCCAGCCGAAATGCCGCGCGAATCGCCGTCTCAACCCGCGCCGCCGCAACCTCGGGATCGAGTTCGCCTTCGATGCGATGAATCTGTGCCGCTGGCAGTGGCACATGCTCGAGCATTGCCTCATTCGTCATGCGATAGTTCGACTCCGCGTCCGTCGGCGGCACGCACCGCTCATCCACCCAGAAGAGTTGCAACCGGTCCCACGGCACCTGCGCGAAGTACGGTCTGCTCCGGTCCGCAAGCAGCGCGAACATCCCCTTCGGCGTCGTGCCGCCGGAGACCGCAACCCGCGCCACGCCCCGCGCCGCAACCGCCGCCGACACCGCCGTCGCGAAGAACTCCGCCGCGGACGCCGCCAAATCTTCTGTCGTAGGGGAAACTCGATAGGTTACCGAAACCGGTCGCGGCACTCTCGCGCTCCTCGTCTTCAACCAACAAGCGGCAACTCGCAACGCATCGCTAGGGATGCAGCTCACTCACGCCGTTCTCGCCGGCCACCAGCGCCAGCGTCGCCATGCCGAGAAACAGTCCATGCTCCACCACGCCGACGATGGCGCGGATCGCCGCCGCCATCTTCTGCGGATCGTCGATCCGCCCGCACGCGCAGTCCAGGATGTAGTTGCCCTCGTCCGTCAGATACGGCCCGGCCCCGCTCTTGGCCTGCCGCAGCTTCGGGTTCAAGCCCAGCGCCGCAAGCCTCGGCTGCACCACCGGAAGCGCCATCTTGACCACCTCCACCGGCAGAGGGAACTTGCCCAGCACCTCAACCAGCTTCGTCGAATCTGCCACAACGATGAAGCTCTTCGCTGCACTGGCCACAATCTTCTCCCGCAGCAGCGCGCCGCCCCCGCCTTTGATCAACCCGAATCCCAACTCTGGAACTCGTGCAATCTCGTCGGCCCCATCGATGTATACGTCCAGCTCGGGCAGCTCGGCCAGCGTCGCGACGCTCATGCCCAGAGACTCTGCCAGCGCGTGGCTCGCGTCCGATGAAGCAACGCAGCGAATCTTCAGCCCCCCTGACTGAACACGCCCCGCCAACTCGCGAATGAAGAGCGTCGCGGTCGTCCCTGTGCCCAGTCCGACCACCATTCCGTCCTTCACGAACTCGACCGCGCGCCGTGCGACCAGCCGCTTCGCCTCGTCCTGCGTCATTCCACATCCCCTTACAGAAAGAGGCCGTCATCCTGAACGAAGTGAAGGGCCCCTGTATTTGCTACGAATCCTCAAGCTCCCAATCGCTCTCGGGAGCCACGCTGTCCTCATACGTCGCCTGCAGCGAAGAGTCGAAGGGCTTTCGCTCGCCGAGCTTCGCCTCTTCATTCTTCTCGCGCAGAATCTCGCGCTCCGTCTCCACCATCTCGAACCTCGAACCTTGTACCTCGAACCTGGTTTACTTCTTCACCAGCTTCTTCGCGTGCTCGACAACATTCGCCACGCTGATACCCAGCTTCTCCATGGCAATCGGCCCCGGCGCCGATGCGCCAAACCGGTCGATCCCGATCGCCACGCCGTTTGTCCCGATGTACTTGTACCAGCCCATCGTCGCGCCTGCTTCGAGCGATATCTTCGGCACGCCCTCGGGCAGCAGCGCGGCCTTGTACGCTGCCGTCTGCTCGTCGTAGATGCGGAAGCTCGGCATCGACACCACCTTCGCCGCGATCCCCGCCGCCTTCAGCTCCGCCGCCGCCGTCAGGCACGTTGTCACCTCGGAGCCCGCCGCGATCAGGATCACATCCGGCTTGGTCACCTCCGGCGTCCTCGAGTACGCGCCCTTTGGCACGCCCGCAAACGCCAGCGCCGCATCCAGCACCGGCAGGTCCTGCCGCGAGAGCGCCATGAAGCACGGCCCTTTGCGTTCCATCGCCAGCCGCCAACACGCTGCCGTCTCATTCGCATCCGCCGGACGGAAGTCCGTCAGCACCGGCATCGCGCGCATGCTCATCAGGTGCTCGATCGGCTGGTGTGTCGGCCCGTCCTCGCCCAGCCCTACCGAATCATGCGTGAACACATACAGCGCATGGATCCCCATCAGCGCGCCCAGCCGGATCGCCGGCCTGCAGTAGTCCGAGAAGACATAGAACGTCGATCCAAACGGAATCAGCCCTCCGTGCGCTGCCATTCCGTTCACCATCGCCATCATGCCGAACTCGCGCACTCCGAAGTAGACGTTCCGCCCCACTGGGTCCACATGGAAGCTGGGCGAGTCCTTGAAGATCGTCTTGGTCGAAGCCGTAATGTCGGCCGCGCCGCCAAACAGCTCCGGCACAACCTTCGCGATCGCATTCATCACAACCTGGCCAGCGTTGCGCGTCGCCACTTTCTTGGCATCCGGCCCAGACGGGAAGCTCGGGATCAGCTTCTCCCAGCCCTCGGCCAGCTTGCCCGCTACCACGCGCTCGAACTCCGCCGCCGGCTCGGGATATGCCTTCTTGTACTCGGCGAACTGCGCGTCCCACTCGGCGTGCAGCTTCTTGCCCTTCGGCTTCGCGGTCTCCCAGTTCCTGCGCGCCTCATCCGGCACATAAAAGTTCTTGTCCTCGGGCCATCCCAGGTTCTTCTTGGTCTCCCGCGCCGCCTCCGTTCCCAGGGCCTCGCCGTGGGCCTTGTTCGTTCCTGCCTTCGGGCTTCCGTACCCAATCACCGTGCGCACCCGGACCAGCGTCGGCCGCGTCGTCTCCGCCTTCGCAGCCTTGATCGCGTCCTCGATGGCCACCAGATCGTTGCCATCGGCCACGCTCAACACCTGCCAGTTGTACGCCTCGAAGCGCTTCGTCACGTCCTCCGTGTAGCTCAGCGAGGTCGGCCCATCCAGCGAGATCAGATTGTCGTCGTACAGCACAATCAGCTTGCCCAGTCCCAGCGTCCCGGCCAGCGACGCCGCCTCATGCGAGACGCCCTCCATCAGGTCGCCGTCGCCGCACAGCACATAGGTGTGGTGGTCCACCACGGCGTGCCCGTCGCGGTTGTACACCGCCGCCAGATGCCTCTCCGCCGCCGCCATTCCAACCGCCATGCCGAACCCCTGCCCCAGCGGCCCGGTCGTCACCTCCACGCCCGGCGTATCGCCGCGCTCCGGATGCCCCGGCGTCTCCGATCCCCACTGGCGGAACTGCTCCAGTTGCGCCATCGGCAGGTCGTAGCCGGAGAGATGCAGCGAGCCATAGAGAAGCATCGACGCGTGCCCATTCGACAGCACAAACCGGTCGCGGTCGATCCACTTCGGGTCTGCCGGATCGTGCTTCATCAGCTTGTGAAACAGCAGATACGCTATCGGTGCGCAGCCCAGCGGCGCTCCCGGATGGCCGCACTTGGCCTTTTCGATTCCGTCTACAGCCAGAAAACGCAGTGCATTGATGGAAAGCTGGTCCAGTTCGTTCTGCCGATCGCTCATTCTTTGCCCTTTTTCCTTATCTTGATCTCTTGTCGCACATTCTTAGTGTACAAGCCAAGCGCAGTCCGGTCGCGCAACAATACGAAAACTCATTCGCACCGTCGCCCGTTCGATTGCATCCAATACTGCGGATAGCAGTTCCAGCATTCGCACCATTATCGACAGGAGAAAATACAGTGGCCTACGAACTTCCCCCTCTTTCCTACGACTACGCAGCCCTCGAGCCCCACATCGACGAGGCGACCATGAAGCTGCACCACGACAAGCACCACCAGGCCTACGTCACCAATCTCAACGGGGCCATCGACAAGCACCCGGAGCTGGCCGGCAAATCCCCCGAAGACCTCATCAAGCACCTCTCCGCCATCCCCGAAGACATCCGCAAGGCCGTGCAGAACAACGGCGGCGGCCACGTCAACCACAGCATGTTCTGGCAGATCATGAAGCCGGCGGGGGGCGGCCCACCCAACGGCGCCATCGCCGCGCAGATCAAGGCCGACTTCGGCGACTTCGAGAGCTTCAAGAAGCTCTTCAACGAGACCACCGCCAAGCAGTTCGGCTCCGGTTGGGGATGGCTCGTCTTCCAGGCCGGCAAACTGAAGATCGTCACCACGGCCAACCAGGACAATCCCCTCTCCGAGGGCCTCTACCCCATCCTCGGCAACGACGTCTGGGAGCACGCCTACTACCTCAAGTACCAGAACCGCCGCCCAGAGTACTTGGCCGCCTGGTGGAACACCGTCAACTGGGACGAGATCAACAAACGCTTCGCCACCGCCCAGGGCAAGTAACTCCTACTGACCTCACTCGAGTGCCCCACATCTCGCCTCTGAGATGTGGGGTTTCCCTTGTCCGCGATGAATCGAGTCACTCCCCGCGTGTACCATTCTCCCCGAGGAGAAATACATGATCGGGAGAATCGTCACCACCGCCCTGCTCACCTACGCCACCGCCCTCGGACAAGCTCCCGTTGCTCCCACACCCGCCAAGCCCCTCGCCTTCGACGTCGTCTCTATCCGTCCCTCTCGCCCGGGGGGCAATGGCATGGTCAACACGATGAACGAGTCCAACGGGTATCGACTCGTGAGCCAGCCGTTTTGGTTGACCATCATGGCAGCATACTTCCCGCAAGGCGGAGCCTACTGGTCGAAGGACCGTCTCTCAAACGCACCTTCATGGCTCGACGACCTTTACGACTTCAACGCTAAGGTCTCCGAGGCCGATCTCAGTGAATGGCAGACAGAACTCCCTCTCGCGCCGGACAAGAAGCCGATTCTCCAGCAAATGCTGCAAACAATGCTCGCCGACCGCTGCCATCTCGTCGCCCACTTCGCTCACGGAACTCCTATCAACGGCTTTGTCCTAGAAATCGGCAAGCACACCCAGCGCCTCACCGAATCCAAACGCGATGCAACCTTGCCGCCCGGCATGAAGCTCCATGACGGCGGCGTGGTGGTTCCATATTTCCACACCGGAGAAAGAGTGCATCTCAATTACTACAGCGTCACTATGTCGGACCTTGCACAGCACCTGACCATAAACTCCGGAGGCCACCCCGTACTGGATCGCACTGGCCTCACTGGTCGCTATGACCTCGTCCTGAATTGGATCGAAGACCCTAACGCGAAGCTGCCCGAAGGCATCATTACCCCCAATGATCCCGACCCGCTCTCCCACTGGGACATCGACGGCCTTGGCCTCCGCCTCGCCCCCGCCAAGCTCCCCGCTGATACCCTCGTCATCGACCACATCGAGAAGCCCTCCGAAAACTAGCAG
The DNA here is from genome assembly GCA_963767315.1 of uncultured Acidobacteriaceae bacterium. Classification (GTDB taxonomy): domain Bacteria; phylum Acidobacteriota; class Terriglobia; order Terriglobales; family Acidobacteriaceae; genus Edaphobacter. The sequence continues at coordinate 10,648 of CAVYDK010000021.1, read as the reverse complement.
TTTCGCTGCCGGGTGTAACGCGCTACGGCGCGGGGCCGTCTCCACCACCTCACTACTCGGCGCAGACTCATTGCCCGCCATGTCCACGGCAGTCACCCGGTAGGAGTATCTGTGCCCCGGCACAACACTCAGGTCGCGATAGGCTACCACCGGCACAGGATCGGCGTTGAGACGCTGCCACACAGCCGAAGCGTCGCCGTCCAAATCGCGCCGATAGACGCGGTAGCCTGCGATGCGCGGCTCCAAATCCGGCTCCCAGGAGAGGTCGATCGCCGGCCTCTGGATTTGAGGTGCGGCCTGTTCGCCAGTCTGCGCCGCGCTCTGGCCCGGAGCGGCCCACCCTCGCCTAACCCCGGAACCGCAACCAAGCCCGCGGGGGCCTCCGGCGGAAAGACATCCTTCATCTCCACCGTGACCTCGACGGAGGGCACGCTGCGCACCTCCAGCCTCTGTCCGCCCAGAACCACCGTGCGGACCCGCTGCGCCGTATAGCGATATGCGTGCCCGATCTGCGCGGTGCTATCGATCGTTCCACCGGCATCCCCCAATCCGCCGCCGGCCCGGAAGCGCAACTCCGATGGCTCCTTTGCCACGCCCGGCAACCCACCCTTGCGCTCTGAACCCAAACCCGCCGTTGTTGCCATTGAATTTGACGCCGTCGTTGTCGTTGTATTTGCCGTTGCAGGCTGCAAAATTGTGCGATCCAGCTCGATCGACTCCGCGCCCTCTGTTCCCTGCTCCCTGCTGCCTGTTCCCTGTGCCTCCGGCCTCCACTCCAGCACCACTCCCGCCTTCGTCGCCTTGCCGCGCAGCTCCTCAACCGCCTGCGGCGCAGGCCCCGATGCCGCGAAAACGGCAGCCGAAGCCCCCGCCGTGCGGCCTGCCGCATTGCGCAGTTGCACCCGATAGGCAAGCAACCGCGCGGGTGCAGCGGTCAACTCCGCCGGCAGCGCATCTACCGCCTCGGACGCGCCCGGCGTCACCCGCTTCCGCAGCACAACCGGAGAACACGGGGCCGTCGCCGCATTCTTCCTCGCGCCCGGCGCAGACTTCTGACCACCCTTCACCGCAGTGGCTGGAGCCGCAGCAGAAGTTCTCCCGGCAGATCTCCGCCTCAATCGGCCCCGCGATCAGCAGCTTGTCGGTGGTTCGCGATGGGGTTGTCCAGTGCAGCCTTACCTCGTCGCCCACGCGGCTCGCGGTCAACCCGGAGACCACCTCGGGCAGCTTCAGCGACGGAGGAAGTGGTGGCCCAGGGCTGGCGCATCCACTGAGCAGAGCCAGCGCAAGCGCAGCTCCGAGCGCAACCGCCTCGAAGCTCCACCTCGCGCACACTACCGGCCGATCCGTTTCAGACCGTCTTTCGTCGCAAATAATCATCCAACCAGAGGCTATCGCATTTCTCGAGCGGGTGGAGCGGAGATCGAACCGGTGGATCAGATAAGCCGCTCCATCAGACTCCCGTGCGCTCGGCACCGTCTCGCGGTATCGTGGATGCAACTTATTTCCACGTACGCGAACGTACGCGAACGAACGTGAGGGCAGCATGAAAGTCTCGTGGGCAGGTCTTCTCTTGATCCCGGTACTGGCCGGTCCGCCGGCACGCACGCAGACGCCGCCGCCAGCCGCACAGATGGCCCCTGCGGCGAAGGTCGCCCTCACGCCGCCGATGGGTTGGAATAGCTGGGACGCCTATGGCCTCACCATCACCGAGCAGCAGTTCCGCGCCAACGTCAAGGTCGAAGCCAACGAACTGAAGTCCTTCGGCTGGAACTACGCCGTCATCGACGAGGGCTGGTTCTTCAACAACCCCGAAGACCGCCCCAAGCCCGAGCTTCTTCAGTACCAGATCGACGCCAACGGCCGCTACGTCCCCGTTCCCGCGCGTTTCCCATCGGCCCAGACTTCGCAAGCCGCCAACCTCCGCCGGCCGCCGCGAAACCGCTGGCACCCCCGCTTATCCAAGCTCATCGCCACGATTCAGTCCACCAGTTTCAAGCCGCTCGCCGACTGGGTCCACTCGCAGGGCCTCAAGTTCGGCATCCACATCGTTCGCGGCATCCCGCGCGCCTCGGTTGAGCGCAACCTGCCCATCGCCAATAGCATTTTTCATGCAACCGACGCAGCCGACACCACGGACGCCTGTCCCTGGGACCCCACCAACTGGGGCGTGAAGAACAACGCCGCCGGCCAGGCCTGGTACGACTCGCTGCTGAGCCAGTACGCGGGCTGGGGCGTCGATCTCATCAAGGTGGACTGCATCGCGTCGCACCCTTACAAGGCCGACGAGATCCGCATGATCCGGCGCGCCATCGACAAGACCGGCCGCCCAATGGTTCTCTCGCTCTCGCCCGGGCCGACTTCGCTGGATAACGCTACCGAAGTCGCTGGCCTCGCCCAGATGTGGCGCATCTCCGACGATTTCTGGGACCTGTGGTCGAGCAATAGCAGCAATGCATTCCCGCAGAGCCTCTCCAGACAGTTCGTCAACACCGCGGCCTGGGCGCAGTACGCCAAACCCGGCAACTGGCCCGACGCCGACATGCTTCCCCTCGGCGAACTCCGCCCCTCGCCCGGCGACGGTGCGCCCCGCAGCACGCGCCTCACCCCAACCGAGCAGCAGACCCTGCTCACCCTGTGGGCGATGGCCCGCTCGCCGCTGATCCTGGGCGCCAACCTCACCCTGCTCGACGACGCAACCTACAAGCTGCTTACCAACCCCGACCTGATCCGCATCGACCAGACCGCAACCCGCGGCAGCCAGGTGTTGCACGACGAAGACATCATCGTCTGGACCGCCGATCTGCCACCAGACTCACCCGACGGCTCCATCGCCCTCGCCCTGTTCAACATCGGCGAATCGCAGGTCGTGCTCGACAGCAGCTTCGAGGCCTACAACCTGGAAGCCGCCACCTACCGCGTCAAAGACGTCTGGACCGGCAAGACCCTCAACAAGGTCAAATCCGTTGAAAGCCTCGCCCTCGAACCCCACGCCTGCGTCCTCTGGCTGCTGAAGAAATAGCTTCTGAACAAGACGCAAGCTGCCAGACGCAGGATGGCTTTCGATCAAGGTTTGCTGTTTGTTCTATGAATGTTCTCCCCCTCCCCCTGCCATCCCCCCTTGGCGGTGGATTGGTGCGTAAGTGGATTGTTATGTGGTGGCCACAGGGATAATTTACATAATAAACGATTTAGATGTAAGCGGTTTGGAATCATTTGGTTGCGCGGGGTGTGGCTGGTCAAAAGATTGATTCGTGGAGAGTTGCGGCTAAAAGATTCATGGCATAAGGGTTAGGGGTGAAAATTGCGGATTTTGCGGGGTGGCGCCGGCAAAATATTCATTCGCGGCGAGATGCGGGTAAAATATTGATTCAGTGTGGCTTATTCGGTTGAGAAAGAGCGGTGCAAGCGGGCGGTGGAGGTCTATTTCCGCGCGGTCGAAGCTGCCCTCGATGGATTTGATCCATATGTTAAGTGTAGCAAGCGGAGCATAACTACTATGCCAACTATTTTTCGGAGGGAAGTAGTTGGTGCGGTGGGGGTTATGGGGATTTTTGGGGTTCGAGGGGCTTGACATGCGGATTTGCTGGGGTTTTTGAGGGTGGCGACGGCGATTTTTTTGCTTCGGCCATGGGCTATGGACTATGGGCAGGCATCAGCCTCAGGGGGTTGGATAGGCCATAACCTGGGGCTGCGCAGGCTGGTCTGGAACGCCTCGGCGTTTACGAGCACGGTACACACACATCGCGCCTATCTAGCTCACGCGATATGATGGTGCAAGGTGCTGGCATCGGAGCGTCGAAGATGCGACAAATTTATTCCATCGGACACTCGTCCCACACGCCGGAGCACTTCATCGAGCTGCTTCAGCGGCATGGCATCAAGGTGCTGGTCGATGTGCGATCTGCTCCGTACTCTCGTTACACCCCGCACTTCGACCGCGACTCCTTGCGCGATCTGGTGACCGCATGCCGCGATCAAGTATCTCTACCTCGGCGACGTCGTCGGCGGACGCCCCAAAGATGAGAGCTCTCTACGACGCCAACGGTCGCGCACGCTACGCAAAAGTCGCAGAAAGTGTCGAATTTCTCAGCGGAATCGAACGGCTCGAACGCGGAGCCGACGGCTTCCGTGTCGCCATTATGTGCAGCGAGGAGGACCCCGCCCACTGCCATCGCCGCCTGCTTATCGGACGCGTCCTGATTGAGCGCGGCGCTGAGTTGCTGCATATCCGCGGCGACGGGGAGTTGCAGACCGAGGCGCAGGTCGCAGCCGCCTCCGGTAAACTACTCGCCGATCCACAACCCGCTCTATTCGCCGATCTGGACGAGGACAAATGGAGATCTACAGCATCGGTTTTACCCAAAAATCGGCAGCCCAGTTCTTCAATTCGTTGAAAGACGCAGGCGTCCGCCGCCTGCTGGACGTGCGCCTCAACAACACTTCCCAGTTGGCCGCCTTCGCCAAGCGCGACGACCTCGCATTCTTCCTGCGCGAGATCTGCGGGGCCGCGTACGAGCACGAGCCGCTGCTGGCGCCCACGCAGGAGATGCTGGACGCATACAAGAAACGCAAAGGCGATTGGGCCGTCTACGAACAGCGCGTTCCTCACGCTAATGCGCGATCGCCACATCGAGTCGGCGCTCTCGCCCGAGCCATTTCGCGCGGCGCGGACAGCACTCCTGTGTAGCGAAGATACGGCAGAGCACTGCCACCGCAGGCTGGTCCTCGAATACCTGCAACAAGCTTGGGGAGAGATCACGATCACCCACCTCTGAGGCGTCCTGTGCGCAAGACCATCCTCTGTCTGGCCAACTCGTACAAGCACGGCGGACGTTGCGTGGCCGGTGTGTGCCTCGACGACGGAGTCTGGATTCGCCTGCGCGGCGCGGCCCCCGACGGCTCCCTCGACGCCCAGAATCCGTCCTTGACGACGGCAGCGAGCCCCGCCTCCTCGACGTCATCGAGGTGGAACTGCACTACGCACTGCCCTCGGACGCTCACCCCGAGGACTGGCAGATCGCACCAGTGCGCTGGCGCCTGCTCCAGCGTCCAGCAACCGCTTCGCAACTACAGAAGATTCTGGACGCCGCCGACAAGGCCACTACCATCCTGCGAGGCTATCGCGACCGCATGCCGGTTGAGGAGATTCAGACCAAGCCCATGCAATCGTCGCTGGTTCTGGTCTGCCCGTCAGAGATCTACTGGTGGATTCGCGGAGAAGGCGACAAGCGAAAGAACCGCGCCCTCTTCCGCCGCCACAACGTCACCTACGACCTGGCCGTAACCGATCCGCGCTGGCTGGAGCGATTGAACCTGATGCCGGCGGGAATCTATCCCCACTCCACCTTCGCCGAGCCAGACTGCGAGACCTGGCTCACCGTCAGCCTCAGCGAGGCATTCCACGGCTGGCACTACAAGCTGGTCGCCGGAGTTATCGTGCGAAAGCACTAAACCGCGAACTGCCATCAAAGGAAGAGTTCACTGTGCGAACCAAGCCGGTCACAAGCTCCAGATGTCGTACATCCAGCTTTCGATAGATCAATACCAAGTCCGGCTTGATATGGCAATCCCGGCAATCCCGCCATTCTCCCATCAGTGCGTGGTCGCGATACCGCAGGGGTAGAACCTGATCGTTAAGAAGAAGGTCGATGAACATCCGTAAACATCCGGTCAAGATCTTTGCCATAATCCCCTACTCGAACACGTTTGAAGTCTCTCTTGAAACGGGAAGTCCGTAGCTAATCGTCCGCATTCAGATCCGCGATAAACTCTTCAACTGTCGTGTACAGTCTTCAATCCGCCCCGGCGGCACTTCCTCGATCGCTTCTACCGTCTCCGCGTTTGGCACATGCAGCCTCAAACGGCATCATCCGCTCCTTCGCGATACGCGTCATCATGAGGCGAAAGGCGGCCGAAGGCGTGAAGCCAACCGACTTAAGCACAGCGGTCGCCTTCTTCTTGGTCTTCTCGTCAATTCGCGCTCGCACAACAGCATTGGCAGGCATCGCAACACCTCTGAGCTACATTGTAGCCCACTTCATGCAGCCCAGATCGAGGGCTATCGGATTTTGAGGTGGTGGGCGACGAGGGCGGAGGCTTGCTGGATGGTCTCCGGGGCAGAGCCGAAGCCGGGGAGCCAGTGGAGCGCGGGGTCCTTGCGGAACCAGGTGAGCTGGCGTTTGGCGTAGTTGCGATGGCCCTGCTGGGCGGCTGCGATGGCCTGGTCGCGGGTGAGCGCGCCGCGCAGGAGGGCGGCAGCCTGGGCGTAGCCGAGCGAGGCGAGCGGACGGCAATCCGGGCCGTAACGGGCGAGGAGCTGGGCGGTCTCTTCGATGAGGCCCCCGCCCTGTTGGGGCGGGTCGAACATCTGGGCGGCGCGGCGGTTGATGCGAGTGTAGAGCTCGGCGCGGGGCGGATTGAGGGCGAGGCTGAGGATGCGGAATCCGGTGAGCGGGTCGCGTGGCTGCTCCCATTGGCGGGTGATGGGCTGGCGGGCGGAGAGCGTGACTTCGATGGCGCGGATGAGCTTGGGCGCGTCGTTGGCGTGGATGAGGCGGGCGGCGGCGGGGTCGAGGCGGGCGAGGATGCGATGCAGGTGGGCCGGGCCGCGAAGTTGGGCGCGCTGGCGGAGCTTCTGGCGCAGAGGCTCTTGGCGCGGCGGCGCGGGGAAGAGGCCATCGAGTAGCGCGCGCAGGTAGAGGCCCGTTCCGCCACAGACGATGGGCAGGCGGCCGCTTTGCGAGATCTCGCGGATGGCCTGACGGGCGCGGCGGCTGTAGTCTCCGGCGGTGCAGGGTTGGTCGGGCGAGGCGATGTCGATGAGGTGGTGCGGGACGCGGGCGCGCTCGGCGAGGGTGGGCTTGGCTGTGCCGATCTCCATGCCGCGATAGACGGCGACGGAGTCGCAGGAGACGATCTCGCCGGAGAATCGCTCGGCGAGGGCGAGGGCAAGCGCGGTCTTGCCGCTGGCGGTGGGGCCGGCGACGACGACGAGCGGGCTCTCTTGCGCGAGGTCTACCAAAGCCGCCACCAGCCTGCGGTGAAGACGCGATGCACGCCGGCGCGGAGAATGGCGAAGATAATGGCGGCGAGGGCGAGCAGAAGCAGGCCGCGAAGCTGGCGGCGGCGTAGGAGCGGTTCGGCTGCGCCGGGCGACTTTGCTTCGCGCGGGTTGGAGGTGTGGGGCGGGTGCATGTGCTCCTCAAGTATCCCACTCATCCTAGATTGTCTACTCCGGGAGTGGGATGTTGTAGAAGAAGCCTACGCGCAGCTCGAGCTGCGGGCCGTGGAAGAGCCTGGGCAGCGGCGGGAACTGGCCTTCGCTGGTGATGGCGTTCCAGGCGGCGTGGTCGAGCGCGACATCGCCGGAGCGGGTCTCCAGGGTCATGGCGCCGATCTTGCCGTCGGGCAGGATGGTGAAACGGATGCCGACGATCCCCTTCTTCATCAGCGGGGGCTGTACCTCTTCGGGGATGAGGGGGTCCCAGTTGCGCTGGATGTCGTCGTGCAGGCGGCGCATGTATGCGCTGAAGTTGACGCCCATGGTGTCTGAGAGTATCTGGGCGCCGGCCTGTAGGGGGCCATGCGATCCGGAGGAGGGGCCGTAGTCGCCGCCGCCGCGACCGCCGAAGGCTCCACGAAGGGCGTCCTGTATTGCGCCGTGGGCGCTCTGGTTGTTCTGGGCGAAGTTGGGCTTCGGGGCGGCGGGCAGAGGCGATTCAACCGCAGGCTGGGCGGGCTTTGGCGCGGCGGGCAGAGGGAGTTGCGGCTGCGCGACTGGCGGCGCGGCGGTGCTGGCCTCTTGCTGCGGCGGTTGCGGCGTGGGCGCGGCCAGGCGGGCCTGCTGCTGTAGCTGTTCCATGGTCTTGCGGTCGATCTGCGGATGCGGCGGCGGCTTCAGCGCGGGCGCGCTGTGCTGCTGGAGAAAGGTCAGCTCCTGGTCGTGCTGCTTCATCAGGGCGATGGGGTCGATGTAGCGCGGCTGATGCCAGAGGACGCGGGGGCCGTAAAAGAGGAACCAGGCGATGGCGAGCCAGATGATGATGGAGATGTAGATGGACTCGCGGAAGCGTGCGCGGGAACGCTCGTCGTCGAGCGAATCGAGCAGGTGGATGATCTCATGCTCCTCCAGTTCGCCGTAGCGGCGGGTGCGCAGCTTGAGGGGCTGGCTTGCCCGTCCCGCTGCCTGGTCTGCGGCCGGGTCTCCCGTCGTCTCCTGGGTCTGGTCTGGGTCGCGAGACGGTTTGGGGAAGAGCTCTAGGATGGGCATCGGCGAGGATTGGCGGGACGTTTTTCGGCCCTGTTGTTGGGCGGCTCTCGGTTGTTAGACGGCGCAAAGATGCGTCCGGCGGCGGTTATCGGTATAGACCCCGCAAAACGCCGGGAGCTTCGCTCGTTCCCTATTTTCTCACCTTTGCCGGTCTCCCTTGAAGCAGAGGGGGCCGAATCGCGAGCGCCGCCGCGGGGTTGAGGGGCCGGTGGTTCGTGCCCGGACCAGGCTGGACGTAAACTAGCAGAGGATGAAAGATTCTGTGCAATCGCCGAAGACGGAGTTCGACGAGTCGCCATGCGCCTCGGATGCGGGCGCGCGGTTGCCGAAGGACGCGCGGGTGGCGGTGCTCACCATCAGCGATGGTGTTCGCAGGACGGCGCATCGATGAATCGCCAAGTAGAATCGAGTTGGCCGTGAAGATTGGACCGATCGCACTCCTGCATAAAGTCAGCGCCATCGTCAGCGCGGCCCTGCTGCCGTTTGGCATCTGGGGGCTGGGCGGCCTGGCATTCATCGACTCCGGTTTCTTCCCGATTCCGACGACGATGGACGGGGCCGTGATCGGGTATGTGGCCAGCGACCACAGGAAGTTTCTTCTGTACTGCGTGATGGCGGCGGTTGCCTCGGCCGCGGGCAGCCTGATTCCGTACTATGTGGGGCGCGCGGGCGGCGAACTCTTCCTGCTGAAGCGCATCAACCGGGCGCGCTACGAGCGGATGCGCGACCGCTTCGCGAACCAGGAGTTCCTGGCCATCATGATCCCGGCGATGATGCCTCCGCCGATGCCGATCAAGCTCTTCGAGTTCGGCGCGGGCGTCTTCGAGATGAGGCCGCTGCTGTTTGCCACCGCGGTCTTCAGCGGTAAGTTCATCCAGTTCCTGGTGTGTGCGCTGATTACGGTCTTCTATGGGCCGGAGATCGCGCACACGTTCCGACGGGCGGTCCATGAACACTCCGACATTGTGCTGGCGATCTCCCTCGCGATTGGGTTGGCGTTTGTCGTGTATCTGCTGCGCAAGTTGTTCGACCGGCGACGCGGTCCGCAGTTTCCCATTGAAGAGGCCGCAGAGACGGACGAGGCGGAGAGCGATGACGACTCTACGCTGATTACCTAAGAACCTGCTTAATAACTCGCTTATGCCGGCAGAATGCTCTTGTTTTGCTTAAGGGCGCGGCTTTAGAGCGGAACCAGAGTATCAGTGCCCAAGCGAAGAGCATAGAAGGTGGCTTTTTCTTGAGGAAAAAGCCACTCGGAGGGATTGCCCCCGGGGTCTACCTACTCTGGTTCCGCTATAGCCGTGCCGTAGATGCTGCATTTGCATTGCGGCTTTAGCTGTGAAGTTGCAATAGGTTGTTGTCCATCTGACCGAGAACGAAGAAGCTGATTGTGACGAGCAAGCAGTAACTTCGGAGGCCAGATGGACTATCATCATCATGCTCGACTGACGATTTACAGTCGAGAGCGACTTGCCAAGAGTGTTGTGCAGGGCCGGTTGAGCCTGTGCGAGGCGGCAGCCGAGCACAGGCTCAGCCGGCAGACGGCTGCCAAGTGGGTGCGGCGATTCAAGGCGGAAGGCATGGCTGGTCTGGCGGACCGCAGCTCGCGTCCACACCGGTTGCGACAGCCCACATCGCCTGAACTGGTGGCCCGGGTCGAGGCGATGCGCCGCGAGCGTTGGACGGGAGTGCGCATCGCCCAGGCCACACAACTGAGCCGCGCCACCGTCAGCCGCATCCTGACCCGGCTGAAGCTGAACAAGACCAGGATGCTGGAGCCGCGGCTCCCCGTCGTGCGCTATGAGCATCCCTGCCCCGGCGACATGCTGCACCTCGACATCAAGAAGTTCGCCCGCATCGTCAAGGCAGGCCATCGCATCACCGGCAACCCGCGCGACGAGACCCGCGGCGCCGGTTGGGAGTTCCTCTACGTCGCCGTCGACGACCACTCGCGGCTGGCCTACACCGCCCTCTATCCGGATGAGCGCGCCGACTCCTCGGCCGCCTTCCTCACAGAGGCCGTCGCATGGTTCCAGCGCTTCGGCGTGACCACCCGCCGCGTGCTCACCGACAATGGCCCATGCTTCTACGCGCTCCAGTTCGCAGACGCGTGCCGCGACCTCGGCATCACCCACAAACGAACCCGCATCTACACCCCGCGCACCAACGGCAAGGCAGAACGCTTCATCAAAACTGCCATCCACGAATGGGCCTACGCCCGAAGATACGAAAACTCCGCAGAACGATCCGCCCAGCTCACCCCCTGGACGCACCAGTACAACTGGCACCGCCCCCATGCTAGCCTGAAACAAATGCCGCCCATCAGCCGCCTCGGTATCGATGTCAACACCCTCTTGAGACACCACAGCTAAAGCC
>CAVYDK010000020.1:0-155343 GCA_963767315.1 uncultured Acidobacteriaceae bacterium | reverse complement strand
GGCGCGTGGCGGATTTGAGCGTCTGGCAGAAGAGACCTCGCTGCCAACAGCAGCATTGCAACGAGCTGCCGACGAATCCAACCCGCCAGATCGAGACACTCTGGTCAAAGTGATGGAGTCGTTCCGCCGTCGCATGTCTTCGGATTCAATGGTGGCGTAAGTTAACTGCGCGGTGGCCTGGAGTCCTTCTGTCTGGGCCAGCTCGCATCGATGATCGTCGAGATTCCGCCGCGCGGGCGGAAGTCGCCGGTGACCTTGGCCCACACCGGGTTGCAGGCCTTCACCACATCGTCCAGCACGCGGTTCACCACGTTCTCCTGGAAGATGCCCAGGTTGCGGTAGGTGAACAGATACTCCTTCAGGCTCTTCAGCTCCATGCAGCGCTGGCGCGGCATGTAGCGGATGGTCAGGTGGCCGAAGTCGGGCAAGCCGGTCTTGGGGCAGACGGAGGTGAACTCCGGGTCGTCGACCACGATCTCGTAGCCGCGAAACTGGTTGGCCCAGGTGTCGATGGCGGGGAAGTTCGCGTCCAGCCCCGCGGCGGCGTGCGTGTCGGTGTAGCCCGTCTTCTGCGTGCTCATGGAGAGATTGTAGTGGTTCCGAGGACGCGGGGGAACGGCGAGAACGCATCTCAGGCACTTGCATGAATTGTTAATCAGATAGTATCTCCCCCCTCCCCCCCCCATTTTCGCGCTAGTCTAAAGTCTTCAGATTCATATAGATATACGATTTGCCATGCAAAGATTTCATTTAAAACACGTTATAGAACAAATATAAGAAAACAAACAGTTTATCCGTATGTAAAAAGCAAAAGAGAGAAGCCAGCGGGTGCGCTGGGGGCTTCTCTCGATTGATTGACTACATCCAGTATACGAGATGGAGCATAACTACTATGCCAACTATTTTTCGGAGGTAAGTGATTGATGAGGTGTGTGTTAGTTGGATTTTTCTGGGTCGAGGGGCTTGACACGCGATTTTACGGCGAAATTCGCGGGGATAAATCTTCGGGAGCGGGAAGAGTTGGAGGTAGCTTTCCGAAAGCCGGTGCAACCATAACCGTACTTCGCAACTATTCGTCCTCCGAATGCCACCAAATCCGCGCGCGATCCTCATTTGATAAAAATGTCGAGGTATTTACAGCGGTGTCAAGAGTCGCTCTATTTATTTCTCCAACGGCACAAATTAGAGTTCCAAGGATAAAGAAAAGCAGGCTTAGAAAGATCCCGCTTATGGTTGCAATCGCGCCAATGATTCCGTCGACATTAAAACCATTAGCGTTCGAGTATAAATATATTCCGCCAAAAGCCAATAAACCACCAAGAATAAAACCGATAGCTTTACAAATTGATCCCACGATGACTATGACATTTGCCACGTGGTATGCGTCTTGATAGCGAGTGAATAACTTTGCGATCCTCCCTCTAGGACGATCAGCAATGACGTTCGTCCTACGTTGAGACGGCGGAATTGTTCCTAACAGATCATCGATACCAGAAGCCATGAAAGTGTCTCCCTATTTCTGCTGTCGAAAGTAAAGGGCAAAGAAAAATAGCGTTGACATTGCGAAGAATAAGATCTGGGTAATAACGTTCGCGCCGGCGGGCATGGCGAACATGTTTGCGAGTGACATGCCATGTCCAAGGTAGTAAATGAGAGTGCGAAATTGAGCCAGAGTAGCCATAACTCCCGCAATAGCCGCAAGTAGAGTACATGTTTTTAGCATTGCGGAATGCTACGCGTATCCTCCTGATTGCGCAAGATTTATTTCGCGCAGCCAGTTGAGGAGACCGACCATCCAGTTCTAGCCGCGTCTAGTCGCGGCGGCCCAGGGTTGGGCGGTCGTCGCCCGTGGAGCTTCCGGTGGTGGAGTTGGGGTTGTTGGTATCGCCGGTGCGGCGCAGGGTGGGCGCGTTGGGGTTGCTCTTGTCGTTGAGCTTGCGCCGGTTCTCGATGCGCGCCAGGCGCGCCTTGATGTCGTCGAACTCGCTGGTGGAGACCATGTAGTCCGGCCGCACGGGCAGGATGGTGGCAATCTCCTCCTCCGAGTTCGCGATGCGGTCCGGCGTCTGCGGGTGGTCGGCGAAGACCCTGGCCAGGGTGCCCGGCTTGTGCTTCTCCAGCGCGTCCAGCTTCTCGAAGATCTGGATGAAGGCCTGCGGATCGTAGCCCGCCCGGTACATGTACTGCACGCCCAGCCAGTCGGCCTCCGCCTCGAACTCGCGGGAGAACTCGAGGAAGCTGATGGGGATGGCGAGCTGCGATGCCTCGTAGATGCCGTACCCGGTCCAGCTCCCCTGGGTGAAGATGATCAGCGGGATGGAACCGATCTCCGCGTAGTTGGCGCGGGTCATCTCGCGCGCGGCGTGGTGGGCGCAGACGTGGGCGGTCTCGTGGGCCATGACGCCGGCCAGCTCGGCCTCCTCGTCGGCGGCCAGGATCAGCCCGGAGTTGACATAGAAGAACCCGCCCGGCAGGGCCATGGCGTTGATCTCGTCCGAGTCGATCACCTTGATGGTGAACGGCACCTTGCAGTCGGAGTTCTTCACAATGTTCTGACCCACGCGGTTGACGTACTCCACCACCACCGGGTCGGTGATGAGGTGGGCGGACTTCTCGATCTCCATGGAGTACTGCTTGCCAGCCGAGATCTCCCAGTTGGTGGAGTGCCAGTTGCCCAGGCCGCGCCCGCCGATGTTGCGCGTCCCAATGGCGTCCACGTCGTCCTCGCTGCCCTTCTTGATGTGCGGGTCGAGGTCCTCGCCGGGCGAGGGAAGCGAGTCGGTCTTGGCGGTGTCGGCGCTCTTGGCGGCCGGCGGCTTGTTGGAGGTGTCGGATGCGGTGTCCGGCTTGGCGCCGGTCTTCGCGCTGGCGTCGTTGGGAACACCGAAGGCGGGGCGGTCCGAGCTGGTGGCGGACGGTTGGGTGGGCGCTGCGGCCGGCTGGGTGGATGCCGCGGGAGTTCCTGCCTGCGAAGCGGGTTGCGTTGCGGCAGGTGCGGTTGCCGCCGGTGCGGTCGCCGTCGAATCCGCAGGGGTGGTCGCCGATGGGGTGGTCGCAGGGGCCGTCGAAGCAGGCGCGGGTTGCTGCGCGGAGGCTCCGCTGGCAAGCAGGGCCGCGGCCAGCAGGGTGGCGAGAGCGAAGTGGTTTCCAGGACGCATCGGGTTTCTCCGCAGGGGCCGCGCTGCCTGCGAACGGACGCACCCCCACACTCTGTTAGACGTAGTATGCGCCATTTTGTTGCTCTTTGTTCGGACCGGGCCGGGCAGGAGGGAGGGCGAATGCGCCGCCGCGATTGGGGCATGGCCTCCCGTGGGCGCGCTCACCAGGTGTTGTAGGAGCTGCCGTCGGTCGCGGTCTCCTGTGCGCCGGAGTGTACGTCGTCGATGCCCCCCTGGGTCTGGTCCACGGTGGAGAGCGTGTCCGACTGCGCGGTGATCCAGGTGTCGGTGCGGCCCGTGACGGGGTCTTTGGGGACGGCCTTCAGGTATCCCGCGGTCACCAGGTCATCCAGCGACTGCGGCGCTTTCTGCTTGTCCACCGTGTAGGAGCCGATGGCCGTGCGCATCACCTGCAGGTCTTCGCGCAGCACGGCCTCCTTGGCGGCCTGCACGTTGCGGGTGTAGATGGGGATGGCCATGGTGGCCAGGATGCCGATGATCAACATGACGATCATCAGCTCCATCAGCGTAAAGCCGGAGTCGAGGGTCGAGGTGCGAGGTCCGATGGTTCGAAGGTGGCAGGCGTCTGGCAGGGGGAACCTTGAACCATGGACCTTGAACCTCGACCCTGGTGGGCGAGGAGCTGGGGCCGAGTTGTTCGAGGCTTACCATGTGCTGTACTTTGTCCCGTCCAGCGCGGTGTCGTCGCTCTTTGTGTAGACGTCGAAGACGTTTTGGCTGCCCCAGGAGGTGGAGTCGGCGTCGTCCTGGTTGGAGCGCAGGCCCCAGTCGGTGGATTTGGTCATGGGGTCGACCGGGATGGCGCGCAGGAACCGCACCTTCTTGTCCTTGACGTCCACTCCATCCACCAGGGTCTGCAGGTCGGGCGGATAGCCCATGCTGTCGATCTTGAGCTGGATGCCTCCGCGGTCGGCGGCGTCCTTGTACTGGTCGATGGCGTCGCGCATCTCCCACAGGTCGCGGCGCAGTTCGCGCTCCTTTTCCCGCTTGACCTGGAAGCGCGCCACCGGCAGCGCGGCGCAGGCCAGGATGGAGACGATGGTCACGCAGATGATCAGTTCGACCAGCGTGAGGCCGGAGTCGGGTCCGAGGTTCGAGGCGCGAGGTTCGAGGCAACGGCCTCGCAACCGGCGCCTCGACTCCTGCAACTCGAACCTTGCAACTCGGACCTTCACCAGCCACCTCGAACCTCGACCCTTGGACCTCGCACCTTACTTCACATGCACCACGGCCTGGGAGCCGACCGCGGGCAGGTTGGCCTGCAGGCTGTTCCTGGCGCCGACCTTGACCAGGGCGATATTGGAGTCGCCCGCCGCGAGCGCCTTGAAGGTAAAGATGCACACCTGCCCCTCGCCGTTGACGCCATTGACGCCGGGCGGGCGCGAGGCGGAGACCGTGACGTGGCCGTTGCCGTCGTCGCGGTGAACCAGGGCGACCGACTGGCCGTCGCCGCCCAGCAGGCCCCCGGTGTCCAC
This sequence comes from uncultured Acidobacteriaceae bacterium, assembly GCA_963767315.1. Classification (GTDB taxonomy): domain Bacteria; phylum Acidobacteriota; class Terriglobia; order Terriglobales; family Acidobacteriaceae; genus Edaphobacter. The sequence goes on along the minus strand of CAVYDK010000020.1, from coordinate 150,689 downwards.
ATTCACCAGTTGCAGCAGCTTGGGATCGAACTGGATCTCCAGCGGCACGCTGAAGACATCGTGCGCGTTGGAGAGGAACACCGAGGCCTGGAAGGCGCTGCCCACCGTCTGCGTGGAGTTGATCGGAATCATGGTAAGCGTCACCGGCGGGCCGATGGCGGCGGCTGGCTTCGCTGCCGGCGGATTGCCGCCCGCGCTGGGCGGCATGGCCTGCTGCCTCATCTGTTGCACCATGGCGGTTGCCGCGCTGGCGGCTGTGGTAGTCGAGGCCGGCGCGGCCCCGGCCTGGCCCTCGCTCTCCGGAAACAGCTTGTCGATCGGCGAGTGCCGCAGTTCGATGTTGGCGCCTGTGCCCGTATCGATGGAGCGCGTGTTCAGCCGGGTCAGCACCGACTCGCGCACGATGTGCGGGATCAGGATGAAGACCACCTCGTCGTCCTGCACCTCCTTGTTGATGCTGCCGAAGAGGTATTTGATCAGGGGAATCTGCGAGAGTCCCGGCGTTCCGCTGTTGCTGTAGTTGTCCTGCTTGCTCAGGATGCCGGCCAGCAGGCATGGTTCCCCGTCCTTCAACTGGATGACGGTCTTGTCCGAGCGCTGCCCGATGATCGGCTCCGTGACGCCCGAGATGGTGACGTTGCCGCTCTCCGTCGAGACCTCGACCGTGAGCTTGAGAGTCACCTCGCGGTCCAGATGGATGGTGGGCGTCATGTCGATGTTGACGCCCACGTCGATGTAGGTGAACTGGGTCTGCACGCCGATGCCGGCGGTGATTCCCGTGGCCGCGCCCGCCGAGTAGCTGCCCGTGGCCACCGGGATCTTGGAGCCGATCTTCATGGTGGCCGTCTGCCCGTCGGTGGCGCGGATGCTCGGGTTCTGCAGCACCTTGGTGTCGGTGTCGCTCAGCAGCGCGTTCAGCGTGCCCCCGCCGATGGTGACCGCGAAGTTGGTGGCGTTCATATTGGCCAGGGTGTTCAGCGTGAACGCCGAGTTGCTGGTGGTGCCGGAGGCCGTGCTGGTCGGCGTGTTGTTGGCCTGCGGACTGATGCCGAACGACTGCGGCAGGCTGATGCCCAGGTTGCGCATCTTGTCGCGGTTCACCTCCAGGATGGCCACGTCCACCACCACCTCGGCCTTGGTGCGGTCCAGGTCGTTGAGCAGCTTCTCCGCAAGCACCAGATGCTCCGGCGGAGCGCGCATGATCACGGCATTCTGCGATTGGATCAGATATATCTTGTCGTCGGCGGGCAACAGGTTGCGCAGCGCGGTCACGATCTCGTTGGCGTCGCTCTGCTGGCTGGCATTGGTCAGGTAGAAGGTCTGCACCGCCAGATCGTCCAGATCGGTGTGCTTTTGGTGGCTGTTGGCTGCCACAAAGATCGTGTCCGCGGTCACCGCCTTGTAGAAGGTGCCCGAAACCGTGCCCACGATGCGCAGCGCGTCGGAGAGGCTCACGTTGGTCAGGTCCACCGGGATGCGCTTGGAGACGTATTCTGGATCGAAGATGACGTTGAGTCCGGCCAGCTTGCCGATCGCCTGATAGATGTTCTTGCTGTCCTCCACCATGTGCAGCGTGATCGGGTCGTCGGAGACGGGCTTCAGTTCCAGCGGCGGGGAGATGTCGGAGATCTCTTTCAGATTGGCGCCGTTCTCGGTGGTTCCCAGCGGCGCGGCGGAGGCGCCCGGCGTCTGGTCCTGGCGCTGGGTGATCTGCACCTCCTGCGCCGCCGCCTCGTTGCCGGGATCGATCTGCAATGCGCGCGTGAACTGGTTCAGCGCCCCCGCAATGTCTCCGCTCTGCCGCAGCACGCGGCCGCGGTCCACATGCATGGCCGCAGCCTGGAAGCGCATGCGCGCCAGCCGCTCCTGGTAGCGCAGGTCGGCGGGCTTCTTCTGGTGCGCCTTCAGGTAGTCCTCGTAGGCCGCGTCGTAGTCCTGGCGCAACTCTGCTTTCACTCCGCGATTCTCCCAGCCGCCGGCGGTCTGGGCATGGGCGCAGGGTGTGTGCGCCAAGGCTGTCAGCAACACCGGCAGCGCCGCGACGAATCCGCGATGGAGGCAGGGCCGTAGTCGGGAGAGCAAGAATGGGTGCCTGCGAGTCATGCCGATGCTGTCTGCTTCCTTTGCGCCAATCTGTTGTGTTGCGCCACAGTCCTGTCTCCGTTGGATCGCCGCGCTGGATGAGGCGCTGTGCCAACTGGAGAGACTGCTCGCCCCCAGCCGCCCGCACGGAGATGCGGCGGGAATCGGGCTGCGCTCTGGGGTGACGGTTGCCAGACGGCCGCACTCCTTGGACTTGTGGAACTCTGGCGAGTATAGCATTCGCACCGCGTTCGGCCTCTTCAAGTTGTGCGCCATATCCCCTGTCTTTGAACGAATCTTCCCCGCCCAAAAAACTGCATCGCGCCTGCGGGGTGGTTGTTAGACGTTGCCCGCGCGCGCAGGTGAGTCGGTTTGCGCCCGCATGTTAAACTGAGACGTTTCCCCATGCCCCGCTCGCTCTCCAACCCGACCGTCGCCGCGCAGCCCAAGCCCGCCGCCAAGCCGAAGGACCGCGACCCGGTGGCCTCGGGCGTGCGCGACGCCGCATTCAACCGCTCGGCCGGCTTCCACTACGCGCTCTTCGACCGCTTCGAGGCCGGAGTCGCCCTGCGCGGCACCGAGGTCAAATCCATCCGCGAGGGCAAGGCCAACCTCAAGGACGCATACGGCCTGCTGAAGGACGGCGAATGTTTCCTGCTCAACGCCCACATCGGCCCCTTCTCCCACGGCAACGCCATGAACCACGACTCGCTGCGCACGCGCAAGCTGCTGCTGCACAAGAACGAAGTGCGCAAGCTGGAAGCGGCGACCCGGCAGAAGGGCTTCACCCTCATTCCCACGCGGCTCTACTTCCGCCGCGGGCGCGTCAAGTGCGAACTCGCCCTGGCCAAGGGCAAGCAGCAGTGGGACAAGCGCGCCGCCGAGCGCAAGCGCGAGGCGGACAACGAGGCCAAGGCCGCCATCGCCCGCAGCCAGCGCCGTTAGTATTTGCACTTCGGAGGGAGCAGGGAGCTTCAGAGGATGCTGAAAAACTCTGTTTTGCTTAAGGGCACGGCTTCAGCCGTGCCGTAAGTGCAGAAAAAATCAATGGGGCTTTAGCCCCTGAGGGACATTTTGCACGGCTCGAGCCGTGTTTATGAGATGGCCCTGGAAACCGGACGTTTATTTTGATTTCGGCTGTTGCTGCTGCTGCTGTTGTTGCAACTGCTGCAACTGCTGGAAGATCTGCTGCGGGGTCAGCACGCCGTTGGGCGACTGCGGGTTGCCGGGGACTGTAGATGGAGGCGGTGCGCTGCTGGGAGCGGCGCCCGGTCCGGCTGCCGGCACGGCCACCGGCCCTCCGCCAAATCCGGAGGCCTGCGGAGCAGACGGCTGCGGCGGCCCCTGGATCTGCGGGCTGGGCGGAGCGGCCGGGCGTGCTGGGCTTTCATCAATGGCGGGAGTGTTATCGTCCGCGCCGGAGGCGAATGGGCCGGGCGGCGTCGCCCCTCCCCCGCGCGGCGTCAGCACCAGCTCCACCGGCGTGTGCCCCGCGTTCTCGTGCAACAGCATATTGCTGCCCGTCCCATCCAGCAGGCCGGCCAGGATCTCCGCCGGCGCGCCCGGACCAACCTTGCCGAAGACGCGCTGGTCGGCGACTCCGCCCGTGATCTTCATCCCCGTCTGCCGCGACACGTCGCGCAGGATCTGGTTCAGGCTGGAGTCGTCGGCGAGGATCGTGAGCTGCCCGCCGGAGTAGAGGACCTGCGCGCGATGTGCGGTGGGCTGCGCGGTCTTGGCCGCCGCCGCCGGGACGCTCGCCGCCGTGGGTGGCGTCGCTGGCAGGGCAGGGGACTGCGCCGGCGCAAGCCCGCCTGCCACTAAAACGCCGCCTCCCGCAAGCAGCAGGAGGACGGAGCGACGCATTCGGACGATGCAGTTCATTCCCTTCTAGGGTATAGGACGCAGCCCGTGCGTGAATGTTTTGTTTGCCGCCGGGTCACTCCCCCGGTTCCTGCTTGAAACTCCCCCCGCACCGCGCCTGGCCGGCGCGCGCGCCGCCGCCCGTCGGCCCTCTCTATGCGCGGAGAGCTTGGAATGCTATCTTGGGAGTCGCTGAGTGTTCTGTTTGAGCTGGCGGCCAGGTTCCTATCGAAGAAGCGTTCAGTAGCGTCCAGGACGGGAAAGAGCGATGACGGCGAAGACGGCGAAGCACGAGAAGACGTTGAGCCAGGCGATCCGCGAGCGGCGCGCAACCCCCAGCTTCGATGGGACGCCCATTCCGCCCGAGGACCTGCAGCGCATCCTCGAGGCCGGCCTCAGCGCCCCCAGCGGATACAACATGCAGCCCTGGCGCTTCATCGTCGTCCAGAGCGACGAGCAGAAGAAACGCCTGCGCGCCGCCTCCTTCAACCAGGGCAAGGTCGAGGAGGCATCCGCCGTCATCGTGGCCTGCGGAGACGCCGACGGCTGGCGCAAGGACCTCGAGCCCATGCTCTCCCAGGGCATCGAGGGAGGAATGCCCGAGGGATACGCCGCCCAGGCACGCAACTCCGTCCCCAACTTCCTCTCGCACTTCTCCACCGAAGAGATGCACGGCTGGCTCAACAAAATGGTGATGATCGCCTTCACCCACATGATGCTGATGGCCGAGGTGCTGGGCTACGACACCGCTCCCATGGAGGGCTTCGAGCAGCAGAAGGTGCACGAGGTGCTGCTCCTCCCGCTCAGCTACTGGGTGGTCGCGCTGCTCGCCATCGGCCACCTCAAGGGGCCGGACAAGTTCAACGGCGACCGCTTCGACATCCGCCACACCGTCTTCGCCGAAGAGTTCGGCAAACCCCTGAAATAACCACTGTCTTGTTAAGGGCACGGCTTCAGCCGTGCCGTAAGTGCTTCCTTTACAGAAGGGCTTTAGCCACTGAGGTCAGCCTTTCTGTCCAGCCGCGTTTTTCTCTTAGGCTCTTCATCCGTGCCGCGTGTGCGCCGCGCCGCGCGCAATCAGCACCGCCGTATACGCCGCGCCGAAGCCATTGTCGATGTTGACCACTGTGACATTGGGGCTGCACGAGTTCAGCATCCCAAGCAGCGCGGTCGCGCCGCCGAACGACGCGCCGTAGCCCACCGAGGTCGGCACCGCAATCACCGGCACCGCAACCAGCCCGCCCACCACCGAGGGCAGCGCGCCCTCCATTCCCGCGCACACAATAATCGCGTGCGCCGACTTCAGGTCGTCGCGCACCGCCAGCAGCCGGTGCAGTCCCGCCACGCCAACGTCGTAGAGCCGCGTCACCTTCGCCCCGAAGGTCTCCGCCGTCACCGCCGCCTCCTCCGCAATCGGCAAATCGCTGGTTCCCGCGCAGATCACCGCAACGTGTCCCTTCGTCTCTCCCGCGCCAGCCTCACTCGCGCCAGCCCCGCCCGCGCCGGCCGACTGCCGCAGCGCCACCGTCCGCGCCACCGCATTGTGGCTCGCCGCCGGATGCGCCGCCAGTATGGCCTGCGCCGTGGCCGGCTCGACGCGCGTGGCCAGCACATCCACGCCGTCGGCTGCCAGGCTCGCGAAGATCGCCACCGTCTGCTCCGCCGTCTTGCCTGCCGCAAACACCACCTCCGGCAGCCCGATGCGCAGGCTGCGGTGATGGTCCACCCGTGCGTGCCCCAGGTCCTCGAACGGCAGCGTTGCCAGCCGCGCGGCCGCGGCCTCTGGCGTCAGCGCGCCGCGTTCCACCTCGGCTAGCAGTTCCAGCAGTGCGGAGCTTGTCATGCCTTCCCGCCTTCCTTTGCCGGGCCCGGCCGCAGGTACGCCGCGATGGCGGCCTGCTGCACCTGCTTGATGGCGACGTGATGTTTGGCCGCCGCCGCATGGCAGTCCTCATACTCCGGCGCGGAGTTCATCGTCTCGCCGCCCAGCGTGCCCACCTTGATGCGGATCTCCCCATACTCCGTCGCCACGGGAAGTTGCCTTCGCTCCAGGCACGTCCGCTTCTCCTGCCGGATGCGCACTCCCAGCGTGCTCGTCTCGGTCAGGATCAGCCGCTCCAGCGCCGCGCTGTCCGCCGGATTGCACAGCACCGTCAGCAGCGTGCCCGGCCGTCCCTTCTTCATGATCACCGGCGTCAGCATCGCGTCCAGCGCGCCCTGCGCCAGCGCCGTCTCCGCCACATACGCCAGCACCTGCGGCGACAGGTCGTCCAGCGCAGTCTCCATCACGGTCACCGTCTCGCCGTTCAGTCCCGCGACCGCCTCTGTCTCGCTCGCCTCGCCCACACTCACGCGCAGCACATTGGGAAACTCCTTCGAGTTCCGCGTGCCCGCGCCATATCCGATCCGCTCCACGCGCATCGCCGGCTGCGGCCCGAAGACCGGCCCGATGGCGCGCAGCAGCGCCGCTCCCGTCGGCGTCACCAGCTCCTGCTCGACGTGCGCCGAATAGGTCGGCAGCCCGCGCAGCAGGTCGGCGGTCGCCGGCGCCGGCACCGGGAAGGTCCCATGCGCGCAAACCACCGTGCCGCCCCCCACGTTGATCGGCGACGAGTGCCACGCCGCGACGTTCAAGGAATGGATCCCCGCGCTGGCCGCCACAATGTCCACAATCGCGTCCACCGCGCCCACCTCGTGGAAGTGGATCTCCTCCACCGCCACATTGTGGACCTTCGCCTCCGCGTGGCCCAGCAGCTCGAAGGCGCGAATCGCCGTCTGCTTCACCGGCCCGTCCAGCGCCGCATCGTGAATCAGCCTGCGGATTGCGCTCAGCGAACGCCCGCGCGCGTGAGAATGTTCGTGCGTATGCGCCACGCCGTCGTGCGTATGTTCGTGCGAGTGAGAATGGCCGTGCGCGTGCGCCTCATTCTCCGCGTGCGCGTGTTCGTGCTTGTGGGAATGCTCATGGCCGTGCCCGTGCGCAGCATCGTCATGCGTATGCTCGTGCGCATGGCTCTCATGCTCGTGCTCATGCGCCGTCTCCGCATGGGCCTCCGCCAGATGCCCATCCACCAGAACGTGGACCTTGGTGCATGAAATCCCGCTGCGCTCTACCCGCTCGATCCGCAGGCTTGCGCCCAACCCCAGCGCCGCGGTCGCGTCGGCGAGCACCTCGGCCGGAACTCCGGCATCCACCAGCGCGCCCAGCAGCATGTCGCCCGCGATCCCGGCAAAACAGTCAATGTACGCAACGCGCATAAAATCTCTCTCTTTGAACTCTATCGTGTCCTTGTGGTTCGTGTCCGCCGCCCCTACCGCGCCGGCCCAATCGCCGACACCGGCAGCACATCGTTCATCGATCCCGAACGATAGCCCTCGGTGTCCAGCGTAATGTAGACAAATCCCAGCGACCGCAGCGCCTCCGTGATGCGGTCGAGCATTGGCAGGTTCAACGCCCGCGCCAGGTCTTCGCGCGCAATCTCCACCCGCGCCAGCTCGCCGTGGTGGCGCACCCGCACATGCGCGAAGCCCATCGCGTGCAGCGCATCCTCGGCGCGCTCCACCTGGCCCAAATTTTCCGCCGTCACCGTGCGCCCGTACTCAATGCGCGACGACAGGCATGCGCTGGCCGGCTTGTCCGCCACCTTCAGCCCCGCCTCGCGAGCCAGCCTGCGAATCTCCAGCTTGCCCAGCCTGGCCTCGGCCAACGGAGCCAGCGCGTGGTGCATCGCCGCCGCCCGCTGTCCGGGCCGCAGATCGCCGTCGTCGTCCAGGTTCCTGCCATACGCAATCTGCGCGAACCCCAACTTCTCCCGCGCCGCCTCCATCTGGGTGAACAGCTCGTCCTTGCAGTGGAAGCAGCGGTCGCCGTCATTGCGCGCGTAGTTCGGGTCGTCCAGCTCGCGCGTCTGCAGAATGTGTACCGGAATCCCATGCTCGGCCGCGAACTCCAGCGCAGCGGCCAGCTCCCCGCGCGGCAGCGACGGCGAGTCGGCAATCACCGCCAGCATCCGCTCGCCCATCATCTCGTGCGCCTCATACGCCAGAAATGCCGAGTCCGTCCCGCCGGAGTACGCCACCATCAGCGACTCCAGCTTGCCCAGCACCATGCGCAACTCCACGAGTTTTTCCCGCAGTTCCATCGCGTCCCATCCAGAATAGCAACTATACCCCACCCGGTGTGTGCCATATGTCACAACGACAGGGCGTACCCCTTTTGTTTGTCAGTCCGTGGCCCTTTTGTTTGTCATTCCGCAGCGCAGCGGAGGAATCTGCTGTTGTTGTGTTCTCTCCGTCCCGAAAATGAAGCCGGTATATATTGATCCCAACGAGTAAACCCTTCCAAGGCAGTACCGAGGGACAGCAGGCGGATATGGAACGAGTCGAGAAAACCGTCTTCATCAGCTACCGCCGCACAAACTTCCCTTGGGCGCTAGCAGTCTGGCAGAACCTGGATAAACACGGTTACGACGTCTTTATCGACTACAACGGTATTGCCAGTGGCGATTTTGAGAATGCAATCTTCGAAAATATCCCCGCACGGGCACATTTCCTGATTATCCTTACGCCGTCCGCGCTGGAGCACTGCGGCGAACCGAAAGACATGATGCGCCGCGAGATCGAGACTGCAATCAAGACCAAACGCAATATCGTCGCGCTCATGCTGGAAGGTTTCAGCTTCGGTACACCAGCAATCGCCAACCAGCTTACAGGCACGCTGGCCCCTATTACGAAGTACCAGGCGCTCAGCGTTCCAAACGAGTATTTCTTGGAGGCCATGGAACGCCTGCGCTCCAGGTTTCTCAATGTGCCGCTTACCGCAGTGATTCACCCGCCATCCGTCTCAGCCCAACAGGCTGCAACGGAGCAGAAGTCCGCGGCTGAAGCCGCGCCGCAGGTACAGGAAGAAGAACTTACGGCCCAGCAATACTTCGAGCGAGGCCAAGCCAGCTCCGACCCGGACGAAGAAATCCGCTTCAACACCGAGGCCATCCGGCTCAAACCAGACTTCGCTGAGGCCTACAATAATCGAGGCCTTGCACGCCGCGCCAAAGGTGATCTGGACGGAGCACTGGATGACATAAATGAGGCAGTCCGACTCAGGCCAGACTTAGAGAGTATCTATATCAACAGAGGTGTCATTCGTAAAACTAAAGGTGATCTTGAGGGTGCGCTCAATGACTATAACGAGGCAATCCGACTCAGGCCTGACTATGCCGAGGCATACAACAACAGAGGCAATCTATACCAGATCAAGGGCGATATAGACGGCGCCCTGAATGACCTAAACGAGGCACTCCGACTCAAGCCGAATTACGGAGGAGCCTACAATAACCGAGGCATCGCGCGCAAAGCCATAGGCGATCTGGATGGCGCTATAGCAGATTACAACGAGGCGCTACAACTCAAGTCCGATGACGTCGAGGCATACAATAACCGAGGCATCGCGCGCAAAGCCAAGGGGGATTTAGATGGCGCTATAGCAGATTACAATGAAGCGTTACAACTCAAGCCCGATGACGCCGATACATACAATAACCGAGGTATCGCACACCTAGCTAACGGCAATTTGCAAGGCGCTCTGGACGACCTAGACGATGCGATCAGACTCAAACCTGAAATTATTGACACGTACTATAACCGCGGGTTGCTCTTTCGGCAGCAGAAGAACCACGCTTCTGCAATCGCCGACTTTAAGCAATATCTCAATCTGGGAGGCGGCAAACGGGACCGAGACACCGAAGAAGTCGAGCAGATGATTCGCGACCTCGAGAAATTGCTGTAGCCTGCAACTCGTGGCAGCGCACCTCGCCCTTGTTGGTCTATCCCAACGCACCAGCCGCAAAACCCATCCCTCGACCACGCCAATGACCCGGCAAAATCGCATGTCAAGCCCCCTCCGCCCCCAAAAATCATCTAACCATATAAAAACAATCCAGATAAAAAGTCTCAGAAGTTGGCATACTAGTTTCCCTCCACGGCGTATAATTAAATCAGTAAGCAAAGCCAAACAGACCCGGCCCAACCAGCCGGGCCTTTGCATTTAACCGGCCCCTGGCCCTCAACCGCAGCCACCAAGTCCAGACTTAGTCCGGACTTAGTCCAGACCTGGTCCACAAAAGTCCAGACTTAACATGCCTTTTTTGAAGACTTTGAGACTTTTATGTGGGGGTATACCCCCCCACACAGAAGAGGGCCCGCACGATCGCTGCCGCCGAAATGGGCCGAGTCTTCGCCTTTACTGCGTCTCACGCGCTTAGCGCGAGATTAACTTTCATCTTTTGAATACTTTACGCCATTAGGGGGGGCTACATGCGATTGCCCTGCATTCCTCACCCTCTATACTCGTATTCGGGGGCCACTTGCCGGCAGCAGATCACAACAACTCCATCCGCCTCATCGCCATCGACCTGGACGGCACGCTGCTCGGCGACGATGGCCGCGTCAGCCCGCGCAACCTCGCCGCCCTCCACGCCGCCCACTCTCGCGGCGTCCAGCTCGCCGTCGCCACCGGACGCCGCCACAGCTTCGCCATGCGTGTCCTGCGGCCGCTCGGCCTCGACCCCGACTCCATCCTCATCAGCTCCAACGGAACCATCACCCGCACCCTCGGGGCCACGGCTTCGCAGCAGGGAATCTCCGCCGATTCCATCCCCTCCCGGCTGCTCGCCCGCACCCACCTCCCCCACGCCACCGCGCTCTGGCTTTGTGCGCACATCCGCGGCGAGGGAGACCAGGACTTCCGCAACGCCCTCGTCCTCACCTTCGACCGCACCCAGCCCGACGGGGAAGACTCCCGCGGCGCACTGGTCGTCGAGCGCCTCGACCACCTGACCGCCAGCATCAGCCGCTGGATGGCCGCCAACGAGCCCTACCTCCTCCAGGTCGATCCCATCGAGCGCGCCCTCGCCGACCCCGCAGACCCGCCCATCCAGGCCATGCTCTGCGGCACGCTCCAGCGCATGGCCCGCGCCGAGTCGCGCCTGCTGGAACACCCCGGCGTCGTCGTCTCCGGCCACGAATCCGAATGCTCGGGTGCCCCATCCATCGCGGTTTCATCGCGATGGGTGGGAAGCAATACGTCCGAACTACAACACGAACTCACCCTCCACCGCACGGAGTATGCCGCGCGCGACCTCAGTATCCTCGACATCCTTCCCGCCAACTGCTCCAAGGGCGCCGCGCTGCTCACGCTCGCCGACGACCGCGACATCGACCCCGCAGAAATGCTCGCCATCGGCGACAACTGGAACAACGTCTCCATGCTGCAGGCCGCTGGCCGCGCCGTCCTCATGCTCAACGCACCCGAAGACCTGAAAACCCTCGCCCGCGCTAGCGGCTGGCAGATCGCCCCCTCCAACCGCGACGACGGCGTCGCCCACGCCATCGAATCCATCCTCCGAGTTTCAGAGTTGTCATTCTGACCCTGAGCGAAGCCGAAGGGGAAGAATCCCCGCATTTGCCTTTCGGATTACGATGAAACCCGCTCTCAGCCCAGCCCCGCAATCGCCTGCGGCAGCTTCTCGTAAATTCCGCCGAACCCGCCGTTCGACAGGATCGCTACCACGTCGCCCGCGCGCAGCTCCGGCGCAATCGCCGCAACGATCGCGTCCGCATCCGCGTACACCGCCGACTCCAGCCCGCGCGCGCCGAGCGCCGCAACTACGTTCTCCGGATGCAGCCGCTCGCCCGCCGCAATTGCCTCCGGCTTGAAGACCGCGGCCAGAACACTGCGGTCGGCCAGCGCAAGGCTCTCCACCAGATCGGCCTCGAAGACATTGCGCCGCAATGTATTCGACCGCGGCTCCAGCACAGCCCACAGCCTGCGCGCCGGATACGTCGTGCGCAGCGCGCGCAGCGTCTCGCGGATCGCCGTCGGATGGTGCGCGAAGTCGTCGATGATGGTCACCCCGTTGACCTCGGCGCGAACCTCTAGCCGCCGCTTCACCGACCGGAAGCTCGCCAGCGCCTCCACAATCGCCTCCGCCGGAACGCCTTGTCCGGCCGCCAGCGCCGCCGCCGCCGTCGCATTCAGCGCATTGTGCTCGCCCGCCATCGGCAGCCGCAGCTCGGCAAACCGTTCGCCCTCGCGCTCGAGCGTCCAGCGCGACACTGTCCCTTCGTGGCGAAAATCCGTCAGCCGCCAGTGCGAGCCGGGTTGAAACCCGTACCGCTCCACCGCGCAGAACGCCCGCGCCACGCACTCGCTCACGTTCTCGCTGCCGTCGAAGGCCACCAGCCGACCGCGCCGCGGAATCAAATTCACCAACCGCTTGAACGCCGTCTTCACCGCCGCCAGGTCCGCGTAGATGTCCGCGTGGTCGAACTCCACATGGGTCAGGACCGCCGCGTCGGGAAAGTAGTGCAGAAACTTCGGCCCCTTGTCGAAGAATGCCGTGTCGTACTCGTCGCCTTCGAGGATGAAGGGCTGGCGTACTCCATTCACCACAGGCCGCACCATGAAGCTGGTGCCAAAGTTCTCCGCCACGCCGCCGATCAGGAACGACGGCGCCAGCTCCGGCCGCGTCCGCGAAGCAACCTCATATATCCACGCCAACATGCTGGTCGTGGTCGTCTTGCCATGCGTCCCGGCTACCACCAGCGACTCGCGCCCCGCCAGAAACTCGTCGTGCAGCACCGCAGCCATCGACGTAAACGGAATCCGCGCGTCCAGCACAAACTCCAGTTCGACGTTGCCGCGCGAGATGGCATTGCCGACAATCACCAGGTCCGGCCTTGGCTCGAGGTTCGCCTCGGCGTACGGCTGGTGCAGCGGAATCCCCAGCCCAGCCAGCAGATCGCTCATCGGCGGATACGCCGCTGCATCCGAGCCCGTAATCCTGTGTCCGCGCGCCTGCAGCATCCCCGCCAGCGACGCCATCGCCGTGCCGCAGATCCCAATCAGATGTATGTGCTTTGAACCCTGATTTATCTTCGTCATCGTCTCTTACAAGACTAGACCGCAACCGCCGATTCCAGAAAGTCCAACCGCTGATTTCCCGCCGCGCTCAACTCCAGCCGCATGCGCACGCCCAGCGGCACCGTCACATTCGCCCCATCCACATGACCAGAGCGCAGCCCAATCGCAATCGGCCCCGCGAAATCCGCGAGCGCATGAAGGACCGCAGCCTCCAGCAGCGGCAGCTCCTCCGCCGCGACGCACTGCCGCATCTCGCCGAAGACGATTCCGCTCACATGCTCCAGCAACCCCGCGTAACGCAGATGCCGCAGCATCCGGTCCCACTGATACGGCTTCGTCCCAATGTCCTCGAGAAACAGGATTCGCGGCTCCTGCGCGCTTGCCGGCAGCATCGCGTACGGCGTGCCCATGGACTCGGCAAGAATCGAAATACATCCGCCCGCCAGCGTCCCTTCGGCCGTTCCCGCGCGCAGCCCGTCCGAAACCCCCAGCGACCAGCCCGAGTCGCCGCTCATCGCGTGAGTCCAGCTTGCGCGGTCGAATCCCTGCGCCCGCGCAAAGTCTGCCGCCACCATCGGCCCATGGAACGTCACCAGCCCCGCCTCGCGCGCCAGCCACACATGCAGCGCGGTGTGGTCGCTGTATCCCACAAAGACCTTCGGGTTCGCGCGGACCAGCTCCGCATCCAGATGCGGCAGCAGTTCCGCCGAGCCCCACCCGCCCCGCGTGCACACAATCCCATCGATCGCCGCATCCGCGAATGCCGCATGAAGATCGCCCACCCGCTGCTCCACCGTCCCCGCATAATAAAGCGGCCCGCAATCCAGCGCGTGCGGCATCAGCTTCGTCCTGTACCCAAGCTCATGCAGCGCGTCGAGCCCAGCCTGCACCAGCTCCGGTTTGGTTGCACTCGCCGGCGACACCACGGCCAGCGTCGAGCCGGCCCGCAGCGCGGCAGGCTTCACCCTCGCGCGCGCCGCCGCGCTCAAATTCCCACCGCCGCACGCGGTTCCGCCTGAAACGCCTCGCCCCGGCAGACAATCTCCGCCGGCCCGGTCAGCCGCATCACCGCGTCGTTCGCGGACCAAACCGTGCGCTGCGAGCCGCCCTCGGCAATCGCCGTCAGTTCGCGCGCAGTGCCGCGAAGAAACATCGCAGCCGCCGACGAAGCGCAAGTCCCCGTTCCCGAAGACATCGTCGGCCCGCACCCGCGCTCAAAGATGCGAAACGCAATCTCGCCCGCCGCGCGCACCCGTACAAACTCCACGTTCGTTCCCTGCGCAAACAGCGGACTTGCGCTGATCTTCGCGCCCAGCTCCTGCCACGCGAGCCCGTGCGCGCCAAAGTCCTCCCGCTCCACAAACAGAACGAAGTGCGGGTTCCCCACGTTCACCACAGCTCCCGCCACCGCGCCCACTCCGGGAATATCAATCGTCTGCGCCTCAACCCGCGGCACGCCCATCCCGGTCTCAATCAGATAAACGGGATCGTTTGCATCGATCACGCGGCAACTTCTCGCCCCGCCCAGCGTCCCTATCGCGACCTCGCGCAATCCCTCGCTATGCGCCAGCCACGCAGCCACGCAGCGCGTTCCGTTGCCCGATAGCTCCGCCTCGCTCCCATCCGCGTTGAAGAGCCGCAGGAAAAAATCGCCCGCGCCTCGTCGCTCCAGAAACTCTATTCCGTCCGCGCCAATGCCGGTGTTGCGCGAGCACAGCCTGCGCGCCAGCGCAGCATGAGCGCCCCCGGCATCCGGCTCCTCAACGATCAGGAAGTCGTTGCCGCACGCATGCGCCTTCACAAACGGGATCGTCGCCTGCCCCCTCGCCTTGATCTCAATCCTCCTCTTCATCGGGGAACGCAACCACCTTGTCCGCTGCGTCGCTCGCCACCAGCTCAGCCAGCAGTTGCTTGTGCCGGGCGCTGCTCGCGGAGAGCGTAAACGTCACCCGTTCCTGTTCGCCCAACCTGTCCCGCTCCACGATAGTCAGCCGCAGACGCTCGCGGTCCAGCACCGCCAGAATTGCCGCAAACATCGAATTCTGGTCGCTTCCGCGCACCTCATACAGCATCGGGAACCGCTTCCATCCCGACCGCCCCTCCATCAGGCCGATGAACCGCAGTGCGCAGAAGACGATTGCCGTGGAGACCGCCGCTCCCGCATACAGCCCCGCGCCGCAGGCCATCCCGATCGCCGCCACCACCCACACCGTGGCCGCGCTGGTCAGCCCCAGCACCCGGCTCCGCGTATGCAGGATCAGCCCCGCGCCCAGGAACCCGATCCCCTGCACAATGTTTGACGCGATCTGCCCCCGGTTCGGGCCCGCATCCCCTGCAATCACCAGCGATAGCATTGTGAACAGCGCCGCACCCATGCAGATCAGCATGTTGGTGCGCAGCCCCGATGCCTTGTGCCTCCACTCGCGCTCCAACCCCACCACGCCGCCCATCGCGCACGCCATCAGCAGGCGCAACGTGGTGCCCTGGGAGAACGCCATCTGTTCGATCGTGCTGAAGTGAATCGGTAAGGCTGCAATCATAGGCATTTTCTCTTCGTTGCGATAGTAGCACCAGGGAATCTCTGGACAGGCCGCTGCTTTGATAGGGCGGGACTTTAGTCCCGCCGTAAACGGTCGATTTTCGGCGGGGGCTTTAGCCCCGGAGGGAATTATGACTCAACTTCAGACCTTTCCTGCGACGGGGAAAACCTTACCTCGCGCCCGCCGCCGCATAGCGCTCCGACTGATAAACCCGCGCGCAGGGCTGCCCCGTCCCGCACAGGATCGTCAGCTCCTGCAGGCCCTCCGGATGCTCCTCCACGGCCTTCCACACCGCGTCGCCTTCGAACGAAACCACGTAAGCCGCGTGCTCCGCCGGTGCCTCTAATGCCGCGTGCCAACTGTCGTAGTCGCTCTCGTTGATCGTCTGCCGCAGCGCAATCCCCGCGTCCTCGAGCGTCCCAATGTGGTCCGACTCCTGCATCAAAATCGGCGCGCCCGGCGGCAGCTCCTCCAGCACCAGCGCCAGGTTCCGCTCAAACGGCACCCGCGTCGTCGAGTTCACCAGCGCCTCCTTCAGCACCAGCGGAGGCGCATAGTCCGCCAGCAAATTGCTCGGGTGGCGCTCCATCAGTGCAGCGCATCGCTGCGCCAGCTCCGTTCCATAGATCATCGCCAGCGGGTTCGCCACTGCCAGCGCCAGCGCCGCCAGGTAAAACGCCCGCACTTGGATAGGCCGGGACTTCAGTCCCGGCACTCCGGCTTCCAATTCGGCTTGGGGCTTAAGCCCCTGGGACATGCCCTCGCCCTTCGCGGCCCTCCATCTTCGCTCCGCCTCCGCCGCCGCCAGGTACGCAAACAGCGTAAGCGCCGGCAGCATCTCCATCCCATAACGCGAGTTGTAGTACGAGTGCGGATAGAGCTGCGGAATAAAGATCGGCACCGAGCCGTACGCCACCGAATAAACGTAAAACCCCAGCGGCACCCACAGCAGCAGCGACGCGCGCGCGGTCTGCTGCCGCAGCGCAATCCACAGCCCCGCAAGCGCCGCCGCCATCACCGCGAATCCCGTCTCCCACGCCGCCGCCACCACCTGCGCCGTGCGCGTGTAGAACAGCAACGCCCAACCCACGTTGTGCCATCCGCGATAGTGCTTCGATCCCGGCGGCGAAGTCCTCTTCTCAATCGCCGGGGCCGAGTAGGGCCCGCGCAAGAAATCCAGTGGATCGTGGTAGAAGTGCTGGTTGTACCCGAGCCACAGCACCGGCCCGGCAATCGCCAGCAGCGTGAACACCGCAAACGCCGCGCCCACGCGCCGCCGCAGCTCGCCCGCGCGCCACAGATGCCAACTCACCACGCACCACGCCGCCGCGCCCAGCACCCACCCGTCGTAGCGCGTAAACACCGCCGCAAAGATCAGCACGCCGAGCCAGACCATTCGCCGCGCCGCGCGCGCCTGCTCCGCAGCGCGGATCGCGTCCACGCACTCCACCGTCAGCAGCGTGGTCCAGATCAGCAGCGCAAGGAACAGCGGCTCGGTCATCGCCGTCGTCGAAAGATACAGCAGGTTCGGATTCAGCGCGTAGAACGCGGTCGCCGCCAGCGCCCAGTGCGGCACAAGCATTCGCCGGCACAGCCGGAAGAGCCCCGCCACGCTCAGCACGTAGCACGCCAGCGACGGCCACGCCCCGGCGATCCCGCTCTGCCACCACGCCAGCTTCTGCACAAACGGCAGCATCAGCAGGTGCGGCAGCGGCAGCCACACACCGCCCAGTTGCACCAATCCCGGATTGCGCGAGTCCAGAATCCGCCGCGCAATCCCCAGGTGCGCCACCGCATCGCCATACAACAACACGTATCCGCGCGTGAAGCACACAATCAGCGCCATGAATCCCAGCAGCACCGCGCCCATCACCACGGGATACATCTCCGCGAATGTCGCCGGCTGCACCTCGTCCGAATCTAAATCCGCGGCAACCGCCGCGCCTGCGCCACTTCCCCCACGCCGCAGGGCCAGCGCCCCGCGCGGCGCCGTTATCGTCCGTTCCGATTTAGACCGCCGCTTCAAGATGCGAGATCTCCCGGAAGATTTCAAAGCGCGCCTCAATCTCCTCGCGCGTCACCGCCTGCAACCGCTCTGTGCCGAAGCGTTCGCATGCGAACGACCCCATCACTCCGCCGTAGAACATCGCCCGACGAAAAACCTCCGGCGTCAGCTCCGGCTGCGACGCAATGTATCCATAGAACCCGCCGGCAAACGAATCGCCCGCGCCGGTCGGGTCCACCACCTCGGCCAGCGGTAGCGCCGGCGCTCGAAACGGCCGCGGCACCGCACCACCCGCAAACGAACGCGCCCCGAAGAACCCCGTCGCTCCGTACTCGCCATGCTTCATCACCAGCGATCGCGGCCCCATCGCCAGTACCTTCTCCGCCGCGCGCACCGAGTTCTGCTCACCCGACAGCATCCGCGCCTCGCCATCATTGATCAGCAGCACGTCCAGGTCGCGCAGCACCTTCGCCAGGTTCTCCGCGTGGGCCGAAATCCAGTAGTTCATCGTGTCGCCGCACACCATGCGCACCCGCGGCATCTGGCTGCGCACCCGCGCCTGCAGCAGCGGGTCGATGTTCGCCAGAAATAAATACTCGCTGTCCGTGTAGGCCTCGGGAATCTTCGGCTCGAAGCGCTCGAAAACGTTCAGCTCGGTGCCCAGCGTCTCGGCTTCATTCATCGCTCCCGCGTACGATCCAGTCCAATGAAAGCTCAGCCCCGGCGCTCGCTCGATGCCTCGTATATCGATCCCGCGCGCCTTGAATACAGCCTCGTGCTCCGGCAAAAAGTCCTCGCCGACCACCGCAATCACGAGCACATCGGTGAAAGAACTCGCAGCCAGTGAAAAATAAGTCGCCGCGCCGCCCAGGCAATGGTCCACCTTGCCATGCGGCGTCGCAATGCTGTCGAACGCCACCGATCCAACCACCAGAATCGCCATGCTCCCGCTTTCCAAAAACAAATATGTAACTACTTTAGTAATAATTGTTTGAATGTGTAACTCATTAAGAATCAATTGATGGAACCGGAGTAATATATATAACAAAATAAGTTACAAATACTTTCCCAGCAGCAGTCCAAGCCGCTCCCGCGCCGCCTGTGGGATCGCCTCCCGCTCGGTCAGGATGGCAAACTTCAGCGCGCTGGCGCACGCGCAGCCCCGCTCCTTCGGCATCCGCGCCATCGCGGCTCGCACCACCTTGGCCGCGTTTTCCGCGTTCTGGTGCAGCACCGCGACGATCTGCTCGATCGTCACATCGTCGTGCCCAACGCGCCAGCAGTCGTAGTCCGTCACCATCGCCATCGTGGCGTAGCAAATCTCCGCCTCGCGCGCCAGTTTTGCCTCCTGCAGGTTGGTCATCCCGATCACGTCCGCGCCCCAGCTCCGGTACAGGTTCGACTCCGCGCGTGTGGAAAACTGCGGCCCCTCCATGCACACGTACGTCCCGCCCCGCTTGCCCACCACGCCAACCTCCGCGCAGGCCTGCTCAATCGCCGAACACACGGTCGCGCACACCGGGTCGCCAAAGCCAACATGCGCGACAATCCCTTCGCCGAAGAACGTTCCCACCCGCGCAAACGTCCGGTCGATGAACTGGTCAGGAACCACGAACTCCGTCGGCTTGTGCTCTTCCTTCAGCGAGCCTACGGCCGAGACCGACAGAATCCGCTCCACGCCCAGCGCTTTCATCGCATAGATGTTCGCGCGGAAGTTCAATTCGCTCGGCAGAATCCTGTGCCCGCGCCCATGCCGCGCCAGAAACGCCACCCTGCGCCCCTCCAACTCGCCCAGCATGAATGCATCCGACGGATCGCCGAAGGGCGTCTCCACCACATGTTCGCGCACTCCCGTAAGTCCGGGCATGGCGTACAGGCCGCTGCCTCCGATGATGCCAATCTCCGCTGTCTGCAACTCTCTCACTCCTCTTCCGGCCGCGCCACATCGCGCCAGCCCTGTCAACTCTTCGCTGCCGGGCCCATCCACAACTTCACTCTTGCCGAACCAAAGTATATCGTCCCTGCGCGCTACTCTTCGCGGCCCATCGCTGCCTTCATCACTCCCGCCGACGACATCATCCGCACCAGCGACAGTCCCGGGTCCGGCAGCCCATCCCCGGAATGGCCAGTCTGCCTCTGCGCCTTCAGCCCCGCCAACTCCAGCGGCCCATCCGACTGCACGCTCACCACGCTATCGCGCAGCTTGCGCGCCAGCTCCAGAGGAAACCCTTCGCTGACGAAGACGCCCGTCCCAGCGATCGTCAGCAGCACATCGCCCTCGTTGGTCGAGTAGACCTGTTCGTTCTCGTCTGCCTCATCCTTGCTCCGCCGCGCCAGCCCCGAGTACTTGCGCGGCAGCTCGTCCGCGTAGACGCGCAGGAACGACCGCGCCGAGTCCTCATTCCTCCACTTCGACTCATACAGCAGCCCAATCGATGCGGTCGACTCCTTCTCCTCCGCCGTCACCGCCGACCGCTTCTGCGCCGCATAGTAGATGCCGCCCCTCCACTCCGGCGCCAGCGCCGCCGCGATCGCATCTCCGCCAAACAGCTCGGTCAGAATCTGCACGTCGAACTCGCCCATCACGCCAACGTCGTAGGGCGTGTACTGGGCGTCGATCAGCGGATGGATGTCCGGCAGCCGCAGCACGGGCACCGGTGTGTGCGCCATATACGCCTCCGGGTTCAGGATCTCGAAGGTCGATGCCGGAGGGTTCGCCAGCACGGCGCTGAACGCGGCCTCCTTTCCACCCTTCACCAGGATTGCGCCCTCGAAGCTCATCCCTTCGCTATAGGGGAATAGCAGCGACTGCTGCAGCAGCAACGGCGCCCGCGCCATCATCGGCGATCCGCTGGTGTCCGACAGCGTCTCCTTCAGCCGGTCCATCATCTCCGGCGAGTTTGCCAGCGTCCTGCCCGTGGGCCGCAGCGAGTAGTCCAGGAAGACCACCATCGCCTGCCCTTCGGTCACCGCGTCGCGCGCCGAGTCCGCCTCGTCGGTCTGGATGTGTTCGTTGTCCTCCTGCGCGTTCCTGGCAATCGCCTCCGACCCCACCACCGACCACTTGGTCAGTCCCACCCGCTGGTCCTGCAGCGCATGGGTCAGCTCGTGCGCCAGCACCGGCTTCTGCTCCTCCGGCTGGATCCAGTCCAGCAGGTTCACCGTCTTCGTCTTATCGTCGTAGAACCCCGCCACCTGCTCGGTCAGCAGCCCGATCATGAACGGCTGCAGCTTGAAGTCGCGGTCCAGCAGGCCGAACTTCTTCAGCACAATCTCCTCCCGCGCCAGCCGCTTCGCCCCCTGGTCCTCGTCGAACTTCTCGCGCAGATATTGGTTCACCTCGTCGCGCGTAATCAGCTTGCGCTTCACGCTGTGCACAATCGGCAGGCCCGTGTCCGTGCTGGCAAACGACAGGATCTCGTCCACCGAGCGAAACAGCTCGCTGGCCTGCGCCTTGGTCAGCGGAGCGTGCGCCGCCGCATTCGGCGCAGCCACGGCTGGCGGCGTGTTCGTCTGCGCTGCCGCGGATGTCTGCGCAACGCATGCGGCGCCGGCGCACAGCGCAACCGCAACCAACGCCGGCAGCGCGCGCATCCGCAGTCCGCCGAACTCCGCCAACCCAGCCTCTTGCCGCAGCAAACCCACGCCCAACCTCCGCGCAACCGCGTACACGGTCGCTATAATTAACAGTGTACGCAGGTTTGCACAGACTCCGAAATGTCCGCCGCCATTCAATCCGCCCAGTCCCTCCAGCCCGCGCCTCTCGCCGCCGCCGCGCCCTCGCCGCCCTGCTGCGCGCCGCCGCCATCGCCCCGCTCACGACATCGCCTGGCTCCGCGTCACCGGCCCCGACCGCCTGCGCTGGCTCAATGGAATGGTCACCAACTCCATCGCGCAGCTCGCCCCCGGCGAGGGCTGCTACAACTTCGCGCTCAACGCCCAGGGCCACATCCAGGCCGACCTCACCGCCTTCCTGCTCGAAGACTCCATCCTGCTTGAAACCAGCCGCGATCAGATCGCTAAACTCCTCGACCATCTCAACCGCTTCATCATCATGGACGAGGTCGAGCTGACCGACATCACCGCCCAGCGCCGCGGCCTTCTCATCGCCGGCCCGGACGCAAGCCGTCTTCTCGCCGCCATCGATCTACTGCTCCGAAGACTTGAACCGCTGGAATTAGTTCTTGTGAAGTGGCATTCAGCCTCTATCGATCTCATTCACGCCTACAGTTCGCTCGTCCCGAAGTTCGAGATCTGGACGGATTCCTCCACCTTCGATTTGATCGCCCATGAACTTCGCAATGCCGGAGCGTTCGAAGTTGACTCAGCAGCCCTCGAACAGCTCCGTATCCTCGAAGGCACGCCCCGCTTCGGCACCGACATCCGCGACAAAGACCTCCCGCAGGAGACCGCGCCCATCGGCGGCCAGTCCCGCGCCCTGCACTTCACCAAGGGCTGCTACCTCGGCCAGGAGATCGTCGAGCGCATCCACTCGCGCGGCAGCGTCCACCGCGCCTTCAGTGGCTTCATCCTCACCGGCGCGCTGCCCACCCCCGGCACGCAGCTCGAAGCAGAAGGCAAGCCCGTCGCGGAGCTTACCAGCGTCGCCTCCATCCATCTCCCCGGCCAACCCGCGCCGATCCAGCTTGCCCTCGGCATCATCCGCCGCGAGGCCCTCGAAAACGCTCAGGCCCGCAACCTCACCCTCACCTATCCCGGAGGCACAGCATCCCCCATCGCCCTGCCCTATGCAGTCCCTGAATCTTGATGAGAAATTAGAATTGTCATTCTGACCCTGACCCTGAGCGCAGTCGAAGGGGAAGGGGAAGAATCCCCGCATTTCGCCGTTGTTTGTTTTCCCAAACGATTGTCTGAATCCAAACACCACGCAGATTGCACCATCCGAATCCGAACCATCCGAAAGAGTGTTGACCATGTCCGATCAGAACAAGCCCTTCGTCGTCACCGACCGCCGCAAGTTCACCTCCGACGGGACCCCGCGCCCCGACGCCGATCCATCCCCCGAGCGCGAGCCTCGTGAGTCGAGTGAAATTCACGTCGCGCCGCCCGCCCCCGCCCCGCCGCTCGAGTTCAAGTCCCCCCACGCCGCGCCCGCCCCGCCCGAGCCGTCCGCCGCGGCCGCCCCAGAACCTCCCGCCGAAGCGGAGCTTCCGCCCCCGCCAACCGCCAGCCAGATGGAGCAGGCCAACGCCGCCTACCAGCAGACCGCCGACCACCTCGACACCGCCGTCCGCGCCGCCAACCCCGGCATGGACCATCCCCCCGCCATGAGCTTCGAGCAGATCGTCCACTCCATCTACATGACCGCCATCCTGCAACTCGGCGGCGCAACCAAGCCGGGCGAGCAGCCCAAGATCGACCTCATGGGAGCGCGCCAGAGCATCGACATGCTCGCCATCCTCGCCGAGAAAACCAAGGGAAACCTCACCCCCGCCGAGTCCCAGCTCATGGACAACGCACTCTTCGAGATCCGCATGGGCTTCCTCGAAGTCACCCAGGCCCTTGCCCGCTCCGCCGCCAACCGCCAACCCCCACCTTCCGGCGCGCCCGGCCGCCCCACCATCGTCCGCTAGAGACCAATGCAAGCAACCCTCACCTTTCTCGGCAGCGGCACCTCGATGGGAGTCCCCACGCTGGGATGCGACTGCGCCGTTTGCCTCTCCGCGGTCTCGCCCGCGCCCGGCGTTCCCGCGCCCTCTCCGCGCAATCGCCGCACCCGCCCCTCCGTCCTCATCAGTTGGGAAGGCCACAACGTCGTCATCGACACTGGCCCAGACTTCCACGCCCAGGCCATTGCTGCCGGCATCCACCGCCTCGACGCCGTCCTCTACACCCACGGCCACGCCGACCACGTCCTCGGCATGGACGACCTCCGCCCCTTGAGCTTTCACTCGTCCGGCAACCTTCCCCTCTACGCCGACGAGCAGACCGCCCTCACCATCGAGCGCATCTTCAACTACACCTTCGGCTCCGAGCACAGTTATCCCACCAGCGCCCGCGTCGCCCTGCATCGCATCCCCGCCACCCCCGGCGCGGAGGTCGCACTCTTCGGCGCGCGTTTTCTGCGCGTCCCCGTCACCCACGGCCGCCAGACCATCTCCGGCTTCCGCTTCGGCTCCGCCGCCTACCTCACCGACCTCAGCGACCTTCCCCCGGAGAGCGTTCCCCTGCTCAACGGCCTCGACCTCCTCATCCTCGACGCCCTGCGCCGTGAGCCCCACCCAACCCACTCGACCCTCGATAACTCCATCACCCTCGTTGAGCGGCTGAAGCCCCGCCGCGCCTTCTTCACCCACATCTCCCACGGCCTCGACCACGACTCCACCAACGCGTTGCTGCCGCCCCACATCCGCCTGGCCTACGACGGCCTGCAACTCACCTTCGACATCTGACTGCTTACAACTTACAACCTAGAACTTATAACTTGAAAACCTACCGCCAATTCGCCGAACTGCCCGCCCCGGCCACCCCCGTCGTCGCCACCATCGGCAACTTCGACGGCGTGCACCTCGGCCATCAGGGAGTCATCGCCGAGGTCATCTCGCGCGCACGCTTTCTAGGCGGCCAATCCCTCGCCATCACCTTCGACCCCCATCCGGCCCGCGTCCTCCACCCGGAGAGGCCGCATCTCTTCCTCACTCCGCTCACCCGCAAGCTGGAACTGCTCGCCGCCACCGGCATCGACGCCACCCTGGTCCTCCCCTTCACCGACGAGCTGCGCCGCAGCTCCGCCCGCGACTTCGCCACCCGCGTCCTGGCCCGCGCCCTCCACGTCACCGAGGTGCATGAGGGCGCCAACTTCCGCTTTGGCCGCCAGGCCGAGGCCGGCGTCACCGGCCCAACCGGCCTCCAGGCCCTGGGCCGCGAACTCGGCTTCTCCGTCACCATCTACGACGCGCTCAGCCTGCGCGGCGGCCCCGTCTCCTCCGGCCGCATTCGCGCCCTCATCGCCGAGGGCGGCGTCAGCCAGGCGCGCGCCCTGCTCGGCCGCCCCTTCGCCGTCGACAGCACGCCCGCCTCCGGCCGCGGCTTCGGCGCTCGCTACGCCGTTCCCACCATCAACCTCGCGCCCTACCCGGAACTGCTTCCCGCCCACGGCGTCTACGTCACCACGCTCACCGTCGGCTCCGGCCCCGCCGCTGAAACCTTCCAGGCCGTCACCAACGTCGGCGTCCGCCCCACCTTCGGTGCCGCATCCTTCGCCGTCGAGTCCCACCTGCTGGACTTCCACCCCATCCCGCTCACCGCCGAGACCCCGCTCCGCCTCACCTTCCTGCTCCGCCTGCGCTCCGAGCAGCGATTCGCCAGCCCCGAAGTCCTGCGCGCCCAGATCGCCCGCGACGTCACCCGCGCCCGCCGCTTCTTCGCCCTCTGCAACCTGCTCAGCTAGAGCGATGCAGACCCATCCGCTCAGGCCGCCTTGTACGGCCTGATCTGGTCCAATCCATCCGCACGCGCAGTGCGCAGATCGTACTCGTTCTGCAGGTTCATCCAGAACTGCGCCGGCAGTCCAAAGTAGGCCCCAAACCGCAACGCCGTATCGGCCGAGATTGACCGCTTTCCCTTCACAATGTCGTAGACCCGCGGCAACGGAACACCCAGCTCCTTCGCCAGACGGTACGAAGTCAGCCCCATCGGCTCCATGAACTCGGTCAGTAGAATCTCTCCGGGATGTATCGCAAACGCCTTAGCCATCTCGTTTCCTCTCCCTAGTGGTAGTCCACAATCTCCACATCGCAGGCATTTCCGTCCAGCCATCGGAAGCAAATCCGGTATTGGTCGTTGACCCGGATGCTGTGCTGCCCTTTGCGGTCCTTCGTAAGCGCTTCCAGGCGATTGCCGGGTGGAACGCTGAGGTTGGCAATCTCAACCGCAGCATTCAGAATGGCTAGCTTCTTCCATGTCGTGCGCCGGATATCTGCTGGAATGCGTCGGCTCTTGCCCGTCGCCCAGAGCAACTCCGTGTCGGAATCCCGAAAGTTGACGATCACGGATCGATGGTATCGTTACGCATTACTAATGTCAATCGTTAATAAAATGCCGGGCCTGAATTACTGAGGCGCACTCCCCGTCGTCCCATCCCCCGCCGCACCCGGCGCGGCCGTCGGCGCCGCATTCTCGTCCGGCTCGATCGCGTCGGGGTCCGTCTCCACCGGGGCCTTGGGAATCGCCTTCACCACGGGCGATCCCGCTGGCGGCGTCAGCGGCAGCTCCAGCTCCTTCTTCGGAGCGTTCCCCTCCGGGAACGCCTCATCCGGCTTATTGGCAATCGCCGCCCGCATGAAGTCCATCCACATCGGCAGCGCCGCCTTGGCTCCGGTCTCCTTCTCGCCCAGCGTCTGCCGGTCGTCGAAGCCAATCCACGTCCCGCAGGTCACCGACGGCGAAAACCCGATGAACCACGCGTCCGTATAGTCGTTGGTCGTCCCCGTCTTGCCGCCCAGGGGATGCTTCAGCGAGGCCGCCGCCGCGCCCGTTCCGTGCTGCGTCACCGCCTGTAGGAACTGCATCATCGTCCGCGCCGTCTCCACCGAGATCACCTCCACCACCTGCGGCGGCGGCTCCTCCATCGGTAGCCCATCGGCGCGCACCACCCTGCGGATGGTGTGCGGCTCGATGCGTATTCCGTCGTTGGGAAAGACGCTGTACGCCCCCACCTGTTCGATCAGCGAGATGTCCGCCGCGCCGATCGCCACCGGCAGGAACGCCGGAATATTGCTGGTCACGCCGAAGCGGTGCGCCGTCGCAATCACCGTGCCGATCCCCACCTTGTCGGCCAGCTTCAGCGCCGGAATGTTGCGCGATTCGGCGAACGCATTCAGCAGGGTGATCGTCCCCTTGTAGTCGCCCTCGTAGTTGTGCGGAGTGTACGGCCCGTTGGGCGTCGAAAAACTCACCGGCCCATCCACAATCGTGTCATCCGGCTTGGCCCCCGCCTCCACCGCCGTGGTGTACACATACGGCTTGAACGACGAACCCACCTCGCGCTCCGACTGCGTCGCGCGGTTGAACTGCGACAGCGCGAAGTCCCGCCCGCCCACCATGGCCAGGACCTCTCCGTTCGAGTTATCGACCGCCATCAGCGACGCCTGCGCGCCCGTGTCCTGCTCCAGTTCGGCGTGCTGCACACCGTCGGCCGAGCCCTCGCCCAGCCGCACATACACCACGTCCCCAACCCTCAGAAAGCTGTCCCCGGCCGTCTTCTGCGTCCACGCCCAGTCCGCCGGAGTCATCACCGCCCGCGTCGGCCCGATCTTCACCATCACCCGCTCCGGCGCCGCCTCCGTCACCAGCGCGTGATAGTATCCGCCGCGTTCGATCTCGCCCGCCGAGTCCGGATGCTTGTACGTCTCTAAATCGCTTCCCGCCGCCGCCACATTCTGGAGATTTCCCTTCCACCCGTGCCTTCGCTCGTATGCTGCCGTCCCGTCCAGCACCGCCTTGTTGGCCACCAACTGCAGGTCCAGGTCGAGCGTCGTATACACCTTCAACCCCGCGCCCTGCACCTCTTCCGCTCCATACTCCTTCTCCAACTGCTGTCGCACCTCCTCCACAAAGTATGGCGCAACCGAGTTGGGCGGCGGCTCGATCTTCAACCCCAGCGGCGTCGCCTCGGCCTCCTCCTCCTGCTCGCGCGTAATCTTCCTGTCCGCCAGCATCTCGCTCAGCACCAGGTTGCGCCGCCGCAGCGCCCGCTCCGGGTGGTTCACCGGCGAGTAGTACTCCGCGCCCTTGGGCAGCGCCGCCAGCAGCGCCGCCTCCGGCAGCGTCAGATCACCCACATGCTTGCTGAAGTAGTACTCCGACGCCGCCTCGAACCCATACGTCCCGTGCCCCAGATATATCTGGTTGGCATACATCTGGAAGATCTGGTCCTTGGTGAAGACCCGCTCGATCTGCACCGACAGCAGAATCTCCTGCAGCTTCCTCCCGTACGTCTTCTCGTTGGACAAAAACAGGTTCCGCGCCAGTTGCATGGTCAGCGTCGACGAGCCCTGCGCACGGCTCCGCGAGTGGATGTCGCGCCAGGCCGCGCCCACCGCCCGCACCAGGTTCACTCCCCAGTTCCGCTCGAATGTCTTGTCCTCGATCGAGAGCAGCGCCTGCCGCAGCACCGGCGGAAACGCCGTATACGGCAGCACCACCCGCCGCTCCAGCGCGAACGACCCAATCTCCCGCCCATGAATGTCCAGCAGCTCGGTCGTCGTGTCCGGCCGGTACCGTTGCAACTCAGCGATCTGCGGCAGATCAATGGAGTACACCAGCATCAACCCGCACAGTACCCCGAAGACCGCTGACAGCCCAAGCAGCACCGTAAACGTCGCCCGCGCCGCTATGTGCCGCGTCGCATACTCCGGCCCGCGCAGCACGTTCCCGCCGGAGAAGCGCCCGAAAAACCTGCACCACCACCCCTGCTTCTCCGGCTCCGGGAACTTAATCTCGTCACTGAATAAACTGGCCACCGCACCCTCACCATAGCACGGCCGCCCGCCCCATTCCTCCGCAAATCCCCCAATGCTCGCGCGCCTGTTAGTCAGCTAGATTCGCGCTTGCCAGGCGGTGGCTCAACCGAGGGTGGTTCCATCCCGCTCGATTGACGACTGGATTAGTCCTATATATAATCCACTTAGTAGTGCAGCACTTACCAGTGCTGGATTGGTCTTTCCCCATGAGTCCGCAGACGATTCCGCTCTCCGATCTCGCCGTTGGCGCCCACGCCCTCATCTCCAGGATGGGGGACGATCCCCATCTCTGTTATCTGCGCTGCATGGGCTTCTGTCCCGGAGCGCATGTGGAGCTCATCCGGCGCGTCTCCGGCGGTGCGCTCTCGGTCTACCGCGTGGACGACGCCGATGTCGCCCTGCGCCAGGCGACGGCGGCCCTCATCTCCGTCAGGATGGAAGGCTGATTGCCAGGATTCCGTACAGTAGCGATTATTGGCCCCCCCAATGTAGGCAAGTCCACCGTATTCAACCGGCTCACCGGACTGCGCCAGAAGGTCGGCAACTACTCCGGCGTCACCGTGGAGCAGCACGAAGGGCTGATCAAGGGAACCCGCACCCGTCTGCTCGACCTGCCCGGCGTATGGAGCATGGAGGGTGACGAGAGTGACCTCATCTCGGAGGACCAGTGCATCGCGGTGCGCGCGCTGCGCGGAGAGATCGAAGGCCAACCGCGTCCCGAGGCCGTCCTTCTCATCCTCGATGCCACCCAGCTCCACCGCCAGATGACGCTGGCCCGCCAGGTCATCGCGCACAAACTGCCCACCTTGGTCGTGGTCAATATGACCGACGTTCTGGCCGCGCGCGAGGGCTATCTCGATCCCCTCTCGCTGGCCCAGGAGCTCAACTCTCCGGTCGCCATGGTCAGCGCCGGCACAGGCGTCGGCATGGATGCCATCCGCCGCTTCGTCGGGGTCAAGGCCGCTTCCGCCAAGTCCCCGCTGTTGCCCGTCATGCAGCCCCACGTCGAGCAGCGCCAGATCGGCTGTCCGCGCAGCATGTCCGAGATTGAGAACCAGGGCCTCTATCGCCGTCCGCTGCCCTCCGAGTGGTCGCGCCGCATCGACCGCGTCGCCCTCCATCCCGTCTTTGGCCCGGCCCTCTTCTTCATCATCACCCTGGGTGTCTTCCAGACCGTCTTCCGCGTCGCAGCTCCGGCCAGCGCTCTCTTCCAGAAGTTGCTGACCGCCTTCGGCGTCTGGTTCGGCGCATTCATTCCCGCGGGCGTTATGCACTCGCTTGTGATCGGCGGCCTGTGGACGGGCGTCGTCTCGGTGCTCACCTTCCTGCCGCTGATCCTGCTTCTCTTCCTGGTCATCGCATTGCTGGAGGACTCCGGCTACATGGCGCGCGCCGCCGTCATCGCCGACCGCACCATGTACCGCTTCGGACTCAGCGGCCGCTCGTTCCTGCCGCTGCTCTCGGCCTATGCCTGCGCCGTGCCCGCCATCATGGCCACGCGCACCATCTCCAGCCGCCGCGACCGCCTCACCACCATCCTGGTTGCGCCCTTCATGACCTGCTCCGCGCGGCTTCCGCTCTACACCATGATCATCGCCGCCTTCATTCCGGACCGTCCCGTCGTCGGCCAGTTCCTCGGCCTGCGCGCCTGCGCCATGATGGGCCTCTACGCCATCGGGATGGTCGCCGCCCTCATCACCTCGCGCCTGCTGCATCTCTCGCTGCTGCGCAAGGACGACGCCGCCTTCGCCATCGAGCTGCCCGAGTTTCGCCTTCCGCTCTGGCGTTCGCTGGGAATCAATCTGCTCGACCGCGCGCGCATCTTCGTCCGTCAGGTGGGCACCATCATCCTTTTGACCAGCCTCGCCGTCTGGGTGCTGGCCAACTTCCCCGTGCATCACCACCAGCTCAGCCCCATCGGGCAGAGCTACCTCGGCGCCATCGGCAATGCCATGGAACCCGCGCTCCGCCCGCTTGGCCTCGACCGCAACGTCGGCGTCGCCCTGCTCACCGCCTTCGTCGCGCGCGAGACGGTGGTCAGCACGCTGGGCACGCTCTACCAGACGCCCCAGGTCGGCCTCGCTCTGCGCCACTCCATCGGCCTTGCCGGAGCGCTCTCGCTGCTTGTCTTCTTCGCCCTGGCCATGCAGTGCACCTCCACGCTGGCCACCGTCAAGCGCGAGACCAACAGTTGGCGCTGGCCCATCTTCCAGTTCGCATACATGAGCGCCGTCGCCTACACCATGGCCTGGATCACCTTCCGCCTCAGCACCTGGCTGCTGCATTAAAAGCAATTCTCCACGCGACGCAAACCCCCATTGCGTGGCACACTGTTACGCATGGACACCCGGGACACAGGAACATCTCGTCGAAGCGCTCACCCACAACTGGCAGACCGAGAT
This sequence comes from uncultured Acidobacteriaceae bacterium, assembly GCA_963767315.1. GTDB lineage: Bacteria > Acidobacteriota > Terriglobia > Terriglobales > Acidobacteriaceae > Edaphobacter. Next base: position 120,393 of record CAVYDK010000020.1, on the reverse strand, counting down.
GCGAGGCTTTCACACCTACGATGCGCTCTCGCGTCAGGCCATCGATCCGCAGCAGTGCCGTTCGCTGCAACACCTTGCCCTGGCCGAGCAGCACCACGCCGATCTCTGGGCCAGCCGCCTCACCGCCCTCGGCGCGCCTGTGCCGGAGTACGACGGCAGCGAATCCGGCGACGCCGACTCGCTCTCCAACCGCATCGGCGGCCTCGACCTTGCGCTGCGCCGCCTGGAACTCGACGAGAGCCGGGACATCGCCCGCTACGGCCATCAGATCCAGGAGCTCGGCGATCCGCCCACCATCGACATCCTCAACCAGGTGATCGAGGACGAGCGCGAGCACTACATCACCCTGGGCAACCTCATCCGCCACCACCTGCCGCCCACCCAGCTCGACCCCGACCAGGCCAAGCGCGCCTTCGACAATCTGATGGCCGCGCGCTCCAAGGGCCAGCCCCAGGCCGCCAGTTGGATCGGCGACGCCATCTACGGTGTCAACGACGGCCTCGGCGCCATCTTCGGCATCGTCTCCGGAGTGGCCGGGGCCACCGAGCGCAGCCCCAGCGGCGCGCACTACGTCCTCATCGCCGGTCTCGCCGGCATGATCGCAAGCGCGTTGTCCATGGGCTCCGGCGCGTACCTCGCCGCCAAGAGCGAGCGCGAGATCTACGAGGCAGAGTACGAGCGCGAGCGCGAGGCCGTCGAGTACAACGAGAGTCCGAGGCGCGCGAGCTCCTCTCCCTCACCTACCAGATACGCGGCCTCACCGCCGAGGACGCCGACCACTTCGTCGGCCACATCGCCGCCAAGAAGGGCCAGCTCGTCGAGGCCCTCGCCCGCGAGCGCCTGCACACCACCGCCGAGGGACTCAGCAATCCCTGGGTCTCGGCCACCTCCGGCGCGCTCTCCACCGCCATCGGCGCGTTCATCCCGGTGCTCCCGTTCTTCTTCATGTCCGGGATTCCGGCCATCGTCGTCGCGGCTGTCATTTCGCTCATCGCGCACTTCGCGGTCGGCGCGGCCAAGTCGCTCATCACCATCCGCTCCTGGTGGTCCAGCGGCCTGGAGATGACCGCCGTCGGCGCCCTCGAAGGCGCCGTCACCTATATCATCGGCGTCGGCATCGGCCACCTCGCCGGATCGTAAGCCTTCAGGCCCCCCAAATAATTGTCTGGTATTAAAGGTAGCACTGGGTGATACTATATGAGTATGGCGGACAAGCTGGATCGTCAGACCGGGTCTTCAAGACAGCGTGGTTCTCCAGGGCGGCGAGGAAGGCGCACATCGCGGATGACGAGCTTTGTTCCGCCATTCGGCAGGTGATGTTGGGGCAGGCAGACGATCTGGGCGGAGGGGTCTTCAAGAAGCGCCTGGGCAAGAACTTGTACCGCTCCATTGTTCTTGCCCGGGGAAGGCAGTTTTGGGTGTATGAATATCTGTTCGCCAAGAAAGACCGGGCGAATATCCGGGACGACGAACTGGCCGGATTCCGGGAGCTTGCGAAGGTTTACAAGCAACTGTCGGCCCAGCAGGTTGATCGACTGCTTCGGGAACAAGATTGGTTTGAGATTTGCAACCAGGGAGAATGCCATGACGACGAAGCGTAAGTTCAAGAGCGGCGCATTTGAGGCGATCCACTCCTCGGCTTCGGCGATGTTCAAGGTGGGCGCGCTCGACAAGGCGACGATGCGCCACTTCGACGCGTCCTGTCTCGCCGTCCCGCAGAGCTTTCGGCCGGAGCAGATCAAGCGGATTCGCGAGAGCCAGCGCGTCAGCCAGCCCATCTTTGCCCGCTACCTCAACACCAGCGAGTCCACGGTGGAGAAGTGGGAGAGCGGCGTAAAAAAGCCCAGCGGCATGGCCGTCAAGCTCCTCACCATCGTCCAGAAGCACGGGTTGGAGATGCTGGGCTGAGAGCGACGCGGGAAGATGGGGTTCAACTATCCCAGGTCTCAAACCGATACTTGGGGCACCCGGCAACTACTTAATAGCCTTACCGAAACGTTGAGTCTCTGTGCATTGCGCCTCGAATGGCTTTACGCCAATGGCATCGCACGCCTTTCGAAAAGCATTATTCGTGGCCATAACTATTGGTGTGGACGTGGCTTTCCCATATGTGGCGAGCTCATATGTGGCGAGCTTCCAATCACCAGCAGACAGCCCATTTCTGGCCTCCCGGAGGACTTTGTCAACAGTGTTAGTCTCGCACGCGATCCATAGTGACAAAGGGTAATTCGCTATAAATGTGTTCCATGGATATCCCGAGTCGCATAGGAAGTGACAAAACCCTGGATTCACAGGCCAATTAATCTTCTCATCGTGCATGAAAATATAAGCAGGTATCTTCGAGAGGTACATGCAACGTTTGAACAGGCGATTTTCGTACGACCCACCATGGAAACCACGACATTCGGACAACCCTAGAGGCGCGACCGCCCCACCCTCAGTTTTGACATCCTTACTCAACTGTAGAGCGGACGCCGTCCCGAGGAGAATTGAACGGGTGTTGTCCTCAGGCTCACCAAACACGTCTATGCTCATTTGTTGAATCAGCTCAACGGCCTCCGGATCGTAACACTCGAGGGCCGGTTGCCTGTAGTCGGGACTGCGGTCTCGCGCAGTTAAAGCTCCGAACATACCTCCGTATTTGTTGTCGGGAGGTCCCTCGGGTTCCGGATGACAGAGGACACCCGCGCAGAGCCACAAATACAAATATGCGAGGGCGTTGTTGGTTATGATCCTCCGTTCAGGTCGAGCTCCCATTTTGAGCAACTGAGGCGCAAGCTCCTTCGCGACATATGCCAAAGTGCTTCCCGATTCGATGAAGACTTTCCTCCACTGGTTGCCGATGTGTTCCCCGTGTAATTGCTTAAATGCTCTCGCGAGCGCCAACTTCTTCTCCTTGGCAATACTTAGGCGTGGGTCAACAAACTTGAACTGCCCAAGGCGCTGAATCGTCTCTTTTACAATCTCGTTACTCGCCGAGACCCGCAAAATGTTAGCGTCTTCCTCAGCCATGGGTTCTGGGGTGTAGCCCTTCACGTCATCATGGTCCGCGGCAAAATACAAACGGAGTTCATTGAAGATTTCGTGAGGCTCGGTAAACGGCACATAAAACGGTCCGTTGACGCCTGCAGTCAACCGGTCATAAAGCCGCCAATATTTTTTTTCGTTCTGGATTTCCTCTAAGTCTCTTGGCCGCCTTAGGCGATTCCGCAGCTTCTTCACCTTCTCTCTATCCATTACGAAAGCGAGAATTTTCAGATGCTTGCTCTCCGCGTCATCGAGTTCCAGTTCAACATAGCTTGTCCCCTTGCGTTGGCCGACTCCGACGCTACCATATCGATGGCCGAGGATGATGACGTAGAATTGGCAGGCAGCAATTGCGTTCTTAATGACATCGAGTTTTGCGGCAGGCACGGGTCCGGAATACTCAAGAGCAAGAGGAAAGTGGCCAGTTCTAACAACCCCCAAGGCAGCCTCTTGACGTTCCTCAACCAAATCCGTGAAGGTGCTGCTTATAAACACTTGGTATTTTCTCTTGAGAGTTGGGTGAGCAGTTGCCATCGTGCCTCCTAAACGGCGCAAAAAATCAAATCATGACTGTTGCTAACATGCGTTGATCCAACGGAACGACATGGCCGTTCCATCGAAGTGACCAATTCAACCTACAGAATCATCACTCTAGCGCGATTCCCATGCGGCGTTCTGCAAAACATCCGCTGCATGTGCTCGCCAGGGTAATGGGTTGTATCACGGGCGTGCCGGAATCCAGTCCGCCCATAGATTCGTCGATCGCCTCGCATAGTGTCCCTCTGCGATTCTCGCTTTTATTGCGCAACCGGCGGGGGCGGAGGCGACGAACTGATTGTGACACTGCTCACAGTGGTGGTAATAAAGCCTAAGTGTGGGCTATCGGATGATGGCCGGATAGTCTGCCGAAGCTACTCTGCGGGAGCGCCTATTCTAATGCCAATGTTTCAGAAGGGAGAGGAGATTGGTTCGTAGAGCAACAATAGAGCGTTTACAACATTCATATTTAAGATTTGTCTCTTCATTGGATAAGGTACAGCACTTCTTCAGGGAGTCAAGTGTTTTTTAAATAATCAACGAAAAAGATAATGATGGCCTAACGGCCCTACTACTACCGCCAGACGCACCAGCCGCGGCGGTTGAGGCTGTAGAAGAGCACGGCGAGGCAGGCTTCCGCTGAGCGCCAGCAGTCCGCAGCCGGGAGCGATGCGCCCGAAGAGCAGGTCGCCCACGCCGAAGAGCATCGCGTACACCAGCGTGAAGCCCAGCACCCAGTGGAAGAAGTTGTAGCCCAGCGTGGAATCCACCTGTTCCCGCGCCTGCGCGAAGCGCCGCCAGCCGAGCGCGGCCGGGCGCACGCGGTCGTAGAAGGCCTGCAGCGTCGCCTCCGTCTCGGGCTGCGTGGCCAGCGTGACGGCCAGCCAGATCGCCGTGGTCAGCAGGGTCGTCGTCAGCATGAGCCATGCGAAGGCGTGCGGGTCGTCCTGGTTCAGCGGCGCCAGCGCCAGCGCCGGATCGATCCGGTGCAGCGCGCGGACGGCGGGCATTCCCCACGCGCTCTCCAACGTCAGCGAGATGGTCGCCGCCGCGGTCATGGCGGCGATCTCGCTCCAGGCATTGATCCGCCACCAGTACCAGCGCAGGATGAAGACCAGTCCCGCGCCCGCGCCCAGCGACAGCAGGAACTTCCACGCCGTGGCGATGGACGCGCCATGCGTGAGCATGAATCCCATCGCGCTGGCGCGAGAGCACCGCAACCAGGATCGTCGCTACGCGCGACGCGGCAACATAATGCCTCTCGCTGCGCCCCGCCACGAAGAACCGTTTGTAGATGTCGTTGATCATGTACGACGCGCCCAGGTTCAGGTGCGTTCCGATGGTGGACATATACGCCGCCGCGAACCCCGCCAGCATCAGCCCGCGCAGGCTGGGCGGAAGATAATGCACCATCACCCAGACGTACGCGCCCTCCATCCCTCCCTGCGCGGCGGTGGGGTTGGGCAGCAGGACGAGCGCGACGAGAGCGGTCAGGATCCACGGCCACGGACGCAGCGCGTAGTGCGCGATGTTGAACCACAGCGTCGCGCCGAGGGAGTGCTTCTCGTTCTTCGCGGAAAAGATGCGCTGGGCGATGTATCCGCCGCCGCCCGGCTCCGCCCCCGGATACCAGCTCGCCCACCAGTTGAGCGAGAGCAGCACAAGGAAGCTGAGGAAGAACGGCGACGCGGACGATGGGATAAATGCCAGCGTGTCGCGCGCGTGTCCGTTGACGGCGTGCGCGGCGTCGAAGGCGCGGACGTGCGCGGCCAGTGGCCCCATTCCGCCGACGGCGCGGACGGCGAAGTACGCCAGCAGGATCACCATGGACATCTTGAGAATGAACTGCACGAGGTCCGTCCACAGCACCGCCCATAGGCCGGAGACGGCGTTATACGCCAGCGTCAGCGCGAGACAGCAAAAGACGCCGGTGAGCTGCTGGCGCGTCGTCGTCAGGCCGAGGGTGAGGGCGAGAATTTTCGCCATCGCCAGGTTCACCCATCCCATGATGATGGTGTTGACGGGGAAGGCGAGGTAGACGGCGCGGAAGCCGCGCAGAAACGTCGCGGGCGGGCCGCTGTAGCGCAGCTCGGCGAACTCCATGTCCGTCAGCACGCGCGCGCGGCGCCACAGCGGCGCGAAGAAGAAGACGGTGAGCATCCCCGAAAGCAGGAACGACCACCACAGCCAGTTCCCGGCGATGCCCTGCGCGTAGATGAGCCCGGTGACGACCAGCGGCGTGTCCGCGCCGAAGGTGGTGGCCACCATCGACGTGCCGGCCAGCCACCACGAGACGTTGCGCCCGGAGAGGAAGAACTCCCCGATGCCGCCCGACGCGCGCCGCATATAGAAGAAGCCGATGGCCAGGTTCAGCGCGAAGTACGCGGCGATCACGAGCCAGTCGAGCGGGGTCAGAATCATCGGTCCTCTTTATGCTGCGTCGTTCGGCCCTTACTGCTTCGCCAGGTCGAAGACCTTCTCCATCGGCGTCCAGCGGCGCACCGGGTCCGCGCCCTCCGGCACGTCCTGGAACTCCGCCATGGACGCCTCCCACTCCTGCACCTTGGGGTTGGCGCGGTCCATGGCCGCCTTCTTATCCAGCGAGAAGCTGTCGTTGACGTCCATGATCATGAACATGCGCGTACCGGTGAGATATATCTCCATATCGACGACGCCGGCGGCATATAGGCTGTCGCGCACCTCCGGCCAGATCTTCTCGTGGCGGCGCTTGTACTCGGCGATCTTCTTGGGGTCGTTCTGCAGGTCGAACGTAAGACAGTACCTTGGCATTTCTCCTCCGTGGGGTTCGGTTGTGTCGCGGCGGCGGCTCTTCCGGATTCGAGTTGCCAGTCAAGCCCGCCGCGGCTCCCTGAGCAGCCTACCATCGCGCGTCCGCCGCCCGCAAAGGCCACTCGCAAAGGCCGCTCGCAAAGGCTGGGCTGGAGCGATGCCTCGTGCTACCCTCAGAGCGCGGCGAAAATGCGCGAAACGCGGAAGAGGTTCGCGTGAATGGCGCGGAACACTGCGCGCGAACGTGCATGAATTATGAGCGAAGCGAATGGGGAAGCAGAGCAGCACCGACCCAATGCGCGCAGCCACGCGTCTCTGTGGTGAGGCCTGCGGCAGGATTGCGCGCCACTGCGCGCCGCTTGCCTCGTTGATCTTCGTTGCCGCGTGCTTGGCTGCGAGCGCGCGCGCGCAGACCCAGGCCACAACGCTTCCGCTGATGCTACCCTCCGCAACCGCCTTCGACGCGGCTGGCAATCTCTACTTCGCCGAGACAGGCAACCACGTCGTCCGCAAGGTCACGTCGGCCGGAATTATCACCACGGTCGCGGGCAACGGCGTGCAGGGATTTGCCGGCGACGGTGGATTGGCCACGTCTGCGGAACTCGACTCGCCCGCCGGACTTGCGCTGGACGCAGCTGGCGATCTCTACATCGCCGACAGCCACAACCAGCGCATCCGCGAGGTGAACGCCGCAACGGGAATCATTGCGACGATTGCGGGCACGGGCGCGGCCGGCTTCTCCGGCGATGGCGGCGCGGCGACAGCCGCCAAGCTCGACCTGCCCACCGCGCTCGCGTTCGACGCTGCGGGCAACCTCTATCTGGCCGACACCAACAACCACCGCGTGCGCCGGATCGCGGCCGCCACAGGTGCGATCACGACCATCGCGGGCAACGGCGTGGAGGCCTTCACGGGCGATAACGGCCCGGCCACATCCGCCTCCATCGATTCGCCCAACGGCCTCGCGCTGGACGCTGCCGGAAACCTCTACATCGCAGACACGCACAACGGCCGCGTGCGAGAGGTGAGCGCGGCGAGCGGTCTCATCTCCACCGTCGCCGGTGCGGGAGTTGTGGGCGGCAATGCGCAGTCCTTTGGCGGCGACAACGGTCCGGCAACTGCTGCCGGCCTCGCCCTGCCGCGCGGCCTGGCGATGGACGCGGCGGGCAATCTATATTTTGCCGACAGCGCGAATCATCGCATCCGGCGCATCTCGCCTGCGGGAGTCATCACCACCGTCGCAGGGCAGGGAACGGAGACCTTTGCTGGAGACAATGCGCCCGTAGTCTCGGCCAGCCTCGATTCGCCGCGCTCCGTGGCCATCTCGCCCGCCGGACTGCTGACGCTGGCCGATAGCGGCAACCAGCGCGTGCGCCAGCTCGACGCGCTGCCCGCGCCGGGGCCGGATATTCACACCATTGCAGGACTTGGAACTACCACGCAGGGCGTTCTCGCGCTCAGCGGTCCGTCGGTGGTTGTCTATGGCAGCGGCTCGGTGACGGCGACGCTGACCACCGCGACAACTGCAACCGGCAGCGTTACATTTCTGGACACCAGCGGCGGAACGCAGACCGCGCTGGGTACGGCAGGCCTGATCTCCGACTCGGCGAGCTTCAGCATATCCACGCTAGCTGCGGGCGCGCACAGCCTGGTTGCCACCTACGCCGGAGATGCGAGCCATGGCGCGGCGCAGTCCTCCGCATTGGCGATGACGGTGACGCCGCTCGCCGTCACCATTGCGCCCAACCCCGTGTCAATCCTCTACGGCCAGGCCATTCCCCCGCTCAGCGGCGCACTCACCGGCGTTCTCGCGCAAGACGCGGGGAAGGTCTCGGCGGTCTTCACTTCTACCGCTGCGGCCTTGTCTCCCGCGGGACTCTATCCCATCTCCGCGATGCTTACCGGCAGCGCTGCGGGAAACTATACGGTCGCGGTGACTGCGTCAACGACGGGCGCCAACCTCAGCATCGCGCAGGCCCCCACGCTGACCTCGCTCTCCGCCTCCACCAGCTCGCCTGGGTTGGGCCTTCCCGTTACGCTGACCGTGCAGGCGACGAGCACCACCAGCGGCGTGCCAACCGGCTCGGTCACACTCTCCGACGGTAGCACCACGCTCTCTGTCGTTCCGCTCTCAACCGGCGCGGCCACGTTCACCACAAGCTCGCTCACGCTGGGCGCGCACAACCTCATCGCAACTTACTCCGGCGACGCAGACTTCCTGCCCAGCAGCTCGGCGACGGCGGGGCTCGCGGTGGGCCCGGCCTCGGACTTCACGCTGACGGCCACGGGCGCGACCTCGCAGAGCATTCCGAAGGGCAGCTCGGCGACCTATAGCTTCTCCGTCGCGATGCTGGGCGCGGCGATGGCGAGCCCCATCGCGCTCGCGGTCCAGGGAGTGCCGACAGGCGCAACTTCGTCGATCAACCCCTCCTTCATTCCGCCCGGCGGTGCGGTCACCAGCTTCACCGTAACAATACAGACGCCGCTGGCCACGCTCCGCCAGCCCTCGCGCCCCTTCGCGCCACAGTCAGCAAGCTCTGGGATGCAGGCGTCATTGGTGATTCTGCTGCTGCCAGCGATCGCCTTCGCTCGACGACGCAAGGCTATCGTCGTTTTCATGGCGGCCGCGTCCTGCATTCTGCTGGCAACGCTGGCCACCGGCTGCGGCAACCGCATCAACGCGGACAACGAGTCGATTCAATCGACTACATACACGCTCACCGTCACCGGAACCGCAACCGGGCCGACGGGAAACGCGCTGGTGCACAGCGCAGTTGTTACGCTGCAAGTGCTGCAGTAGAACGGTCGTCAGTCAGTCTGTTGAGGAAGGTTCCCTCCGGGGCTAAAGCCCCAGTCTTATTTGGCTGCGAACGGACGGGTTGAAGCCCGTCCCTATCAAAACCGAGCCATTACAAAGAGAGCTTGCGGATCGTGTGTTTCGGAAAGAACCAAGGGGCTACCCCGGCCCCAGCAGACGCAGCAGGAAGAAGAGGGCGATACCGGCGAAAAAGACGAGCGCCATACGCACGCCCGGCTCGCGGTTCACCTCCGGCACCAGGTCGGTCGCGGCGACATAGATCGTCACCCCTGCCGACAGCGGCAGCCCGGCCTTCACCCAGCCCGGCTGCAGGTTGATGGCCAGCACTCCCAGCACCGTCGTCGCGCCCAGGAAGAGCGCAGAGTTGAGCGCGGCGCGCCGTCCCTGTCCCCCGGCCAGCATCACGCTGGCCACGGTGAAGCCTTCGGGGAGCTTGTGCAGGAAAATCGCGATAAACAGCACCCACCCCAGCCACGCCGACACCACAAACCCCGACCCAATCGCCACGCCGTCGAAGAAGGTATGCGTGGCTAGGCCGAGCGCCACTGAGTAACTGCTGCGCGCGGAGAGGAACTCGTGCGCGTGCGTCTCCTCGCCGAAGTGGAAGTGCGGCACCAGCGTGTGCTCCAGCAGATGCACGATGCAGTATCCGATGAGCACCAGAGCCGCCGTCCAGCTAGCACTGGCGTTCAACTTGAAGGCCTCGGGCAGCATCTCCAGCAGCGCCGCGGAGAGCATGAATCCCGCGCCCAGCGCCACAAAATAGCGCAGCACGCGCGCCGAGGGCGACCGCAGCACCAGCAGAAATCCGCCCATATAGTCCGCCAGCCCGGCAAACAGCCCAAGCGCAAGGGCCAGCCAGAAGCGTGTCACAGGCATGGTAGTGATGTTCATCGCGCTACCCGCTATGGCGAATGTTCAGCACATCGCCATCCTTTACGGGATAGTCCTTGCCTTCCAGCCGCAGCGTTCCCTGCGCCCGCGCTGCCGCCTCCGATCCCGCCGCCAGCAATGTGTCCCAGTGGATCGTCTCGGCGCGGATGAAGTACTTCTCCAGGTCGGAGTGGATCGCCCCCGCAGCCTCCTGCGCGCGGCAGTTGGCGGGGATCGTCCACGCGCGCGTCTCCGGCTCGCCAATGGTGAAGAAGCTCACCAGGCCGAGCAGCTCGTAGCTCTTGCGGATGAGCCGCACCAGCCCGCTCTCCGTCAGGCCGTAGCCCTCCAGAAACTCCGCCGCCTCGTCGTCCTCCATCTCGGCCAGTTCGGCCTCCACCTTGCCGCAGATCGCTGTCGCCCCGGAGTTTGGCCGCGAAGCCGCCTCCGTCAGCCCATATTTGGCCACCGCCGCCTCCACGTCCGCGCCCAGCGTCGTGCTCTCGGAGATATTGAGGACGTACAGAATCGGCTTCTGCGAGAGGAAGACGAACCCGCGCACCAGCTTCTTCTCCTCCGTGGTCAGCTCCATCTCGCGCAGCGGTTTCTCCGCCTCGGTCTGCGCCTTGCAGCGCAGCAGCAGCGCGTGCTCGCGCTCCAGCTCGGCGGTCTTCTGCTTCTTCATGTCCCTGGCCACGCGCTCCAGCCGCTTCTCGATCTGGCCCAGGTCGCTGACGATCAGCTCGATCTCCACGTTGCCGATGTCGCGCAGCGGATCGATCGGCCCCACGTGCGGGATCGTCTCGTCCGCGAACGCGCGCAGCACGTGGATGATGGCGTCCACATTGCGCAGGCTGGTGAGGAACGAAGTCTCTTTGAGTGCGTCCTCGCCGATGGCGGCCAGGTCGGCGTACTCCACCGTCGCGTAGACCGTCTTGCGCGTTCCGGCCAGCGCGGCCAGCTTGTCCAGGCGAGCGTCGGGGACGCGAGCGATGCCGATGTGCGCCTCGCGCGAGTGGCCAAAGCCCTCCGTCTTCGCCTTGGTCAGGATCTTGAACAGCGAAGTCTTGCCCACCTGCGGCAGGCCGATGATTCCAGTTTTCATCTCTCTACGATTCTAAGCGCACCGGCGCTCCGCCCTCTTCCGGGCCGGCACTAGACCAGGTCACGCCCGATCAGCCGCCGTATCCGTTCCCTGGTGGGCGGATGGGTCGAAAACAGTCTCCCCACGCCGCCTCCGATCAGCGGCGCGATGATGAACAGGTGCGCGGTGGAGGCCGTCGCCTCGAGCGGCACGCGCTTGGAGTAGTCCTCCAGCTTCTGCAGCGCGCGGGCCAGCGCATAGGGATTGCCGGTGGTATGCGCTCCCGTCGCGTCGGCCTCGTACTCGCGGGAGCGCGAGATGGCAAGCTGAATCAAACTCGCCGCAATCGGCGCCACAATCAGCATCAACAGCGCGCCCAGCCCGCCATTGCGGCTCCGCCCGCCGCGCCCCCCGCCGTAGCCGCCGAAGAGTGACGCCCAGTAACCCATGCGCGCGATCAGCGTGATCGCGCCGGCCAGCGTCGCGGCAATCGAGCTGGTCAGGATGTCGCGGTTCTTCACATGGCCCAGCTCGTGCGCCAGCACGCCCTCCAGCTCCTCGTCCGTCAGCAGCCCGAGGATTCCGTGCGTCACCGCAACCGACGCGTGCTGCGGGTTCCTCCCCGTCGCAAACGCATTCGGCGATTCACTCGGAATCACATAGATCTTCGGCATCGGCAGACCATCCTTCGCGGCCAGCCGCTCCACCACCTCGTAGGCGCGCGGCAACTGCTCGCGTGTCACCGGCTGCGCGCGGTACATCTTCAGCGCGATCTTGTCGCTGAAGAAGTAGGCCGTGAAGTTCATTGCAACCGAGATCGCGAATGCGATCAGCATCCCGTTCTCTCCGCCGATGCGTTCTCCGATCAGGACCAGGACCAGCATCAGCAAGACCAGCATCAGCGTCGATTTAAAGGTGTTCATAGTCTCCTCTGGCCGCGCACATCTGCCTCATGCAGCCGCGCCTGCCGCTTCATTCATTAGACGCGCCAAGCGAGGCTTCGCTGCGAGCCAGCGCGCGCCGCAGCACCACATCGAAGGCGGCCTTCTGAGCTGCGTAGTCCGCCTCGCTCAACCGGCCGGCCAGCCGGTCCGTCTCCAACACAAACAGCTCGTCCTTCAGCGCGCGCAACAGCGCGCCCGGCCCCGCAGCCGCAGGCGAAGAAGGCGCACCAGCAGTCGGCGAGGCGGCCACGCCAGCTGCATAGACCCCGGCCTGCGTTGCGACTGGCGCTGAACCCTCCGCAGACGCGAGCGGCGGGGCCGCTCCGGCAACTGCGACGGCCGCATTGGGCGCACCAGCCTTCAGCATCACGCCCGCGCCGAGCACCAGCGCCAGTCCGAGAAAACTCAGGATCCACCACCTGTACTGCGACCACGGATCGTTGGTGCCGTTGGGATCGTCCGGTGCGCCCAGCCCTCCGCCGGGACGCGATCCGTTGGAGGCCTGGACGTTGCCGGATTGGTCGCCCGCACCCTGAGCCTGTTCCTGCGCCTGCGGCAACTGGCCCGAGCCGCTGATGCTGAACTCCACCGGCTGCGCGAAGGCCGGCTCATGCGCATCGTAGCTCTGCGCATTCGTGTCCTGGTTGAGCGGCTGGAACTGCGCCGAACCCTGAAACTGCATCGTCTTTGGCAGCATCACGGCAAAGTCGCCGGTGGGCACCGTGAGCTTCAGCGAGAACGCCTGTTTGCCGTTGTACGGCATGCTGTACGCCACCTGAAAGCGCGTCTCGCCCGGGCGCACCGGAAAGGTAAACGCATAGTGCCCGTTGGCCGCGTCCAGCGTCTTCACCTCGGTGTTGGTGGGCAGGCCGCCGGGTGCGCTGGCCAGCGTCTGCGCGATCACCGCGCCCTTGGGAAGGTAGAAGTCGAAGGTATTGCTGCCGTACTGGGTGCGCGGCGGAGCGGAGGCGTTCTGCACAAAAAAGTTCTCCGCCAGGTTCAGCGTCTTGCCGCTGGCATCGGTCTCCGCGCGCAGCACCGTGGCTTCGCCGCTGATGCCGTCGATCTTCGCCGCCGAGTCGTACACGTCGATCGCCACGCTGCTCGCGCCCGGCGGAACGCTCTTGAAGTACTCCGCGCCGCGATGAGTGACGTGCAGCAGAATCTGCCCGCCGTCCGGCGCATTCACCTGGAAGCGCCCCTGCGCGTCACTGGTTGCCTTGGCGATCTCATCCATGCTCTGTGCCGTGTTGATTACGGCGATGGTATCGCCCGCCGAGGGTTTGCCGGTGGTGCGGTCGGTCACCACGCCGGTCAGCGACGCGGCCATCGCCGTCGCCGTGTACAGCATCATGCAGCACAGCATCAAGCAGACAGCAGACGAAAGAGCGCACAGCGTCCTGGTCGAAGTGCGAAGCGTTCTCATTGAAATGGTCAAGGTCAGTGGGTCCAGTTCTCAATCGTCAGATTGGGGATGCGTTGCAGTAGAGTGCATCGATTCGCGTTCAGTATATGCAGTGGTCATTGCTTTCTATGCCCTGGCGCGGGTGCTCTTCATGCCGCGCGCAACTAGCGTTTCCATTTCGGCGATCACCTGCGCGGCCTCGTCCACCAGCGCGCGCCGCTGCTGATTGTAGTCGGCCTCGGGATACTTGCCCGCTTGGAACTCGAAGTTGAGGTCGCGCAGGTTCTCGTAGATTGCCTCCTTGCGCTCGCGCAGATAGTCGACGCGCGTCTTGTCGGCCTGCACGAAGGGGTCCCGTTCCGGCCAGAAGATGTACGCGAAGCAGCCGAGTGTGAGTGCGGCAATGGCGGCGATGAGGCTCATTCAGTACTCCGTCTCTCTGCGGATGCGCTCGCGCAGGGCCGCGTCCTGTGGATTGGATTCGCCGGTCGCGGAAAGGTTGCCGCCGCCGGTTTCTGCCGCCGCGCCGGCCATCTGCAGCGCCCGCCGCTTCCACGCCCACACAATCCCGAAGGTGCCGATCGTGGCCAGAAGGAAGATCGCCACCGGCACGATCCACGCCACGTTGTCGAAGCCGCCGCGGATGGGCGCCGCAAGGACCGTCGCCCCGTACTTGGCCACAAACCAGTTGAGCACCTCGGTGTCGCTCTCGCCGGTGGCGATCTGCGCCTTCAGCTCGCCGATCATGCGCGCCGAATCCGGACAGCCCACATGATTGCACTCCAGCAGGATCTGCCCGCACCCGCAGGAGCACATCAGCTCGTGGCCGAGGCGGTTGAAGCGCGACTGCCCCGCGCCCAGCATGACGAAAGTGACCACGCACAGCAGAGCGAGCTGCACCGTTCGCGCCCAGAAGACCGGACCACCCGCGAGCCTAGCGCTCCGAAATTGTTCGCGTCTACGCATGGGGCACCTTCGCCACATCACTCGTCGCGCCCAGTGCCGCAGTTGGTGGCGTGCCAGCCGAATTCTCCTGCCGCACTCGCGCCGGCGAGCGGACAAGATTCGGGACCAAGGCGATGAATGTCCCCAGCACCACAATTACCACGCCAATCCATATCCACGCGATCAGCGGATTCAGAAAGACCTTGATCTCAGGCATGTTTGAATCCGGATCTGTCCCCTCGTAGACGGTGTACAGGTCGGCATCGGCGCGGGAGTGCAGCGCCACAATGGTCGATGCCTGTTCGTGGTTCGTGCCAGCGAAGTAGGTACGCTTCTCCGGCGAGAGCTGCTTGATGTACTTGCCGTTCTTGTATACATCGAGTCGCGCGAAGTTAGTGTCGTAGTTCGGCGTGGATTCCTGCGTATTGCCCACGTTGACCAGGCGGTAGGGGCCGATGGAGAGTGTGTCGCCATAGCGCATCACCATCTCGCGGTTCTGGTTGAACGCGCCGCCCGCGATGCCGATGAACAGCACCACGATTCCGAAGTGGATGATATAGCCGCCGTAACGCCGCGTATTGCGCCTCGTCAGCAGCACGGCCGACGCCAGCAGGTTCTTGCCCGTCTGCGTGCGCACCACTCTGGCCCCGCGGGTGAACTCCTCGACGATGGCCGTAATCACGCCCGCCGCCAGCGTAAACGCGATCAGGGAGAAGAAGGTGGACTCCATGTCGTCGCCATCGTTCCACGGACGCAGCCCGGCGATCATCAGCCCAACCGCCGTCGCGGCCATGGCAATCGAGGGCAGCACGAAGTTGCGCCGGATCGAACGCAGCGTGGTCGAACGCCACGCCAGCAGCGGGCCGATGCCGGTGAGGAATAGAAGAAACAGCCCAATGGGAATGTTTACGCGGTTGTAGTAGACCGCGCCGGTCGTGACCTTGGAGCCGGTCACAGCCTCCGAGAGCAGCGGAAACAGCGTCCCAAACAGCACCGTCACGCAGGCGGCCAGCAGGATCATGTTGTTGAACAGAAAGCTCGACTCGCGGCTGACCAGCGATTCCAGCTTGTTCTCCGACTTCAGATGGTCGCGGCGCAGGATGAAGGTGAGCAGGCAGACCAGGAAGGCGATGACGATGAAGGTGTAGAACCACGCGCCGATCGAAGACTCCGCGAAGGCATGCACCGAACTGATGATTCCCGAGCGCGTCAGCAGCGTCCCCAGAATGGTCAGCAGGAAAGTGCTGAAGATCAGCCATACGTTCCAGCTCTTCATCATGCCGCGTTTTTCCTGCATCATCACCGAGTGCAGGAACGCCGTGCCCGTCAGCCACGGCATCAGCGACGCATTCTCCACCGGGTCCCACCCCCAGTAGCCGCCCCATCCCAGCACCGAGTAGGCCCAGTGCGCGCCGAGAAAGATTCCGCAAGTCAGAAAAAGCCACGTCACCATGGTCCAGCGCCGCGTGATGTGGATCCACTTCTCGCCGGGATAGCGCATCATCAGAGCGCCCAGCGCAAACGCAAACGGCACCGAGAACCCAACGTATCCCAGGTACAGCATCGGCGGATGGATCACCATCTCGGGATATTGCAGCAGCACGTTCAGCCCCGCGCCATCGGCCGCTACCGGCCCCGGAGCGATGGAGAACGGTGGCGCGGCGACCACCAGAAGCAAAACAAAGAAGACCTGGATCGCCGCCAGAATCACCGACGCAAAGGCCGTCAGGCGAACGTCGATGCGATAGCGCATGCGGACGACGAAGCCGTAGGCGCCCAGCAGCCACGCCCACAGCAGCAGCGAGCCCTCCTGCCCGCTCCACATGGCGGCAAATTTATACGCCGGATTGAGCGCGATGTTGCTATGCGCGCGGATGTACTCCACGGAAAAGTCGTTGGTCAGCGCCGCCCACACCAGGGCAAAGGCCGCGCAGCACAGCGCAACGAAGCTGGCGATTCCGGCGCGGCGGGCCGTCTCGCCCAGGCGGTTCCAGCGGGACTTGGGAATGCCGGTCGCGCGCAGCCCGCCCGGCGTCGCGCCCCACAGCGCAAAGCCTCCGACGGCAAAGTTATAGAGGGTGAGAATGAGCGCCAGCAGCAGGCAGAAGCTTCCGAACTCCGGCATGGGGTGAAGGCTCATCGCCCATTCATTGTCTCAGATATCAGGCCAGGGATGTAGTTCGATGCGTGACGCACATCACATCGAGATGTTTCTCAGTATTGCGCGCTGAAACGGAACGGCTTAGGCGACGCCCACCTGCTCCTGCTCCAGCAGTTCACGCAGGTTTGAGAGCAACAGATCGGGCATCAGCGGTTTCACCAGGAAGCGCACATTCATCCCCGCGTACTCGACCTCCGCGTCCTCCATGCCGCTGATCACCATCACCGGCAGCTCGGGATGGGTCCTGCGCAACTCGCGCACAAACTCCGCGCCGTTCATGCCGGGCATCACGTGGTCGGTAATGACCGCGTCGATCGGGGTGGGGAACTCGTCGTGCTGAAACTGCTCCAGCGCGCGCGCCGGATCCAGCGCCGCGATGACGAAGTACCCGGCCCGCCGCAGGATTGCCTGGCGGGTCGTTGCCTGGATCGCGTTGTCGTCGATCAACAGAACGGTGGTTGCGTTCTGTGGAATTGCGCTCCGCGAGATCGATCGCTGTTCGTTCTCCGTCATCCGATGCACCCGCCCCGCCAGCCCTGAAGTCTGCGCGGTGTGCTGTGCGGGCAGCCCGCCTCCGGCTCGGCCCGCGCAACCTGCCTCCGCGCACCAACCATACGATGCGCAGAATGCCGCTACAGGATGCCGCGCGCAACATTTTTTTGCCAGCAAGTTTACCGGCCACCGCTGCGGGCTTCTGTCGTGGGGCCTGATTCGGCGCTGGACTCACCCGATGCAAACATTTACAGTTTTCGGGAACTTGAAACCCACACAACCACGCGCAGCGAACTCGCCGTCCAAGGATAGCCCAAAGTGACCCCAACGAACCTCACCTACATCGACTGGCTCATCATGCTGGTCTACTTCGCCTTTGTGCTGGGCATCGGATTCGCCCTCAAGCGCTACATGAAGACCTCCAGCGACTTCTTCCTGGCCGGGCGCTCCATCCCCGCCTGGGTCTGCGGACTGGCCTTCATCTCCACCAACCTCGGCGCGCAGGAGGTGATCGGAATGGGCGCCTCGGGCGCCAAGTACGGCATCCTCACCAGCCACTTCTACTGGATCGGCGCCATCCCGGCGATGTGCTTTGTCGGCATCTTCATGATGCCCTTCTACTACGGCTCCAAGGCCCGCTCCGTGCCGGAGTTCCTGCGCATGCGCTTCGACGAGAAGACGCGCGCCGTCAACGCCTTCTCCTTCGCCTTCATGACGATTTTTTCTTCGGGAATCTCAATGTACGCGATGGCGCTGCTGATCCAGGAGCTGGGCCTCTTCCACAACATCCTGCCCGACGCCTACATCTTCCACGTCTCCATTATTTTGTCGGCGCTGATCGTGCTGGGCTACATCTTCCTTGGCGGGCTCACAAGCGCGATCTACAACGAAGTTCTTGCAGTTCTTCCTGATCGTCGCCGGGCTGCTTCCGCTGGTGTGGATCGGCCTGCGCAACGTGGGCGGATGGCAGGGAATCAAGCACACCCTCCCCGCCAACATGACCCACTCCTGGCAGGGCATGGCCCACGCCAACACCAACGCGCTGGGCGTGGAGTGGTTCGGCCTGGTGATGGGACTCGGCTTCGTCTCCAGCTTCGGCTACTGGTGCACCAACTTCCTGGTGATCCAGCGCGCCATGGCCGCCGACTCCGAAGACTCCGCCCGCAAGGTGCCGCTGATCGCCGCCGTGCCCAAGATGTTTCTGCCGTTCCTGGTCATCCTGCCCGGCCTGATCGCAGTCTCCATCGCCACCCACACCAGCGGGCTGGCAGCCGGGGCAAACCCCGCCGTCGCCTCCTCCTACGTCAACGCCGAGGGCAAGCCGCTGCCGCTGGACGAGGCCCATCCCCACGGCATCATCCCGGTCAAGACCGACGCCATTACCGGCAAGGACGTCGTCGATTCCAACGGAGTCCCGGTCTACGACTACAACAAGACCATCCCCGTGATGCTGCTCACCTTCTTCCCCACCGGCGTGCTCGGACTGGGGTTGACCGCGCTGCTGGCCAGCTTCATGTCCGGGATGGCGGGCAACGTCACCGCATTCAACACCGTCTGGACCTACGACATCTACCAGGCCTACATCAACCCGAAGGCCTCCGACGCGCACTACCTCTGGATGGGACGCATGGCCACCATCGGAGGGATTGTGCTGTCCATTGGCGCGGCCTACGCCGTCACCAGCTTCAACAACATCATGGACGCGCTGCAACTGGTCTTCGCGCTGGTCAACGCGCCGCTCTTTGCCACCTTCCTGCTGGGCATGTTCTCCAAGCGCACCACCGGCCACGGCGCATTCACCGGCCTGGTCGCGGGCACCGCGGGCGCGCTCGTCCACCACGGACTCACCCTGCCGCTGGGCGACGCGGCCGGCATTCACGGCGGATGGATCGCCATCCTCCACCGCTACCCCAGCGACATGGCGCAGAACTTCTGGACCGCCATCTTCGCCTTCACCATCAACCTGGTCGTCACCGTCGCGGTCTCGCGCCTGTCCGCTCCGCGCCCCGAGCCGGAGCTGGCCGGGCTGGTCTACTCGCTCACACCCAAACCCGTCGAAGCCGACAAGCCGTGGTACATGAGGCCGACCGTCTGGGCACTCGCCGTCCTCGCCCTCGCCGTCGTCCTCAACATCGTCTTCGCTTGAAAAACAGTTATACGTTGTAAGTTGTGAGTTAGAGACTTACAACCTACAACTTACAACCAGCGTTTTTTCTTTAATAAATTGGAGCTACGCATGGGTCTCGACATCCGCATCCCTCTCGGCCTCGTCTTTCTGCTCATCGGCGGCATCATGGGCGTCTTTGGCCTCTACACCCACGGCGACGCCGCGCTGTACCAGAAGTCCCTCGGCATCAACATCAATCTGGTCTGGGGCAGCCTCATGTTCGCCTTCGGCGCCATCATGTTCTTCTTCGGCAAGCGCCACAAGGCGTCGTAGGACTCCGTCAAAGCCCGCGCACGCCGCGCCCTCACCGCCGCAGCGGCACCACATACAGCAGCACCGCGAAGTAGTGCGTCACGCTTCCCGCCAGCACAAACAGGTGCCACAGCGCGTGGAAGTAGCGTAGCCGGTCGTTGGCGAAAAACACAATCCCCAGCGTATACGCGAGGCCGCCCGCGCCCAGCCACATCATTCCGGGCCATGTGATCGCGTGCAGCAGCGGACGCACGCCGAAGATAATGCACCACCCCATCAGTATGTACACCGTCGCCGACGCGGCGGGAAACTTGCCCAGCGCCAGGCTCTTGAAGACCACCCCCGCCACCGCCAGCCCCCACACCACGCCCAGCAGCGTCCATCCCAGTCGGCTGCGCATGGAGACCAGCATGAACGGCGTATACGTCCCCGCAATCAGCAGATAAATCGCCGAGTGGTCCAGCACATGGAAGACGTGGCGCGCCCGCGTGCGCACCAGCGAGTGGTAGAGCGTGGAGCACACATACACCAGCACCAGCGTCGCCGCGTAGATGCTGCAACTGACGATGAGCCACGCATCCCCGCGCGACGCCCGCACGATCAGCACCGCCGCCCCGGCCAGCGCGAGCGCCGCTCCCACGCCATGCGTAATCGCGTTGGCCAGAATGTCGCCCAGCCTGTATTGTGCCTGCGAACTCACGCCTGCAATCATATTCCCCGCGCCTGGCGCGGTCCCGTGTTTCGATCGTCCCCTTCTATAATGGCGGCAGGCATGGCGTGGGGCCGTGCCGCGAGGGAGGAACGATGTTCAAGCTGGTCTTGGTGCGTCACGGCGAAAGCGAGTGGAACAGGGAGAACCGGTTTACCGGCTGGACCGATGTGGACCTTTCGGAAAAGGGCCGGGCCGAGGCGCTCGAAGGCGGACGCATCCTGAAGCAGCAGGGATACACCTTCGATGTCGCCTACACCTCGCTGCTCAAGCGCGCCATCCGAACGCTGTGGACCATCCTCGACGAGATGGACCTGATGTGGGTTCCCGTACACCGCAGTTGGCGCCTCAACGAACGCCACTATGGCGCGCTGCAAGGGCTGAACAAGTCCGAAACGGCCGACAAGTTTGGCGAGGACCAGGTGAAAATCTGGCGCCGGAGCTACGACATCCCACCGCCGCCGCTGGACAAGTCCGATCCGCGTTGGCCGGGCCACGACCGGCGTTACGCTGGGCTCTCCGAGGCCGAACTTCCCTTGACCGAGTGCCTCAAAGACACCGTCGCGCGCTTTCTTCCGCTCTGGCACCAGACCATCGCGCCCATGGTGAAGTCGGGCAGCCGGGTCGTCGTTGCGGCGCATGGCAACAGCCTGCGCGCGCTGGTGAAGGTTCTCGACGGCATCTCCGACGGCGAGATCGTCGGTTTGAACATTCCCACCGGCGTCCCGCTGGTCTACGAGCTGGACGAATCCCTCAAGCCGGTCAAGCACTACTATCTGGGCGATCCGGCGAAGATCGAAGCGGCGATGCAGGCCGTCGCGGCCCAGGGCAAAAAGAAGTAACCGAAACAACGCGGAGTTACTTGACGGCGTCGCGCGGTTTGCGGCCCGCTCGAACTCGGACTGTAGCCCATGATTCTGGCGCAAGCAGCAACTCTCAATTGACTCTGGCTGCTAGCCAAATCAACAGGTTCAGCCGATTCTCAGCCAGCGTGGCAATGCTGATCGCAAAGAGGGTACGAAGGTAACGCCAATCTGAGCGTTCGGTCTTGTCCAATCGAATAGTGTCACCGCAGCCGTCTTGATCTGGTCGGGCTGAACCGGAGGTCGATCGCTAAACTGGTCATCTTCCCTCATGGGTATTCCCAAGAGACACTTAATCCAAGTTTCTATCTGCCACTTTGGGATCAGGATGACGATTGGCTCGTCGTTCGTAACGGCGGTGAGATTAACCGATTTGAGTTCACCATACAAGGTCTGTTCGCGCGACTTCACGGTGAGGTTGTCGGCATCGGTCATCACTATCAGGAGACATTTCGTCTTCTTGCCGAGAGTTCCTCTGCACATCGCAACCTGCTTGGGAAACTGCTTACGAACGTATTGCGATCCGCATCCGTCCTTCCCCAGAGTTGACAAATAGCGGGGGTTCTTCTGACTGAGATTTTTTAAAATTAAGACAGCCCAAATATCTTCTGATCAAGTTTTGTTGTTCCTGATCCTCGCACAAGACGATGATATTGGCGACGCGCTCAGGCAAGTTCCCATCCCCTGGCAATCAACTCGGAAGGCTGCAACGAGCCATCTGGATCGCCCTTGAACTTTTCCGTCCGAACGTGACCATTCTCCTCGCGAAAGAACCGCAGCCCATATTCGGTCGCCCATTGATTCAGGAGTTCTGGATGATGCGAGATGAGGATGAGTTGTCCGTTGTGGTCTTCCACCTCTTGCGTAGCGGCCATAAGCCACGGCTGTATTTCGCTTAGCGAGACATAATTGTCGGGCTCGTCGATGAATACTGTGTTCCCCTTGCTGATCGAGAAGTGGAGAATCATATAGAGAGCGATCAAGGTTCTTTGACCGTCCGAGAGTTCCGAAAGAGAGTAGCGTTCTTTTTTCTTCGTCGGCCCCATGAACTCTGCTCGAAGTCTTCGTATGCCGTCGTCCTCGGGGGCGAACCGGAGGGCGTGGAATCCATTCAGGCAAGATCTGAGAGCGGTCAGAAACCTTGCGTTGTCATCGGGGAACGCCCCGAGCAGATAAAGGTACCAACCCGCAAGGTTCTCAACTTCATAGTCGGGATACTTCTCCTCACTGTCTGCGCGCTCAACCATCTTTTCCGCATAAGGATCGATTTTGAAACAGTGAACGGATTCGATCCATTCGATGAACCGGCGGACATGCAAATTACTCAACTGCGCATGTTTCAATGCCGAAAGAGTGACACCGAAGGGAACCGGCGTCGCTTCTTTTCCGTCGTTCAGAAAAAAATGTACTTCTCCATTCGCCAGTTCAAACACAGTTGTGCCGTTGACCGTCAGGCTTTCCATGTGTACGGAGGGTTGCTTAGTTTCTGGTGCAAATTGAATCTCAACTCGGTATCTGTATTCTTTCTTGTCCAATATGGCGTCGATCTCAACTACTTGGAGCGGCCGATCCTGCCAGCGTGTCCGTGTGGATTGGGTGAAAGGATTCAAGTCGTCAATTACAAACTGTTTGACGAAGCGTATCGCTTCGAGCAGCGAAGACTTGCCGCTACCGTTCGCACCAAGCAAAATCTGCTTTTGCGCCGGCTTGTATTCGAAGTTGACAAAACTGAGAAAGTTGTCGATGTAGATACGGGTCAGCATGGACATCAGTATACGGCGAAGATTCCCGAACTGAACACAACTCATCTCTGAGGGAATTGGCCTCCTCGCAATGTTTCCCACCCCCAACCTTGCGATAATCAAGGCATGAAGCGCCGCACAATCGGCCACTACGAGATCCAGCGCAAGATCGGCGCGGGCGGATCGGGTGTCGTCTATCTGGCCACCGACACGCTGCTGCAGCGCCCCGTCGTCCTCAAGCTGCTGAAGCGCGGCGCGCTCTCGCTGGAACAGGTCCGCGCCACGCAGTTGCGCGAGGCCCGCCTGGCCTCGGCCATCGACCACCCCAACGTCGCCGCCATCTACGATGTCGGCGAGGCGCCGTCGGAGTCGGGCGGCGAGGACGAGGCCTACATCGTGATGCAGTACATCCCCGGCAAGTCGCTCGACAAAGTGATCGCCGAGGGCCCGGCCAGCCTGCAGCTCGCGCTCTCCGCCGGCATCCAGATCGCCGACGGCCTCTCCGCCGCGCACCAGCTTGGCATCTTCCATCGCGACCTGAAGCCCGCCAACGTCATGCTCACCGACGGCGGCCTGATTAAGATCCTCGACTTCGGCCTCGCCCGAAGGCTCAATCGGGATGAGGCCGACTTCGACCCAGCGAGCGCAGGCCGTCGCCAGCCTCCCGTGCCCGAGGCGACCTACACGGCGCGCGGCGGCACCATCGCATACATGGCGCCGGAACAGTTCGTCACCGGCCGCTCCAGCGTGCAGTCCGATGTCTTCGCCCTCGGCCTCATCCTCTACGAGCTGGTCAGCGGTCGCCATCCCTTCCGCCGTGCCGACGCGCCGGACTTCCAGACCATCCGCGCCACTCAGTTCGCCGACCCGCCCAGCCTTCGCAAGATCGTCCCAGACCTTCCGGTCGAGCTGGAATCGCTCATCCTGCGCTGCCTGGAAAAACAGCCCTCGGTGCGCTTTGCCTCCGCCGCCGATGTGCGCGAGGCGCTGCGCACCGCGATGAAGGCCCTCCAGCTCGACTCGCTCCCAATGCCCGGCGACGCCATCTCGCAACTGCCCGCGCAGGACAAGCTGGAGATGGAGGCCCCCGAAGAAGAAAAGCGCGCCACCGGCCTCCTCTCCATGCTGGCCGAGCGCTTCCGCGAATCCGGCGCTGCCGCCACCGCCAAGCACAACTCCATCGTCGTGCTTCCGTTCGTGAACTTCGGCAATACGGCGGCGGCCGGCGCCGAGACCGTCCCCGCGCCGCTCTACGGCTACGCGCTGGCCGACGCCATCGCCGCGCGCCTGGCGCGCATGACCTCGCTGGTCGTCCGCCCCTCCAGCTCGCTGATGGCCGTCCCCGCGCAGCAGCTCGACCCGCTGGCCATCGGCAAAAAATTGCTGGTGCGCTTTGTGCTGGCGGGCAACTTCCTGCGCTCCGGCACCGGCTTCGACCTCAATTGGCAACTGCTCGACATCCCCACCCAGTCCGTCCGCGCGGGCGGCTCCATCAACGTCGCCTCCTTCGACCTGATCAGCGTACAGACCGAGATATGCAACGAGGTCTTCTCCACCCTGCAAGGCTTCGGCGATCTGGAGAATCCCGTCGCCACCACAGACGCCGCGCGCGACACATCGCCCTCGCCGAGCCGCGTCTCACTCAACCAGGCCCTGTCGGAGGAGTACCTGCAGGCGCGCGCCGTGCTCTCGTCCTTCATCTCGCGCACCGGCTCGCTGGACGACCTCAACCGCGCCTGCGAGATGTTCTCCAGCGTCATCAAGCAGGATGAGGACTACGCGCCCGCCTGGTCCGGCCTGGGCATCGCCCACCTGCAGTACGCGCGCCACGGCCTGGGCGGACAGATGCATGTACTGGAGGCCCGCCGCGCCTTCGACCGCGCCCTCCAGCTCGATCCCGGCTCGGTCGAGGCCAATCTCTATCGCGTCTACATGCTGCTCTCGCGCGGAGAAAAAGAGTCCGCCCGCCACGGCATCGAGCACCTCCTCCAGTCCGCCGCCAACGACTGGAACGTCCACCTCGTTGCCGGGCAGACGCTGCGCATCGACGGCCTCTACGAGGAGGCGCTCGACCAGTTCAACACCTCGCTGCGCCTCAACCCGTCGAACGCGGCCATCATCTACAACCACCGCGCCCGCGTCTACCAGTATCAGAACCAGCTCGAATTGGCCGGCGAAGAGATCGAGAAGGGCCTCACGCTGGAGCCGCGCCAGCCGCTGTTGCGAATCTCGCTCGGCTACCAGCAGATGCGCCTGGGCGACCTGAAGAGCGCCGTTCAAACGCTGGAGCAGGTCGTTGCCGACGAGCGCAGCCTGCGCATCGTCTTCCCCACCATCGCCATGTGCTACGTCCAGCTCGGCGACCGCGCCACCGCCGCCAGCTTCATTCTGGAAGAGACCCTCGCCGCAGCCGAGGCCGACGGCGAGATGGCCTATCGCCTGGCGACCTATTTTGCGGTGGATGGCGACGAGTCCGAGGCCCTCCACTGGCTGCGCCGCGCCATCTACCTCGGCAACGAAAATTATCCCT
Source organism: uncultured Acidobacteriaceae bacterium (assembly GCA_963767315.1). GTDB lineage: Bacteria > Acidobacteriota > Terriglobia > Terriglobales > Acidobacteriaceae > Edaphobacter. The sequence goes on along the minus strand of CAVYDK010000020.1, from coordinate 95,054 downwards.
GGTTCACCAAGAACCCCGCATGGCGCAGGCTCAGCGGCCACACCGACTTCGAGCGCATCCTCGAAGACCTCAAAAAATCCTACCGCCGCAACCGGACCAACTGGAAGCGCCTCCTCGCACAGCTCCACGACTAGCCCGCTTGTTGTCATTCCGCAGCGAAGCGAAGGAATCTGTTTTTGCACGGGCTAAGATCGCCAGCGCACCGGCGAGCATCCATTCCTCAGTAGCCAATGAAGCGCACTGTGCTCATCTGCGGATTGATCGGCGGGGTCCTCATCACCCTGCTCAAGTGGTCGGAGTACCAGTTCCTGGTGCTCGAACACTCGCTCGAGATCTATGGCGGCCTCGTCGCTATCGTCTTCGCTGCGCTTGGCATCTGGCTCGGCCTCCGGCTCATCGGCCCGCGCCAGCGCGTCGTCGTCAAGGAAGTCCCGGTCCCCGCCGGCGGGCCGTTTGTCCCCGACGACAGGAAGCGGGACGACCTCGGCATCACCCGGCGCGAGATGGAGATCCTGGCCCTGGTCGCCCGGGGCATGAGCAACCGCGAGATCGCCGGCCGGCTCTTTGTCAGCGAGAACACGGTCAAGACCCACTGCAGCCGTGCCTTCGACAAACTGGGCGCACGTCGGCGCACCCAGGCCGTGCAGCTTGGCAAGGAGTTCGGCCTGCTTCCCTGAACAGGCTGCGGAAAAACCCCGTTTTGCTTAAGGGCACGGCTTCAGCCGTGCCATAAGGGCCCAATTTTCAATGGGGCTTTAGCCCCTGAGGTCAGCTTTTCGATCCATCCAAGACTTTTTTCGCAGTCTGTGAACGCCTCATCCAAACGAATGATTGTGTCCTTTCGCGGCCAAAATCATCCCAAAGGATGACGACAGCGCCCCCGTCCGGCGCGGTATGTTGTGTCCGCAGACAAAAAACCTCAGGAGGCACAAATGAAAAAGACCATTCTCACCTTTGGGCTCATCTCCGGCGTTCTGATCTCCCTGATGATGGCGGCCACCATTCCCTTCGCGGACCGCATCGGCTTCGACCGTGGCGAGTACGTCGGCTACACCACCATGGTGCTCGCCTTCCTTCTGGTCTTCTTCGGCATCCGCTCCTTCCGCGACGACGCCAGTGGCGGCCATATCACCTTCGCCCGCGGCTTTGCCGTCGGCATCTCCATCACCCTCATCTCCTGCGTCTTCTATGTCGTCACATGGGAGGTCCTCTACTTCAACTTCCTGCCCGGCTTCATGGACAAGTACGCCGCCTACATGGTCGCCAAGATGCAGGCCTCGGGAGCCAGCGCCGCCGCCATTCAGGCGCAGTTGCAGCAACTGAAGCAGCTCAAGGTGATGTACGACAACCCGCTCTATAACGCTGCGATGACCTTCCTGGAGCCCCTTCCGGTCGGCCTCGTCATCACCCTCATCTCCGCGGCCTTCCTGCGCAGAAAGCCCCAACCGCAATCCACGCAATCGTCCTTGCCAGCCACCTCCTGATGCGGTTCCCGGCCTCGCCAGTCACCGCGCCAGAATCCAGCTTGTGGTCCCACGCCACAAAATTAAAGCCGCTCAGTTCATCTGAGCGGCTTTCGATGGATTCAGCGAAACAGCTTCCACTTGCGCCGGACTACTCCGCGCCGGCAATTCCCGCGCCCGGCCGCGCCAGACGCGCGCTCATCGGCGTGACGCGCATCGGCTCGGTGAGGCAGAAGACGACGCCCAGGTCCTTGGGCAGGTCGGCCTGGCGGTCCTGCCGCATCCACACCGTCGTGCTCACGCCCGCGCCCAGGCCTGCGCCGATCACCGCTCCCGGCACTCCGCCCATCGCCGCGCCCGCGGCCATTCCTCCCACTGTCGACAGCGTTGTCATGGCATCCATCGCCTTGGGGTGGTCCTTGCGCAGGATCGTGCCTTCGCCATCCACCTTGGTGTCGTCCCAGCTATCCGTGTCGATCACGCGCGCCCGCAGCATGTACCGCGATCCGTCGGGCAGCGTCACCGTGCGCGCCTCCAGGTGGATCGCCGCCGCCGCGCCCACTCGCTTGCCTTCGCGCACCCAGGTCACGCGCCCCTCCAGCAGCGCGCCCACGGGCACCACCACCTGCCCATCGCGCAGTACCGGCTCGCTCACCTCTGCGCTGAAGCTCGTCCCCGGCTTGGTGGTCAGCGTGGACAGCTCCTCCATCAGCTTCACCTTCACCAGCGTCCCGTCCGGCACCTCGCCGGGCCGCGAAGGCACACGCGTCACGATGCCCGCGTCCGAATTTTCCTTCGCCGCCGTCTCACTCTGCAGCAGCCGGTCGGCCCGTCCCGCCGTCTCCTCGGTCACAATGCTGGCATCGGGATCGAAGCCCGCCGCATCTTTGCCGCTTGCCGCAATGCCTTCGCCGTCAGCCGTTGGCATAAGCTTCGCCGCCGCCGTTCTGCGGTTCAAAGCCGCCGACGGATTTGTTGCGGGCGCAGCCGCGGGAACCGCCGCCGAGGGCTTCGCCGGTGGCGCCGGCTGCACGCTGGGCGCGCTGCCGGCTGCGTCGTCGGAGTCGCTATACGGCGTCACGGTAATCGCCGCCGAGTCGGGCCGCGCGACGCCCGTCCGCTCCTCCTGCGCCGTGCCGCTCGCCGCCGCACCGCTCAGATCGGCCCCGTTCTGCGCCATTCCGTTTGCGTCCTGCGCAAGCGCTGGCGTTGCAAGCAGAATCCACGCCGCTGCCATGCAGACGGTTCCCGCGGCCTTGCTCTCTCTCCTCCGGCCCACTCTCTCCACTCGGTCCACAACTCTCATGGCATCTCCCCCTCATTCAAACTCGACATGCTTGCGTGCCCCCGCACCCGCGCACCCATGCGCAGGACGCGTGGAACGCTCCCAGGCGCATCGCGCCCACACATCTCAATGCTCAGGGTAGAGTCTTCCGTCTCCGCTGTGCGGCGAAATCGCGGGCAGGGAATCGAGACAGCTAACAAGCGCGCAGGCGCACGCAAGCCTGCCTGCCGCGGCCTCTTTCGCGCGCCCACAAGCCTCGCGCGCCCACAAGTCTCTCGCGCACGCAGAAAAAGGACAGCCCATTCACGGGCTGCCCATCCTACAACCTCATCCCATCGCGGTTTAACTCGTCTCCCTACGGATTGATTCGCCCGCTCATCACTCCAACCAACGCCAGAACCCCGCTACAGAACATGATCAGCGGACGCTGTTCGGGCGCCGTGGAGGAGATCCTCCACGCCCCCACTCCGGCGCTGAGCGTTTCGGCGCGGGCGGGGACCGAGAAGATCGAAGTACTAAAGCAGACACAGACAATCAGGGAGAGAAACAGGCAACGCATCGTTCGCATACGGACTCCAGAAGCCGGCGGCTCTATCGGATCTCTTCGCTAGAGGATCTCTTGATTAGTCCCGGGGCTTCGTTCGGGATCAGCTTCGTCCCGCCACAGGCACAGCCTCATCTATGCCGGAATATAGGCCTGCCCGAACAGCATTTGCAATGGCAATCCGTCCTCTCGATGCGCGAAAACCCGCATTATTGCTGCAACTTTCGTGCTATCGCCCGCGCCCGTTCTCCCCCGCAACCTCACTTTGCTAGAATCGAAATGGTGAAGCAAACCGCCGGCGAACTCATCTCAACCATTCATTCCGCAGGCGGACCGGACGTTGTCGTCGCCGCCCGCGCCAAACTCAACGACCGCCTGCAGCACCGCGTCGCCGCACAACCGGACGGGGTCGATTCCGCACGGCAAAGTTCTTTCAAGGCAACAGCAAATCGCTTAATTTTTTATAGGAGCAATATGACTGAGATCGTTTCCATTACCGCCCGCGAAATCCTCGATTCCCGCGGAAATCCCACCGTCGAGGCCGACGTAACCCTCTCCGGCGGGGCCAAGGGCCGCGCCGCCGTCCCCTCCGGTGCGCCCACTGGCGAGCACGAGGCCGTCGAGCTGCGCGACGGCGACAAGCAACACTACATAGGCAAGGGAGTGCTCAACGCCGTCGAGAACGTCGAGTCCATCCTCGCCCCCGAGCTCACCGGCATGGACGCATCCAACCAGCGCCTGCTCGACTCAAAGCATGATCGCCATCGACGGCACGGAGAACAAATCCAAGCTAGGTGCCAACGCCATCCTGGCCGTCTCCATGGCCGCCGCGCGCGCCTCGGCCTGCGCGCTCAAGCTGCCGCTCTACCGCTACCTCGGCGGCGTCAACGCATGTCTCCTCCCCACTCCGATGATGAACATCCTGAACGGCGGCAGCCACGCCGACTCCAACGTCGACTTCCAGGAGTTCCTGGTGATGCCGGTGGGCGCGGAGACATTCAGCGACGCGCTGCGCTGGGGCGTCGAGGTCTTCCACACGCTGAAGGGCGTGCTGAAGAAGAAGGGCTACAACACCGCCGTCGGCGATGAGGGCGGATTTGCGCCCAGCCTCAAGTCCAACGAAGAGGCCGTGGAGCTCATCCTCGAAGCCATCGAGAAGGCCGGCTACACGCCGGGCGAGCAGGTCGCCATCGCGCTCGACCCCGCATCCAGCGAGTTCTACGACAAGGAGAAGAAGCTCTACATCTTCAAGAAGTCCGACAAGAGCGAGAAGACCGCCGAGCAGATGGTCGATTTCTACGCGGCCTGGATCAAGCAGTATCCCATCGTCTCGCTCGAGGACGGCCTGGCCGAGGACGACTGGGAGGGCTGGGTGCACCTGACCAAACGCCTCGGCCACATCCAGCTCGTCGGCGACGACATCTTCGTCACCAACACCGACCGGCTGCAGCAGGGCATCGAGCAGAAGGTCGCCAACTCCATCCTGATCAAGCTGAACCAGATCGGGACGGTAACCGAGACCATCGACGCCATCGAGCTGGGCCGCCGCTACGGCTACACCAGCGTCATCAGCCACCGCTCCGGCGAAACCGAAGACACCTTCATCGCCGACTTCGCCGTGGCCACCGGCGCCGGCCAGATCAAGACCGGCTCGGCCAGCCGCACCGACCGCATCTGCAAGTACAACCAGCTCCTCCGCATCGAGGAAGAGCTGGGTGAGTCCGCCGAGTTCCTCGGCATCGAGTCCCTCAACTTCCAGTAGAGCGAACGGCAAGAGAGAGCCCCATTCATCCGTGCGATGAGTGGGGCTTTTTGCGTGAGGCGGAGTTATTCCGAGGCTTCGGGCTTGGGGGCCTGTGGCCGCAACAGCGGGAACAGGATGACGTCGCGGATGGATTTTGCGCCGGTGAGGACCATGGTGAGGCGGTCGATGCCGACGCCCTCGCCGGCGGTGGGGGGAAGGCCGTAGCCGAGGGCGCGAACGTAGTCCTCGTCCATGGCGTGGGCCTCGTCGTCGCCGCGCTCGCGCTCCAGGAGTTGCGCCTCGAAGCGTGCGCGCTGATCAACAGGATCGTTCAGCTCGCTGAAGGCGTTGCCGATCTCGAAGCCGCCAATGAAGAACTCGAAGCGCTCGACCCAGTCCGGCTCGTCCGGCTTGATCTTGGAAAGAGGTGAAACAGCAAGTGGAAAGTCATAAATGATGGTGGGTCGAATGAGGTGAGGTTCGGCTAGCTCTTCAAAAATATTTGCGATTGCTTTACCGAGTGGCTGAACACCGTCTGCGACCTTAGCGAATTCGTATGCCGTCGTCATCACGGAGATGCCGTATTTGGCTAAGTCTTCCAGCACATTACTCCGATATGCAACTTGTTCGAGTGGATAGTCAATCGGGAACTCTCCAAGCGCATCTGCGATAGATCTCCGCTTCGTAATGAAACGAACGGTATCTGGGAGGTTAAATGACTTGATCCAGTCCGCCATCCCTTCAACGGACTCAAATGCAGCTGTCGTTGGCTCAGTTCCGGCTGAACCGCCCCACCACTTCTTTATAGCTTCCCGCATTGATAGCTTCTGCCAGTTCGCGAGATCGATCTCCACTACCTCACCCGCGCGCAGGCCCTTGGGAATGGGGAAATGCGTGATGGTTGTGCCGTTGACCTCCATTGCGACGAACTTAACGAGTTCTTCGGTGAGGTCCATCAGGTCGTGGTAGTTGCTGTAGGCCTGGTAGAACTCCAGCATGGTGAACTCGGGGTTGTGCTGGGTGGAGATGCCTTCGTTGCGGAAGTTGCGGTTGATCTCGTAGACGCGGTCTAGTCCGCCGACGACCAGGCGCTTCAGATAAAGCTCCGGCGCAATGCGCAACGAGAGGTCGAGATCGAGCGCGTTGTGGTGCGTCTTGAAGGGCTTTGCCGCCGCTCCGCCAGCGATGGCCTGCATCATCGGCGTCTCGACTTCAAGATAGCCGCGCGCGTCGAAGAACTTGCGCATGGCGCGCAGAACGGCGGCTCGCTTGACGAAGACATCGCGCACGTCGGGATTGACGAAGAGATCGACATACCGCTGACGATAACGCAGCTCGGTATCTTCCAGGCCGTGGAACTTGTCCGGCAGCGCCAGCATCGCCTTGGCGAGGAAGGTGAGTGGCGGCGCGCCATTGATAGAAGCCACATGCACGGTCAGTTCGCCGGTGCGGGTGCGGAAGAGGAAGCCGCGCGCTCCGATGTGGTCGCCGAGGTCGAGCAGCTTGTAGAGCGCAAAGCCGTCGTCGCCGACATCGTCCTTGCGGACGTAGAGCTGCATGCGCTGGCCCGCCTGCTGCAACTGGGCGAAGCCGGCCTTGCCCTGAACGCGGATCGCCATGATGCGTCCGGCGATGAAGACTTCAATCTTCTTCCCCGCCGCGAGATCGGCCTCGAACTGTTCTGCTGTCAGCGAATCATACTTCGCGCGCAGCTCGGGAACGGTGATCGTCGTCGCGTAGCTGTTGGGATACGTCGCCTCGGCGTAGCTCAGGCCGGCGCGCTGGCCCAGTTCGGCGATCTGCTTGAGCTTCTCGCGCCGCTCGTTGTACAGCCTCTCTTCAAACTGCGATTCGACCACGGGCTACTCCTGCCTCCGGGGCTAAAGCCCCATTCATTTTGCGGCGCTTATCGGCACGGCTAAAGCCGTGCCCTTAAGCAAAACTACTCTTTCAGCTTCCTCTTAGCCCCGGAGGCAACTCCTGAACTTCGCCGACGATTCAGTATATCGGTGTCGTGCGGTCGATGCCTCCGGCGTGGTGTAATGGGGAAGCGATGGCCGATGAATCCAACAAGAAAGGCAGCTTCCTCAAGGACTACGTGAAAGCCGAGTCTCTGGTGCAACTTGCCATTGCAATCCCGGCCGGATGCCTGATCGGATGGCTGCTGGGCGGGTTGCTGGACCGGCACTTCCACCAGGGCTGGATTGCGATTGTGGGCATCGCGCTCGGCGCGGCGGGCGGGTTCATCCAGATGTTCACCACGGCAGCGCGCTACCTGAAGGACAACAAATGAATTCGACGGGCCAACCAACTTGACCAAGGGAGCCGGTTTCCCCGGTTTCGACAGCTTCTCGGACGCGGACTTCAAGCGGACGATCCGCAGCGCGCTGCGCCTGGTGCTGATCGCCCTGGCGGTGGGCGTGCCCGTGCTGTGGTGGAAGCTGGGCTGGCCGACGGCGGCCCTGCTGGCGGTCGGCGGAACCATCTCCGGCACGGGCCTGTTCGAGTGGCTGCGCCTGATGACTGCGCTGATGGCGCGGATGGACTCCGGCGGCGCGGAGCCCGTGCGAGTTCGCCCGCTGGCCCCCGTGCTGATCGGCTTCTTCCTCCGTTTGGCGCTCGCCGTAGTGCTGCTCTATGGTAGCCTTAAGATTCTGCACGGATCGGTGCTTGCCCTCTTTGCCGGCCTTGCGCTGGGAGTGGCCGCGCTTTCCATCGAAGCCCTGCGGCTGCTCAAGAGATGGACCAACTAGCCACTCCGTGACGCCCGAGATTTATGCCGACCCAACTGCTCTTCACGCGATTCCTGAATGACCACCTGGCCGCGCCGGTGAACGCGCTGCTGGGCGCCTTTCATGTCCATCCGGCCACTCCCAGCGCGCCGATCAACGACACATTTGCGATGGAGCTGCTGGTCTTCTTCGGGCTGCTGGTTTATTTCGTGGCGGTGCGCCTCACGCTCGATGTGGAACGGCCCGCGCCGGTGCAGCACCTGGCCGAGGCGATCCACGGTTTCGTCTGCGAGCAGGGTGAATCGATCATTGGACACGGATACGAACGCTACATCAGCTTTGTCACGGTGGTGGCGCTGTTCGTCCTGCTGTGCAATCTGCTGGGACTGATTCCGGGGCTGAAGTCGCCCACCGCGGACGTTGTGGTGCCGTTCGGCTGCGCGATCCTCACCTTCCTGTACTACAACTACAATGGCATCCGCACGCACGGCTTCGGCTATATCAAGCAGTTTCTGGGGCCGGTGTGGTGGATGTCGTGGCTGATGCTGCCGCTGGAGCTGATCTCGCACCTGGCCCGGCTGCTATCGCTGACCGTCCGTCTCTACGCCAACATCTTCGCCGGCGACATGGTCATCCTGGCGTTCTTCTCGCTGATTCCGATCGGGTTCCCCCTCGTCTTCATGGGACTGCACGTGATGGTGGCATTCGTACAGGCTTTTCTGTTCATGGCGCTGGCGCTGATCTATCTTTCGCTCGCCGTGGGTGAGGAGCATTAGGGTTTGGCACGACTCCGGGGCAGTGCCCGGAATTGCAGGTGCAAGTTTCTCCGCGGAGATTCTCTCCCGCTTCGCGGTGCGCAACAACGCCGCAGAGCGTGAGGGCGCCAGCACGGTGAGCGCCAACCACCCACTGGCGGCGAACCTTGGGAGAATGGAGTTACACACGATGCGTACATTGCAATATGTCTTCCTGTCGCTGGCCGCGATGCTGCTGGCCACGCCTGCCTTTGCACAGAGTACGGGCGGGGCCGCAGTAAACCAATGGGCGCCGCTTGCCGCCGGACTGGGCATGGCGCTGGCCAGCGGCCTGTGCGGCCTGGGCCAGGGCAAGGCAACCGCTTCGGCCACCGAAGCACTGGCACGCAACCCCGGCGCGCGGCCAGGAATCTTCCTCTTCCTCTTCCTGGGACTGGCGTTCATCGAGTCGCTCGCCCTGTATACGTTTGCCATCATCTTCCTCTACGTCAAGTAAGCCCCGGGAGCGAGTCCCGCATCATTGCGACGAGAGAGCCTCCATTGCGGGGGCCCTTTCGCCGCAATGCGCGGAGGCCGCATCCAGAGGAGGTGTTGCGATGCGTGAGATCAAGACGATCAGCAGCCGCGAGGTGTATCGCAACCGGTGGACGCGGGTGCGCGAAGACGTGATCGAGCGCGCGGACGGCGAGCGCGGAATCTACGGCGTGGTGGACAAGGACCCCGGGTGCATCATCATCCCGCTGGAGCGGACTGCGGAGGGCGAGTTTCTGACCCTGGTGGAGCAGTATCGCTTCACGGTGGGCGGGCGGTTCATGGAGCTTCCGCAAGGCGGCTGGGAGCGGGCCGACGCGGCGCCGGAGGCGATGGCGCGCGGCGAGCTGCGCGAAGAGACCGGCCTGAGGGCGGAACGCATGACGCTGCTGGCCACGCTGCGGATCGGCTATGGCGTGCTGAACCAGAAGCAGTACGTCTACCTGGCCGAAGGGCTGACCCAGGGCGAGCGCGAACTGGACGCAGAAGAGAGCGACCTCGAAGTGCATCGCGTGAGCGTGGCGCAGTTCGAGGCGATGCTGCTGGATGGGACGATCGTCGACGGCTGCTCGGCCGCGGCGTGGGGCGTGTACCGGCTGTGGCGGGAGCGGCGGAGTTAGAAGCAAAACCAGTTTTGGTGTGGTCCTTTGAACATGGAAGGCCAACGGCAAGGCAAAAACGAGAGGCATGATTCTTGAGCTGTAAGCTATCAGCCATCCAGCTATCAGCGAAGGCGATGGATAGAGCATCCCTGGTTTTGCTCTAGAAGCAAAGGCAAGGACAAATGCGAAATACAGGGGTCCTTCCCCTTCACTTCGTTCAGGGTCAGGATGACGGCGTAAAACAGACGCCCTCGAACTCTTAGACGAATGAGTGAAACAACACGCTAGCTGACGAGGTGGCCCATCTTCTGGCGCTTGGTCTGGAGGTAGCGGGCGGAGGCGGGCTGGGGGGGGACCTGGGCGGAGATGCGCTCGGCGACGCGGATGCCGACGGACTCGAGGGCGGCGACTTTTTCCGGATTGTTGGTGATGAGGCGGACGGAGGGCACGCCAAGCAGTGTGAGGATGGCGGCGGGGAGCTCGTACTGGCGGCAGTCGGCCTGGAAGCCGAGCGAGAGGTTGGCCTCGACGGTGTCGAGGCCCTGGTCCTGCAACTGGTAGGCCTGGAGCTTGGCCATGAGGCCGATGCCGCGGCCCTCCTTGCTCTCGTAGATGAGGATGCCCCGGCCGGCGGCGGCGATGGCGGCGAGGGCGAGCTCAAGCTGCTGGCGGCAATCGCAGCGCAGGGAGTGGAAGACGTCTCCGGTGAGGCACTGGGAGTGGATGCGGACGATGGGGGGCGGGGGGGTGGTGAGGTCGCCCATGACGAGGGCGATGGCGGTCTCGACGGGGCTGGGGGGAGGCGGGTCGATGGCGTTGCAGGGCCTGGGATTGGCGACGACGCCCTCGAAGCCGAGAATGCGGAAGTGTCCCCAGCGGGTGGGGAAGTCGGCATCGGCGAGCTGGCGCACGGATTCAAAGGGCATGGTTCGATTATACGGGGGGCGGGGGGTGAGGAAGACTCCCACTCATGCGCAACGAACGCGCATGAATGGGGCACCCAGTTCGCGAATGGGGCGGATGGGGCGGCGGCTTGGAGGGTGGGGAGGGTTGCAGGTTGGGGGTTAGTGGTTGCGTCTACTCCACTCTCTACCCCACCCTGTCCGGCGATGGGACCGCCGGCCGAGGATGGGGCACCCGCACGCTGGGTGGGGTCTGGGATGGGGGTGGGGTTGGGAGGGAAGAGGTTGTCGAGGAGGCTGGCGAGGCTGCGGCGGCGGTCTTCGGCGGCGGCTGCGGGGTCCTGGGGCGGGGGGAGCTCGGCGATGGGCGCGATGGGGCCGAGGTCGGAGTCGCGGACGAGCTCTTCGACGATGTCGTCTGGATGGTTGGAGTTGCCGGCGGAAGCGGAGCCGGCGGAGTCCAGGCGGGAGTGGCGGGAGCCGCGGCTGGCGGTGCGGGATATGCTGGCGGAGCGGGGTCCGTGGAGGAGGTTTCGGCTGGCGATGAAGAGGCCGTGCAGGAGGCGGCCGGAGCGCTTGTGGTCGAGCTGGTCGGTGGCGACGCGGGCGAGGACCTGGGCGAGGGCAAACTGGACGCCGGCGCGGTCGTCGATGGCGGGCAGCTCGAAGATGGCGTGCTCGGGGTGGACTCCGCGATGGCGGGGTGCGGGGCGGCGGGTGGTGTGGTGGTAGTAGCAGAAGGACTCTCCGCGCAGGGCGGGTGAGCCGCAACGGCTGCCCGAGGTGTGGATGTGACGGCAGAGGAAGCGCTTGATGGTGATCTCGGTGGGTTCGGCTGTTGCGATTGGTTCGGCTGGGTCGGTCATGCGGGTTCTCCCTTGTGTGCGAAAAGTCTTAAAGTCTTCAAAAAAAGGCATGTTAAGTCTGGACTAAGTCTGGATTGGTCTGGACTAAGTCCTGGACCAAGTCTGGACTTGGTTGCGACGGTTGCGGGCCACGGCCAGTGGCGCGTGGCGCGTTAAAAGCAAAGGCCCGGCCCCCCACCCATGCGCAAAAAACGCGCATGAATGGGGCACCCGGCGTTAAAAGCAAAGACCCGGCGATTGGCCGGGTCTGTTTGGTTTTGCTTACTGATTTAATTATACGGGTTGGAGGGAAACTAGTATGCCAACTATTTTTCGGATTTATGTGGTTTAGTTGGTGTTGGTTAGGGGGAATTTGGGGGTTCGAGGGGCTTGACAAGGGTTTGGAGAGGTTCGAGGTTCAAGGTTCGAGGTTCGAGGTGAACGGCCCGGGGCTGAAGCCCGTTTCATCGAGGGGATGGATTCAGGGGCCTGAAGGCCCCTGCTCCCTCCGAAGAACAGGCAACGGCAAGGGCGAAATGCGGGGGTTCCTTCGCTGCGCTCAGGACAGGCTCTTCGACTCAGCCGCTCGCAGAGAACGCGAGCAGTTTCGCTCAGGATGACGGCGAAAACAAACAACCGCAGGTCCTTCGACTGCGTCTGGCGCAAAGTGCGCGCCAGACTCCGCTCAGGATGACAGCGTAAAACAGGCAAGGGAGTGGAGGTACAGTAGGAGGATGGGGACGGGGATGGGACATGCGGGCGTGGGGCAGGTGAAGGACAGCCTGATCCTGATCACGCTGCTGGTGGAGCTGGGGGTGGCGGCGGCGGTGTCTGCGTCGCTGGCGCGGTCGAACACGTTCAAGGACCTGCTGCTGATGCCGCGACGGAGCTGGCGGCAGACGCTGGCGCTGGTGGCGATGATCACGATCCCGCTGACACTGGGAGTGTGGGTGCGGGTGCGGGTGCCAAACTTTCTGGCGGCGGACCTGTCGTACGAGGCGACGGTGCTGATGGGGCTGCTGCTGGGGCCGGGGGCGGCGATGCTGGGCGGAGCGGCGCTGGCCCTGCCAGCGGTGTGGCACGGCGAGCACTGGACGCTGGCGGTGAACCTGGCGGTGGGGGCGATTTCGGGGACGGTGGGGCGGTTCATCGAGCGCGAGGAGGTGTGGTCGTTTTCGCCGATGATCGACCTGAGCCTGTACCGCTGGGTGACGCGGAACCTGCGGAAGCCGCAGTTCGACCGGCAGATCATGTTGTTGGGGCTGATTGCGACGATGCAGTTTGCGACGAGCATGTTGGGGCGGGCTTATCCCACGCGGTACTTCGAGCTGCACTCGCCGAAGTGGGTGGTGGAGCTGGCGATCTGCGCGTGCGCTCCGGTGGTGGTGGGGATCCCGCTGAAGATATGGAACGCGGTGCGGACCGAACGCAAGCTGGAGGAGCAGAGCCGGTTGCTGATGGAGGCAAGGCTGGATGCGCTGCAGCGGCAGATCAACCCGCATTTTCTGTTCAACACGCTGAACACAATCACGTCTCTGGTGCGTTCGCAGCCGGAGCTGGCGCGGGAGATGATTGTGAAGCTGGCGAACATTCTGCGCGAGCTGCTGAAGGACCGCGAGGCGTTTGTGCCGTTCGCAGAAGAGCTGGCGTTCACGGACGACTACCTGGACATCGAGGTGGTGCGCTTCGGGGAGAAGCTGCGGGTGGTGAAAGAGATCGCCGAGGAGACGCTGGCGGTGATGGTGCCCAGCATGTTGCTGCAGCCGCTGATCGAGAACTCGATCAAGCACGGGCTGGAGCCGCGCATCGACGGAGGGACGGTGACGCTGCGGAGCCGGATGCTGACGGACGGGCGGCTGCTGCTGGAGGTGGAAGACGACGGGATCGGGATGGATGTGGAGCGCGAGGGCGGGCTGAGCCTGGCGGCGAGCGGGGCGGGAGACCGGGCCGGGGGGATTGGAATGCGCAACGTGCGGGAGCGCATGGAGGTGATGTACGGCAGCCGCGCCGAGGTGGAGATCGTGAGCCGGCCGGGGCGGGGGACCAAGGTGACGCTGGTGCTGCCGCAACTGGAGCCGGGTGCGGCGCCGTGGGGGCCGCTGGGCGAGGCGTTGCAGGCGCGGTGGGCGGACGTGTCGCGGGCGATGACGCGGGAGTGAAATGATACACTTGTAGAGTTGAAACGGCGGCGAAGCGCGCGCCGGGTGGGGGCTGTAGCTCAGCTGGGAGAGCGCCTCGTTCGCAACGAGGAGGTCAGCGGTTCGATCCCGCTCAGCTCCACCAAAGATTCAATGATATGCGGCAGGGGTATCGACGCCAACGGCACTTTTGTGTCGTTGTTTGTGTCGTAACCCTTCGATGTGCGCTCTGTATCGGCCTGTTTTCCCCTTCCCATCGTCAGCGCGTCCAGCGCGGTTCTCTTGGCGTCCAGCCGGACGTGCGAGTAGTGAGCGAGCATCTTGCGCGAGACGTGACCAGCAATCGACATGATCGTACTATCGCTGGCCTTGGACTCGGCAAGCTCCGTGATGGCTTGGTGGCGAAGGTCATGGAACCGGAAGCCCTCAAACGGACTCTTGAGCTTCGCAATGCTCACCTTGCAGCCCGCGCACGTCTCGCCGGGATTCTGGAGCAGCCCGCATCCGGCGCACTGAATCGCCCGCGTGAGCCGCCGCCATGCAGTCCGCCAGCTTGTGATGCCGCGTGTAGGGTCGAAATGCGCCGTCTCACAGGCAGGGAAGAGGAAATGGCTCGGCTCTGTTGCTCCGAGAGCCTGTGAGCGCCTGTAAAGCTCAAGAATCACCGCCCAGGCATCCGCGTTCAGCGGGATAACGCGCTCCCCGGCCTCTGTCTTGCTCCTCTGCACCGTGAGCGACCGCCCGATCATGTCCACGTCGCGCCAGCGCATTTCCTTTATCTCACAGCCGCGCATCGTCGTGTTGAGGGCGAGCCGTGCGGCACACGCGACCGTCTGCCACTCAGGGCGGGCAGCCGCACGGTGGAGGAGCTTCACTTTCTCCTCATAGGTGAGCGCCCGCCCGATGTTCTGGCGAACGGGCAGCGGGTGAATGTCCTCTGAGAAGTGGTGCCAACGCTTCGCCCGCTTGAGCACTCCCCGGATGATGTCCAGTTCCCGATTGATCGTCGCGTTTGACCGCCCAGCCGTCTTGCGGTCGCGGATGTAGCCGACAACCTGAGCGGCAGTCATACGCCACACGGCAACGTCGCCAAGGGCCTTGTTGATAGGCTTCACACGCTCCCGCTCCGTCTGAATGCTGCGAGGCGCAAGGTGTGGGATACGATCCGCGAGGAAACGCTCCGCCGAATCGGAGAAGGGAAGCCGGGAGAAGTCGTCTTTGGTCGCAGCGAGCTTGCCCGCCTTGGCCTCTCCAATCAGTACCCGTTCCTTGCGCTGCGCTTCGCGCCAGTCGCTTGTGTCGAGAGATAATCGGAACCGCTCACCGTCTACAAAGAAATGCGTGTGCCACGTCTTACCGCGCTTTTTGAGTGCCATTCTTTTTCCCCTCTCTCTTACGTCTTGCGGATTCCCGCGCCGCCTTGCGGTGAGCACATTTATCGGAGCAGAATTTTCTGTCGCGCTTCGTTCCGAAGTTGATGAACTTCCCACAATTGATTTCGGCACAAATTTGGAAAGGCTTTTGTACGAATATGTCCTGCCAAACCATCCAGCGAAGGGCGCTAAGAATTGAGTAAACTCCGAGCGTTGGGCGGAGTATCGTCCCTTTGCCTTTTGCTTGCACTTCAAACGACGGCGCGGGAACAACGAATGAGCCAACGAGAAATCCGCAGACGTTCAAAATCTCCGCATTGCTAGCTTTGGCTAATCGGCTCAGTTCTGCCTCATCCAGAGAGGGTTTCAATCCTTTAGGAATTCCGAGCAGCCTACGAATCTCGATTCCGTAAGGTTCCGAATCCAGCTTCAAAAGATCAATCGCCGCCTCACGCAGACCTTCGCCGCCCTGAATCGCACTTAGCAGCAAGACCGATGCGCGGAGAAGGTCACGTTCGCGCCGGTAGAAGGCGATGGAGTCGCTGCCCTTCCATGCGTTCAAAGCGATCTTCAGCGGTCCCCACGCCTTTACAAAGACTTTGAGTGATCTGTCATCGGTCGCCTGAATGAGCTGACGGTGCGGTGCCATCTGGTATGCCGCCAGAAGGCCATATTCGCTTTCGCGGCTCAACTCCCAAGTTGCCGTTTCCCCGACGAATTCCAGATGCTTGCAGCGATACCATCTCGGCCCTTCAGGTGCGTTGATGGTATATTGACTTTTCATGTCAATGCTATTCTGGAACACTCCTTGCAAGAAGTCAAGGAGTTTTCAGCTATGGCAATTACTTATTCGGTCAAGAGTGCGGCGGCGCAGTGCGACCTGTCCGAGCGCACCATCCACAATGCAATCAAGGACGGGCGGCTGCCCGCGCTGCGCGTTGGGCGGCGCGTTCTCGTCACCGCTGCGGCATTGCAAGACTTTCTAAACGGCAAGACGGTTTCGAGCAAGGAGGGCAAATGACAGAGCTTCCAAGGCTCCTCACGCTGCTTGACGTTGCTGCTCAACTCCGGCTCTCCCCGCACACAATCCGGGCGATGGTTCGCAGGGGCCGTCTGCATCCAGTAAGAATTTGCCGCAGGCTGCTCTTCAATCCTGCTGACATTGAGCGGCTGGTGGCCGAGAGCACCAATGCTCAGGTGCGGTGATGGCGTCGGGCAAGCTGAAAGGCACCGTAGAAATCGGAAGATTTACCAAAATTCCATATAGGCTCTTTGGCAGCGGAACAGCACGGATTCTCAAACCTTCCGCAACTCTGCTCTATGTCGCCCTTTGCGATCACGCGAATCGACACGGCAGCAACACATTCAAGGCTTCAGACAGGGCGCTAGAATCTGACACCGCTTTATCTACGCGGACTATCTGTAATGCGCGGAAAAGGCTGCTCGAAAAAGGGCTGATTACCTGCACGCGTGCAGAGGGCCAAAGCTACGTCTATACTCTGCCCGTGCCGTCATGGAGTTGGGTTCCCCTTGCTGAAAGACCAAGGATGAAACTCAAACCGCGTGCATATACGGCTACGGGGGCTGGCACGCGGAAAACATAGCACTCCAGCAAAATTTGCGGGACTACCCATGCAATCTTGGCTGGAATATGACTGGCAGGCTTTGCTGAAGTAGGTCGCAACCTTTGCTGGACACGGTCGCAAATTTTGCTGATCCGTCTAAGTTCTTATCAGTGAAGTGATAATACAAGGGTGCTTGGAGTTGCTTTGAGTTCGCCCTCGTGGGGAATTAAACGGTTAGGGCCACGGTGCAAGTTTTATGAACTACTTCTCTTCCTTCTGCTGGTAGACCTTGCGTAGCCCCTCCTTGCCGCCCTTCTTCCATTCGCGTTCCACTCTCCGCTGCTCCGGCGAGAGAGGCGGATACCGTATCGATTATTGCCTCTTTCCGCAGTTCCTTCATATACGCTGGCTCTATCAGATTCCGATATTCCTCGCGCCGGTTCTCCGCCTGTTCCTTGCGCCACGCCAGCCACGCTTCTTTGCCCCCCTGCTGCCACACCTGATACTCCTCTTCCGCTAACTTGTCCCATCGCGCTTCGCGCTGTTCCTGTTCCTTCTCGCGTTGCCGCAGGGCGAATCGGTGCGGGAACAGAACCTTGCGTAGCTTGTCCAGTGTTTTCATCTAGCCTTTACTCGGGGCATTGAAGTCCTTCCGAACCCCACTGGTGGTTCAGTTAGAGTCGTCACACGTCTTAATGTTATCGACGTAGCTGTTCCATTGCTGTGATGCACTGCGACTCTGAGCCATGAGGGACCGTGCTGATGTCGAGGAGTCATCGGTAAGGACGGTGTTCGTTTTCGCAAAGGACATCAGGTTCTCTTCTGCCGTTATGACACCCTGAAGTGACTGCTCTCCTAGCCTTCCACATTTGTCACTCTCAGCAGGTTCTTCGCGCAAAAGTAGCTGTATACGCCGATCCTTCTCTTTTAGGTCGTCCAGATAGTGTTCCCGCGAAAGCAATTCAGTCCGAAATTCGCCCCAATCATCGGCGTCGTAGTCCATATTTTAAGGACAGGAAATCATCTTCAAGTTTGGCAGCACTCGACGCATCCAGAGCATCGTCTCTTAATTCAGGACTTGGCTGCACGCTTCGATGCACAATCACAGCAAAACCAACGGCAAAGACTATGACAACGATAGCGGCCAGTAGGCCATTTAAGTTTCCTCTTTTGCTGAGGAATGCTGTACCCCTTACACTTGCTATGAGCGCTAGAAGGATGATGACTGTAATAACCCCCATAGAACTCGGATAGTTGGATAGTTTCCAACATAATTCGGCGACCTCAAGCAATAAACCAAACACTGCCCATGGGAAAGAATATCTAAATATTTTCCATGCAATTAGAGCAAACATAATTGCATCAAACAGGCCGTATCCATCTATTCCCGCATACGAGCGTCCGGTGGTGATTGCAAGGGTAGCTAATCCACCCGTGCATACTGCAACAATGAGGGCCCCACCTGCTCCACTCTTAGCGGCATTCTTGGCTTCGTTTTCGTTCGTGATGACCGGCCAAATCCAATTCCATCTAGAGATTCTTTGCACTTTCGTCTCTGAAGGTAATTGTGCTGCCGCTTGGACCGGCTCTGCTGAGGTATCTTGCCTCTCCAGCCCGCGCTGTTGGATTTCAAATCTCAGCGCGTCTCTGGCTTCGCTGGTGAGTCCTTCGGATTCTGCCGCCAAGCGCACAAGTTCATCGTTCGTGTACAACGAATACATTCGCCTCAGTTGGTCGTAATCGGGTGCTTGCATATGGCTACTCCGTCATTGGTGCGTGCCATCATATGTTTCCGGTGGTTTTACCCTCGCCGCTGGATGCTTGCTTCTTGAATGCCGAAATATTTTGTGTTCAGCCGCATCTCTGGATAGCACCAAAGCGCCACAAGCTCAGGCCAACAACGCCAGGGCTGTCCATAGGTGAGAGTATCGTAATCTCCTCATGCCCATTTTCTTCTGGCCGATTTCCGCAAAATCATTTCTTTGGCTTCTCGGACTTTTCAATGAATTCTTTTAGATGCTTGGCGCAATCCTCGGCTGTTTTCGTTTCTTGATCCGTCGTCCCTCCTTTGGCTGCGGAGGAGGCGAAGACGATTTGTGACGAATGCGGGTCAATCACCGAAATGCTTACGCTGATCGAACCTAAAGCGGCGCGTCGAGCGGCACGTGCTGCCGCAGCAGCTTGGCCGCTCGCCCATCCCTGATTCCACGCTTGATTGCCGTTGTTTCCTTCATTGACCGTTGCGGTTGCACTGTTGTTAATCACAACCTGCGGGGTGCTCGGTACATTCTGCGAAACAGTGCTCCGAATGATGTAATCGGCCTTGCTCTTGTCGGTGACGATGGATAAAGGGACGTGCTTTTTGACGAAGGCGGCGGCAAGATAACTTTCATATCCCCCCATCGGTTCGATGTAGACGGTGCACCCGCTCTTGATTTGCGGAGCTTGTGCAAACACAATGGCGGAAAACGTGAGCAGGACAAGGGCAATTATGCGATTCATTCCAGTTTCCTTTTCTTTCTGTGCGGGAGCGTCACATTTGCTAGGGCTGGTAACGCCAGAGGTCATTGAGATCAACCAGCGCCCCGGTCGAATCGTAGCCCGAGCCTCCGAAGAGCCACAAGTTCCCGCTTGGGTCAACCCAAGAGACGGCACTATC
Source organism: uncultured Acidobacteriaceae bacterium (assembly GCA_963767315.1). Lineage (GTDB taxonomy): Bacteria > Acidobacteriota > Terriglobia > Terriglobales > Acidobacteriaceae > Edaphobacter. The sequence continues at coordinate 75,916 of CAVYDK010000020.1, read as the reverse complement.
CCGCGCTCCCGGAACATTAGAAGCACCGGCAACACCTTGCGTGCCATAGACACCCGACTGGCCATAGCTTCCAGTAGGAATTGTGTTAGTTCCACTCACCCACGTCCACTCCTTATTCGTAGGAGAAAATTCCCAAAGATCATTGAGGTCATACTTGAACGAGTAAATTCCCAGATAGCCAGGTATACCTCCAAAGAGCCAAAGGTTTCCGCTGGGGTCAATCCAAGAGACGGCATAGCCTTGCGCACCGGGAACATTGCTGGCAGAGGCGACGCCCTGCGTGCCATATACACCTACCGCATTTGCTGTGTTGCTCCCACTCATCCATGTCCAGGTCTTTGCAGTAGGGTTGAATTCCCAGAGGTCGTTGAGAGAGCCTTGCGTACTTGTCGAGTCGTTTCCATATCCACCAAACAGCCAAAAGTTGCCGCTGCCGTCAGTCCAACTAACTACCCCACCCCGCGCCCCAGGGACATTCGTGGCAGCAGGAGTGCCTAAAGTGCCGTACACGCCAGTATGGTTGGCCGTGTTGCTTCCGCTTATCCAAGTCCATGTCTTAGCAGTTGGGTTTAATTCCCAAAGATCGTTGATATAGCCCCCGACTCCGTTGCCGCCAAAGAGCCAAAAATTGCCACTTTTGTCAATCCAGCTTGCGGCCTGTGAACGGTAGCCGGGCGTGTTGCTGGCGGCGGCAACACCTTGCGTGCCATAAATGGCTGCCCCGCTCGTGTTGCTTCCACTCACCCAAGTCCACATATTGGTTGTGGGGCTGAATTCCCACAGGTCGGTATACTGATCCCCGCCGAAGAGCCAAAGATTGCCGCTAGTGTCAATCCAGCTTGCGGCCTGTGAACGGTAGCCGGGCGTGTTGCTGGCGGCGGCAACTCCCAGTGTGCCGTAGACAGCGGGGACGCTCCCGACCGTGTCACTTCCGCTCACCCAAGTCCACATATTGGTTGTCGGGCTGAACTTCCAGAGATCGTTACCGGAGCCGCCGTAAAGCCAGAAGTTGCCGCTACCATCGGTCCAAGTCACCGCTGAATCGCGTGCCCCAGGGACATTTGTGGCGGCAGGAACGCCTTGCGTGCCGTAGACACCCTTTGCATTTCCGACGTTGCTCCCACTCACCCACGTCCATTCGTTGGCGGTGCTGGGCGTGGAGGGTGGAGTGTTGCCCCCGCCGCTCGAATTGCTACCTGATCCGCAGCCGGTGAGAAGAAGCGCGAAACAAAAGCCGCCGATGGCGACTCTAAAGGAAAGTCGAGTGAGGTCGAAAGCCATACGGTTCATAGGTCTCCAATTCCGACGATAGTAGGGATGTGCCCTCAAGCATAGTCCGACGATAGTAGGAATGCCAACTGATATTTGCACACTGCTCGGTCTGCGCATCCGCGAACTGAGGACAGCAAAAGGCTGGCGTCAGATCGACCTTGCTGAGGAAGCCGGTATCAACGAAAATTACGTTTCCGACATCGAGATTGGCAAGAAGGAAATCTGTCTGCGAACCATGCTAGCGGTAGCGGATGCCTTTGACTTGACGCTGGCCGAGTTGCTGCAAGGTGTTGTGCAGTGATCCTGAGATGCTCAGGCTTTGACTCTGCACCAAGACGAATCGCATCGCATGGGCTTGCAGCGGCCCTTGCGTCGTGTAGCGTGCGATGGGGCACTACCAGCGCCCGTGACATCCGGCAAGGCGGAATTCTGTTGAGCCCGGATATGAGCGTTTGCCCAAAACTAGGACGATCCGGCAGAATGAACGCTCAAACTACGCTTTTCGTGTTGGCTTCCGGGTGCCGGTGGGAGATTGTAGAAATCGGAATTGAGCAGCTTGCCCAGTGAAAAAGCCCAAATCTACGTTTTGGCATGTGGCCTGCGAGTGCCAATGAGAGAGTGTAGCAATCGGCGGTGCTCAAATCCTGCGCCTTCTTCCCCAAAATCAGATTTGATCGAGAGGTCGAAATTCGTCTGTGCCTTCCGGGCAGCGGCGACGCCCTGACAACTGCGCCCGGTTTCAGGTCAATGCGAAGTGCAGGCGCGAGGTTTCCAAGGTCTCCAAGGCCATTGTGCCTCCAGGCGGATCGTAACGGAGAGCCGTGCGCAAATGTGCTGTATTCCCTTTGCAGCTTGTGTCGTTGTTTGTGTCGTAACTGTGTCGTCCCTACCCGGATTCCGCCGAATCGCTCCATGTCGCTCAGTACCGCTCAGTTGAGCGCAAGCCCCTGTAAAATCTGGGGTCTATGCTCGCTCGGTGTCGTCTGGTGTTTCTCCGTCAGATGACGTATCCTGAATTCGCAACGAGGAGGTCAGCGGTTCGATCCCGCTCAGCTCCACCAAAACGATTTGCATGGACTTTGCGCGATGTTATGAAGCCCGCTTGATGGCGGGCTTTTTTGCGGCCAAGCGGTCCGGTGTCGCTTGATCGCGATGCGATCAAGGGACGCGAGACTTTAAAATTAACGCAGGATTCGGCACGGCTAAAGCCGTGCCCTTCCGATCCATCTGCGGATGGCGGGGCTATTTCGCCGATTCCGGTGCGATTCGCGGGGATGCGCGCGATGCGGGCATGGGGTTTCAGGCGCTGGGCGGGCGCAGTGGGCGCTGCGATACAATCGGTGGGAAGCGGATTTTTGTTTTGGGTTGGCGGAAGACAGCGCGACGGGTTGGCGGAAGACGGCGCAACAAATTGCGGGCCTGGCACGTCAACCTTGAGAGCGCCACAGGTTGTGTAGAGGCGGAGTGTGCCCCGCGCGCCCGGTCAGGAGAACGAATTGGAACCTGGTCCAAATCAGCAAGCTCATCTCGGCCACGAACACCAACTGTCTGAAAGTACACCGGCGCGGACACCGCGGCAGCGGCGAATCCGCGCGGCGGTGTGGATTGCCATTCTGCTGATCTTTGCGGCGGGATTTTTTCTTGTGTTGCGCCAGCACGAGGCGAGCCAGAGTGCGGCGACGGGGCGGCGGGGCGCGATGGGCGGGGCGGTGGCAATTACCACGGTGACGGCCGAGAAGGGCAACATCGGCGTGTATGTGGACGCGATCGGGACGGTGACTCCGGTGTATACGGCGTCGATCGTGAGCCAGGTGAGCGGGATTGTGACGGCGGTGCACTACACCGAGGGACAGATGGTGCAGAAGGGCGATCCTCTGATCGAGATCGATTCGCGGCAGTACGCAGCGACGCTGGCCCAGGCGCAGGGGATTCTGGAGCACGACCAGGGGGTATTGGCGCAGGCGCAGATGGACCTGGAACGGTACAAGGCGGCGTGGGCGCGCAATGCGATCCCCAAGCAGACGCTGGACGACCAGGAGAAGCTGGTGCAGCAGGACCTGGGGACGGGGCATATCGACGAGGCCACGGTGCAGTACGACCAGATCCAGGTGGAGTACTGCCACATCGTCTCGCCGATCACGGGACGGGTGGGGCTGCGCCTGGTAGACCCGGGCAACGTGGTGCAGGCCAACGGGGGCACGGTGCTGGCGGTGGTGACCGAGATCCAGCCGATCACGGCGGTCTTCAGCGTGGCGGAAGACGACCTGGGGAAGATCCAGCCGCAGTTGCGCAAGCGGGCACGGCTGGAGGTGGATGCGTTCGACCGGAGCGGGCTGAAGCAGCTTGCCAAGGGGACGCTGCTGACGCTGGACAACCAGATCGACACGACGACGGGCACGGTGAAGGCCCGGGCGGAGTTTGCCAACGCGGACTCGTCTCTGTTTCCCAACCAGTTTGTGAACGTACGGCTGCTGGTGAACACGCTTGCAGGGGCGACGCTGATCCCCAGCGCGGCGGTGCAGCACAATGGGCAGGCGGCGTTTGTGTATGTGATCGCGCAGAACAAGGCGCACCTGACGCCGATAACGGTGGGCGTGACGAATGCAACCACGGCGCAGGTGGATGGGACCGAGCCGGGCGCGGTGCTGGCGACCAGCAGCTTCGACAAGCTACAGGACGGCGCGGCGGTCACCATCTCCACGAAACCGATTGCGGCCAACCCCAGCGGGAGCAGCGCCCCTTGAGTCCGTCGCGTCCTTTCATTCTGCGTCCGGTTGCGACGTCGCTGCTGATGGCGGCCATCATGCTGGTGGGCATTGTGGCATACACGCAACTGCCTGTGTCGGCGCTGCCGGAGGTGGACTATCCGACGATCCAGATCCTGACGTTCTATCCGGGGGCGAGCCCGGAGGTGATGGCGACGACGGTGACGGCGCCTCTGGAGCGGCAGTGCGGGCAGTTGCAGGGGCTGAGCCAGATGACGTTGACCAGCTCGGCGGGCAATTCGGTGCTGGTGTTGCAGTTCACGCTGAGCCTGAACATCGATATTGCGGAGGAGGAGGTGCAGTCGGCGATCAACGCGGCGCAGAGCTTCCTGCCGGCGAACCTGCCGTCGCCTCCGATCTACAGCAAGACGAACCCGGCGGACGCGCCGGTGCTGACGCTGGCGATCACATCGGACTCGTTCCCGCTGTAGCCAGGTGGAAGATCTGGTGGACACGCGGCTGGCGCCGAAGATCTCGCAGTTGAGCGGGGTGGGGCTGGTGAGCATCAGCGGCGGACAGAAGCCGGCGGTGCGCATCCAGGCGAACCCGGCGGCGCTGGAGTCGTACGGGATCGACCTGGAGAACCTGCGCACGGCGGTGTCGAACGCGAGCGTGAACGCGGCCAAGGGAAACTTCGACGGGCCGCACCAGGACTACCAGATCGACTCCAACGACCAGTTGGTGACGAGCCAGGACTACCGGAAGGTGGTGGTGGCGTTCCGCGACGGCGCGCCGGTGATGCTGACCGACGTGGCAACCATCGTGGACGGAGTGGAGAACACCACGCAGGCGGCGTGGATGAACAAGCAGCCGGCGATCATTTTGAACGTGCAGCGGCAGCCGGGGGGCAACACGATCACGGTGGTGAAGAGCATCAAGCGGCTGCTGCCGCAACTGGAGGCGAACCTTCCCAAGGGCGTGACGGTGACTCCGCTGACCGACCTGACGACTGCGATCCAGGCGTCGGTGAACGATGTGGAGTTCGAGCTGCTGCTGACGGTGGCGCTGGTGGTGATGGTGATCTTCCTGTTCCTGCGGAGCCTGTGGGCGACGATCATTCCCAGCGTGGCGGTGCCGCTGTCCCTGGTGGGGACGTTCGGGGTGATGTACCTGCTGGGCTACAGCCTGGACAACCTGTCGCTGATGGCGCTGACGATTTCGACGGGGTTCGTGGTGGACGACGCGATCGTGATGCTGGAGAACATCTCGCGCTACATCGAGGCGGGCGACCCTCCGATGGAGGCGGCGCTGAAGGGCGCGGAACAGATCGGGTTCACGATCATGTCGCTGACCGTGTCGCTGATCGCGGTGCTGATCCCGCTGCTGTTCATGGGGGACGTGGTGGGGCGGCTGTTCCGCGAGTTCGCGGTGACGCTGGCGGTGACGATTATCTTGTCGGCGGTGGTTTCGCTGACGCTGACGCCGATGATGTCGGCGCGGATCCTGAAGCGGCATGGGGGCGGGCAGAAGGGGCGCGTGTACCGGGCTTCGGAGCGCGGATTCAACGCGATGATCGGGTTCTACGCAAGGACGCTGAAGGTGGTGCTGCGCTACCAGACGGCGACGATGTGCGTGGCGCTGGGCACGCTTCTGCTGACGGTTTTCCTGTACATCGAGATTCCCAAGGGGTTCTTCCCGGTGCAGGACACGGGTGTGATCCAGGGGATCTCGCAGGCCCCGCAGACGATCGGGTCGAAGGCGATGGCGGAGAAACAGCAGGAGTTGGCGGATGTGATTTTGGCCGATCCGGCGGTGGAGAGCCTGTCGTCGTTCATCGGGGCGGACGGGACGAACACGACCACCAACAGCGGGAGGCTGTCGATCAATTTGAAGCCGCTGGACCAGCGGGACCTGAGCGCGGCGGACGTGATCCGCCGGCTGGAGCCGGAGCTGGACAAGAAGGTGGAGGGGATCCAACTGTTCATGCAGCCGGTGCAGAACATCACGGTGGACGACCGGGTGAGCCGGACGCAGTACCAGTACACGCTGGAGGACCCGGACCAGAACGAGCTGAACCAGTGGACCAACCGGTTTCTGAGGCGGCTGAAGGAGCTGCCGGAGCTGGAGGACGTGGCGACCGACCAGCAGGTGGGCGGGCTGGCGGTGTCGCTGGCGATCGACCGGGTGACGGCGTCGCGGCTGGGGATTGCGCCGACGACGATCGACAATACGCTGTACGACGCGTTTGGGCAGCGGCAGATCAACACGATGTACACGCAACTGAACCAGTACCACGTGATTCTGGAGGCGCAGCCGCAGTTCCAGCTCGATCCCGGACAAGCTGAACCACATGTACATCCAGGCCAACGCGGCGGCGGGGACGACGGGGGCGGGGGCGTCGAGTTCGTCGGGGCGCGGATCGACGTCGGCGGGCTCGAATGCGCTGACCGGGACGACGATGTATACGCCGTCGGCGGGGACTCTGGCGCCGCCGGCGCGGGTGCTGACGGCGGGGACGACGGCGTTGGGGGCGAACTCTGCGGGGGCGACCAGCTCGACGCCGAGCAATGCGATTCCGCTGAGCGCGTTCTCGCACTTCGAGACGGCGACCGAGCCGCTGTCGATCACGCACCAGGGACAGTTCCCTTCGATTACGGTGAGCTTCAACCTGGCGCCGCACGCATCGCTGGGCGATGCGATCGAGAAGATCACCAAGCTGCAGAAGGGGATGAATATGCCGGCCAGCCTGCAGGCGGACTTTCAGGGCACGGCGGCATCGTTCCGCAATTCGCTGTCGAACGAGCCGCTGCTGATCCTGGCCGCGCTGGTGACGGTGTACATCGTTCTGGGGGTGCTGTACGAGAGCTTCATTCACCCGATCACGATCCTTTCGACGCTGTTCTCGGCGGGGGTGGGGGCGTTTCTGGCGCTGATCCTGTTCCATCAGGACCTGAGCGTGGTGGCGATTATCGGGCTGGTGCTGCTGATCGGGATTGTGGAGAAGAACGGGATCATGATGGTGGACTTCGCGCTGGAGCTGCAGCGAAAACACGGGAAGGACTGCACGGAGGCGATCTATGAGGCGTGCCAGCTCCGCTTCCGGCCGATCATGATGACGACGATGGCGGCGCTGCTGGCGGGAATTCCGCTGGCGTTCGGGAGCGGGATGGGGTCGGAGCTGCGGCGGCCGCTGGGCATCACCATGGTGGGCGGACTGCTGGTGAGCCAGGTGCTGACGCTGTACACGACTCCGGTGATCTATATCTTCTTCGACAAGCTGGGGCAGCGCTTCTCGCGCAAGAGCAGGGAACAGGGAAGAGGGAAACAGGGAACAGGGAACAGCGGACAAAAACTGACGGGCGATGGGGCGCACGCGGCGGGGCAGCCGTGAACGTCTCCGCGCCATTTGTGCATCGGCCGGTGGCGACGACGCTGCTGACGGTGGCGGTGGCGATTGCGGGTGCGATCGCGTTCACGGTGCTTCCGGTGTCTCCGCTGCCGCAGGTGGATTTTCCGACGATCAACGTGGGCGCGGGGCTTCCGGGGGCGAGCGCGGAGATCATGGCGTCGAGCGTGGCGACGCCGCTGGAGCGGCAGTTTGGGCACATTGCGGGGGTGACGGAGATGACCTCGTCGAGCGGGCTGGGCTCGACCGGGATCACGATCCAGTTCGACCTGAGCCGGAACATCGACGGGGCGGCGCGGGACGTGCAGGCGGCGATCAACGCGGCGCGGACATATCTTCCGGCGAACCTGCCGGGGAACCCGACGTATCGCAAGGTGAACCCGGCGGACGCTCCGATCATGATTCTGGGGCTGACCAGCGACGTGTACGGGCCGGACAAGATGTACGACGTTGCGTCGACGGTGATGGAGCAGAAGCTGTCGCAGATCCAGGGGGTGGGACAGGTGGGCGCCGGGGGCGGGGCGCTGCCGTCGGTGCGGGTGGAGGTGAACCCGAACAAGCTGGCGAGCTACGGGATGACGATGGCGAGCTTGCAGTCGATGCTGCGGCTGGAGAACTCGAACCTGGCGCGGGGGCAGATCACGAATGGCGAGGTGAGCGCGGACATTGTGATGAACGGGCAGATCTCGCACGCGGCGGACTACCAGCCGCTGATCGTGGGGTACCACAACGGGCAGGCGGTGCGGCTGTCGGACGTGGCGGACGTGGTGGACTCGGTGCAGAACGTGCGCGCGGGGGGCTACCTGAACGGCAAGCGGGCGGTGGTGCTGCAGGTGTTCCGGCAGCCCAACGCCAACATCATCGACACGGTGGACCGGATCAAAGCCGCGCTTCCATCGCTGGAGGCGTCGATTCCCAAGGGCATCGACACCACGGTGGTGATGGACCGGACGACGACGATCCGGGCGTCCGTGTTCAACGTGGAACGCACGCTGCTGATCTCGATCGTGCTGGTGATCCTGGTTGTGTTCGTGTTCCTGCGCAGCCCGCGGGCGACGCTGATTCCGGCGGTGGCGGTGCCGACGTCGCTGGTGGGGACGTTCGCGGTGATGTACCTGTGCGGGTACAGCCTGGACAACCTGTCGCTGATGGCGCTGACGATTTCGACGGGGTTTGTGGTGGACGACGCGATCGTGGTGATGGAGAACATCACGCGGCACATTGAGGACGGGATGGAGCCGTTTGCGGCGACGCTGCTGGGGGCGCGCGAGATTGGATTTACGGTGATGACGATCAGCATGTCCCTGATCGCGGTGTTCATCCCGCTGCTGTTGATGGGAGGGATCGTGGGGCGGCTGTTCCGCGAGTTCGCGGTGACGCTGTCGACGGCGATTGTGGTATCGATGGCGATCAGCCTGACGACGACGCCGATGATGTGCGCGCACCTGCTGAAGAGCGAGAAGGAGCAGAAGCACGGGCCGATGTACAAGGCGTCGGACAGGGTCTTTCAATGGAGCCTGGGGCTTTACCGGAAGAGCCTGCATTGGGTGCTGGAGAACCCGGGGCTGGTGCTGACGACGCTGGCGCTGATCATCGCGCTGAACGTGGCGATTGCGTACAAGATCCCCAAGGGGTTCTTCCCGCAGCAGGACACGGGCTCGCTGGGGGGCCAGATGCGCGGGCCGCAGGACGCATCGTACCCGGCGATGAACGCGGCGCTGCGGCAGATCCAGCAGCGCATCAAGGACGACCCGGCGGTGCAGAACGTGGTTGGGTTCACGGGCGGGGGGACGACCAACACGGGCGGCTTCTTTGTGATTCTGAAGCCGGTGGAGCAGAGGAAGGTGAGCGCGGCGGAGGTGATCAACCGGCTGCGCCCGAAGCTGAACCAGATTACGGGGGCCTCGACGTTCCTGCAGGCGTCGCAGGACATCCGGGTGGGCGGGCGCGGCTCGAACGCGATGTACCAGTACACGATCCAGTCGGACAACGTGAGCGATTTGCAGGTGTGGGGGCCGAAGCTGCTGGATGCGATCACGCGGCTGCCGGGCTTCCAGGACGTGAGCAGCGACCAGCAGAACGGGGGGCTGGACCAGCGGCTGACCTTCGACCGGGTGACGGCGGCGCGGCTTGGGCAGAGCGCGAGTTCGCTGGACTCGGCGCTCTACTCGGAGTTTGGCCAGTCGCAGGTGTCACTGATCTACACGCAGTTGAACCAGTACTACGTTGTGCTGGAGGTTGCGCCCGAGTACTGGGCGACTCCCGATGGGTTGAAGAGCGTGTACCTGCATCCTTCGGCGGGGAACTCGACGGCAAGCGGGAACACGCCTCTGTTCAGCATGGCCCAGGCGCAGGCCAATACGACACCGCTGGCGCTGAACCATACGGGGCTGTTTCCATCGGTGACGGTGTCGTTCAACCTGGCGCCGGGAGTTTCGTTGAGCGATGCGACGCTGGCCATCGACGAGATGCAGCAGAAGATGAACATGCCCTCGACGGTGCGCTGCTTCTTCGCGGGAACTGTGCAGGCGTATCAACAGTCGCTGAACGGGGAGCTGGTGCTGATCGTGACGGCGCTGTTCGCGGTCTACATTGTGCTGGGGATTTTGTACGAGAGCCTGGTGCATCCGCTGACGATCATCTCGACGCTGCCTTCGGCGAGCGCGGGCGCGATGCTGGCGCTGATGATCTTCAAGCAGGACCTGAATGTGATCTCGATCATCGGGATCATTCTGCTGATCGGGATTGTGAAGAAGAACGCGATCATGATGATCGACTTTGCGCTGCAGGCGGAGCGCGAGCGGGGGATGAGTTCCGAGGAGGCGATCTTCGAGGCGTGCATGCTGCGGTTCCGGCCGATCATGATGACGACCATGGCGGCGCTGTTTGGCGCGCTTCCGCTGGCCTTTGGGACGGGGACGGGATCGGAACTGCGGCGGCCGCTGGGGATCACGATTGTGGGCGGGCTGGTGGTGAGCCAGATGCTGACGCTGTATACCACTCCGGTGGTGTACCTGACATTCGACCGGATACGGCTGTGGGTAGTGACACGGCGGCACAAGAACCTGGACTCCGCGGGAGGGCCGATTGGGGCGACCTCGGATTAAACTGATGAATCATGGAAGTACAACTATGAGCAGAATCGATCTTCGCGTAGCAATCACTTCCGCACTGGCGGCACTGCTCGTGAGCGGGTGCCATGTGGGGCCGAAGTACCAGAGGCCGCCGGCGATGGCGCAGGCGCCACCGGCTGCGTACAAGGAGTCGCCGGGCGCGGCACAGCCGGGCAATGGGAGGACTGCCGGCGCGGCGCAAGGCAGCGCGACTGCAGCCAACACGGCTGCGACCGGAACGGCGGGTGCTCCGGCTGCGGACACGGGCGGGTGGAAGGTGGCCCAGCCGCAGGACGCGATGCTGAAGGGAAAGTGGTGGGAGATCTATGGCGACAACGAACTGAATGCGCTGGAAGAGAAGCTGACGATCGACAACCAGACGATCAAGCAGTACTTTGCGAACTTCATGGAGGCGCGCACTCTGGTGGCGGAGGCGCGCTCGCAGCTCTATCCCACGCTGGGCACAGGGCCGTCGTATGCGCGCTCGCAGGCCTCGGCAAATGTGGGGAGTGCGGGCACGACCGGAAACAAATCGCAGACCAACCTGACCACGCTGCCGGTGGATCTGTCTTGGGAACCGGACCTGTGGGGACGGGTGCGCAACCAGATCAAGGCCGAGCAGTACAACGCGCAGGTGAGCGCGGCGGACCTGGAAGGCGAACGGCTGACCGAGCAGGCGAGCTTGGCAGAATACTTCTTCGAGATTCGCGGGCAGGACGCGTTGCAGGCGGTGTACACCCAGACGGTGGCGGACGACCAGAAGGCAGTGGACCTGACGCGCTCGCAGTACGAGACGGGAGTGGGCACGGAGATTTCGGTTGTCGAAGCGGAAAATACATTGCAGAACGCGCAGTCCGCGCTGATCAACCTGGGCGTGGCGCGTGCGCAGTACGAACACGCGATTGCTGTGCTGACAGGGAGCGATCCTTCGGCGTTCTCGATTGCGGTGAAGCCGCTGGGTGCTGTGCCGCCGGCGGTGCCGATCGGCGTGCCTTCGCAGTTGCTGGAGCGCAGGCCGGACATTGCGGCGTCGGAGCGGACAATGGCCGAAGCAAACGCGGAGATTGGAGTTGCGCAGGCGGCGTACTATCCGACGCTGACACTGAGCGCGGGGGGCGGACTGGAGAGCTCGACGTTCAAGCACCTGTTCGACTGGCCGAGCCGGTTCTGGTCGGTTGGGCCGGCGGTGTCGGAGACGATCTACGATGGCGGGCTGCGGCGGGCCGCGGTGCAGCAGTACACGGCGATCTACGATGCCGATGTGGCAGGCTACCGGCAGACGGTGCTGACCGCGTTCCAGCAGGTGGAGGACGCGCTGGCGGCGGAGCGCATTCTTGCGCAGCAGATCGCGCAGCAGCAGATGGCGGCGCAATCGGCACAGAAGGTCGTCGAGTTGGAGACGGCACGCTACGAGACGGGGGTCGATCCGTACATCGACGTGGTGACGGCGCAGGCGACGCTGCTGGCCGACCGGCAGACGCTGGCCACGCTGCACACCCAGGCGATGACCGCGTCGGTGCAACTGATCGAGGCGCTGGGCGGAGGATGGGACAGTACGCAGTTGGCGACGCCGGAACAGGTGTCGAAGAAGCTGGGGGATGGGGAGATCCCGGTTCAGCGGTGAGGGGGTTAGAGAATAACCTCAAGCCCCTTGCGGCGAATGACGTTGAGCAGGATGAGCGCAGGGCCTTTGGGCTGTTTGGTCCCGCGCTCCAACTGCGAGACGTAACCGGCCGTGAGATTGAGAAAGTGGGCAAACGCGGCCTGACTCAGGTTCGATTGCTCGCGAATGGCGCGGATTTCATGGCCGGTGATCGGCTCTGCCGTTCTCAGAGCCTGCGCGCCAAGGTGGCGAATGGTGATCTTGCGATACGTCGCGTCGTCCATTATGCCGATGCGATGCAGATCGTCCGCCGTTTCAAGAAGGGCTTCGGTCAATCGGCTAGGTGTCTTTTTCTTGGTCATGGTCAATCTCCTGTAGAACGCCGTTTTCAATGGCCTCTGCAATCCTCGCGGAATCGGCGGCCAGCAAGTCTGCCGCAATGCTCCTAAAGGTAAGCAATTCGTCGGGCTCGATGTTGTCGCGTTCGTTTTTGGCGAAACCGTAGAGGAAGACGGCCCGCCGCTTCGCACAATAGGCAACGATTGTGCGGTAACCGCCAGAGCGTCCCTGACCTGCGCGGGCGACGCGCTGCTTGATGAGGCCACCGCCCAGATCGGCGTCAATCAAGCCCCGTTCCGCGCGCTCAATTGCTTCCTGCAAACGCTTGTCTGCAATCCCTTCTCGCCGGGCAAATCGGGAAAGCCACTTCGTCTTGAACACGCGCATGGTGAAACTCTAACACAATGAATTATAGTAATGTGAACTATAGATAGTATACGGCACCGGCCCAGGCTTGAGGGCCTGGGCCGGTAGGTGAATCCCTTTGGGGAGGGGTTAGTTTTCCGCGGGGGCCTTGGGGTGCGCGGGCATGAAGGCGGCGATGCCGTCGGTGATGGCGACGCGAGTGGGCGTGATCTCGATTTGCGCCGACTTGAGGCCATCGCGCGAGGCGGTGACGGTGATGGGGCCGGGTGCGGGATCGGTGGCGCGGATGAGCTTGGAGCGCACGGCGACGCGGTTGATGCCGCACTCGGTGTTGAGGTAGAGGTTGTTGGTGGATTCGAGCTTGCCGCTGTTGTAGCCTCCGCGCCAGATGGCGGGGCCGGTGCAGGTGAAGTCGACACGGGCGTCGTCGGTGGGGCAACGGACACCCTTGGCGTTGACGACCTCGAAGTCGATGAGGGCGACGTCTTCGCCATCGGCCTGGAAGCCCTTGGGGCCGAGGATGGGAGTGAGCTTGAGAGCGGCGGGCGCTCCAGCGGTGACGATCTCCTGCTGGGCGGCGATTTTGTCACCGTTCTTGCCGATGGCCTTGATGCTGCCGGGGGCGAAGGCGATGTCGGGGAAGGCGAAGATCCAGCCGCTTTCGGGCTTGGAGTTGACGCCGGCGGACTTGCCATTGACGAAGAGTTCGACCGACTGGGTGTTCGAGATGACGTAGATGGTCTTCACGGTTTTGGAGCCATCGGGCTGGGTGGCGGGGTATGTCCAGTGGCCGAGGATGTGCAGGTCGGGCTGGTCGCTCTGGATGACTCGGTGGGCGAAGTAGATCTCCTTGGGCAGGCGCATGGCGTCCACCTTGCCGCTGACGCGGCAGACTTCGGTGGAGTCCTGGCGGCCGTCGGCGTCCTCGTCGGTGAAGTAGATGGAGCAGTAGGCGGACCAGCGGGAGTGTGCGGGGTCGGGGTTGGAGATGCGATTGGTCCAGTAGCTCCAGTACTGCTTGATGCCGTCGAGGGCGAAGCTCTCGGAGGTGTAGAGGAAGCCGTCGCGCTTCCAGGTGTCGTTGGGGCCCTTCTTGGCCTTGTAGTAGGGCGGTGTGAAGTCGTCCCACATGCGGCGTGAGCCTTCGTTGCGGAAGTCCTCAGTCTCGATGATGGGGGCGCGGTCGCGGCGCTCGGCGCTGTAGGCGCGGAACATGGCGGTGGGGCTGGGCAGGTTCTCCACGCCGGTGTCCTGGGCCATCATGACGCCGTAGTACTCTGCAATGTTGTTGTTGGCCGTGTTGGCGGCGTTGTTGGAGTCTCCGCGGGAGCCCATGACGCGCCCGCCGTCGGGGTCGTACTGCTTGCGCAGATCGACCATCTGCTGCATCTGGACGGGGGTGACCCAGGTGTTGCCCGCCTCCCAGAAGAAGATGCCGGGGTTGTTGCGGAAGTAGATCATGGAATTGCGCATCACTTCGACGCGCTGGTCCCACTGACGGCCGGTGACATCGCGCTCCTTGTCGCCGGCGGGGCAGACCTGGACGATGCCGTAGCGGGCGTAGCTGTCGGCATCGACCTTCTGCGGCGAGATGTGCATCCAGCGCATGTAGTTGCCGTGGCACTCGCGGATGAGCCTGGCGGTGTAGTCGTGCATCCAGACGGGGTAACCCGCGCCGACGCCGGCCCACTCGTCGGCGGAGCGCTCGGCGAAGCCCTTGAGGTAGACGAATTTTTCGTTGATATAGAGGCCGCCGGTTCCCGCGCCGCCCTTGAACTCGGCCTTGCGGAATCCGGTCTCGATGCGGTTGACATCGACCACCTTTCCGCCGACCTTGAGGATGCTGTAGACATCGTAGAGGTAGGGGTCTTCGGTGCTCCAGAAGCGGGCGCTGGCGAGCGGGCCGGTGGCGGAGAGGACGGACTTTTCGCCGTCCACCATGTCGACGGGGTCGCCCTCGAACTGGGCGCGGACGCGGCCGGTGTGATCGACGATGACGGCGGAGAGGCCGACGGTGGCGCGGTCGCCGGAGGCGTTGTGGACCTCGGCGTCGATGGTGACGTCGGCGGTCTTCTTGGCGATGTTGAAGTTGCCGGCGTGGATGTAGACGCCCTGGCTCTCGAGGCCATAGAAGAGCGGGAGGGTCTGGTGGATGGGGCCGGTGACGTGCAGCCAGACGGAGCGGTTGATGCCGCCGTGGTTGGGGTTGAAGTCGTTGGCGTTCCACTCGAAGCCGGTAGGGACGCAGTCCGTTCCGTCGGGATTTTTGGGGTTGGCGGCGCAGAAGGCGCGCTCGCGGTAGTTGCCGGAGTTGTCGACCTTGACGGCGAGGACGTTCTCCTGGCCGGCGGGCGCGAGGGCGTCGGTGATGTCGATGCCGTAGGCGGTGACTCCGTTCTCGTAGAGGCCGACCGGATGGCCGTTGAGGAAGATGTCGCCGGCCTGGCGCATTCCCTCGAACTCGAGGAAGACGCGATGGCCGGCGGGCAGGGCGGGGAGCCGGAAGCGCTTGCGATACCAGACGATCCCCTTGTATGTGCCGCGGTCGCCGCCGCCGTGCGAGATCAGCTCGCGGAAGCTGTCAACGTCGTTGAAGCTGTGCGGCGTGGCGACGGTGGCCCATTTGGAGTCGTCGAAGGCGGGCGCCGATGCGTCGCCGGGGACCTCCTCCAGAACCAGTTTGCCTTGTTGCGGGTCCCAGCGATTGCCGCCGATGAACTTCCAGTCGAGGTTGAAGTTGAGCGTGGTGCGCGGGGAGCGGGGCGGCGCGTAGGCGGCGGCGGGCGCGGCGGCAGGCGCGGCAAAGGCGGAGTAGGAGCGGCCCAGAACAACCGGAAGACCCAGGGCGATGAAGCTGGATGCGCCGACAAATTCGCGGCGGGTTACTTTTTTGGATGACATGGGATTGGGCTGCCTTTCATTGGGTGGAGTGGGGACCGGGTGAACGGGCGCGGGAGCGGCGCGGCGTAATCACGATACTGCATGGACGGATGAGGAGTCCATCAGGACGCGCGGGGGGACGCAGCGGCCTTCAGCAAAACAAGACAAATGCGGGGATTCTTCCCCTTCGCAAGCTCAGGGTCAGAATGACAAAAAAGAGCAGACAACAGCGACGGGCAAGAACAGACAACGGCGAAATGCGGGGATCCCTTCGACAAGCTCAGGACAGGCTCTTCAACTGCGCGACTCACGATGAAGCTGAGAGTCACTCCGCTCAGGATGACGGTGTGAGGGAGGGTCGAGGAAGGCGGTCGTTCGCTACCGCGAACGATAACCCACCCTTTCACGATGAAGCCGTGAAAGGATGGGGCACCCGGCGAGCGCCTAACTCCCCCCCTTGACGGGAGGCGAGTAGGAGATGGCAAAGGCGAAGCGATAGGTGGCACGGTAGTTGACGGGCGGAGTGACGCCGGAGGGGATGACCTCTCCCAGCGAGAACCCGCCGCCGAGGTAGGAGGCGCGGGCGATGTGCAGCCCGGGCGCGAAGTAGATTCCATGGGATGTGAGGGCCGGACCGAAGAAGTACTCGACCTCGGTCTTGCTGCCGTTGGGGTTGATGCCCAGGCCGGCCTGCAGGTCCAGATGAAGGCGGTTTGTGCCGGAGATGTAGGTGTTGAGAAATCCGATGGGAACCAACTGCACACTTGAGGTGGTCAGCGAAATGGTGTTCTGGGTGGTGGCAACACCGGAGGAGTTGACGCCGGTCTGCGACGTGGAGACGCCGAAGACGTGCTTGCCATAGAGCGAGACCAGCGTTCCAGCGGAGGCGGAGAACTGTGGCGGGTCCTTGTAGTGAACGACGACCGTGCGTGTCTGCGGGGCCTTTGAGTCCTGCGAGGGATGCGCGTCCGGTTTTGGCTTGCAGGTGATGGCAACCGTCATGGTTCCGCTGGCGGCCGGCGGAAGAGAGAGGCGCCGTTGTTCGGGCGGCTTGACGATCTCGATAACTGTGAGACTCTTGGTAGCAAATACGGCAGCGGGCTTGAGGAAGGATGTGATGGTCGAGATGTAATCGGGCTTTGGATCGGACTTGAAGGTGGGCGTTGCCGTGCAGACATCGTCCGCAGCGGCCAGGAGTTGAATTCCGACCTGCTGTCCGTTTGGCACCGTGGCTTCCACCTGCGTGACGAGGCACGGGGCAGTGATATCGAGGACGCCCAACACAAGCTCCTCGCTCCTGCTCCCTCCTCTGGTGGCAAGACCGTGCAGCAGACCGACCTCCCCGTGGGGGCGGAGGCGGGTGCAGGAGGCCTGGTTCAATGGCAGGAGTTCCGCTGCCGTTACCGTGCGGGCGGTAAGCGTATCGGACCTCGGCGTACCGGCCGGAGGGGTGGGCTGTGCGGCGGTTTGGCCGGAGAGCGAGAGGGCGAAGAGGACGGAGAGGAACGCGAGAGATCTCATGGGCGGATTTCCTCATGTACGATTTACTGCTCCGCCCCGCTCAGGCGGGGCCGCAGCCGTGGCTGTAGACCTGGGGATTGCGCCATTGGGCGTCGGTGGCGAAGAGGATGCAGGCGTCTCCGGACTGGGTGTTGACGCGCCAGGTGATGTCTCCCTGGCGGTAGAGCTGATACTTTCCCGTGCCGGCGAAGACCATTCCGTTGGGGGGATTGCGGGGGATGGAGTCGGCGGAGGGCGGGGTGAGCGCGGCGGCGGCGGGCGCGGCGGGCTGGGAGGTCTGGCCGGCGGGGGCCTGGGGTTTGGAGTTGGCGGCGGCCTGGTTGCGCACGACGACCGCGCCGCTGTTCAAGGCGCGCGTCCTGGCCCTGTGGGTGAGCCAGACGAGGCCAAAGACGGCCACAAACACGATCATGAGAATCCAGAAGATCTGCTTCATGCCCTCTCCTTGAGCCGGGGGGATGGAGTCCCGGCGCATGGCTTCCGCTCTATTCTCAAGCCGCGGCGATTGGCGCGTCGAGGCAAAAACGGCGGGGGGCGCGAATTGCGAACCACGGCTGGTTCCCCGGTGATTCTCTCGCTCCCTTGATCGCCAGGCGATCAAGGGAGCGAGGGTCTTCTAAATGGGCGCGCTGATCGGCACGGGTGAACCCGTGCCCTTCCGATTTGTCCGATGGAGGCTCAATGGCCGGAACATGTCGGGCGTATCATCTTGGTGTGCCGAAATATTCCATTGTTGTTCCGTTTCACAACGAAGAAGAGAACGTGACCGCGCTCTACGACCGGGTGAAGCTGGCGATGGAGCACGTGGGCAGCTCGTTCGAGATGGTGTTTGTGGACGATGGGTCGAGCGACCGGACGTACCGGCTGCTGGAGGAGATTGCGGCGGTGGACAGCCGAGTGCTGGTGATCAAGCTGCGGCGGAACTTCGGGCAGACGTCGGCCCTGGCGGCGGGGTTCGACCACGCGCAGGGGGAGTTTCTGATCTCGATGGACGGCGACCTGCAGCACGCGCCGGAGGAGATTCCGGGGTTTCTGGCGAAGCTGGAGGAGGGGTACGACGTGGTGAGCGGATGGCGGACGCAGCGCGTGGACAACCTGCTGCTGCGGCGGATTCCGTCGCACTGCGCCAACTGGATTGTGGCGCGGCTGTCGGGGGTGGGGATCCACGACTTCGGGACGACGTTCAAGGCGTACCGGCGGGAGGTGATCCACAACATTCCGCTGTACGGCGAGATGCACCGGTTTATTCCGGCGCTGGCGAGATGGTACGGGGCGAGCATCTGCGAGGTGCCGATCTCGAACCCGCGGCGGCAGCACGGACAGAGCCACTACGGGCTGTCGCGCACGGTGCGGGTGTGCTTCGACCTGCTGACGATCCGGTTCCTGCTGCGCTATATGACGCGACCGCTGCACTTCTTCGGGGCGATCGGGGCGGTGGCGATGATGGCGGGCGGCGGACTGGCGGCATGGCTGCTGGCGCTGAAGTTGCTGACCGGGCACAGCGTGATGATGGCCCATGGGCCGATCTTCGTGATTGCGGGAGTGCTGATCCTGGCGGGGGTCCAGATGCTGGGGATCGGGCTGCTGGGGGAGCTCGAGGTGCGCCACTTCCACACGCCGAGCCACCGCGCTCCGTATGCCGTGGAGCGGATTGTGCGGCTGAGCTCGAGCGCAGAGAGACAGATACGGTAGGGGGAAGGTTGGGGCTGGAGTAAAACGCCGACCTCAGGGGCTGAAGCCCTCATGCAGATGCAGCGTTTACGGCACGGGTAAACCCGTGCCCTTAAGCAAAACGAGACAAATACGGAGATTCTGGCTACGCCAGAATGACGATTCTTGAGGTGCTACGCCATAATGACGGCGTTTGGTGCGGCTGCGCCAGAATGACGGCGTTACAATTCACTGCCCACAGCGCGCATCCGTACTATTCTGTTAATCATGCTGGTGAAGGAACTGCGCGCGGCGGTGCTGGAGGCCAACCTGGAGTTGGTGCGGCGGGGGCTTGTGCTGTACACCTTCGGCAATGCGTCGGGGGTGGACCGCGCCGAGGGGCTCATCGTCATCAAGCCGTCGGGGGTGGAATACGACGAGCTGCGGGCGGAGCTGATGGTGGTGACCGACCTGGACGGCAAGGTGGTGGAGGGGACGCTGCGGCCGTCGTCTGACCTGGAGACGCACACGCTGCTGTACCGCGAGTTTCCGACGATTGGCGGGGTGGTTCATACGCACTCGGAGTTTGCCACGAGCTTTGCGCAGGCGGGGATGGAGATTCCCGCACTGGGGACGACCCACGCGGACACATTCTACGGGCCGGTGCCATGCACCGCGCCGCTGACCGATGAGGCCATCGGCGGGAGATACGTCCACGAGACGGGGATTGCGATTGTGGGGCGCTTTGCGGCGACGGCCGAGCGGGCGGCGACGGACCCGCTGGGGGTGCCGGGGTGCCTGGTGGCCGGACATGGGCCGTTTGCGTGGGGCAGGGACGCGGCGGAGGCGGCGCACAACGCGGTGATTCTGGAGTACGTGGCGCGGATGGCCTACCGGACGCTGACGCTGAAGGCGGATGCGGGCGGGGTGAGCCAGGCGCTGCTGGACCGGCACTACTTCCGCAAGCATGGGCCGGGGGCGAGCTACGGGCAGGGCGGGTGAGGACCGGCTGCGCTTCCTTGATCGCGATGCGATCAAGGAAGCGCAAGTCTTTAAAATGAGCGCGCATTGCGGCACGGGTAAACCCGTGCCCTTAAGCAAAACGAGACAAATACGGGGATTCTTCGCTTCGCTCAGAATGACAATCTCTGGGCGGCTGCGCCAGAATGACGACCTTTGGGGCAGCGCCAGAATGGGGGGGTAAATGTTGCCGCGAGATTTAATGGTTTGCTTACGGGTTGATTGTGTAGAGTACTGACGGCAGCAAAATCACACAGATTGCGTCGCAGGATGCACGGAGCCGTACGGAGCGCAAGGACGCTTTGCGTGAGGTCTCTGGGCGGAAGGTCTCTCAAGCGGGAGCGGGAGGCGACGTGTATTTGTGTGGGCCAAGTTCAAAAACAGGTGATGGGGCGATGCGTTCAATGTGGCTGAAGGTGTCTCTGGCGTTGTTGATTGGGGTGGTGGCGGGCTGTCCGCCGATGGTTGGAATGAGGGCACAGGCGCAGGCGCCGCTGCCGGCGATGATGATCGCGCCGGATGTGGTGAACACGCCGGTGAGCGCGGAGGCGGAGCGCATTGCGGCGCTGGAGAAGCAGGTGGCGGCGCAGACGGCGGCGATTGCCACGGCGCAGACCTCTGGCGACAACGCGTGGATGCTGACCTCGGCGGCGCTGGTGCTGCTGATGACGGGGCCGGGGCTGGCGCTGTTCTACGGCGGACTGGTGCGCAAGAAGAACGTGCTGGGGACGATGATGCAGAGCTTCGCCATGATGGCGGTGATCACGCTGCTGTGGGCGGTGGTGAGCTACTCGCTGGCCTTCGGCAGCGGGAACGCGTTTATCGGCGGGCTGCACAACGTGTTTCTGCGCGGGGTGGGGCTGGGGCCGAGCCCGTACGCGCCGACCATTCCGCTGCAGACGTTCATGGTGTATCAACTGATGTTTGCGATCATTACGCCGGCGCTGATTACGGGCGCGTTCGCCGAGCGGATGAAGTTCTCGGCGATGCTGGTGTTCATGGTGCTGTGGGCGATCATTGTGTACAGCCCGATGGCGCATATGGTGTGGGGCGTGGGCGGGCTGTTGAACGCGGCGGGCGGGCGGTTCCCGTGCATGGACTTTGCCGGGGGAACGGTGGTGCATGTGACGTCGGGGGTGTCGGCGCTGATTACGGCGCTGTACCTGGGCAAGAGAATTGGCTACCCGAAAGAGGCGATGCAGCCGCATTCGGTGGTGCTGAGCTTTATCGGTGCGTGCCTGCTGTGGGTGGGCTGGTTCGGGTTCAACGCGGGATCGGCGCTGGCTGCGGGAACGCTGGCGACCTCGGCGTTTGTGGCGACGCACTTTGGCGCGGCGGCGGCGGCGATTGGATGGAGCGCGGCGGAGTGGATTCGCAATGGCAAGCCATCGGCACTGGGCGCGATCTCGGGCTGCGTGGCAGGACTGGTGGCGATCACTCCGGCGTCGGGGTTTGTGTCGCCGATGGCGGCGATCATCATTGGGCTGGTGGCCGGCATGTGCTGCTTCTATATGGTGGTGACGGTGAAGGCGTGGTTCGGGTATGACGATTCGCTGGATGCGTTCGGCGTGCATGGGGCGGGCGGAACGATTGGCGCGCTGCTGACTGGGCTGTTTGCACGAAGCGCGATCAACCCGGTCTTCGGCGCGGGCAAGGCGACGGGCGTGTTGGAGGGCAACACGCACCAGATCCTGAACCAGGCGATGGGCGTGGGGATCGCCTGGGGACTGGCGATTGTGGGCACGCTGGCGATTCTGGTTCTGGTAGACAAGACGATTGGACTGCGCGTGAGCGCGGCCGAGGAGAGGGAAGGCCTGGACCTGTCGCAACATGGGGAGGAAGGCTACGAATGGGCGCATTGATCCGGGTGTATTGACGCGGACCCCCACCCATTCCGCAGAGAACGCGGAATGGATGGGGCACCCGCCGGACGATGCAAAGACAATGGGAGGGGTGTACATCCTGGGTCGGGGGCGCGCCACTTTCACGGTTGGGGGGTGGCAGTCGTAACCGGGCGTGGAGTACTATGCTAGAGCTTGCCTGAAGGCAGAGCGAGAGGATGAATTAAATGCAGAAGATCGAAGCAGTGATCCAGCCATCGAAGCTGGATGCGGTGAAGGACGCGCTGGTGGAGATTGGCGTGCAGGGAATGACGATTCTGGAGGCCCGCGGACACGGGCGGCAGAAGGGGCACACGGAGTTCTACCGCGGGCGTGAGTACTCGGTGGACCTGCTGCCCAAGGTGAAGCTGGAGATGGTGGTGGCCGACGAGATGGTGGAGAAGGCGGTGCAGACGATCCTGACGACGGCGCGGACGGGAACGATCGGGGACGGCAAGATCTTCGTGTCGAAGATGGATGAGGCGATCCGCATCCGGAACGACGAGCGGGGGGAGATCGCGCTGTAGGGGCGCGACCTTCGGCGGCTGACGAGGCTGCGGAAGATTGCGGTTGGGATGAACGGCTGACCTCAGCGGCTAAAGCCGCGTTGCAAGTGCGGCGTTTTGCGGCACGGGTGAACCCGTGCCCTTAAGCAAAACAAGTGCAAATACGGAGATTCTGGCTGCGCCAGAATGACGAGAAAGAACAGACAAAACAACAGCAGATTCCCTTCGGGAATGACAAACAAAGAAACGACATTTGTAGGTTCGTCGAGGAAGACGGTCGAGCTTCGCTCGATACCCCACGCTCCACCCCAGCGAGCATAACGCGCTCGCCGGGGACCCCGGCCTGCCGCGCGATGAAACTGCGCGTCGAGGATGGGGCACCCGCTGGTTGGCTGTATGCTATAGGTTCTACCTATCCATACAGCTATGACGGAAGACGAGACCACAGGCGAGGGGTTGAGCGGGCAGTACCAGCGGCGGATGCTGGAGATTCGCGGCGCGTTTGCGACGGGGGCGAGCGGGGCGGCGACGGTGGCGGCGCGCGCGGCGGCGGTGGACGAGCTGATTGTGGGGCTGTGGACACAGGCGGTGGCCCAGACGCCGGCGCTGGGGCAGGGGATTGCCGTGCTGGCGGTGGGCGGGTACGGGCGGAGGGAGCTGTTTCCCTACTCGGACGTGGACCTGCTGTACCTGCTGGACGGGAAGGTTTCGGAGGCGGAGATCAAGCAGCCGCTGCGGCGGATCAGCCAACAGCTCTGGGACTGCGGGATCCGGCTGGCGCCGGCGACGCGGAGGCGCAGCGAGGCGGAGCGGTTCGACGCGGAGAACGCGGAGTTCACCATCGCGCTGCTGGACCACAGGCTGCTGGCGGGAGACGCGGAGGTCTACCGGAGGCTGGCGGAGGTTGGTTTTCCCAAGATGCTGGAGCGGGAGAACAAGGCGCTGGCCGCGGGGCTGGTGAAGCTGACCGACGAACGGCACGCCAAGTACGGCGATACGCCGTTCCACCTGGAGCCGAGCATCAAGGACTGCCCCGGCGGGCTGCGGGACGTGCATGTTTGCGCGTGGCTCGAGCGGCTGGAGGGGGTGGGGCAAAAGCCCACATCTCAAAAACGAGACGCCCACCCCAGCGAGCAAATGCGCTCGCCGGGGACCCCGGTTGTGGGGCACCCGGCTGGTGTCGGGTTGGCGAGCGGCGGATTGGCGAGCGACAGGGAGGAGTTTCGCCAGGCGGTGGAGTTTCTGTTCACGGTGCGCTGTTTTCTGCACTACCGGCACGAGCGGGACGACAATACGCTGGACTGGCAGGCACAGGACGCGGCTGCGGCAGCGGCGAATCGGATTGGGGCAGCGACGGTTGCAATGGGCGGAGCCGGGCGCAATGGAGGAGGGGGTGGAGGCGGCGTACTGGATGCGGCATTACTTCCGCCATGCGCGCAGCGTGGAGCGCTGCCTGGCCCAGATGCTGGACGGGGCGGCGGGGAAGCCGGTCCGAGGACGGTGGAGGACCTCGGCCAAGGCGGCGTTTTCCAGGGGGCGGCGCGGGGCGGAGGCTGCCGCGGTGGGCTTCCGGGTGACGGGCGGGCGGCTGGCGCTGGATGGAGCGACGGAGGCGGGCGATCCGGCGGTGGACCCGGACGCGGTGCTGCAACTGTTTGCGGCGATGGCGCGGACGGGCTGCGGGCTGGAGCGCGGGAGCGAGCAGCGGATATCGCAGGGGCTGCCGCTGCTGTCGGCGCACCTGGAGGAGGGGCCGTCGCTGTGGCGGCACATGCAGGAGATTCTGGAGGGGTTCTTCGCGGGCAAGGCGCTGCGTATGATGCATACGCTGGGGATCCTGGAGCTGCTGCTGCCGGAGTTTCACGGGATTGACGCACTGGTGATCCGCGACGCGTACCACCGCTATACGGTGGATGAGCACACGCTGGTGGTGATCGACACGCTGCACGGGCTGGAGCAGCCGCAGACCGGGCAGATGAGCGTGTGGGCGGGACGGTTCGGCGGGATCCTGCGCGATGTGCAGCACCCGGCGCTGCTGTTCCTGGCGGCGCTGCTGCACGATACGGGCAAGGGACGAAGTACGGACAACCATGCGCTGGAGAGCGCGCGGATGGCGGAGAATGTGGCCGGGCGGCTGGCGCTGGACGCGTACGAGAGCGAGCTGATGCTGGGGCTGATCCGCAACCATCTGGAGATGAGCGCCGCACTGCGAAGAGATATTTTCGATCTGGAGACGGTGCGGGCGTTCGCGGCGAAGGTGCAGACGCTGGAGGCGCTGCGCATGTTGACGCTGTTTACCTACGCGGACATCCAGGCGGTGCATCCGGACGCACTGACGCCATGGAAGGCGGAGAATTTATGGAGGCTGTACCTGGCGACGGCCAGCTATCTGGACCGCAGCGTGGACGACGAGCGGGTGGGGGCGCGGATCGGCAAGGAGCTGGTGAACCGCGTGGCGGCGCTGCTGCCGGGAAGGCGCGCCGAGGTGGAGGCGTTCCTGGAGGGGTTCCCGGAGCGGTATCTGCGGACGAGGACCCCGGAGCAGGTGCGGATGCACTTCGAGATGGCGGAGCGTTTTGCCGAGGACCCGGTGCAGATCGAGTTCCGCCACTCGGCGGCGAACAGCGAGATCACGCTGCTGGCGCGGGACCGGCCGCTGCTGTTCGCCGATATGGCGGGGGCGCTGGCGGCGTGGGGGATGAACATCGTCACGGCGGACGCGTTCGGCAACCTGCGGGGGATTGTGGTGGACAACTTCCGGTTCACGGACACCTTTCGCACGCTGGAGATGAATGCGTCGGAGCACGCGGTGTTTGTGGCCAGCGTTCACGATGTGATGGCGGGCAAGACGGCGGTGGAAAAGCTGCTGGCGGGACGGCGGCGCGGGCGGAGAAAGACGCCCAAGGTGGCGGTGGAGGCGCGCGTGGACTACGACGACGATGTGTCGTCGCACAGCACGCTGCTGCAGGTGGTGGCGCAGGACATTCCCGGGCTGCTGCGGGCGATCAGCCTTGCCCTGGCGGAGCGGGGATGCAATATCGACGTGGCCCTGGTGGACACCGAGGGGGAGACGGCGATCGACGTCTTCTACATCACGCGCGACGGGGCGAAGCTGGATGCGGCCGAACAGAAGGAGCTGAAACAGGCGCTGCTGGCGGCGATGAAGGCGAATGCGGGGTAGGGGCAGGTTCGAGGTACAAGGTTCGAGGTGGGGACAACCGCTGCGGGATTGCGCGCATCCCACGGAGAGAGCAGAATCTTTGCTCTCGGGAGCAGGGAACTGCGCGCGTGCGCGAGTAAGGTTTTCTGCCTGGACTGGCTGAGGGTTGACGGACGCACGCGAAGCGCGAGATGGAAAGCGGTTTATATTATTAAGCAGAGAGATATGGTTTTGAACTCAGATTGGAATCTCGGCGAAGGCGGCCCGGCGATAGGGTCTCGGGCGAACGACCGATATTTCTTCGGGGCGCTGGACAGCTCCGCGAGGAACCGGGAGAAGCTGCGCGAGGTGAACTGGGGGGACGAGCAGCCGGAGGGGATTGTGCTGGCGTCGCTGGATGGGGCGATCAACTGGGTGCGGAAAAACTCGATCTGGCCGTTGACGTTCGGGCTGGCGTGCTGCGCCATCGAGATGATGTCGATGGGCGGGGCGCGCTACGACATTGCGCGGTTTGGGGCGGAGGTCTTCCGGCCATCGCCGCGGCAGAGCGACCTGATGATCGTGGCGGGACGGGTCTCGCAGAAGATGGCGCCGGTGGTTCGGCGGCTGTACGAGCAGATGCCGGAGCCGAAGTGGGTGATCTCGATGGGGGCATGCGCGACCTCGGGCGGGGTCTTCAATAACTATGCGGTGGTGCAGGGAGTCAACCAAATCGTTCCGGTGGACATCTATGTACCCGGGTGCCCACCGCGGCCGGAGCAACTGCTGTATGCGATTACGCTGCTGCAGGAGAAGATCCAGGCGGAACGGGGCTCCGTGCGCAAGGTGTTGAACCTGGCATGAGGGATGCGGCACAGGGAGGGGACGGAGCGGGACGCGGTTTTGGGTCGTTCGATTTGCGGGAGGCGCAGTTTGCCGGGTTGAGGATGGATGGTTTGTTTGGCGATAAATCGTTGTAAAGTTTGAACCAGGGCGCATTTTGCACTGGACAGGATGGGCAACTGCGGTAAACTTTGGTTGACCCGGTACCAGCAGAATCAAAGCGAAGAAGCACATTTCGCTCACCAACAAGAGATTTCAGTGGAGGAAGTCGAATGGTATATCACACGTTTCGCAGTTTTGGCCGGTATGTGCTGGCTGCATGTGCAGCCGGCATTGTTGCAGCAAGCCTGAGTGCGCAGACCCCTGCCGCACCCGCAGCCACATCGGAGACAAACCCGTCACGCGTGGATATCTTCCTGGGCTACTCGTACTTTAGTACGGCGAGCAAGCTCAATCCCGCGGGGATCCAATACTCCTCCATCACCGGAGGCATGATCGCCAGCGGCGCTTACTACCACAACCGGTACCTTGGCGGAGAGGCCATCTTTACCGACCACCCGAGCGGCGTGAACGATGGCTTGTCGGGGATTTCGGTGGGCCCGATCGTGCGCCTTCCCATGGATGACTTCACGCTGTTCGGACATGGATTGATCGGCACCGCGAGGCTGGGTGGCCCGAACACGACCATTGGCGGCCTGCGCGAAGACGAACCCTACAAGTGGGGGATTGGGCTGACGGCCGGCGGCGGCATGGACATGGAACTGCCGTTCTGGGAGAACCGCTTCAGCTGGCGTGTCTTCGAGGCCGACTATCGCTATATTCACGCCGATTTCGGGCCTTATGTTGGGCTCCCGACGGGCGGAATCCTGGGCGGGCGCGCCAATCTGAATGCGGTGGAACTGAGCACCGGGATTGTGACGCACTTTGGCCACATCATCCCGCCGCCACCGGTGACGTACAGCTGCTCGGTCAACCCATCGACTGTGTTCCCGGGCGACCCGATCACGGTGACGGGCGTGGCGTTGAACCTGAACCCGAAGAAGACGGCGACCTATACCTGGACGACCGATGGCGGAGCGATCACGGGAACGTCGGCGACGGCGAACGTGGACACCAAGGCCGCGGCGCCGGGGAGCTACACGGTGAAGGGCCATGTGACGGAGGGCGTGAAGCCCGGCCAGATGGCGGACTGCTCTGCGACGTTCACGGTGAAGGCGTTCGATCCGCCGACGATCAACTGCTCGGCGAACCCATCGTCGGTGAACCCGGGCGAGAGCTCGACGATTACGGCGAGCGCGATGAGCCCGCAGAACCGCCCGCTGACCTACAGCTACAACGCAGCGGCGGGATCGATCAGCAGCACGACTGCTTCTGCGACGCTGTCGACAGTGGGCGCGGCGCCGGGACCGATTGCGGTGACGTGCCGAGCGTCCGACGATGTGGGACACACGGTGGAGGCGACGACCAGCGTGAATGTGATTGCGCCTCCTCCTCCTCCGCCACCACCGGCGCCTCTGGCCTCGAGCCTGTGCCCGGTGAGCTTCGAGCGCGATGCGAAGCGCCCGGAACGCGTGGACAACGAAGCCAAGGCCTGCCTGGACGATGTCGCCCTCAGCCTACAGCGCACCACGGACGCCAAACTGGCCTTGGTGGGCAACGAGGACGCCAAGGAGAAAGCGGCTGACGACAAGATCGCGAAGCGCGAAGCGAAGATGAAGAGCAAGAAGATCAAGCCGAGCGATGCAGCGGAACGCGCCGTGAACACCAAGGACTACCTGGTGACAGAGAAGGGCATCGATCCGTCGCGCATTCTGGTGTACACCGGGACCGACGACGGCAAGACGGTGACGACGACGCTGATTCCGGCGGGCGCAGTCAACCCGGTGGCCAGCGACACGGCGGTGGACGAGAGCGCAGTGAAGGCCGTGCCCCGGACGCCACCGGTGAAGCCGGCAAAGAAGGCCGCGGCGAAGAAGTAGTCTTCGGCAACTAAAGGAACAGAAGCACAGAAGGCTGACTGGGTTGGTTCCCAGTCAGCCTTTGTGCTGGGATGGGGCGCGAAGTTGTCTTCGGGACTCTGTATTCTGGAATGAGGCAGGGAAGGTTTGAACCTGCGTTGGACATTCCCTCCGGGGCTAAAGCCCCCATTGCAGATGCAGTGTTTACGGCACGGCTGAAGCCGTGCCCTTAAGCAAGACAAATACTGAGATTCTGGCTACACCAGAATGACGACGTGTTCGGTCGGACTCCACGTCAAAAGTACAATTGCTATCGCGAGGGGATGGGACAGCAACATTGAATTGCAGACGCCGACGGACGCACACATTTTGGATTGCCCTGGCCGTGGGCCTGGTTTGCCCTGCGGCGCGCGCTGTTTCATGGTTTCCGTTTGGGCCGGACGGCGGGAGCGCGCGCGCCTTTGCGGCGGACCCGCTGGACCACGCGCATCTGTATCTGGGCGCTGCCAACGGGTGGGTGTATGAGTCGGCGGACGGCGGCAAGAGCTGGAAGCGGCTGGCGCGGATGGACAACCGCGACGATCTCGTCATTAAGAAAATCCTGGTGGACGCGGCGGACCCGAAGCATCTGCTGACGGCGGCCTATGCGCTGGGCGAGCATCCCGACGGGGGGCTGTTTATCAGCAACGACGGCGGAGCGACCTGGGCGAGCCAGCCGGAGATGCGCGGACAGTCGGTGCGCGCGCTGACGGCGGCGCCATCGGACGCGAAGGTGCTGGTGGCAGGGACGCTGGAGGGGGTCTTCCGCTCGATGGACAGCGGGGCGCACTGGGCGAGGATCAGCCCGGCAGGCAGCAAGGAGATCCACGAGATCGAGTCGCTGGCGGTGGACCCGGCGGACCCCAATACCATCTACGCGGGCACATGGCACCTGGCGTGGAAGACGACGGACGGCGGGAAGAGTTGGACGAGCATCAAGGATGGGATCATCGAGGACTCGGACGTGTTCACGATCCTGGTGGACCCGCAGCAGCCGCTGGTGGTGTACCTGAGCGCGTGCTCGGGGATCTACAAGAGCGTGGACGGCGGGGCGAAGTTCACGGGCGGGGTTGGCGTGAATAAAGCGCAGGGCATTCCGACGACAGCGCGGCGGACCCGGGTGCTGATGCAGGACCCCAACCACCTGGACACGGTGTTTGCGGGGACGACGGAGGGCCTGTATCGCACCTATGATGCAGGCAAGTACTGGATGCAGACGACCGGGGCAGATGTGGTTGTGAACGACGTGTACGTGGACCCGGCAAACTCGCAGCATGTACTGTTGGCGACCGACCGCCAGGGGGTGCTGGCCAGCGACGACGGGGGCGACAGCTTTCTGCCGTCGAACCGGGGGTTCTCGGCGCGGCAGGTGACGGCGTACAGCGCGGACGCGCAGCACGCGGCGACGCTGTATGTGGGGGTGGTGAACGATAAGGAGTCGGGCGGCGTCTTTGTGAGCCATACGGGCGGGCTGAGCTGGACGCAGATGAGCGGCGGGCTGGATGGGCACGATGTGTTCAGCCTGGGACAGGCGCCGGACGGGTCGATCCTGGCAGGCACGGAGCATGGGATCTACCGGCTGCAGGGCGCGGTGTGGCAGCGCGTGGGCGACGACACGAAGATTGCAGTGGAGGGCAAGACCGCGGCTGCGGGGGCGGGAAAGACGGCGGCGGCGGCAGGAAAGACTTCGGGCGGAAAGCGGCAGGCGCCGACGCGGGGCGCGGTTGCGGCGAGGGCAGGCAAGCGGCTCGAGGCGAGCGTCTATGGCTTTGCGATGACGGGCGAGACGCTGTATGCGGCGACCTCGCAGGGGGTGTTGCGCAGCGTGTCGAGCGGGACGTCGTGGGTGCAGGTGGCGTCGGTCCCCATGGACGAGTGGCGCTTTGCGGCGGCGTCGAAGGGGGTGGTGGCGGTGGCGAGCCTGAATGCGCTGGAGCTGTCGGCGGACGGCGGCAGGACGTGGCGCGCGGCGGCTGTGCCCAGCCGGGGGAGGCAGCTTTCGGCTCTGGCGGTGGACGGCGAGGGGGAGTTGTGGGTGGCGGACCGGGACGGGGTGTACTACTCGGCGAACCGGGGCGCGAGCTGGCAGACGGTGAAGGGAATGTTTCTGCGCGGCGGCAACAGCATCTTCTACGATGAGGCGGCCAACCGGATGCTGGTGACCTCGGACGGGCCGGCGACAGATGCGTTCGCGGTTGAGCTTCCGACGATGCGGGTGAGCTGGTGGGACACGGGCTGGAACCTGCGATTTGTTCGTCCGGTGGGGGACTACCTGGTGGGGGCGACGCTGTTCGACGGGATTGTGGTGCAGCCACGGATGGTGGACTCGGCGGAGCTTGCAGCGCACTAAGGCGCTGCGTTTCGTCTTCCAGCTATGAGCTACGAGCTATGCGTAGGAGAACCGTGGGAGAAAGAGACGGCCGGCTGAGGTGGCGCAAACTTCGTCGGGTCCTTCGACTTCGCCTCGCGCGATAAAGCTGCGTGAGGCTCCGCTCAGGATGACAATTCTTCCATCGATTCATCTCTTACGCCTCAGCCTCGATGTCGAATGCGCTACTGGATGGTGAGGGAGATGGATGCGGCGGGCGTGGCGATGGTGGTCCCACTGGCGCTGGTGAGCGAGATGGTGTAAGAGCCGGAGGTGGAGCCGGGGGTGGGGGAGCCGGTCGAGGTTGAGGGGCTGGAACCGCCCCCGCAGCCGGAGAGGGAGGCTGCGGCGACGGCGATTGCGGAGGCCATTGCCAGCGAGCGGAGGAGGCTGAGACGGCGGCGGCGACCGGGCAACAGGCCGAGGAAGAGCGCGCCGAGGGCGATGGCGGGGAGAGCGGTGCGCGCGGCGGAGTCGCGGGATGTGGGTGGATTGCCAATCGACGCGAGGCCGCTGCCACCGGCGCCTCCGGGAGCGGTGGAGGCGATGGTGATGGTTCCGGTGACGGAGCCGCCCGCGGGGAGGGTGACGGTGGCGGGGGAGAAGGAGCAGGTGGGGAGATGGATGGGCGTGCCGCTGCCGGTATAGGTGACGGTGCAGCTCTGGGTGATGGTTCCGGCGAAACTACTCAGCGAGATGTAGGTGAGCGTGGCGGAGTTTCCGGTTGTGGCCCCGGCGCTGAGGGTGAGGGTGGAGGGCGCGGCGGTGATGGCGAAGCCGGGGCTGCCGGCGGCGTTCAGCAGGTTGTTGCCGTCGATGGAGCCCCATCCGGTGACCAGGTCGTAGCCGGCGGTGAGGAGATAACCGGCGAGTCCTCCGGTGAGCGCGGTGGGCGATGGCGTGCTGTTGTTGCACATGCTGGGGACGGAGGCGGAGCAGCCGGAGACTCCGCTGGTGGCGACGGTGGCGTCGTGGAAGACTCCGTTGGCGGGGGTGGCCGCGAGGCGATAGAGGGTTGGGTTGAGGTTGCCCTGGCGCGAGCCTGTTCGCTGATTGAGGAGCGCGGTGACGGCGGCCATGGCGGGAGCTGCGTTGGAGGTGCCATAGAAGTATTCGAACCGGCTGTTGGCGCAGTCGCCGCCGCCGAGCGCGTAGCAGCCGTAGTAGCCGTCATGCTCGGCGGAGGGATAGCTGATGTCGGGGACGTCGCGCGCGCCGTCGGCGGGGACTCCGGTGCCGGTCTGCCAGGAGGGTTTGGCGATGTAGATGCTGGCCCCGCCGCCACCCGCGGCGACGACATAGCTGCCCGGCGAACCGGGCTCGTTCCATGCGCCTTCGGGGATGTAGCCGAGCGCGGAGACACGGCTGGAGCTGTTGGAGGAGGACCAGTAGAGCGAGGGATTGGCGGTGTCGGCGAACTCCGTTCCGCCGACGCATGTGGCGTAGGAGCTGGAACAGAGGGAGTTGATGCTGAGCTGCTGAGTGGCGGGCGGGGTGGCGAAGCCGGAGTCGCAGGTGGCCGCGCCGGAGTCCATGGAGCAGACCAGGACGGAGATGCCCTGGGAGGCGGCCTGGGAGAAGAGGGAGTCCCAGGACTTCGTGTTGGCGGAGCCGGCGCTGGCCTCGCATCTGCCGAAGCTGATGTTCATGACGGGATCGTTGAGGGTGTTGACCTCGTACTGCGCGGCGGTGAAGATGCCTCCGCCGCTGTTGGGAAGAATGACCAGGTCGGCCTGCGCGGAGGGCGCGGTGCCGAGGACGCGCTGGACATCCATTGTCGCTTCGGATTCGTCTCCGTTGCCGGAAAGGCCGGGATCGGGGCCTGTGCCGGGGACGATGGTGTTGGGGAGATTGGCGGCGAGGCCGGTGTTGGCCTCGAACTCGGAGATGTCCGTGGAGACGACGCGCGAGCGGCCGATGATGGCGACCCGCTGGCCGGGGCCGGTGAAGCCGGCGAGGTATGGGGTGTTGAGGTCGAAGATGGTGGCAAAGTCTCCGGGAGTGACGTAGTGGCTGGAGTTGTTTGTGAACCCGGGCCCGGCGACGGAGGACGATGCGGAGACTGCCTGGCCGTGGCCCATGGGCTGGATGGGCGTGTCGGAGAGGCCGGCGATGGACTGCACGATGGAGGCGAGAGCGGCGGGGAGCGCGGGCTCCTGGGTGGTGGAGAGGCGGGGTTCGCCGTTGAGGGTGAAGGAATGGAAGCTGGTGGAGAGAGCGGCGGAGACGGCCGACACGGGGCCGGAGACGGTGAGGAAGATGCGGCTGGGAGAGAGTTCGGATGGGGCGAGGCCGCGACTGGTGAGCCAAGCGGCGAGGGCGTCGATGTCGTGCTGAGTGGGGCCGTAGAGCTCGCCCACCTGCTGCGGGGTGAGCCACTGGTGGTAGCGGGGCGAGGCGGGGTCCTGCTGGTCGGCGAGCAGTTGGGTGAAGGCGGCCTGAAGCTGGGGCGCGCGCGAGAGGACAAAGGTGAGATGGAGATTGGTGTCCGCGGCAACCGGGCCTGCGTCGGCCGCGGGATTGGCCCAGCGCGGGAGATGGCCGGCAAGGCGCACCGTGGTGGTCAACTCGGGCTGGACGGTGACCCGGTCGGCCTGCGCGATCTGCGCGGAGATGGATGGGACGGCAAGAGACAGGAGGGCCAGAAGAATGCTCAGCGGTTTGCACATGTGGATGTTGCAACGATACTTGCCCGAACGTTGGGTTGCAACTCTTCCGCGGCAGATGCGGGAGTGGCGGAGGTGTGCGGTTAGAATGAGGGCAGGATGAGTTTACTTTTTTCAGGGCCGGAGACGCGGGCAGCGGGCGGGGAGCAGAGGCCGCGGCACGGCTTCGAGACCGGCGACGCGCGGCTGCGGGCGATTGCGGCCAAGGTGGAAGCGGGCGAGCGGCTGGGCTTCGACGACGGCGTGGCGCTCTATCGCACGGACGACATCCTGGCCGTGGGATGGATGGCGAACGCGGTGCGCGAACGGATGCACGGCGACATTGCCTACTTCAACGTGAACCGGCACATCAATCCGACGAATGTGTGCGTGGCGAGCTGCCGGCTGTGCGCGTTTGGGCGGAAGAAGGGCGCGACGGGGACGTACACGATGGCTCTGGAGGAGGCGTGGGCGACGGCGGGGACGGGGCTGACCGAGGCGGTGACGGAGTTCCACATTGTGGGCGGGCTCCATGCCGATCTGCCGTTCGAGTACTTCGAGGAACTGATTCGCGGGCTGAAGGAGCGCTATCCGAAGGTGCATGTGAAGGCGTTCACCATGGTGGAGATTGCGTTCTTCGCCAAGCTGTACAAGATGACGGTGGAGGAGACGCTGCGGCGGCTGAAGGCGGCGGGGGTGGACTCGCTGCCGGGGGGCGGGGCGGAGATCTTTGCGGACCGCGTGCGGCATATCATCTGCGACCACAAAATTGACGGATCGGAATGGCTGGAGACGGCGCGCGTGGCGCACCGGATCGGGTTGCGCTCGAACGCGACGATGCTGTATGGGCACGTGGAGAACGACGAGGACCGCGTGGACCACATGCTGCGGCTGCGCGAGTTGCAGGACGAGACGGGCGGGTTCCAGACATTTATTCCGCTGGCGTTCCATCCCGACAACACGGCGCTGGCGCACATTGCGAAGACGACGGGGATGATGGACCTGCGGCAGATAGCGGTGGGGCGGCTGCTGCTGGACAACTTCGCGCACGTGAAGAGCTACTGGCAGATGGTGTCGCCGGAGATGGCGCAGATCTCGCTGCGCTTCGGGGCGGACGACATCGATGGGACGGTGATCGAGGAGAAGATCTACCACGATGCGGGCGCGACGACCCCGCAGGGAATGCGGCGGGAGGGGCTGGTGCGGCTGATTACCGAGGCCGGGCGGGTGCCGTTCGAGCGCGACACGATGTACCGCGCGGTGACGCGGAGCGAGGACACGTTTACGGTAGCGGTTTAGATACTTGTGATCGCAGCGACGAGTTCGTTCCATGCGACCTTCACGGAGCGAGGGACATCGTCTGCACTGAGCATCTGGGCCAGTTGCGTATTGAAGGCGTCTCGCCCGGCCTGGCCCATAGTTACAAGAGACATGGTCGTCCATGTGTTGATGTCCACGAAGTTGACCTCGCTTCCCTGTGCAAAATACTGATTGGCCTGCGCGACAGCTTCATCGGTATGCGGTGCGAAGAAGATGTAGTCGCGTATGGACGCAGGACTGATCTTCCTGTTGAAAATGGCCACGACACGCGATTTGTCCACCTCACGCTCAGTTTGATGCCGGAATTCTGCACTAGAGATTCAATGATGGCTGAGGTGCCATCTTTCTCCGTCATAGGACACCCGACCCCTGACCTTGAGAGCATATTGGGCACTTCGCACCAGATGTTTCCACCTTTTCCCGAATCTCACGCCATCGATTATTCGATCCTCAGAGTCATTGCATAGATCAGGATGTATTTGCTGTACTAAGGGATGAATATCGACCGTTTTAAGAGGGCCGTTAGATAAAACATACTCAATCGTGTCGCAAAAGATAGATTGGTTTGATTTTCCCCTGGCGCGGAAGCTAAGTATTCTCTCCTCAGCAGTGCGCAATTTGTTTTTGAATTCGGCACCTGCCGCTCGAAGCGTCTTGCGTTGACCTGCCCGATACTCAGCTTTTAAATCCGCGAATTCGAGCGAGAGGTCTGTGATATCGCTGACCGACAACGCCGCACCGAGCTGGGCGTAGCTCTCAAAATCGGTTCTGACTTGTCGCACAATTTTCGGCGATCTGAGAGCGACTCCATACTCACGATTCCCTTTTATCCCTCCATGAGTTAAGTTGCCAGATGTAATGATTGCAAATTTATAATCTGCGATAAAAACTTTTGCATGAAGAGCTGGTATGTGAATAGGGACAAAATTACTAAAAGATCGTCCCAGATCTGTAAGGCCTTCAAGTTCCAGAGAACCAGATAGTATGCTATCGAGGCGAACGTTGGTTAGGCAGAGTATTTGTAATCTTTGGACAGCCTCGTTCTTGGCGAGTTGATCTCCGATCCACTGAGCCACTGAGCGAGTAATAAAGGGTGATGCAAATAAAAGGAAATTCTCTGGCGTTGAAATTAGTTCTGAGAGCGCAGATTCCCATGGGTTACGCAGCAGCGTGACAGATGAGCCTTCGACGTCTAGAGGGGTGACCATATCACTCTCGATTGGAAGCACCACCGAGCAATCGGTGGCATTCGGAGACATAAAAGTGGCTTATCATTGCGACGCCCTATGGTACGTCAAAATTCAGCCGCTGCAAATCTATTTACGCGTGCTGCGTGGAGGAAAGAGTTTCGGAGTCAACGCGCTCTGGGATGTTTAACGTAATCTCGCTTATCGAGTGCGTTTCGATGCTTGCATCTGGCTTTCATGGAAAACCGGGAAGCAATCAGTGGTGGGACGCCATCGAGGATGTCTAGCAGGTCTTGACGGCTTTCTGCATCAAGCTCGCGTCCTTCCAGATATTCGCGGATGACTTGAAGGGTGCCGACGGGATCAGTAGCTGCGGATGGGATCGGCATTTGTGTTCAGTCTCCAGCGAACGGCTCACAATAGTGGTGACAGTTTGGAAGAAGCGGCAGTAACCAATTTAGATGGCTGAACTTCCCACCATACCAGCCAAAGGCTATTACTTTCCCGCCTCTCGGTTTGCGGGCGAATTCGAGCGGGAGGCTTGGCTGTGGTTCATCCAGGTATATCGGCGACAGTGTGCGGCCCATGGATTTGCTCCTAATGTGGCTCTGTGCCGATTGTATCGAGGCTTTGCTGTTCGCCATTTGTTCTACCTGAAAATCAGTCTACCTCTTTTCCCATAAAGGGAACCAAGGTTGCTTCCATGGTCATCAAAAACAGCACTCTCGCGCTTTGGGACTGCTGTTAGTGGCGGTCGATTGAGGGCGGCTGGCTCGACTCTGCCGGTCCTGGGCGAGCAGGGCGCGGACCTCTTCGGGGGTGTGGAGCTCGCCGCGATCGGCCTGGGCCATGCTTTCTGCGAGGCGCTGGTGGATGGCGTCCTTGTTGCGGAGGAGCCAGTTCTCCTGCGATTCGAGGAGGTCGAGGGCGCGGTTGATGAGTTCAGCGGGCTCGCGGTAGGCGCCGCGCGCGATCTCACGCTGGATGCGCTGCTCGGTGGCGGGATCGAGGGCGAGGCTCATGGGTTGAGTATAGCGCGGTTCGCCGATTGCGAAGGGGTCAGTGGCGGTCGAGGGAGGCGGCGGCGCGGTGGAGGATGGAGAGGCGCTTGCATCGGAGGGCGGCGGAGATTGCGCCCTGCTCGGAGTCGAAGGAGCCGTGGTCCTGGCCGGCCCAGCGGAAGCGCCAACAATCGCCCTCCTGGTAGATCTCGGGCTCTTCAGAGGCGGGGCGCGCGGCCTGCGCAGGTGCTTCCATGAGTGCGTTCATCGTGTTCCTTTCACGTCATTTCTATTGCTGACCGGATTGTCTGGTGTTCGATATTCCCTCAGGGGCTAAAGCCCCCTGGTTGGGTGGGGCGTTTGCGGCACGGCTGAAGCCGTGCCCTTAAGCAAAACAAATACGGAGATTCTGGCCTTCGACTTCGCTCAGGCCAGAATGACGAGTAAAACAGACATTCAAAACCGAAGTTGATTCAGCGCCTTTCTAGCTGCAGCCGGAGGTGCTGCCGCAACTCCCGTTCGACTCGCCTGCGGCTCGCTCAGGGCAGGCCATGAGTTTAGGAGCACCCACTGGTGCTGCCGCAGGACATGCAGCGGTAGCAGGAGCCGGAGCGGGTCATGATGGCTCCGCAGGTGGCGCAGGAGGGTGCGTCGCCCATGTCATACATACTCTTCATGGCGTCGGCGGGATGGTAGAGGCCACGGTCCTCGAAGGCGGTTGTTGGTTGCTGGTTGCCGGTTGTTGGTTGGCCGCCGGCGGAGGGTTCGGGGGCGATGCCGTGGCGAGGCGGGGTGCGGTCTTCATAGTGGCTGCCCGCGCCGTTGTCGAAGATGTCATCGTCGGAGAGGGAGCGAGGGGTCCGGGCCTCGCGCTGGAGGATGGCCTGAGGGCTGGCATCGTCGGGTGCGGGGGCGAGGTTGTCGAACGCGCCGTTGGGGAGGACGGCTTCGGGGGGGAGCTTCGCCGGCGGCGGGGCCCATGTTGGCGAAGAGGTCGAGCTGATGGCCGGAGAGGAAGCGAATCTGGATCCAGCGGAAGATGTAATCCATGATGGACTTGGCGAAGCCGATCTCGGGATTGCCGGTCCAGCCGGAGGGCTCGAAGCGGGTGTGGGCGAACTTTTCGCAGAGGACGCGCAGGGGGACGCCGTGCTGCAGCGAGATGCTGATGGCGGTGGCGAAGCTGTCCATGAGGCCGGAGACGGTGGAACCCTCCTTGGCCATGCGGATGAAGATCTCGCCGGGGTATCCGTTGGGATAGAGGCCGACGGTGATGTATCCCTCGTGGCCACTGATGGCGAACTTGTGGGTGACGGAGGCGCGCTCGCCGGGGAGGCGATGGCGGCTGGCGCGGGGCGGGGCCTGGGCGTCGGCGGCGTCGACGTTCTGGGTGCTGGCGGCGAGAATCTGCTTTATCTCGCGGTTGAGGGCGGCGTTGGCTGCCTCCAGCGCGGCGATGCGGTCGGCGGCGGTCAAAAGGTTCTGTTCCGATATGGCGAGCTCGCTGGCGGCGACGGCGCGTGTGCCCTTGCGATCGGCGTCGGTCTGGGCCTGGACGTTGAGGGGCTGGGCGCCCTTGGAGTTGTCGCGGTAGATGGCGATGGCCTTGATGCCCAGACGCCATGCCTGCATGTAGGCCTCGGCGATGTCGTCGACGGAGCAGTCCTGCGGGAGGTTGACGGTCTTGGAGATGGCGCCGGAGAGGAAGGGCTGGGTGGCGGCCATCATCTTGATGTGGCCCATGTAGTGGATGGAGCGGGTGCCCTTGGCGGGCTTGAAGCTGCAATCGAAGACGGCGAGGTGCTCCTGCTTGATTCCGGGCGCGCCCTCGATGGTGCCGGTGGCGTCGATGTAGCTGACGATGGCGTTGACCTGGGCCTCGTTGTAGCCGAGCTTGATGAGGGCGGAGGGGACGGTGGAGTTGACGATTTTAATCATTCCTCCGCCGACCAGCTTCTTGTACTTGACGAGTGCGAGCTCGGGTTCGATGCCGGTGGTGTCGCAGTCCATCATGAAGCCGATGGTGCCGGTGGGGGCGAGGACGGTGACCTGGGAGTTGCGGAAGCCGTGGCGTTCGCCGTGGGCGAGGGCGCCGTCCCAGGCGTGGCGGCTGGCCGCGATGAGCTGGTCGAGCTGGGGGACGACAAACGCAGGTCCTTCGACTTCGCCCTTCGACTCGCTGCGCTCGCTCGGGGCTTCGCTCAGAATGACAGGCTTCTTTTTTGGCTGGCCGATGTTGTTGACCTCGGCGCGGTGCATGCGGATGACGTCGAGGAATGGCTCGCGGTTGACATAGAAGCCGGGGCAGGCGCCGCCGGAAATTTCGGACTGCTGGGTGATGGGGGTGGCCGCGCCGAGGGGGGTGCAGGTTTCGGCGATGCGCGCGGACTGCCAGTAGGCGTCGCCGCAGAGGATGGCGGTGAGGGTTGCGGCGAAGTCGCGGCCGGCGCCGGAGTCGTAGGGCAGGCCGAAGGCCATGAGCAGCGCGCCGAGGTTGGCGTAGCCGAGGCCGAGCGGGCGATAGTCGTGCGAGTTGCGGGCGATCATCTCGGTGGGATAGCCGGCGGCGTCGACGATGATCTCCATGGCGGTGGTGACGATGGCGATGGCATAGCGGTAGGAGGCGATGTCGAACTGTCCGCCGGGGGTGAGGAACTTGAGCAGGTTGAAGCTGGCGAGGTTGCAGGCCGAGTCGTCGAGGAACATGTACTCGCTGCATGGGTTGGAGGCGTTGATGCGGGCCGTGTTCTTGCTGGTGTGCCAGCGGTTGATGGTGGTGTCGTACTGCATTCCGGGATCGCCGCACTTCCAGGTGGCGTCGGCGATCTTGTGCATGAGGTCGCGTGCGCGGAACTCGCGGACGGGCTCGCGGTCCTTGACGGTGCGGGTGGTGAAGGCGGCGTCGGACTCGACGGCCTGCATGAACTCGTCGGTGACGCGGACGCTGTTGTTTGCGTTCTGGAAGAAGATGGAGCTATAGGCCTCGGAGTCGGGGCCGGAGCCGTCGTAGCCGGCCTGGACGAGGTGCCATGCCTTGGCCTCCTCCTTGACCTTGCACTCGATGAAGTCCTCGATGTCTGGGTGGTCGATGTTGAGGATGACCATCTTGGCGGCGCGGCGGGTTTTGCCGCCGGATTTGATGACGCCGGCGAAGGCGTCGAACCCGCGCATGAAGGAGAGCGGGCCGGAGGCAGTGCCGCCGCCGGAGAGGGTCTCCATGGAGCCGCGGATGTTGGAGAGGTTGGAGCCTGCGCCGGAGCCCCACTTGAAGAGCATTCCCTCGGTCTTGGCGAGGGTGAGGATGGAGTCGAGCGAGTCGTTGACGGAGTTGATGAAGCAGGCGGAGCACTGCGGCTTGGTGTATCCGGTGACGGAGAACTCGACGCGGCCGGTGGCCGGGTTCCAGTGCCAGTTCTGGGCGTCGGAGTGGGGCTCGAGGCGGTCGCATCCGACGTTGAACCAGACCGGTGAGTTAAAGGCGACCTTCTGGTTGAGCAGGAGGTGGCAGAGTTCGGCGTGGAAGGTGGCGGCGTCGGCGGGGGAGGCGAAGTAGCCGCCGCGGAGGCCCCAGTCGCGGATGGATTCGGCGACGCGGGTGATGAGGGCGCGGACGCCGCTCTCGCGTTCGGGGGTGCCGACCTGGCCGTGCAGATACTTGGAGGCGACGATGTTGGTGGCGGTCATGGACCAGTCGGAGGGGACTTCGACGTTCTTCTGCTCGAAGATGGTGCGGCCCTTGTAGTCCTGGATGATGGCGTCGCGCAGCTCCCATGTGATCTCGTCGAAGGGCGAGATGCCGGGGCGGGTGAAGTGGCGCGAGAAAGAGAGGCCGGAGGCGCGGGCGGCGGGGCGCGTGGCGGCGGCGGACGGGGCCGCGGTGTGTTTGATCGCGTCGTGTTGGCTCTGGGTCGAGTTCATGGGAGGTACATCTCCTTCATCATCTAATGGGCGCTTCCGGCGGCGCCGAAACGAGTGCTGCAATGGGGCCCGATTGCTTCTCGGCAGTGGTGCGGATGCGAGTGCTGCAATGTTGCCTGGTGTCTCCTCTTCCGTGGTGCTTCTACTCTATCGATGCTGAATCCGTGGTCCTGAATGCGGAGACGGCGCGTACTGGCCGGTGCTGCCGTGGCCCTTGCGGTTCCTTCGGTTCCCGGTGCGGGCGAACAGGTCTACCAACGCCTCTGTGCCAGCGGGGAGCCCTGCGGCCCGACCGCGGGAACGATTGAGGGGATAGGGGACCGGAGTTGCCTGGTTACCTTACGAAACGACGGTACCTGAGTTGCAGTCGTGAAAGTACCGCCCCCAGTGGGGTGTGTCAAGTATAAAGCACAAGATATTGTGTTGGCTCTGCGAATACTCCCATTTTGGGGATTGTTGACGGCAGGTTAACGGGAAAAACAAGGGAAATTGCTGTGGAATTCTCTGAAACCATGCGTGATTAGCGGGTTTGACGGCGTTGCCGCGAGTGGAATGGGAGGGCCCGGCATCAAGACTCCGGGGCCGGGCGCGAGGCGTGCTGCCAGGGAGACGGGATGGGCGGGCGGAAGCAATGCGGCGAGGGCATGGGTTGAGAGTAGGGCGCGAGGAAAGGCAGGACAAGGCGCAGGAGTGGTGCAGAAAGTGTGGATGCGGGGTGCAAATGTGGAAAAGGCCCTGAAAAGTGGAAAAGCCTCTGGAAAGTGGAAAAACCGCTGGAAATGAGGGAAATTGCTGTCATTCCGGGGTGAAAACGGGCCCCAAGCGGGTCAGAGGAGCAACATGCAGTCGCCGTAGGAGCGAGGAAAATAGCAACCAGGCCGGTCATAGCCAACTCTCACGCTCCAAGCAGATGAACGAGAGAGTCGGCCTTTGTCCGCACGGGGTTTTTGGTTAGTGACCGAGCAAAATCTTGCTCATCGAAATGGGGAAAGCCAAGCCGATAAATAGCCCTCCGCGATAGTGATTGACTAAAGGAGTTCCACTATAGATCTGCCCTCCCGGAGTGCCAGGAGTACCTGAAGAAGTCACCGTTTGCAGCAGCAGCGGGAAGCCGTCGAGTGCGTAGGGTTTGTCCGCCAGAATATCAGAGGCGTTGAACTGCTTATAGATGGGGACATTCTGATTGTTGGCAACCGTTGCGGCGGCTGCAACCCGGAAGCCAGGGGAGGGTTCGTTGTATTGAGCCAGTGAGTATCCAACCAAGACCTCCACGTAACGCTGAATCTTGTATCCTCCGCCGAAGGTATAACCCGCGATCGAATCACTCGTCGAGGCACCCGAGCCGATTGTCGCCTGCAGACTTACGAAAATCGAGTCCGGAAGAACATGGCTGAAGTCCCTCTTGGCCTTATTCCATCCATCTCCCGCCCAGTAATTTTTTCGCAATAAGTCTACGCCGGTGGTGAATCCCGCTCCAATCATAACGACGGGGGTCGCGTTGCCAACGCCTGTCGCCACCAGAACGGTACTCGTTTGAACGTTATAGTCCGGATAAGGGGTAAAGGTAACATGCGAACCTGTGCCCAAAAGGATATCTATCGTACTTGAATCTTGTGATATTGGAGGCCCGCCAGGTACCTGTGAGGGGTTTGTGGCGAGCGGAACATTCACAACGCCACCACTCGTGGTGCCATCAGCGTATGTGATTGTGTAGGGGCTTGTTGTGGCGCCTATCGATGCGCTAGCCGTAGCCGCAATAGAGAACTCATAAAAAGGCGGCGAGCCCGCTGGGGTAGTAAGTTGAACGACTGTGGCCCCCGAAACGATGGTTGGCGTAATTGTGCCGGACACAGGTGAGATAAGGAAGGATGAATCGAGGTTATCCAACCTTACTGTCTTCGGCAGGGGTGCGCCATTACAAGCTGCTGCATTCAAGGTGTAAACGTAGACGCTTTGGCCAGTTGGAGGCGTCGCGCCCGCAGCTTCTACTAATGCGCATTGGGCGTGCGCGAGGGTGGAGGTGCCTGCGGGGAAGAGAAGCAGAGCGATTAGGAAACGACGGCTGTTGTAGCGGATTGGGCGCATGAAGACTCCATAGAGGTGCAGACGCACTGCGGCGGCTGGGAGGATTGAGTTGCGTTGGCGCACTCTTCGACCGGGAGGGAGAAAATATTCCGACAATTACAGGAAGTCACGATGTGCCGCGAGATGACGGCGTGCAGCCAGGCCCTGTGTTGCTCTACCAGACTTAGACTGAAGCGACTGCGATTGTGCTATAGATGCAGAGGCGAAGGAGCCAGATGCAGAAAAAATCGGCGGCCAGGAAAATTTTCAGAGATATTTGGAGCGCCCGTTTCCGCGCGGCTCGGAGGGGGCTGGGCGGGATTCGGCGTGCAGCTTGCGATATATTGCATGGCGGCGCAGAGAGCCGATCAGAGGAGCAACATGCAGTCGCCGTAGGAGTAGAAGCGGTAACGGAGGCGAATGGCGTGGTTGTAGGCGGCGAGGATGGTGTGGAGGCCGGGGGCGGGAGCGATTTGCGGTGATCCAACCGACGTCTCAGAATCGAGACCCTTCGGCAGGCCCAGGGCAGGCTGTGGGGCACCCGCGAAGGCGGCGACGAGCATGAGGAGGGTGGATTCGGGGAGATGGAAGTTGGTGAGCAGGCCGTTGACGATGCGGAAGCGGTGGCCGGGAGCGAGGAAGATGGAGGTCGAGGCGGAGTGGGGTTCGAGGTGGAGGGGTGGGCGTTGCGGCCCATTCGATCCCACCCATGACGATAAGGCCGTCATGGATGGGGCACCCGAGGCTTGCTGGGCGATGTGCTCGAGGGCGCGGGTGGTGGTGGTGCCGGCGGCGACGATGCGACGGCCTTCGGCGAGGGCGCGGTTGAGGGCGTTGGCGGTGGCGGCGGGCAGAGTGTAACGCTCGGAGTGGAGGCGGATATTGGCGAGGCGGGAGACGCGGACGGGCTGGAAGGTGCCGAGACCGACGTGAAGGGTGAGGGTTGCGATCTGGACGCCGCGGGCGCGGAGGGCGGCGAGGACTTCGGGCGTGAAGTGGAGGCCGGCGGTGGGGGCGGCGGCGGAGCCGGGTGGATGCGAGTAGACGGTCTGGTAGCGGGCACGATCTTCCTCTGAATCGGGCTGGGCCGATTGGTTGCGGTGGATATAGGGGGGAAGAGGCATGTGGCCGATGCGGGAGAGCGCGGCGTGGAAGTCGGGGACCGGTGCGAAGCGGAGGGTACGCTCGCCGAAGGGGCCGGAGGCGAGGACTTCGGCGGTGAGGAGGGACTGGGCGGAGCCGGCTTCCGGGCTGCGGTCAAAGAACAGGAGGGTATCGCCGGGGCGGACCTTGCGGGCGGGGCGGACGAGGGCGCGCCAGAGATTTTCGGCGGGGTGGGCGGCGGGGACGGCGGGCTGGGTTTCGGGCTGGGGTGCGATTTGTTCGGTGAGGAGGACTTCGATGAGGCCGGATGGCTGGGGCGAGCGGGTTTGCGTGCGCGCGCCGGCGCGGGTGGCGAAGAGGCGCGCGGGCAGGACGCGGGAGTCGTTGAGAACGAGGAGATCGCCGGGCTGGAGGAGCTGCGGGAGGTTGGCGAAGAGGTCGTCGCGGAGTGCTCCGGTGGCGCGGTCGAGGACCAGCATACGGCTGGAGCCGCGCTGGGCGGGCGGGTGCTGGGCGATGAGTTCGGGGGGAAGATCGTAATGGAAGTCGGAGACGAGCATCGGGTTGGAGCCGGAGAGGGGCATCGAGATTGAGTTTAGCTTTGCACCCCACTCATCGCGGTGAGACTGCGATGAATGGGGCACCCGTAGGTGAGTCGAGGAGTGCGGTCGTTCGCTACCGCGAACGATACCCCACGCTCCACCCCAGCGATCATAAAGCGCTCGCCGGGGACCCCGGCCTGCCGCGATAAGACTGCGGCGAGGATGGGGCACCCGATTCCGTTCAGCTGCATTCGGAGGCCATGTGAACGGCGCGGTCGAGGGCGGCCTGGACGGCGGCGGTGGTGACCTGGCCGGCGGGAACGTGGGCGGGCCAGGTGAAGACCACGCGCGAGAAGGGCTTGGGGATGAGAAATCGGTCCCAGGAGCGAAGCTGCCAGGCGCGCTCGGGCTGGTTATGAAAGCAGCCGACCCAGGCGCCGGCGGGCTGGCGACTGCCGGGTTGGCTGGCGGAGGGCTGCGCACCGACGGAGTTGGCGAGCAGGGCGGCGCCGGGTTTGGCGACGAAGACGGGGCCGCGC
The DNA here is from genome assembly GCA_963767315.1 of uncultured Acidobacteriaceae bacterium. Lineage (GTDB taxonomy): Bacteria > Acidobacteriota > Terriglobia > Terriglobales > Acidobacteriaceae > Edaphobacter. Next base: position 30,988 of record CAVYDK010000020.1, on the reverse strand, counting down.
GGGCCGTCGGCGGTGATGGCGCAGCAGTGGCCATCGGCGTAGGCCTGCTTCAGGCTGAGCAGGCCAGCCGCTCCGCCGCGCGAGCTGGAACCGCGAACCACGTGGAAGCCGAGCAACTTCAAGGTGCGCGCGATCAGTTCGCCGTCGAAGCTGGAGCTGATCAGGATGGAGATGCCCAGATGGCGGAAGCGGTGGGCGCAGGCGATCATGCTGCGGTGCCAGAAGGCGAAGACGGAGGCGCCGGGGATGAGGTGGCCGGGCGTGACGCCGGGGTCGGTGCGGTCCTGGTAGCGCAGGGTGAGGCCGAGCAGGCGGATGAGCAGTGCGGCGACAGGCGGAACGATGGCGATGGCGAGGCGCTGGGCAAATCGCAGCTTCGGCGTGGCGGGGTTGGGCACAGAGATTAGTGTAGAGCCAGGGAGCGCAGCCTTCTAGAGCAAAACCAGTGTTGATGCGGTCCTTTGAAGACGGAAGGCCATCGACAAGGCAAAGACGAAAGGCATGATTCTTGAGCTGTAAGCTATCAGCCATAAAGCTATCAGTTAAGGCGATGGAACCAGCATCCCCGGTTTTGCTCTAACGGGTGTGCCTTTAAGCAAAACAAATACGGAGATTCTGCCCCTCGCCCTTCGACTGCGCTCAGGGTCAGGGCAGAATGACGGCGTTGCATGTGAGTCGAGGAAGACGGTCGTTCGCTTCCGATCGCGACACTCCACAGGAACGTTCTCGGAGCGGCGCGAGATGTGCGACAATGATAGGTGCAGTTTGGCGTCGAGCGTACGCCCAATCCTGCAAGGAGAGTTCCCATGGGCGACCTGTTTCAACCCTGGCACATCGTAGTTATCGTCGGTCTCGCGATCCTGCTGTTCGGCGGCAAGAAGCTGCCGGAGCTGGGCAAAGGGCTGGGCGAAGGCCTGCGCGGCTTCAAAGAGGGCATGAAGGGCCTTACCGACAGCGTCAACGACGTGGCGGACGACGAGAAGAAGAAGAGGGAAGAGCTGGAGGCCAAGGCGTATCAGGAGGCCAAGCTGGCCGTCGAGGCGAAGGCGGCGGCGGAGGCGAGGCTTGCTGCGGAGCAGAAGGCCGAACGCGAGGCGCGCGAGGCATTGACCAAGTAGGACGGGACCGCGGAAGCAGATGCCGCGCAATACGTCGTGGCTGGATTGAAGAGCCGACCTCGGAAGCTAAAGCATTTTCACCGATGGTGTAGAGGGTTGCACCTCGAACAAAATGCGGGGATTCTTCCCCTTCGCAAGCTCAGGGTCAGAATGACAATTCATCTCCCTCTACAGCCTCTACAGCAATAGTGAAACAGATGTAAAGCCCCAATACAAATCAGGAATTAAGGGCACGGGTGACCCGTGCCTCGATCAAGCGAATTTGTCTAGTGCGCGGCGGCGGGACGCGGGCGGAGTTCCATGGCGGAGGGGTAGTAGCCCTTCTTGGTCAGGATGGTCAGGTTGTTTCCATGACCGATCACCCGCACCTCGACGGGGCGGTATTTGCCGTCGATGAACGGCTCGTGCGTATAGTAGCCGAGGGTGTATCGGCTGCGCACCTCTTCGGCGATCTTGGCGAAGCTCTTCTCGATGCCGCCGGTGCGGAACTCGGCGTCGAAGTTGCCGCCGGTGGCATTGGCGTAAGCGGGCAGGATGTTGTCTCGCATGGTGAGCGGCAGGTGCATACGGTCGAGGACGCCAAGACCCCAAACCGCTGAGTCTCCCACCAGGGTGCCATCGACCTCGATGCGGTTGGTCTCGAGATAGGTCAGGACGTCCTTGTACTTTGCCGTGCTGCCGTACTCCTTGCCGTCGGAGATGACGTAGATGACGCGGCGGCGCTCGATGGGCTTCTTGCTGAGGGTGACGGCCGCGGCCAGGATGGCGTCGTTGAGCGTATGCAGTTCCTTGGGAGGGTTGAGCTGAATTCCGGAATGGCCGCGCTGGGAGGCGGTGTTGGGGTCGAAGTTCTGGTTGTTGATGACGGTGGTCTGGGAGAGCGGCCCGCTCAACATGCCGGCCAACAGCGGGTCGCGCCCCTCGCCCTTGGAGATTTCGATGGCCTGGGTGAGGCGCGCGCTCTGCGCTCCGGTGAAGTCGGTGACCAGCTTGGGCCCGTTGTTGTAGGTGAAGACCTCAACCTCGTCGTACCGGGTAAACGCCCCCTGCAGCGCGCCCAGGGAGTCGTTCACGCGGAGCATGTTGTCGTAGGTCATGCTCTGGTCGACGACCAGCGCCACGGAGAGAGGAAACGAATCCGTGGTGAAGAAGGAGATGTGCTGGCGCAGCCCGTTCTCGAAGACCTGCACGTCGCGTTGCTGCAGTCCGGGGACCAACTGGCCCTTGGAGTCCTTCACGGTGAAGGGCAGATCGACGTAGTTCACCTGCACCATGAGGGTCATGGCCTTGACGCCTTCGCCCGGCGGAGGCACGTATGCGGGGGCCTGGTCCCCGGTGGGCTGCGGGCCGCTCGCGGGTAGCGCGGAGGCAGTGGATGGAGCGGGGGCAGTGGCCGGAGTAGTGACCGGGGCTGCGCCGGCGGGCGCGGCGTCGGCGGAGGTGGAAGTGGTTCCCTGGCCGGGAGCGATCGAATCCAGGTTGGGCAGCTTGGTCTGCGGTTTTGGAGCGTCGGGGATGGCCTGCTGCGCCAGAGTCTGCTGCGCGGCCTGCGCGGCGTTGGACTGCCCAGCCTGCGACTGTGTCTTTCCAGACTGCCCGGCCAGCGCGCCAAACATCAGCAACGCCAGCGATCCTGCCAATACGCGATTGCTCAACGTGAAGACCCCCGTGCCGTTCATGTATCAGAGTACCAGCGGCGCGCTCATCGCGTCATCTTGCGGCCCATTGGGCGCTCCCTGGATTGCGATGCAATCCAGGGAGCGCGGAGTTGAAAATGGCTGCGCTCTACGGCGTCCATTCGACTGCGCTCAGGGCAGGATGACGGCATGAGGGAGGGTGAAGCCGCACGCTCCCTCGGAAGAGCGAGGACAGAAGGTCCGGGGCTAAAGCCCCTTGATTCGATTGGCCATATTCAGGGGGCTGAAGCCCCCTGCTCCCTCCGAAGGGCAAAAACGCGAGTTTTTCCGCAGCCTGTAAAGGCCCATTGATTTTGCGGCCCCACCGGCGGGACTGAAGCCCCGCTTCTTCAACGCCGGACTGATTCCGAGGTTTCCCAATCGGCTTCTTCGTCGTCTAATGGGGTATGCGCCGTTTCGTTCTCGCCGCCACGCTGCTCTCCCTTGTACTGATTCCGGCGACTCTGCGCGCGCCCGTCTTCGCGCAGGAGGCGCCGTCGCCCGACGCCCCGCCGCCGGCCTCGGACGCTCCCCCTCTGCCGATGGAGGACAGCAGCGCGCAGACGCTCAACGTAAACGTGAACCTGGTGAACCTGTACTTTTCGGCGCGCGACAAGGACGGCTTCATCACCAACCTGGCCAAGAGCGACTGCGCGGTGGCCGAGGACAAGGCGCCGCAGACGATCAAGAACTTCACGCAGGAGAAGAACCTGCCGCTGACCATCGGGATTCTGCTGGACACCTCTGGAAGCCAGGAGCACGTACTGCCGCTGGAGAAGGAGTTGGGCGCGACGTTTCTGCGCGACGTGCTGACGCCCAAGGACGAGGCGTTCCTGATCTCGTTCGACATCAACGTGGACCTGCTTTCCGACTACACCAACCGCGCCAGCGAGATCAGCCGCGCCATGAACAAGGCGCAGATCAACACCGGCGCGACCTACGGCTCGATCACCGGCAACGGCCCGCCGCGCGGGACGCTGCTGTTCGACGCGGTGTACCTGGCGGCCAACGACAAGCTGCGCATGGAGGCCGGGCGCAAGATCCTGGTGCTGCTGACCGACGGCGGCGACCAGGGCTCGCAGGAGACGCTGAAGACCGCGACCGAAGCCGCGCAGAAGTCCAACGCGATCGTGTATGTCATCCTCATCGCCGACCGCGCCTTCTATGGCGGCGGAAACTTCAACCTCGGCGACTTCGGCGCGCGCGATATGGAAAAGCTCGCCAGCGACACCGGAGGGCGGGTCATCAACGTGGGCCACGACGGCAAGAAGCTGGAGGACGCATTCAACCAGATCCAGGACGAACTGCGCACGCAGTACCTGCTGAGCTACACGCCGACCAACGCCAAGGCCGACGGGACATTCCGCAAGATCAGCCTGAACTGCGGGAAGGGTCTGAAGGTGCAGACGCGCACCGGCTACTACGCGATCTCGGCCGCGGACGCGGGGAACTAGCTCAAGCCGAGCACGGGGTGGGGCGTGTAGGGCCCTTCGAGCGAGGCGATCTCGTCGGGCGAGAGCTTCAACGCGACGGCGGCGACGGCGTCCTGCAGATGATGCGGCTTGGTTGCGCCGACGATGGGCGCGGTGATTGCGGGCCTGGAGAGCAGCCAGGCCAGGGCAAGCTGCGCACGCGGAACTCCGCGCGCGGCGGCCAGCTCGCCGAGGCGGTCGACAACGCGATGGTCGGCCTCCAGCGATTTGGCGTAGAGCGACTTGGCGTAGCCGTCGGTCTCGGAGCGATTGGTCGCCTCCGCATCCCACGGACGGGCCAGCTTGCCGCGCGCCAGCGGGCTCCAGGGAATGACGCCGATGCCCTGGTCGAGACAGAGCGGAAGCATCTCGCGCTCCTCCTCGCGGTAGAGGAGGTTGTAGTGGGGCTGCATGGTGACGAAGCGCGACCAGCCGTGGCGGTCGGCGAGATAGAGCGCCTTGGAGAACTGCCAGGCCCACATGGACGATGCGCCGAGGTATCGCACCTTGCCCGCGCGCACCAGGTCGTTGAGGGCGTCGAGGGTCTCCTCGATGGGGGTGGTGCGGTCCCAGCGATGGATCTGGTAGAGATCGACGTAGTCGGTGCCGAGGCGGCGCAGGGATTCGTCGAGTTCGAAGAATATCTCCTTGCGCGAGAGGCCGCCGCCGTTGGGGCCATCGCGCATGACGCCGTTGAGCTTGGTGGCGATTACGGTGTCTTCGCGGCGGGCGTTGGCCTTGAGGAAGCGGCCGAGAATGCGCTCGCTGTCGCCGCAGGAGTAGACATTGGCGGTGTCGAAGAAGTTGATTCCGAGGTCGAGAGCCTGGCGAAAGAAGGGCTGGCTCTGCTCCTCGTTGAGACTCCACAGATTGCTGCCTGGGCGCAACGGGCCGGCGGGAGGCACGCCGTACGACATGCATCCGAGACAGATGCGCGAGACCTTGAGGCCGGTGCGGCCAAGACTTACGTAGTCCATAGTTCCTCCGTCCATCCAGATTAGCAAGTCAGCGAGCTAGCGAGTCCGCAAGTCCGCCAAGATTAGATGCTGTCCTGCGGTCTTGCGAACTCGCTGCCCCATGTTGACTTGCTGCATCAAGCGTCCATTGCGCCGGAGTAGACGGCCATGCCGGCAACGGCATCGACGCCCATCGCGTCCAGCGCATCGACCTCGGCGCGCGAATGGATGCCTCCGGCGACGATGAGTTGTTTGGTTGTACACGCGCGCAGCGTGGCCGCGACATCGAGCGGGAAGCCCTGCATTGTGCCCTCGGTGTCCACGTGGGTGTAGAGGAAGGCGGCGCAGGAGTCCTGGAGCCAGGGAATGGCCTGCTGCGGCGTGAGGTCGACGGAGTCCTTCCATCCCTTGACGGCGACGCGACCGTTTTTGGTGTCGACGGAGAAGCAGAGGGAGCCTTCGCCGAGCGCGCGCTTCAGTCCCTCGGCGAATTCGAGGCGGATGATTTTGTGGCGGCGCGCGGGCGCCCCGGGGCTCGATTCTGAGAGATGAGGTTCGGGTTGCGCGATGGCGAAGAGCGACGAGCCGTAGATGACGCGCCGGGCGCCGGCGTCGAGCAGGGCGCGGCCATCGCCGGCGGACTTCAATCCGCCGCCGACCTGGCAGGGCAGACGGCGGCAGATGCTCTCGATCAGCGCGCGATTGTCGCCCTGGCGCATGGCCGCGTCGAGATCGATCAACTGGACGAGGGGATAGGCGGAGAAGCGCTCGATCCAGTAGTCGAAGTCGTCGAAGGCGAGCTTCAATTTTTCGCCATGCACGAGCTGCACGATGCGGCCGCCCATCAGATCGATCGAGGGAATCAACATGGCAGCCTCACGCTGACGCCCGCCTGTGCGAGCTGCGCCTTCAGATCGCGCGAGCTGGTGACGCCGAAGTGGAAGATGCTGGCGGCGAGCGCGGCGTCGGCCTTGCCGCGGCCGAAGACCTCGACGAAGTGCGCCGCGGAGCCTGCGCCGCCGCTGGCGATGACGGGGATCTGCACGGCCTGGCTGACTGCGGCGGTCAACTCGCAATCGAAGCCGTCGCGCATGCCGTCGGTGTCCATGCTGGTGAGCAGAATTTCGCCGGCGCCGCGCGACTCAGCCTCGCGCGCCCACTCGACGACACGCAGTCCGGTGGGCTTGCGGCCGCCGCTGACGTAGACTTCGGCCTCTTCGGGGGGCTTTGCGCCGCGCCGCGCGTCGATGGCGACGATGACGGCCTGCGCGCCGAAGCTGGCGCCGATCTCGCCGATCAACCGCGGACGGGCGATGGCCGCCGAGTTGATGCTCACCTTGTCCGCGCCCGCGTCGAAGACGGCTGCCGCATCATCGGCCGTGCGCACGCCGCCGCCGACGGTGAAGGGAACGAAGAGCCGCGCGGCCGCGCGCCGCACTGTCTCCAGCAGCGTGCCGCGGCCCTCGTGGGTTGCGGTGATGTCGAGCAGCACAACCTCGTCCGCGCCCTCCGCTGCATGGCGATGCGCCAGCTCGGCCGGGTCGCCCGCGTCGATGATGTCGACAAACTGCACGCCCTTGACAACGCGGCCGCCGCGCACATCGAGACAGGCGATAATTCGCTTGGTCAGCATCTACAACTCCACAAAGTTCCGAAACACGCGCAGGCCCACGTCGGCGGACTTCTCCGGGTGGAACTGCACGCCCATGACATTTTTGCGTTCGACGGCCGAGGTAAACGCGCCGCCGTAATTTGTAACTGCGGCGGTTGCTTGCACGACGGGCGCGCGCCAGGAGTGGGTGAAGTAGACAAACGAACCGCCGGCGACGCCGCGCAGCAGGCGCGAATCGGGACGAATCTGCTCCAGCGAGTTCCAGCCCACATGCGGCGACTTCAACTCCACGGCGATTTCCTTTCCATCGATTTGCTTGATTTCTTTCGCGGGGAAGTGCTCGCAGATGCCGGCGAACGCGCCCAGGCCCGGCGTTGCCGGGGCTTCGGTGGAACCCTCGAAGAGCCACTGCAGGCCGACGCAGATGCCCAGGAACCACGCGCCTTTGGCGATGCTTTCGCGGACGGCTTCGGTGAGGCCGAGCGAGGCGAGCAACTGCGTCGCTTGAAAGTGGCCAACGCCGGGCAGCACAACTTTGTCCGCGCCGCGCACGACATCGGGCGACTGCGTGACGACAACATCGCGCGCGACCCGCTCCTCGCTCAGCAGATAGCGCAGCGCCTTGACCACGCTGGTCAGATTGCCCGCCTTGTAGTCGATGACCGCGATCATAGGCCTGCCGCCATGAAGCCCCAGGCAACGGTTTCAACGCATGAGGCCAGAATCAATATCCAACGCCGGCGGCCCTTGCCAAACAGTCCACACATAAGCGAAAGGATCCCCGCCAAAACGCCGATGGCGACGAGGCGGGCCCAGACCTTGTTTGAAAGACGAAGGTGGTCAGCGAGGGGGAGCGCAACCGCGAAGAAGACCGGGTTGATCAACACAAGAGCAAGGCTTGTACGGAAGGCTTTGCTGCGCGACGCGGGAATTTCTTTCATAGCAGTCCTTTCGTGCTAGGCAGCAACTCCTTCATGCGCTCGTCGCGGGAACATGCGCCGCGCATGGCACGCGCGAAGGCCTTGAAGATGGCCTCGATCTTGTGGTGATTGCTGCGGCCGTACATTGTTTTGACGTGGACGTTGGCCCTGGCGCCGCGCGCGAAGCCGTCGAAGAAGTCGGGCAGCAGCTCGGTCTGGAGGTCGCCGACCAGCGGCACCGTCACCTGATCGTCGACGGCGCAGGCGACGCGTCCGCTGAGGTCAACGGCGGCGACGGCAAGCGTCTCGTCCATCGTCATCACGAAGTATCCGGCGCGCAGAATGCCTTTCTTATCGCCCAGCGCGATGGCGAAGGCCTCGCCCAGCGCGATGCCCACATCCTCGACGGTGTGGTGCTGATCGACGTCGAGGTCGCCCTGGCAGGCGAGGGTGAGGTTGAAGCCGCCGTGGCGCGTGAACAGCTCCAGCATGTGGTCGAAGAAGCGGATGCCGGTGGAGACGGAGTACGCGCCCTGGCCATCGATGGTCAAGGCCAACGCGATCTTCGTCTCGGTGGTTTTGCGCTTGACTGTCCCGGTTCGCACTGCTTGCGCACTGGCTTTCATCACTCGAACTCCCTCTCGCCGTCGCCGACTTGCCGACCCGCGGGCTTGCTGGCTTGCTGTTTCTTCCATCCAATCTGCTGCAAGGATTCCTGCAACGCGTCGAGGCCGCGGGTGACATGATCTTCGACGCCGATGGTGATGCGGACGAAGCCATCGCAGCCGGGGTCGGTGGAACGGTCGCGCAGCAGGACACCGCGCGCGCGCATGGCAGCCACCAACTCGGCGTGCAGGGCGCCGATCTTCATCAGCACGAAGTTGGCGTGGCTGGGGAAGAAGCCGACGCCGAGGGCGCGCAGGCCGTCCATCATGCGGGTGCGTCCTGTGTTCACCTGCTCGGCGTACCAGGCGACGTACGCGTCGTCGGCGAGCGCGGCGGGCAGGCAGGCGAGCGCGACGCCGTTGACGTTGTAGGGCGAGCTGACCTTGCGCACGAATTTCATCAGACTGGCGTTGCCAGCGAGCAGGCCGATGCGCAGATTGGCCAGGCCGTAGGCCTTGGAGAAGGTGCGCGCGACGAGCAGATTGGGGACCGTGGCGACATCGGCGAGCAGCGAATCGCCGTGGAAGTGGAAGTAGGCCTCATCGACCATGACGACGGCGTGCGGGGCGGCGGCGCAGATGGCGAGCAGGTGAGGGCGGCTGACGACCGCGCCGGTGGGGTTGTTGGGCGAGGCGACGATGATGAGCTTGGTGCGCGGCGTGACGGCGGCGAGAAAGCGCTGGAAGGGAAACTCGAGCGATGCGTCGGCCTGCACGCGCGTGAGGCGAGAGGTCATCATGCGCGCGCTGACCTCGAACATGAAGAAGGTGGGCGTGGAGATGAGCGCCTCGTCGGTCTCCTCGAGAAACGCGGCGCAGACCAGGTGGATGGCTTCATCGACGCCGTTGGTCAGCAGCACCTGGTTTGCTTGCAGGCCGAAGTGGGCGGCGGCGATGCGCTCGACGGCCTCGCGCTCGGGATACTTTGTCAGGCCCTCGGAGGTGATCTGGCGCAGACGCTCGAGCACCCTGGGCGAGGGGGAGAGTGTGTTCTCGTTGAAGTCGAGGCGCAGGGCATCGCGGCCGGCCAGCGGCGGGTGATACTCCGGCATGGCCAGCACGGCGCGGCGAGGTTGCGGAACATTTTGAGTTACAACTTCCGCGGCGGCCGGTTTATTTGTAACTTTTTTGGTTGCCGATGTCATCGCATCCTCACTCGCACGCTCTGGGCGTGGGCCATGAGGCCTTCGGCCTCGGCCAAAGCAATGGTGTATGGTCCCCATGCGCGCAGCAGTTTGCGCGAGTATTGCTGAACTGTAATCACCTTCACGAAGTCCATCACGCTCAACCCGCCGCGCACGCGGCCCACGCGACCGGTGGGCAGAACGTGGTTGGGCCCGGAGATGTAGTCGCCCATGGATTGCGGCGAATAGTTGCCAATAAACACCGAGCCGGCGTTCTTCACCCACCTCAGGTCGGCCTTGGTATCGACCGTCAGATGCTCGGGCGCGAGGCGATTGGTGAGTGCGCGCGATTCTGCAACTGAGGAGGTTACAAATATGAATCCATGCGCAGCGAGGGACTGTTTTGCGATGGCGTTTGTCTGCGACTGGGCTTTGACTTCGGATTCGACAGCCTGGGCGAGCGCGGCGTTGCCGGTGATGAGCACGGCGAGCGCCTCGGGATCGTGCTCCGCCTGGGCGACGAGGTCGGCGGCGATTCCGGCGGGATTGCCGGTCTGGCTGCACACTACGATTTCGGTGGGGCCGGCGGGCATGTCGATGCCGCACTCCTCGGAGACGAGGATTTTTGCGGCGGTGACGTAGAGATTGCCGGGGCCGACGATCTTGTTGACGCGGGGGATGGAGGCGGTGCCGAAGGCGAGGGCTGCGATGGCCTGCGCTCCACCGACGCGATAGAACTCGGTGACGCCGGCGAGCCAGGCGGCGGCCAATGTCTCGCGGGCGGGTCGCGGCGAGCAGACGACGATGCGCGCAACGCCCGCAACCTGCGCGGGCGTGACGGTCATGAGGAGCGTGGAGGGGAGGGGGTAACGGCCGCCGGGGACGTAGCAGCCGACCGACTCCAGCGGGCGAACGAGTTGGCCGGTGGCGACGCCGGGGGCGGGAGCGATGGTCCACTCTTTCGGACGCTGCGCTTCGGCGAAGGCGCGAATGTTTTTCTGCGCGACGCGCATTGCGGCCTGTAGCGTGGGAGTTGTGGAGTCCCATGCGGCCTTCATCTCTTCGCGCGAGACGCGCAGCGGCGCGCCGGGCGGGAGGGCGTCGAATTTGGCGGCGTAGCTGCGCAGGGCCGCGTCGCCGCGCCGCCGCACATCGGCGAGGATGCGGCGCACGATTGGCCCGACCTTCGAGGTGTTGAGCGAGCCGCGCCGCTCGATTGTCCCGATCAACGCGGCGGCGGATTTCTTGGTCCGACCAAATGTACGCACCAGCTTCATCTGATTTTCCTAAAAACTTAACACCGATGAGCGCGGATTCGACCGATCAAAAACAATTCGATTTTTGTCTGCGTTCATCGGCGTCAATCGGTTTTCATGGTTATAAAACAACTTTACTGAGCGGATACTCGACGATGCCGGTGGCGCCGGCGGCCTTGAGCCGGGGGATGACATCGCGGACGACGGCCTCGTCGAGGATGGTGTTGAGCGCGACCCAGGCGGGGTCGCTGAGGTGCGAGATGGTGGGCGAGTTGAGCGCGGGAAGCTGCGCGACGATTTCGTCGAGGAGGGATTTGCGCGCGTTGAGCATGAGGCCGACGCGGCCCTGCGCGGCGATGGCGGCATTGAGCATCAGGGAGATGTTCTCGATCTTGCCGCGCTTCCATGGGTCGGCGAAGGCGGACCTGTTGGCGATGAGCTGGGTTTCGGATTCCATGAGCGTCTCGATGATGCGCAGGCGGTTGGCGCGCAGGCTGGAGCCGGTCTCGGTGACCTCGACGATGGCGTCGGCGAGGGTGGGGGGCTTGACCTCGGTGGCGCCCCAACTGAACTCGACCTTGACGGGGATGTTGCGCGCGGCGAAGTAGCGGCGGGTGAACTCGACCAGCTCGGTGGCGATGATCTTGCCGGCGAGGTCTTCGGGACGCTGGAAGGGCGAGTCCTCGGGCACGGCGAGCACCCACTTGACGCGCTGGCGGCTGACCTTGGAGTAGGTGAGGCTGGTGACGTACTCGACGTCGGTCTGGTTTTCCTGGACCCAGTCGTTGCCGGTTAGGCCGGCGTCGAGGGCGCCGTGCTCGACGTAGCGGGCCATCTCCTGCGCGCGGACGAGCATGCAGTCGATCTCGGGGTCGTCGATGGCGGGGAAGTAGCTGCGGCCGTTGGCGGCGATGCGCCAGCCGGCGCGCTCGAAGAGGGCGATGGTGGCGTCCTGCAGGCTGCCCTTGGGGATTCCAAGTTTGAGTTTGTTGGCCATTATTTTGCCTCCGCGGAGTTTGGCATTGCGATGGGTTTGGTGAAGCAACTGACGGTGCCCTCGTGGCAGACCAGGCCATCGCCTTCGACGATGACGCGGAAGAGGAGGGCGTCGTTGTCGCAGTCGGTGGAGGCGGTGACGACGCGCAGGCGGTTTCCGCTGGTCTCGCCCTTCATCCAGAGCTTCTGGCGGGTGCGGCTCCAGAAGGTGACGAAGCCGGAGTCGAGGGTCTTCTGGTAGCTGGTTTCGTTGAGGAAGCCGAGCATGAGCATCTGGCCGGTGCGGGCGTCCTGGACGATGCCGGGGACGAGGCCGTCCATCTTGGCGAAGTCGATTGCGGGTGGGTTATTCACTGCGTCCATCGTATCTCTCTCTTTCTCGGTTGAACGAAAACAAATGCGGGGATTCTTCGCTGCGCTCAGAATGACAACAAAAATGCTGTGCCCAGAATGACAACATAAACATGAGACCCTGATCCTTCCGCGGGCAGCAAAAAGGCCCGCTCGCGGTGTGCGCGTCGGCGGGCCTTTGGGAACCTGGTGTGAGTCTGGCTACTTCGCCCGACCTGACACTGCCGCCAACACGCTGTGCGCATGGTGATGGTGGTGCCCTCGATGCTGGGTCGAAGAACTCATCTGTACTGAAGTTACCGGCTGGGCGGGGCTTTGTCAACGCGTGGGCGGCGATGCGCTCTGGTACAAAGGTTGCACGCGAAACTCGCTGCGCGGTTGGCGCGTCTCCCATCCGTCCCCTAAGGAGCTTGATCCCATGAAATCCCGTCTTGATCGCAGAACGTTTCTCCGGCTGGCAAGCGCGACCGCGGCACTGATGGCGCAGGAGGCGAAGTCGCAGGCAACTCCACAGGCTACTTCACAGACGAAGCCGCAGGCGGGAGCGCAGGCGGCAACGCAGGCGGGAGGCCAGCAAAGTGCGCCAGCCGCGGCGGCAGCGCGACGCGGACGGGTTGCCGCGGTGGCGAGCAGGAAGAACTTTGTGGGCATCCAGGTGCGTGCCTTTGGGTGGGTGGACGAGGGTATCGACGCGGTGCTGGACAATATCCAAAAGAAGGGCGACGTGAACACCGTCTGGGCGTACACGTTCTCCTATGGCGAGGCGCGTTTGAGGACGGGCGGCGGGTTGCCCGATCACGGGGTCTCTGGGACGGGAGGCGGCACAGGCGCGTTCTACGACTACGACGCGAAGTACTTCCAGAACACGATAATCAAGGACTTCCGCTCGACCGCGTACGGGAAGTTCAACGTGATTGAAGAGGTGGCGCCAAAGGCGAAGGCGCGGGGGATGGACTTCTTTGCCTGGGACCTGAACAACGCCAATGCGGGCGTGCCGCGCATGATCGCGAACTATGCGGAGGTGACCGAGGTGGACCTGAACGGGCGGCGGACTTCGAGCCCGTGCTTCAACCATCCCGACTACCGGGCGTTTCTGAGCGGCAAGGTGGAGAGCCTGCTGGGCGGCTATGCCAGCCTGGTGGACGGCGTGGCGTGGGGATGCGAACGCGAGGGGCCATTGAATGGCGTACTCAGCGGAGGGGGCGGAGGCACGTGCTTCTGCCAGTTCTGCCAGGCGAAGGGACGCGAACGGGGCATCTCGGTGGAGCGGGCGAAGGAGGGATACCGCCAGATGGGCCAGTTGTTCCATGCGACGGGGCGGGATGGCGCGCCGGCGGACGGGTATTTCGTCTCGTTCTGGAGGCTGTTGCTGAAGTATCCGGAGATTCTGAGCTGGGAGACGCTGTGGACGGAGAGCTTCCAAGGGATGCAGGCCGAGTTGTACGGTTTGGGAAAAGAGATTGCGCCGCAGAAACCCTTCGGCTTTCACATCATGCAGAGCATGACGTTCAGCCCGTTCGTTCGAGCGGAAGAGGACTACACGAAGCGCAGGGGCACGGCCGATTTTCTGAAGCTGGCGACATACAACAATGCGGGCGGGCCGCGCATGGAGGCATTCCTGAACGGGCTGGGCCGTGGCATCTTCCGCGACGCGACGCCGCAGGATTTTCTGGCGCTCTACTACAAGATGATGGATTACAAGGAAGCTCCGTTCGACCAGTTGACGAGCGCCGGGCTTTCGCCGGATTACGTTGCGGAAGAGACCAGGCGGGCGCTGGCCGGGGTCGGCGGAGAGGTGAAGATCTATCCGGGAATCGACATCGACGTGCCGACGCTCGCGGCGAACCCCAAGCCGACCGACAAGAAGACCAAGCCGGAGGATGTGAGCCGCGCGCTGCGGGCTGCATTCGGGGCGGGCGCGGACGGCGTGGTGCTGTCGCGCGAGTACGTGGAGATGTGGCTGGCCAACCTGACGGCTGCGGGAGACACGCTGCGCGAGATATTTGCGCAATCGGCGGCCAAATCGTAACGCGCGGGAACGGCGCTACGGCTTGGGGCGGTGGGCGATGATGAGGTCGCGGACCTGTTCGTAGGCGGACTGGGGAAGGATGCCGCGGGTGGTGAGCTGGTTCTTGGCGGTGTAGGGGCGGCCGGCGATGATGCGCCGGACGTACTCGTCGCCCATGCCGGGGAGGGCCTTGAGCTGGGCGGCGGTAGCGGTGTTGATGTCGAGCAGGGCCTTGGATGCGGCGATCCTCTGGGCGACGGATTGCGCGGGCTTGGCGGCGGGCGCGGGGGCGGGCGCGGATTGGGCGATGCAAAGGGATGAAGCGAGGAAGAGGCTGGCGGTGAGGAGCGCGAGACGGTTGCGAAGGATGGACATGAGGGGTCTCCTGGGGGACTCTGCTGGGAGCAGGCGGGGATGCGGGATAAGAGTAGCGCAGAAGGGGTGCGAATGGTGAGAGATGTTTCGCGAGGCCGTTGCGGGGAGGGTGCGGGGTATAATTCTGAGGAGAAGCGGGAGTAGCTCAATGGTAGAGTAGCGGCTTCCCAAGCCGTTGGTTGCGGGTTCGATCCCCGTCTCCCGCTCCAGGGTTTTCTCTTCTTCTTTCTTTCGATTGCAAATGATTTGAGTGAGAGTGCGGAAGGCCCGGGGCTAAAGCCCGTTGAAGCCATTGGCTTTTTTCAGGGGGCTGAAGCCCCCTGCTCCCTCCGAAGAACTCCCTCCGAAGCCCACACTTCCTCCGAAGAACAGGCTGCCTCCGAAGAACGAAAAGCGGATTGATTGGGAGAAAGGTGCGGAGGGTATGGGAGAAGCGAAGTTCGTCGGGGTCCTTCGACTACGTTTGGCGCGAGTGCGCGCCAAACTCCGCTCAGGATGACGATTTACAACACGCAACCGCAGGTTCCTTCGACTTCGCTCAGGACAGGCTCTTCGACTGCGTTTGGCGCGAGTGCGCGCCAAACTCCGCTCAGGATGACGGCGCGAAGAACAGGCAACGGCAGAGACGAAATGCGGGGATTCTTCCCCTTCACTTCGTTCTAGGGTCAGAATGACAACTTCAAACTGCAAGCGCGAAGCGGGTTTATTGGGCGAGGCTGGCGGTTTTCTGGGGGCCTTTGTCTCGGTCTTCGAGGGCCATGGCTTCGGGGAGGAAGGTGATGGCCTTGGCGATCTCGGGGTCGGCCTGGGCGCGGACCTTGAGGCCCTCGATCTGGCCGAACTGGGAGGTGAAGAGCTCGGCCTTTATGTTGGTTTTGATCCAGTCGAGGTTGGCGGCGATGTCTGCGTCGCTGAAGTCGATCTGATTGGCCTTGAGGAAGTCCTTGAACTGCTGGAGGACGGCGTCGTCGACGGCGAAGTCGCGGGAGACGGTGTGGGATGCCAGGTAGTGCTTGGCGAAGTTGATGAAGAAGACGTAGTTCGGCTGTTGCAGCAGCGAGATCTGAAAGCGGTTGAACTCGGGCAAGTCGATCTTCTCGTCTGGGGTGATGCCACCGCCTCCGTAGACGGTGCGGCCGGAGTCGGTGAGCTTGACTTCGAGGTTGGATTTGTCGGCCTTCTTGGCGCCGTCGCGGACGAAGAAGTAGTCGTAGGCCGAAACGCCGTTGTAGTCGCGCTGGATGAGGCGTCCGGAGGGGGTGTAGTAGTGGTATGTGGTGAGGGCGAGGCCGGTGTCGTCGGAGGTGTTGAAGACGGTCTGGACGAGGCCCTTGCCGAAGGTGGTCTCGCCGACGATGAGGGCGCGGTCGTGGTCCTGCAGGGCGCCGGAGACGATCTCCGCGGCGGAGGCGGTGTTTCGGTTGACCAGGACGACGATGGGGTACTTGTCGGAGTCGGCTTCTCCGTGGGCTGCGCGGTAGACCTGGTCGGGGAAGGCGCGGCCGCGCTGGGAGACGACGATCTGGCCCTCCTTGAGGAACTTGCCGGAGACATCGACGGCCTCGTTGAGCAGGCCGCCGGGGTTGCTGCGCAGGTCGAGGATGAGGCCGTGCAGGGTGCCGGCGGCCTGGAAGTTGTCGAGGGCGTCGCCCACCTCGCGGCTGGTGGTCTCCATGAAGTTGGTGACGTGGATGTATCCGATGCCGGGCTTGAGCAGGAAGGCGATATCGACGGAGTCGCGGGGAATCTCGTCGCGCACGAGGTCGAAGGAGAGCGGGCCGTTATGGCCCTCGCGCTGCATGGAGACCAGGACGTGGGTGCCTTTGTGGCCCCTTGAGCATGGCAGCGACGGCGGCGGAGTCGAGGCCATCGGCGGACTTGCCGTCGACCGAGAGGATGAGGTCTCCGGGACGGATTCCTGCCTTGAACGCGGGCGTTCCCTCGAACGGGGCAAGCACGATGACGTGCAGGACGCCGGCTTTGTCCGCGAGGGGCTGGATGGTCATGCCGACGCCGTAGTACTTGCCGCGCTGCTCCTCGCGCATCTGGGCGAAGGCCTTGGGGTCGTAGAAGGTGGAGTGGGGGTCGAGGGCGTGCAACATGCCGGGGATGGCGCCGTCGTAGATGGCGCGGTCGATCTTGTCGGCGTCCAGCGGCTCGGCGTAGTTCTGCTCGACCAGGCTGTAGACGTCGGTGAACTGGTGCAGGGAGTCGCGCAGGGTGGACTCGTCCGTGGCGGACTGTGCGGCGACCTTGTTGCTGATGAAGGAGCCGGCGAGGGCGCAGGTTGCCAGAAAGAGGGTGACAGAGAAGAGAGCGCGGCGGGTGCGTGGTGCCATCGGCTTGGAGACCTCGAAGGTGGGCGGGAAGGGATGGGGGAGGCCGGGTTGCCCAGGAAAAACTCCAGTCCAGCTTAGGACGAGTATACATCGGTTTGGGCAGCACGGCGGCGGAGGCGGGGGGCAAGTTTCTTTGCTCCCGCGCGCTCGGCGGGCGGGAGTGAGAGTTGGGGATTGGCGCGGGGCGGGGCGGGGCAGATAGAGATAGAATGGGGTGAGCGGATTGTTGCGTACGGAGCGGACGATCGGTTTGCAAGGTGCGGGATGTATTTTGGGGCAAGGGAAGCGAGAGAGGCCTTTTGAGATTGGTGAGCTTGAACTCAGTGGATGCGATGCGGACGGGGTTGGGGAACGGGGCGGGGCGGCGGTTTTTGCGCGGGAGCCGCGGGCTGGCGCTGCTGGTGGCGGTTGCGCTGCCGGCTGCGGGCGCGGCGCGGGGACAGGTGCAGGTGCCGCGCTACCAGAGCCCGGTCGCGGCGCCGGCGCCGCAGATGACGATTCCGGAGCCGCCGGCGATCACGACCAACGGCACGGTGGTGGAGTATCAGATCGTAGGCGTGAACAATCAGATCATCGACCGCAGCGACTATATGCGCGCGGCAGCGGAGTTGCAGGAGGAGGCGCGGCGGTCGAACATGAGCGCGGAGGAGCAGGCCGAGCGGCAGAAGGACCTGCTGCGCGACATGATCGACCAGCAACTGCTGCTGTCGCGCGGCAAGGAGCTGGACATCAACGTGGACGCGGATGTGATCCGGCGGCTGGACGAGTTCCGCAAGCAGAACAAGTTCGACACGATGGAGGACCTGGAGAAGGCGGTGGCCCAGTCGGGCATCTCGTATGAGGACTTCAAGGCGAACATCAAGAACAGCATCATCACGCAGAAGGTGGTGGGCCAGGAGGTGGGCCAGACGCTGCGGCTGACGGCCAAGCAGGAGCAGGCCTACTACGAAGCGCACAAGCAGGAGTACGCACAGCCGGAGCAGGTCCGGCTGAGCGAGATCCTGATACCAACGCAGAAGGACGCGACGGATGCAGCGATTGCGCAGGCCAAGTCCAGAGCGGATGACGTGGTTGCGAAGTTGAATGCGGGCGCGAACTTCGAGGAGATGGCTAAGCAGCTTTCGGGGGGGAGACGGCGGCCAAGGGCGGAGACCTGGGGGAGTTCAAACGCGGGGCGCTGGGGTCGAGTGCGCTGGAGGACCCGGTGTTCGCGCTGCAGGCAGGCGAATGGACCGCGCCGATCCGCACACGGCAGGGATTTGTGGTGCTGAAGGTGACGGAACACACGCAGGCGGGGATTCCACCGCTGAGCGCGGTGGAACGGCAGGTGCAGGAGGCGATCTATAGCGAGGCGATCCAGCCCGCACTGCGGACCTATCTGACGGGGCTGCGGGAGAAGGCGTACATCGACATTGCGCCGGGATTTGTGGACACCGGCGCGAGCGCGAAGCAGACCAAGCCGGTGTTTTCGGCGTATGCTCCGCCTGCGGCGAAGAAAAAGGAGGCGCAGAAGGCGCGGCTCGATCACGGGCGAGCGGCGACGGGTTCGACTGCCGGTGCTGCGGGTCCTGCGACGGCGGGTTCTGCGGCGGCCAAGGGTGCGAAGCCGGGAGCCGCGGGCCCGACGGCGACGCCGGGGGCGAACTCTGCCGGCGCGAAGACCAGGACGGTGGCCGCGGGCAAGAAGGGCAAGAAGATTCGGCGGGAGAAGATCCGCTTCGGGCAGGCCCCGCGAAACTCGCTTCCGGCCTCGCCGGAGGAGACGATGGCATCTGGCGCAGACCAGGGGCTGGGCGCCGCCCCGAGCGTGCTGCCCGCGCCGGGCGCGGCGATTGCGCCGATCGAGCAGACGGCGGATGTGGCGGCGGACGACGAACCGCTTGCTCCCAAGGCGGCTGCGCGGAAGAAGACAAGGTACAGCGATCGCGCGCCGATCGAAGACAAGGCACGAAGGGACGCGGCGAAGGCGGCGAAGGCGAAGGAGAAGGCCGCAGCGGGCCCGGTTCCAATGGCCGCAGAGGAGAAGGCGGCGCAGCAGATGCAGTCCGCGCCGCTGGGACTGAGTGGAGATACGGCGGCCAAGAAAAAGAAGAAGCGGGTGAAAGGCGCAGCAAAGGAGCGGCTGCAGGCACAGGCCCCCGCGCCGCCCAAGCCCAAGCCCGAGGCGACGCCGATTCCGCCCAAGAGCGTGCGCGAGAACGGCGAGCCGGTGGTGAGCCCGCCGCCGGCGGTGCCTGCGGTGACGGTGCCCGCGGACGCGCAGCCGAGCGAGCCGGCGGGCCCGGCCGCGGCGAAGTAGTTTGCTTGCGCTCCCGCGATTGCGAAGCAATCGCGGGAGCGCTTCCTTTTAAAACGGGGTCCGCTTCCGGCACGGGTAAACCCGTGCCCTTAAGCAAAAACGGGGCTTTTCCGCCAGTGGCGCTGACTCCCACCCATTCCGCGAAGAGCGCGGAATGGATGGGGCACCCGGCGGTAAAGATGTGCGCTTAAGAACGCGGAGTTTTTCAGCGGGCGGGGGTATGCTGGGGGCATGAAAGATTTCTATGTGGTGGACGCGGCGAAGTTCGATAACAAGGCGGTGACGGCGTTCTTTGCGGTGTCGTCGATGTCGGTGCGGGAGAAGAAGACGGGCACGGGGCAGTATCTGGCGCTGACGCTGAGCGACAAGACGGGGACGATCGAGGCGCGCATGTGGGAGGAGATTGCTTCGGCGGCGGCGACGTGCTCGGAGGGCAGCTACGTCAAGGCGCAGGGACAGGTGTCGAAGTACCAGGGGAAGTGGCAGATCACGCTGACCAAGATGCGGCTGGCGGCGGAGAACGAGGTGGATGCGGCGGACTTTGTGCCGACGACGCAGTTCGACATTGGGGAGATGTGGGCGGAGCTGCGCGGGTACGTGGGGGAGTTCAAGAATGCGGAGCTGCGGCGGCTGGTGTTCGCGTTTCTGGACGATGAGGAGATCGGGGCGGCGTACCGCGCGGCCCCGGCGGCCAAGGTGCTGCACCATGCGTGGATCGGGGGGCTGCTGGAGCATGTGGTGACGCTGGCGCGGGTGTGCCGGGCGACGGCGCCGTTCTATCCCGAGGTGGATGCGGACCTGCTGGTGACGGGCGCGATTCTGCACGACATCGGGAAGACGCGAGAGCTGTACTGGGGAACGACCTTCGGGTACACGCTGGAGGGACAGATGATCGGGCACATTTCAATCGCGCAGGGGATGTTGCGGGAGAAGGTGGCGGGGCTGGCGGGGTTTCCCGACAAGCTGCGGGTGCTGGTGGAGCACATGATCCTGAGCCACCATGGAAAGTATGAGTTCGGATCGCCCAAGCTGCCGATGACGCCGGAGGCGATCTTGCTGAGCGCGCTGGACGATGTGGAGGCGAAGATGCAGGCGGTGCGCAATGAGTTTGGGCGGGACGCGGCGGCGGGCAAGAGCGGGGCGGAGATGACGGAGTGGGTGAGGAGCATGGAGCGGCCGCTGCTGAACTCGCGGGCGTATCTGGACGAGGAGTAGCGCGGGCTACATCGGGGCGGGGGCGGCGATCAGCGGGGCGGCTTGGGGTAGATGCGGAAGTGGTAGGCGGCGCCGATGGTGAAGAGGTTGGGGCGGAGGGTGGCGAGGGGGAAGTTGAGCCAGTTCTGCACCTCGTAGTCGGCGCGGAGGTTGATGGTGGGGGTGAGGGCGAAGTCGGCGCCGCCGCCGAAGGTGTAGAGGTTGTAGGCGAGGTTGGCGATGTTGCCGGAGAAGTTGTAGACGCCGCGGCCGATGAGGACTTTACCGTAGGGTGCGAGGCGTCCGCGGTGGAAGAAGACGCGGGGGCCGACCTCGTAGGAGCGTTCGTAGACGGTGGGGTCGGAGGAGGGGCTGACCTGGTGGAAGGCGGCCTCGAAGCCCCAGTGGGTGCGCGTGTCGAAGGTGGCGTAGGCTGTGCCTCCGGTGAGGCTGAGCTTGTTGAAGTTATAGGTGGAGTTGCCGAGGGCGAAGCCGCCGCCGAACTGGAGGTCTCCGATGCGGCTGGCGGTGGGCAGGGACTGGGCGCGGGCCGAGGCGGAGAGGCTGAATGCGAGCAGGAGGGCGAGGGCGCGGATTCGGCGGGTACGGATTGCGCGCTGGCCTTTCATTCTGCTCCTTCCTGTCTTTCTGAGACGCTCGCCGATCCGAGGACAATCCAATAGTTGATGCCAGGCGATTGCCGGCGATGCGCTGGAGTAATCGAACCGTCTGCCGGGAACGTCTACAGATTGCGACTCGCCGCGAAAAAACGGGTATAACGGATTCAGTGTAAACTCCTGCGAATGGTAGCAGGTTTTTCCGGTTTGTCGTGCAGGCCCACCATGCGTACATTCTTCTTCTCCACACTGCCGATCGTCGCGCTTGGGCTCGGACTCGGACTGGGTCTGGGCGGCGCGGCCTGCGCGCAGACCTGCATCGGACTGGCTTGCCAGCAGCAGAGCTGCCCGGGCAACGGGACTACATCGGTCAATGGGGTGGTGTACGCGCCGAATGGGACGGACCCGCTGCCCAATGTGACGGTGTACGTTCCGAATGCGCCGGTGGAGGCGTTTACGCCGGGGGTGAGCTGCCCGATCTCCGGCTCGCCGCCCTCGGGATCGCCGCTGGTGGGGACGATTACGGACGTGAACGGCAAGTTCACGCTGGTGGATATGCCGGTGGGAGCGAACATTCCGATCGTTGCCGTCTCCGGCCGTTGGCGGGTGCAGTCGACGGTGAATACGGTCGCATGCAGCAATACTGCGATGAATCTGAACATGCCGCAGAACCATACGCAGGGCGACATTCCGCTGATCGCGATTGCGACGGGCTCTGCCGACCAGGTGGAGTGCGTTCTTCTGAAGATGGGGATCAGCCAATCGGAGTTCACCGATCCCGGCATGGGAGGACGGATCAATCTGTACGCAGGGAGCGGCAGCAAGGGTGAGGTTATCGATTCGGCCACGCCCGATCAGTCGGTTCTGATGGGCGGCACTGGCACGAACCTAAATCAGTACGACGTGCTGATGCTTCCTTGCGAAGGCAATACCTATCCCACTGCCAAGACATCTCAGGAATATACAAACCTCGTTCAGTTTGCAAACCTCGGCGGTCGTGTCTATTCCAGCCACTACAGTTACCAGTGGATGATTAACAACCCACCGTTCAATAGCGTGGCCAGTTGGACAGGAAAATCGGTTACACCGACTCCCGATCCGGGCACCGCGACCGTCGATACCAGCTTCACGGCGGGACAGACGCTGGCAACCTGGTTGCAGAATGTCGGCGCTTCGACGAGCCCAGGACAGATTGCTCTCAACACACTGCGGATCGACCAGAACGGCGTGATTGCGCCGACGCAGTCGTGGCTTACGCTGAACAATTCGAACTATAGCAATCCGGTGATGCAGTTCGTCTTCGATACGCCGATTGCGCCGGTTGGCCAGACGGTGAACCAGTGCGGACGCGTCTTGTTCAACGAGTACCATGTGGAGACCAGCACAGGTTCGGGCGGGGAGATTTTCCCCAGAGAGTGCAACACCAGCGTGGCGATGACACCGCAGGAGAAGCTGCTGGAGTACATGCTGTTCGAGCTGACGGACGAGGGCGGGCAGCCGTCGCTGGCGCCGACGACGCAGGACTTCGGGCCGGAGGCGGTGACGTACCCCAGCGCGCCGCAGACCTTTACCTGGACGAACAATTCGAGCTTCGCGGCGCAGGTGTCGTCGGTGGTGTTTACCGGGACGAACGCCGCGGACTTCAACGTCACGTCGAACGGCTGCGGCGCGGTGGCGGCCGGGACGAACTGCACGATCACGGTGGTGTTTACGCCGAGCCTGCTGGGCGCGGAGAGCGCAACGCTGAATGTTCTGTCGGCGGGCATCACGCTGACGGCGACGCTGACCGGGACGGGGGTTCCGGGATTCACGCTGACGCCGGGGTCGCTGAGCTTCGGCAACCAGGACGTGGGCTTCGCCTCCGCGCCGCTGACGTTGACGCTGACCAGCAACGCCAGCGGGCCGCTGGCTGTGCCGGTGTTTGCGACCACTCCCGGGGGCGAGTACATCGTTAGCCAGGCGGCGTGCGGCAGTTCGCTGGCGGCGCTGGGGAGCTGCCAGATCGGCGTGACGTTCAAGCCGGCGGCGACAGGGGCGCAGAATGGGAGCTTCGCGGTGAGCCCGACCAACTCGCCGGGGCCGGGCAGCCTGATCTACAGCGGGCTGACGGCGACGCTGAACGGCACCGGGGTGGACTTCACGATCAGCCTGAACCCGACGGCGGGAAGCGTGGCGGCGGGCGACGGGACGACGACAACCGCGACCGTGACTCCGATTGCAGGGTTCAACGCGCCGCTGTTTGTGAGCTGCGCGGTGGCGGCGGGAGCGACGGCGGCAGTGTGCTCGCTGAGTTCGGCTGCGGTGACGCCGACGACGGCGGCGACGACGGTGGTGAGCATCGGGACGACATCGCAGTACACGGTGATCGGCTACAGCGGCTTCGGCGGGCGGGGCCTGCTGTGGCTGGCGGCGGCGGCCAGCGGCTGGCTGCTGTGGCGAAGGCACAGGGGCTGGCGCGCTTTCCTCCCACATCTCAAAATCGAGATATGGGGCACCCGCGGGCTGCTGCTGGCGCTGCTGGCGATGGGGCTGGGGCTGACCAGCTGCACGGGCAAGCTGCCGGCGGAAAATGCGGCGTGGACCGCGCCGGGGAACTATACGGTGACGGTGACGGCGACGGATGGGCAACTGAGCCATTCGGCGACGTACAGCTTGACGGTGAAGTGACTGCGGATTAGAGCGCGGGGTAGTCGACGGAGACGAGAAAGAGGCCGGAGGCGGGGGCGGTGGGGCCGGCACGGGCGCGATTGCGGGCGGCGAGCAGGGCGGGGATGGAATCTGGCGAGAGGCGGTGCGCGCCGGCCTGGACGAAGGTTCCGACCAGGTTGCGGACCATGTGGTGGAGAAAGCCGTCGGCGGTGACGCGGTAGAGGAGGAGGTCGCCGGAGATGCGCCATTGGGAGTGGGTGATGGTGCGGATGGGGGAGTGGGACGGGTCGGGGTCAAGGGTTGGCAAGGCGGTTCGCGCGGGGCGCGAATAACCCACCCTATCCGATGAGACCGGATAGGATGGGGCACCCGGTTCCGTGGGGCTCTGAGTGCGGTGGGCGAGGTCGGGGTCGGCGGCGGCGAAGGAGGTGAAGTCGTGCGTGCCGAGGACGTGCGCGGCGGCCTGGTTGAGAGCGGCGAGCGAGAGGGGCCAGGGACAGGGCCATACGGTGGGGGCGAGGGTGGGGGGGCAGATTTGTTCCTCGTTGTACGTTGTACGTTCTACGTTGTTCGGGGGAGAGGATTCATTGTCGAGATCGGTGGGGTCATGAGGTGCAACTACAGAGATTCTGGCCGTCGGCCAGAATGACGGCTCTCTCTCCAATGACGGCTCTTTCTGTGGGGCGGCGCAGAGGGGGAAGATGCGGTACTCGTAGGTCTTGCGGAGGGCGGAGTGGCGGGCGTGAAAGGCGGGAGGGACGGCTTCGACGACGAGGACACGGATGCTGGGGGGAAGGCAGCGGTTGAGGGCGCGGAGCAGGTTGGCGGCGGGGATGGGCGCGGCGAGCGAGAAGCTGGCGACCTGGGCGAGGGCGTGGACGCCAGCGTCGGTGCGGCCGGAACCCTGGGGGAGGACGCGCTCGCCGGTGGTGCGGTGGATGGCGTCGGAGAGCAGGCCCTGGACGGTGGGAAGGTTGGGCTGGACCTGCCATCCGCGGTAGGGGGTTCCATCGTAGGCGAGGGTGAGCTTCCAGTTCGTCATGGCGATCAAATGCACGGTAACACGAAAGGCGAGGGATAAGGGATAAGGGGTAAGGGGTAAAGGGATGTGGGGTTGGTATACTGGGCGTTCAGCGCGCGGCGAATGGCGCGGGGAACCAGGCTGCCTACGGGAGCGTATCAGTGGGGGACGGCTGTGCGTTTTTTTTGCGCTGCTTTGCAAGAAGGGTTGGAGACGATGAAGGTGAGATTGAGGGATTTGCAGGCGACGGCGGCGATTGCGCTGCTGGTGGTGAGCGGGAACATTCAAACGGCGGGAGCGCAGGCTGCGACGGCGACCCCGGCCGCGCAGACGGCGGCGGGCAATCTGCCGCCGGCACCGGCGCCCAAGCTGACCGGGCCGCTCTATCTGCGCGACACGGGGAGGGACTATACGCACCAGCATCCATTCTTTCCCAATCCTCTGAAGCTGTACTCGCCGACCGATGTTCCGTTGGCAAGGCTGGGGAATACTCCTCGGCTGGACTCGCTGGTGCGCGACGGGAAGATCTATCTGAGCCTGTCGGACGCGGTGGTGCTGGCACTGGAGAACAACTTCGACATCGCGATTGCGCGGATCAACCTGGACATTGCGGACACGGACATCCTGCGGGCGAAGGCTGGGGCGGGGCTGCGCGGAGTTTCGACCGGGCTGGTGAGCGGCACGCTGGGCGGGTCGGGGACCACGGTGGTTGGCGGCGGCGGGCCGGGCGGAACGTCGGGCGGGGTGGGCGGCAGCGGCGCGGGCGCCAATGGACTGGTGCTGAGCACCAGCGGCGGGGGGCCGCAGCCGGAGAACCTGGACCCGACGCTGACCAGCAACCTGGAATATGAGGCGACGACGACCCCTTCGACGAGCGCATTTACGGGCAGTACGCCAGTCCAGTCCACGAACACAACGTTCAATTTTGGTTACACGCAGGGGTTCCTGACCGGTACGCAGCTTGGGGTGACGTTCAACAACATGCGGGGCACGAACACGAACCCTTTCAATACCTATAGCCCGTTGATTAACACCTCGTTCCGCGCGACCGCGACGCAGCACCTGTTGCAGGGCTTTGGGTGGGGGATCAACGGGCGGTTTATTGTGCAGGCGAAGAACGACCGGCGGATTACGGATTCTGCATTCCGGCAGCAGTTGCTGTACACGGTGAACCAGGTGGAGAACATCTACTGGGGGCTGGTGAGCGCGTACGAGGACGAGCAGGCGAAGGAGCGCGCACTGGCGCAGTCGACGCAACTGACCTCGGACAATCGCAGGCAGTTGCAGATTGGGACGCTGGCGCCGCTGGATGTGGTGAACTCGGACTCGGCAGTGGCGACGGACAAGCAGGCGCTGGTGGCATCGCAGTCGAACCTGACGTATCAGCAACTGATTATGAAGCAGGCGATTGCGCGGGAGCTGACCGATCCGGTGCTGATGGCCGCGCCGGTGGTTCCGACCGACCGCGTGGGACTGGACCGGCTGCCGGAAGAAGACATGACGGTGGACGACCTGGTGCAGCAGGCGTACGCCAACAATCCGCAGATCGAGCAGGCCGTGCTGAGCATGAAGAACAACGAGATCACGATGAAGGCGGAGAAGAACGGGTTGCTGCCGACGGTGGACGCGTATGCATTCTATGGCGCGAGCGCGGTCAGCGGGTCGCAGAGCCAGTATCTGGACTGCGCCGCGCTGGGCGCCTTTGGCGGTACGGGGTGCTCGTTTCCGACGGTTGGCTATGGGACTGCGGTCGGCAATCTGTTCAACAACTCGACACCGGACAAGGGCGTGGGAGTGAACATCACGATCCCGCTGCGCAACCGGGTGGCGCAGGCGGACCAGGCGCGGTCGCAGATGGAGTACCGGCAGGCGCAGATGCGGCTGCAACAGCTCTACACGCAGGTGCGGATCCAGGTGATCAACGGGCAGTACGCTCTGACCAACGACCGGGCGCAGGTGGGCGCGGCGCAGGCGAGCCGCGACTACTCGGCGCAGTCGCTGGAGGCGGAGCAGAAGAAGTTCAAGCTGGGGGCATCGACTTCGGCGCTGGTGCTGCAGCAGCAGCGGAACCTGGCGACGGCGGAGAATGCGCTGATCTCGGCGACGGCGGCGTACGCCAAGGACCGCGCGGGACTGCTGCAACTGCTGTCGAATACGCTGGACCGGTACGGGGTCAGCATTACGGACGCGGCGACGGGGGTGATGACGGCGACGCCGGTGATTCCGGGGCTGACAGCTCCCGCGGCCCCGGCAGCGCCGAAGCCGATTGCGGTGGGGCCTGCACCGGCGCAGTAGGGAAGAAGCGATTGCGATTCAAGGCGGGCCCGGGCGGGATGCTTCGGGCCTTTCTTGTCTGCTTGAGGTCTTGCAAGAGTTGAAGAGGCTGGTGGAAGAGGCGTGGTTGGCCCGCAAAGATTCCCTCAGCGGCTAAAGCCGTATTGCAAATAAGGCATTTAACGGCACGGGTGAACAGGCTGCGGAAAAAGGCTGTTTTGGCACTTCGAACAAAGAACCCGGGGCTGAAGCCCCTTGATTCGATTGGCCTTATTCAGGGGGCTGAAGCCCCCTGCTCCCTCCGAAAGGCAAAAGCGGGAGTTTTTCCGCAGCCTGTGAACCCGTGCCCTTAAGCAAAACGGAGTTTTTCAGCATCCTCTGAAACCCCTGCTCCCTCCGAAGGTGCATAGAGCGGAGTAATTCCGCAATGCGTGAAGACGCGGGTTTGAGCAAAACCGCGGTTTTGCACTGTGGGGAAGCCAGATCGGAGAATCGAGAGGCCCACCCCGGCGATCCAATACACTTGCGGGGATGCAGGGACGACCCCCAGTGAGCAGATTCGCTCGCCTGGGACCCCGGCGATGCAGGGCGCAGGCATCGCCGCAGGCGGAAACGTGGTTACCTAGGTGGATGGAGGCATGGAACTTGTGTGGGATTGGCGGCTGCGTGCCGGTGACTAGACTGGGTATAAGTCGCAGGCAATGTGCAACTGTTGCTCCCGGGGATTATTGAAGTCATGAGTCAAATGCAGAGCAGTAGCGGGACGATTGTGAGCCTTGAGCCAGTGGACATTGCCGACGATGGTGGGGATGGGCGGAGGAACGCGCTGGCGGGCTCGGCCTCGGCGTATCTGCGCTCGGCGATGCACCAGCCGGTGGCGTGGATGGAGTGGGGCGAGCGGGCGTTCGAGCGTGCGGCGCGGGAGGACAAGCCGATCCTGCTGGACATCGGCGCGGTGTGGTGCCACTGGTGCCATGTGATGGACCGCGAGTCGTATGAGGACGCGGAGACGGCGCGGACCATCAATGAGAACTTTGTCGCGGTGAAGGTGGACCGGGACGAGCGGCCGGACGTGGACGCGCGCTACCAGGCCGCGGTGTCTGCGATCAGCGGACAGGGGGGCTGGCCGTTGACGGCGTTTCTGACTCCCGAGGGCCGGCCGTACTACGGCGGGACGTACTTTCCGCCAGAGGACGGTTACAACCGGCCGAGCTTTCAGCGCGTGCTGCTGACCATGGCGGACGCCTTCCAGGAGCGGCGGACGGAGGTGGACGAGACGGCGGCGAGCGTGATGAACGCGATCGAGCACAATGAGGCCTTCAGCGGACGGGCGGGCGGCGAGATCAAGGAGATTGGGCGCGAGCTGGTGGACAAGATGGCGGCGTCCGCGCTGAAGAGCGCAGACATGAAACATGGAGGATTCGGCGGGCAGCCGAAGTTCCCCCATTCGAGCGCGCTGGAGCTGCTGATCGAAGTGGCTTCGCGGGCGGAGACGCGCGCGGCGAGCGCGACGCCGAAGCAGAGCGGGCCGGGGACAGCGAAGATGGCGGAGACGGCCAGGCAGGCGGCGCTGGTGACGCTGGAGAAGATGGCAAAGGGCGGGATCTACGACCAACTGGGGGGCGGGTTTCATCGCTACTCGGTGGACGAGCACTGGGTGGTGCCGCACTTCGAGAAGATGGCATACGGCAACAGCGAGCTGCTGAGAAATTACGTTCATGCGTACCAGGCATTCGGCAACGTGGAGTTCTCGCGGGTGGCGCGCGACGTAATGCGCTGGATGGATGAGTGTCTGTGCGACCGCAAGCTGGGCGGGTTCTATGCGTCGCAGGACGCGGACTTTTCGCTGGACGACGACGGCGACTACTTTACCTGGACGCTGGATGAGGCGGCCGAGGCGCTGACGGCCGAGGAGCTGGAGGTTGTGGTGGGGTACTACAACATCGGCGAGATCGGCAACATGCAGCACAATGTGGCGAAGAACGTGCTGCATGTGAAGCGCGGGCTGGACGTGGTTGCGCGCAAGGCCGGAGTGCGGGTGGTGGAGGCGCTGACGCGGCTGGAATCGGCCAGGCGAAAGATGATTGCGGCGCGCAAGAAGCGTCCGACGCCGTATGTGGACAAGACGATGTACGTTGCGTGGAATGCGATGTGCATCTCGGCGTACCTGGAGGCGGGGCGCGTGCTGGAGGAGCCGAAGGCGCGCGCCTTTGCGCTGAAGTCGCTGGACCGGGTGCTGGGGGCGGCGTGGGGCGGGCGCGAGAGCGGGCTGGCGCATGTGGCGGCGTATGGCGAGCCGGGAGTGAAGGCCGAGCGCGTGGCGGGCGGGCTGGACGACTATGTGTTTCTGGGCCACGCGGCGCTGGACGCGTGGGAGGCGACCGGCGAGATGCGCTACTACGAGGCTGCGGCGGAGCTGATGGAGAGCGCACTGGGACGGTTCTACGATCCGGTGGGAGGCGGCTTCTTCGATACCGAGGCGGCGGCGGAGGGGGAGCGCAGGCTGGGCGCGCTGGTGACGCGGCGCAAGCCGTTGCAGGACTCGCCGACCCCGGCGGGAAACCCGGTGGCGGCGATGCTGTTGCAGCGGTTGCAGGCGCTGAACGGGAGCGCGGAGTATGCGGCCAAGGCACAGGAGACGCTGGAGACATTCGCCGGGGTGGTGGAGCACTTCGGCCTGTACGCGGCAACCTACGCCCTGGCGCTGGAGCGGATGGTGACCCCGCAGGTGCAGGTGTGCGTGATCGGCGACGATGCGGCGGCGCGCGGGCTGGAGGCTGCGGCCGCGGCGCTCTATGCGGCGAACAAGAGCGTGGTGCGGCTGAAGCGCGAGCAGTTTGCGGGCCAGTCGCCGGCGAATCTGCCACCGGCGCTACAGCAGACGTTGACTCACCTGCCCAGAGTGCAAGGCAGCTTCGCGCTGGTGTGCAGCGGACATAGCTGCCAGACCCCGGTGGGGACGGTGAAGGAGCTGGAAGCCGTGCTGAAGCGGCGATTTGCGGGGGTTGGGCCGGAGACGCTGCGGTTTGTGGGGAGCTTCATGAAGTCTTGAGGGTGCGGGGCGGGGGCTGGTCTGGGATGCATCAGGCAGGCTGAGTGGTTGTGGATGGGGTGTGCCCGGCGGGTGGTGCGGGGCGGGGAGTGAGTTGCTCGGGCGGGGCTGAATTTTGGGTGGATATTGAGTGGGGGCTTGATTCGAGGGTCAATTGTTTGTTGTTATACCCATGATTTTACTGGGGATTTTTCTATTCACAGAATTTTATTGACAATCGTTCTAATTTAGACATATAGTTGTTTTGAGCAAAACTTGTTCAAAAAGGAGACCATCCATGAGACTAGCAATTATTTCCTCTCTCGTACTGTTTCCTGTTCTAGCCCACGGACAGGCCAGCACTGCGGCTGTAGTTAAGCCGATCCCAGCCTCGGCGGTGGTCCAGGCCGAGCTTGTCAAGCCCGCCGTTCTGAAGGCGGCAATCAAGGCAGCAGCCGCGGCAGAGCCGGCGAATCCAATCTCTTCGATGAATGCGCTCAGCGATCCGGCGGTGCGCGAGTTCGTGCATACCCTGGTGACGGAGGACTTCGTCCACCAGGCCCTGCGCCAGGCTGGAACCCTGGAGTACGGCTTCACGGGCGGCGAAGTGATCGAAGAGTCCGCTCCCAAGATGACCCGGTCGGTTGAACTACAACTGTCGCAGCAGGAGCTGGCTGCGGCGCCGGAGCTGATCCAGGTTGGGGTAAGCGGAACGGTGGATGCGTACGGCTTTGTACGCAATCTGACGGTGACCCATTCGGCGGGAGCGGTGATCGACAAGAAGGCGCTGGCGGCGGTGAGCACGTATCGCTATAAGCCGGCGACGGTGGGCAATCAACCGGTGGACGCAGCGGTGACGATTTCGATCCTGATCCAGAAGCAATAAATCCGATCGCCGGTTGAGCGGCATCCTCTTCTGCGCTCCTGTTCTCCTAACCCGGAGAGCGGGAGCGCATTTCGTTTAAACCCATTCGCTGTCGATGTACACCATTGTCAGTGCGAACGAAATGCTGGGATTCTTCCCCTTCGCATTCG
>CAVYDK010000019.1:0-132736 GCA_963767315.1 uncultured Acidobacteriaceae bacterium | reverse complement strand
CATGGACACGGCCACGGACACGAGGTCACGGACCATGGATTCCACGTCCCTGCCCACGTAACCGACCTCGGTGTACTTTGTCGCCTCCACCTTCAGGAACGGCGCGCCGCAGAGCTTGGCCAGCCTCCGGGCGATCTCCGTCTTTCCGACGCCCGTGGGGCCGATCATGATGATGTTCTTCGGCGCCATCTCGTCCCGCAGTTCTTCGGGCACCTTCTGGCGCCGCCAGCGGTTGCGCAGCGCGATGGCCACCGCCTTCTTGGCCTTGTCCTGACCGATGATGTACTTGTCCAGCTCGGCGACGATCTCGCGGGGCGTCATCTCCGCGCCTTTCGAAGCAGTGAGTGCGTGCGCTCATGCCAGCTCCTCCACCGTGATCTCCGTGTTCGTATAGATGCAGATGCCCGCCGCGATGCGCAGCGACCGTTCCGCGATCTCGCGGGCCCCGAGGTGCCGACGCGTCGAGGTACGCCCGGGCCGCGGCGTACGCGTAAGGTCCCGCCCGAACCGATGGCGATCACCCCTTCGTCCGGCTCGATCGACATCGCCGGTGCCCGAGATGAGGAACGTGGCCTTTCGGTCCGCCACCAGCAGCAGCGCCTCCAGGCGGCGAAGGATCCGGTCGGTGCGCCAGTCCTTTGCCAGCTCCACCGCGGCGCGCGTGATGTCCCCGCCGTACTCCTTCACCTTGCCCTCGAAGCGCTCGAAAAGGGTGAAGGCATCCGCCGTGGCCCCCGCGAAGCCGACGAGGACCTTCCCGTCGTAGATGCGCCGGATCTTCTTGGGCGTTCGCCTTCATCACCGTGGCGCCCATGGTCACCTGGCCGTCTCCGGCCATGGCCACCCGGTCGTCCCTGCGCACGGCGATGACCGTTGTGCTCCGGATGATCTCGTCTCCCTTTCCTGCTTACTGGGCATGGGGGTGGGCCCTCCTGTAGACCTTTTTCAGCTTCTCCAGCCCCACGTGCGTGTACACCTGCGTGGTGGAGAGGCTGGCATGGCCGAGCAGCTCCTGCACGGCCCGTGATGTCCGCGCCCCGGTCCAGCAGGTGCGTGGCAAAAGAATGGCGGAACGTGTGCGGGGTGACCCTCTTGCCGAGGTTCGCCCGGGAAAGGTATTCGCTGAGAATGAACCTCACGCCCCGGTCGGTGACCCGCCCCCCCCGCTGGTTGATGAAGAGGGCGCCTGCGACCGTATCCGCGCCACCGTACCGGTGCGGTTTTCGCAGACTCGGTGCGGATGGCCGAACGCGGCGGCGGCGCTCACGTGGACCCCCGCAGGGACATGTAGTCGCAGCGCCTGCACGGCGGATCCCCGAGGAACACGTTGCGCTCCTTCGAGCCCTTTCCCATGACCCGTGCCGTGCGATTCTTCAGGTCCACGTCGGCGAGGTTCAGGGACACGAGCTCCGAGATGCGGCACCCCGTGGAGTACAGCGTTTCCAGGACGGCCCTGTCACGGAGCTTCCAGAACGAGTCCCCGTCCGGGCATGCTCGTGGCTGGGCATCTCGATCAGCCGCGCCATCTCATCCTCGAAGAGGAACGAGGGCAGCCGCTTTTCCGTCCGCAGGCTGCGGATCTCGGCGAAGGGATTGACGGGGACCTGCTCCGCCGCTCCATGTAGCGGTACCACCCGCGCACCCCAGAGACCATCCGGTTCACCGAGCGGGCGGAAAGGCCTTCCTGGGTAAGCCGCTCACGAAGCCGCGCGCCTCCGCGATTCCCGCCTTGCTCCGGGGCTCACCCCGCGTTCCTCAGGAACTGCTCGTACTTCTGGAGGTCCTTCGCCATAGGACTCCAGGGTGTGCGGAGAGAGGTTGCGCACCGCGCTGAGGTAGGCCAGGTAGTCGTCACGCACTCTGGTCTCCTTCACCCGACTGTTCCCTCAGTGCCCCCGTCGGGGTGTCCCTCGGGTGCTCACCGCCCTCTTCCGGCTCGCTCCTTGGTGTGCAGGTAGTCGCAGGCAGGGTTGATGCAGGACTTGTACGTCCCCCGCTGCCGGTCCTCCTTCTCCACCAGGAACCAGCCGCACTTCGGGCACTTGGAATCCGTGGGCTTGAAGTACGTCACGAAGTCGCACGCGGGATAATTGGTGCAGCCGTAGAACTCCCGGCCCCGTCCGCGCTTGCGCTTGCGCGCCACGATCTGTCCGCCGCAGTCAGGACGCGGGCAGGGGGCCAGGGGGACCGGCACAGCCTGCTACGCCGCCGGCTCCGGAGAGCATCACCCTCGCGGACATTAAGGTTGGCGATTCGGTGATGGCCACCGGAACTCTGAAGAACGACACATTCACCGTACTCAAGATGGGCGTCTCCTCGCCGGCAGCGCCCGGCGCGGCAGGACGCATCGGCCCAGGCAATCGGCCGGCCCCTGCGGCGCCGGATGCGCAACCCCCCGGTCCACCTCCTGGGTTGCCGCCGATTGTTTCAACGCAATAAGCAGCATCTAAGGATTGAGCGTGCCGATTGGGAAACTGCTTTGTCTTGGCAGGTGCGTGGAGTTGATGTGGAGTTGTTTTCGAGGGGCAGGAAATGACTCCTGCATTGCGGTTGATTGCCGATGAGCAACATAGTGCTTGCTGATCTGTTTCGGGTCTTTCAGGTTTGTCATGGGAGTGTAACTGTGCAACGAGTCGATGCGATAAGACGGTTTGTGGTAGTGGCAATCGGTGCGGCGGTCCTGTCCGGCGCCGGCAATTTTGGCGCGAAGGCCCTGGCGCTGGCGGCCCAGCCCGCGGCAACCCAGGCTCCGGCTGCGCAGGCTCCGGCCACGCCAGCTCCGCAGGCACCAACTGCTGCGGCGCCGTCCACTCCCGCTGCGCAAACCCTCGCGGCCCCCCCAGCTCCGGCATCCGTGGCAGTTGCGCCGGTTGTGGCCGCGGAACCGCAGGGTGGAACCATCCAGGGCACGGTGAAGGCCAGCGGAGTTCCCCTGCCCGGCGTCGCGGTCACCGCAACCAACACGCTGACCGGGAAGAAGTACGCAACCACGACGGACATCAACGGCGCATTCCAGATGGCGGTGCCGCGCAACGGCCGCTACGTCGTCAAGACCGACCTCACCGGATTTGCCTCCGTAACCCAGGAGGTCGTGGTAAACGCCTCCAGCCAGAACGGCGGCCTGCCCACGCGAGACCGCGGAGTTCAAGGTGGACCTCGCCTCGCGGGTCACGCCGGAGCCAACGCAGACGGCCACCGCGGCCGCCGGCAGGACCGCAACAGCCACCGGAGCAGGACGGGCCACGCCTGCCGCTGGCGCCACGGTCGCCAGGGTGGGACGAGGCACGCAAGCGTTGGCAGTCCAGAGCAGTGACGAATCGGACCTGACCGACGCAAGTACAAGCGAGGAGAGCACGGACACAGAACTGCCTTCGCTGGGTGCGGCGGCCGGCGACGACTCATCGGCATCCGCAAATGAATCCATCGCGGTCACAGGCGTGCAGGGCCAGATCAACGGCCTCGCCACCTTCAGCCAGGACGACCTGCAAAACCGCATTCAGGACATGCAGCGCAACGGATTTAACAATGGAGACATCGCCGGCACGCTCAGCGGAGTCATGCAGACCGGAATCTTCACTCCTGGCCCCGGTGGCCCCGGCGGAGGAGGTCCCGGTGGAGGTGGCCCCGGTGGCGGTGGCTTTGGTGGGGGCGGTGGCGGCGGTGGCGGCTTCGGCGGTGGAGGTGGACGCGGCGGAGGCGGCGGCTTTGGTGCTGGCGGAGGGTTCGGCGGAGGCTTCGGCGGATTCCGCGGTCAGAACCCCAACGCCTGGCACGGCACCTTCGCCTACACCGGCGCGGACAGCGCGCTCAATGCAACTGCCCGTTCCTTTACGGGAACTCCGATCGTGAAACCGCAGTCGGACCGCAACACCCTGATCGCCAGCTTCACCGGCACGCCATACATCCCCGGCTGGATCAAGGCCAACCCCAAGCAGTTCCTCTTCCTCAGCGTGCAGGAGACGCGCAACTCCAACCCCTCCACCTCGCAGATCATCGTGCCCACCCCGGCGCAGCGCCTTGGCGACCTGACCCCGGCATATCAGGCCCAGCCAACCTATGGCATTCCAGTCTACGACCCGAATACCGGGCAACCCTACGGCAACACGGGCTGCGATCCCAATATTCTCAGCTACGATGCCTCTCCGACCATGTGCATCCCTGTTTCGGAGATCAACCCCGCCGCAAAGGCGCTGATGAACACCTACTACCCACTGCCCAACATCACGCCAAACTCTCTGTACGACAACTACCAGGCCAACTTCCCCGGCACCTCGCACTCCTCGCAACTCTCCGCGCGTTACAACCGCAGCTTCGGCGCCGCGCCAACGCGCGGTGGGCGAGGCGGAGGTGGCGGAGCAGGACGTGGCGGAGGAGGAGGACGTGGCGGCGGAGGAGGAGGCCAGAACCGCAACGCTCCGCCTGTCCTGCGCCAGAGCATCGCCGAGAACTTCGCCTACTCCCACTCGGCCAGCGCCAGCCAGAACTTCTCGCCCCTGCTCGGTGGCTCCTCCGCAACCAACGGATACAGCCTCTCCAGCGCCTACACCGTCGGCTACGGACGCATCAACAGTTCCGCCACGTTGAGCTGGAGCCGCTCCTCCAGCAACACCCTCAACTACTTCACCAACAGCCCCGTCAATCCCGCATTGCAGCTCGGCTCCGGGATCGAAGTCGGCAATCCCGCCATCTATGGCAACCCCTTCTACTTCGGCGTCCCGTCGATCGGCATGTCCGGAGTCACCGGGGTCGCCGGCCTCAACGACACCACGCCCAGCAGTAGCATCAACCAGACCATCAGCTTCTCCGATTTCGTCAGTTGGAGCCACAAGCGCCACAACATGCGCTATGGCCTCGACTTCCATCGCATCCACAACGACTCCATCGGCGGCACCAACGTCCTCGGCTCCTTCACCTTCTCCGGCTTCGTCACCCAGGCCGCTGCGGCGCCGGCCTGTACGCCAAACAACAATCCCATCAGTCCCGCCAATCCGAACCCCACCTGCGCAAACGGCTCCTCGGTCGCCGACTTCCTCCTCGGTCAGCCGCAGCAGAGCGCCATCACCGCCAGCCCAAACAAGATCTACCTCCGCGGCAACTCATGGGACTGGTACGCGCAGGACGACTGGCGCGCCAAATCCAACTTCACCGTCAGCTACGGCCTGCGCTGGGAGTACTTCTCGCCCTATGAAGAGAAGTACAACCGCCTCGTCAATCTCCAACTCATCGGCAGCGGTTCCACTCTTGCCATCCAGAACGTCTGCCCCGACCCCACCACCGGATGCCAACTCACGGCCAGCCAGTTTGGCACGCCGCCCACGCTGGTCATTCCGGACAAGTCGATGTTCTCGCCGCGCGTCGCCATCGCATGGTCGCCCAAGTTCAAGTGGACGAAGAACACGGTCGTCCGTTCCGGCTACGGCATCAACTACAACACAGGCGCCTACTCCGGCTTTGCCAAGAACCTCTCCTTCCAGCAGCCCTTCGCCACCACCCAGACCAACACCCTCAGCAGCTCCGGCAGCCCCACCAGTTGCACCACGGCGAACATGTCGTGGAACACGGTGTACAAGAACTCCACCGGCTTCAACTGCTCCACGCAGACCACGCAGAGCAACTTCGGCGTCACTCCCAACTACCGCCTGGGCATGGTGCAGTCCTACAACCTCGGCATCCAGCGCACCCTCCCCCAGGGCGTTGTGCTGAACATCGACTACATCGGGGCTTACGCCGGCAATCTCGACATCGTGCGCGTGCCCAACCGCAACGCCACCGGCGTCCTCAACCCCTCTTCCGTCCAGTTCCGCTACGAGGACTCGCTCGGCTTCCAGCGCTCCAACGCGCTCTCCGTCAGCGCCCGCGAGCGCATGCACAAGGGCGTCTCACTGCAGGCCGCCTACACCTACTCGCACTCCATCGACGACGCCAGCTCGGTCGGCGGAAGCGGCGGCTACACCGCGCAGAACGACCTCGATCTCGCCGCCGAAGAGAGCAACTCCAGCTTCGACCATCGCCAGTCGCTCAACGTCAGCTTCATCCTCGAGCCGCCCTTCGGCCCCAACCGCGCCTTCCTCAACAAGGGCGGCATCTGGGCGCACATCCTCGACGGCTACTCCATCAGCGGCGCCTTCACCACCTCCACCGGCGGCTACGCCTCGCCGCAGTACACCGGGACCTCCGCCGAGCTTGAAGTGGGCGCGAATTACCTGCGGCCCAACCGCGTGCCCGGCCAGCCCATCAAGGGCGCGGGAACGCGGCACCCAGTGGTTCAACACCGCCGCATTTACCGCGCCGGCCGCCGGCGCCTACGGCACCGCCTCGCGCAACTCCATCCAGATGCCGGGAACGCTCACCGTCAACGGATCGCTCTCGCGCACCGTCAGCTTTGGCGGAACGCGCAGCTTCGAGGCACGCATCACCGCAAACAACGCCTTGAACACCGTGCAGTACTCGGGCGTAAGCACCACGCTCAACTCCTCCAGCTTCGGCCAGGTCAACGGCGCCGCGGGCATGCGCTCCTTCAACTACACCGCGCGATTCAGGTTCTAGCGACAACAATAACCGTCATTCTGGCGCAGCCAGAATCTCAGTATTTATCCTTCGGCCCGGCGGTTCATCTTAGGAATATCGGTCGAATCATTCATCGGCAGAAAGCAATTGTGGAGGATCGGCAATGCGACGAGCGATAGCGGCAATTTTGGTGGCGGGAATGGTGGTTTCGCCGGCGGGGCTGCCCGTCCCGGCCATGGCGCAGATCGCCGTGGCGAAGCAGACGACGGTTGAAACCCTCAAAGTGAACGCAGAGACCGTGCTCACCAACGTCGTCGTGCGCGACAAAAAAACCGGCGCCGTCGTCAAGGGCCTCAAGGAGTCCGACTTCACCGTCTCCGAGGACAAGAAGCCGCAGCGCATCATCAGCTTCGACTACCAGAATGTAGACGAGGCCGTAACTCTGGCCGAGGCCACCACCGTCTCCGGCGCCACCGCCACCAAGAAGAAGACCATCGCGGACCTGGTGAACAACGACTTTGCCGCCAAGCCCGACGAGCTGAAAAACCGCCGTCTCATCGTCATGTTCTTCGACCTCAGCAGCATGCAGCCCGAGGACATCACACGCGCCGTTGACGCGGCAAAAGACTACATCAATAACAAGATGGCCCCCGCCGATCTCGCCGCATCCGTCAGCCTCGTCTCCAGCCTCAGCATGGACCAGGACTTCACCAACGACAAGTCCGCCCTGCTGGCCGCCGTCAGCAAGTACGACGGCACCGACAGCTCCGGCTTCGCCGAGGGCAGCGACAGCACAGACGCCTCCGACGACTCCTCCAGCTTCACCGCCGACGACAGCGAGTTCAACGCCCTCAACACCGACCGCCAGTTGTACGCCATCCGCACCGTATGCAAGTCAATGGCAAAGGTGGAGCAGAAGAAGAGCATGTTGTACTTCTCCGGCGGCCTCACCAAGCAGGGCATCGAGAACGAGGCCAGCATCCGCTCCGCCACCAACGAGTGCGTCAAGGACGACACGGCGATGTATGCGGTGGACGTTCGCGGCCTGCAGGCCCTCAACCCCGTCGGCGACGCCTCCCAGGGCAGCCGCCGCGGCACCGGTGCATACAGCGGCGCGTCCATGCAGTCCCAGCTCAGCTCCAACTTCAGCTCGCAGGAGACCCTCGGCACCCTCGCCTCCGACACCGGCGGCAAGCTCTTCACCGACTCCAACGACTTCGCCCCCGCCTTCCAGCAGGTG
Source organism: uncultured Acidobacteriaceae bacterium (assembly GCA_963767315.1). Classification (GTDB taxonomy): domain Bacteria; phylum Acidobacteriota; class Terriglobia; order Terriglobales; family Acidobacteriaceae; genus Edaphobacter. The sequence goes on along the minus strand of CAVYDK010000019.1, from coordinate 124,989 downwards.
CAGCACGACACCGAGGCCTACTACATCGTCGGCTACCACTCCACCAACCCCAGGCGCGACGGCACATACCGTCATCTCACCATCACCCTCAATGGACCATCCCGACGCCAGGCTGGAGTACCGCCCCGGCTACTACGCCCCGGCCGACTTCCAGCACGCCAAGACCGACGACCGCGAACTCGCCCTCACCGAGCAGATGCGCAGCGAGCTCCCCGCCACCGACGTCGCCGTCTACCTCCAGGCCCTCTACTTCCGCCTGGCCGACGGCAAGTTCTACATCCCCATCTCCGTGGTCGTCCCCGGCTCCCAGATCCATGTCACCACCGTCAAGGACAAGGACAAGGCAACCATCGACTTCCTCGGCCAGGTCAAAAACGCCCAGAACATCGCGGTCGGCCAGGTGCGCCAGACGGTCAACCTCGCCGTCGACGCCAACCAGCAGGTGCAGAAGAAGAACGTCCAGTACTCCACCGGATTCACCCTCGCCCCCGGCAAGTACCACCTCAAGTTCGTCGTGCGAGAGAACCAGTCCGGCAACATGGGCAGCTTCGAAACCGACATCCAGGTCCCGGACATGAAGAAGATGCCGCTCAAGCTCAGCTCCGTCGTCATGAGCAGCCAGCGCACGCCCAACACCTCCAAAAAGAACGCCATTGACCCGCTGGTGCGCGACGGCCAGGAGTGGGTGCCCAACGTCCCCCACGTCGTCCGTCAGGACCAGCATCTCTACTTCCTCTACGAGGTCTACAGCCCCACCCAGGACAAGGACTCCACCGCCGCGCCCGCCACCGCGGCCACCACCCCCGGCCTCACCAAAAAGGAGGCCGTCCCCGTCCGCGTCCTCACCAGCATCGAGTTCCTGCTCGGCGGCGTCAAGGTCTATGAGACACCCATGGTCGAGGCCACCGCCATCAACATCCCGGAGCGAGATGCCGTCAGCTTCCAGTTTGACGTCCCGCTCGCCGGCCTCAAGACCGGAACCTACGTCTGCCAGATCAACGTCATCGACGACGCGGGCGGCAGCTTCACCTTCCCCCGCATGGCCCTGCGCATCACCCCCGCCGCCGCGCCATCCGCAACCGCGACCCCGGTAGCCTCGCTACCGCCGGCCACTCCACAGACGCGAGCAACACCCGCGCTCTAACAGGAAGGGCGGACGCAACCCCGATCATCGAGGATGAGTCCACCCTGTTCTGAATCCTGTTCCCGCGGTTCCCTTAGAAGTTCTCCGGTTCGCCGGCCAGGTCGAGGTCCTCGTCGTCGTCTTCCTCGTCGTCGTCGAAGTCGCCGAAGCTGGCCGCGAGAGTTGCCGCCGGAAGCACCGAAGTCGGCCCAGGCTGCGGATTGCCCTGCTCGTCGATCTTCATGCCCAGCGAGAGCCCCATCTGGGCCAGGATCTCCTTGATCTCATTCAGGCTCTTGCGCCCGAAGTTCTTGGTCTTCAGCATCTCGGCTTCGGTCTTCTGGATCAGTTCGCCGATGGTGGCGATGTTGGCGTTCTTCAGGCAGTTGTAGCTGCGCACGGAGAGTTCCAGCTCCTCCACCGAGCGGTTCAGGTTCTCGTTGTGCAGCGCCGGACCGTCGAGCGAGTCGTGGCCCACCTCCATCTCCTCCTCGAAGTTGATGAAGATGTTCATGTGGTCCTTCAGCAGCTTGGCGGAGAGGCCCAGTGCGTCGGCGGGAAGGATAGTGCCGTTGGTCCAGATCTCGATCGTCAGCTTGTCGTAGTCGGTGATCTGGCCGAGTCGCGCCGCCTCCACCAGGTAGTTGACCTTGCGCACCGGCGAGTGGACGCTGTCGACCGGAATGAATCCGAGGCCCAGGTCGGCGTCGAAGTTCTTGTCGGCGGAGATGTATCCGCGCCCGCGCTTCAGGCGCATCTCCATGTCGATCTTGCCGCCCTCGCTGACGGTGCAGATGTACACGTCCTTGTCGAGGATCTCGACGTCGCCGTCGGCCTCGATCATGCCCGAGGTGATGACGCCCGCCGCGTCGGCGCGCAGGTACAGCGCCTTGGGGCCTTCGCCCGCCAGCTTGAAGGGGATCTGCTTCAGGTTGAGGATGATGTCGGTCGCGTCCTCGACCACGCCGCTGATGGACTGGAACTCGTGCAGCACGCCCTCGATGCGGACGGCGGTGACGGCAGCCCCCTCGATCGACGACAGCAGCGTGCGCCGCAGCGCATTGCCGATCGTGGTGCCGAAGCCGCGCTCAAACGGCTGCGCGGAAAACTTTCCGTACTTCTCGGTGAGTGTATCGGTGTCGACGGCAAGACGCTTGGGTTTCTGGAAGCCTCTCCAAAGCATGGGTGTTTCTCCTTTGTCCGGCTCATTCGCGATGCATTTTGCGAAGGCGGGGTGGTTCGGTTGCAGGCCAGGTTGTAGGTAACGCAGCCGTTAGCTTCCAGTTTCCAGCTAAAGGCTGAGAGCTAACGGCTAAAAGCTATTTGGAATACAGTTCGACAATAAGCTGTTCGTTCACCGGCAGGTTGACGTCCTCGCGTGTGGGCAGCGCGACCAGCCTTCCGGAGAGGTTCTCGCGGTTGATGTCGAGCCACTGCACGGCGCGCTGGCCGCTGGCGAAGTTCCCCGACTCTTCGAGGATGACGAGCTTCTTCGAGCCTTCGCGGACCTTGATCTCGTCGCCCACCTTGCACTGGAACGACGGGATGTTGACCTTGCGGCCGTTCACCTGGATGTGTCCGTGGCGAACGATCTGCCGGGCCTGGCGGCGGCTCATGGCGAAGCCGAGCCGGTAGCAGACGTTGTCCAGCCGCGTCTCCAACAGCTGCAACAGCAGCTCGCCGGTGACGCCGGTCTTGTTGGCGGCCTTCTGGTAGTAGGCGCGGAACTGCGTCTCCAGCGTGAAGTAGATGCGCTTTGCCTTCTGCTTCTCGCGCAGTTGCAGGCCGTAGCCCACCACCTTCTTCACCTTGCGCGACTGGCCGTGCTGGCCGGGGGGAAGTTGCGCTTCTCGATCGCGCATTTGTCGGAGAAACACTTCGCGCCCTTGAGGAAGAGCTTGGTTCCGTCGCGGCGGCAGAGGCGGCAGACGGGTCCTGTATAACGTGCCATTCGTATTGCTCCTTTACTTCAGGTGACGATCGGTTTACGCGCTGACGCGCTTCGTCCCGATCCGGGTTGGTGATGCGTTGTCCGTTCTTCGTTGTCTGTTGCTCGTAAAGAGCAAGGCTCAATTCTACGAACACCGGTGAACGTACGCCGGACAACCGTTTATCAGACTCTGCGGCGCTTGGGCGGACGGCAGCCGTTGTGCGGCATCGGCGTAACGTCGCGGATCGAGCGCACCTCGATGCCGGCCGAAGCAAGCGCGCGGATCGCGGACTCGCGGCCGGAGCCGGGCCCCGAAACGCGCACGTCGACCGAGCGCAGACCGTGGTCGCGCGCCGCATTGGCTGCGCCGACGGCGGCCTGCTGCGCCGCAAACGGAGTTCCCTTGCGCGAGCCGCGAAAACCGAGCGAGCCGGACGACTTCCAGCTGATCGTGTTGCCCGCCTGGTCCGTGATGGTGACGATGGTGTTGTTGAAGCTCGCCTGAATATAGACGAGCCCGAATGGAACGTTCTTCCGTTCCCGCTTCTTGAACTTCTTGCCCTTGCCTGCGGTCTTGGCGCCGCCAGCCTTGTTCTGTGTCTTCGCCATGGGCTATTTCGTCGCTTTCTTCTTGGCGGCAACCGTGCCCTTGCGGGGACCTTTGCGGGTGCGTGCGTTGGTGTGGGTGCGCTGGCCGCGGACGGGCAGCGAACGGCGGTGGCGGAGCCCGCGGTAGGACTGGATCTCGATCAGGCGCTTGATGTTGAGCGAAACGTCCTTGCGCAGGTCGCCTTCGATCTCGCCCTGGGCCTCGATGACGTGGCGGATGCGGTTCAGCGCTTCCTCTTCGAGGGCGCCGACCTTGGCGTATGGATCGACGTTCGCCTCGGCAAGGATCTTTGCCGCGCGCGAGTTGCCGATGCCAAAGATGTGAGTGAGTCCGATGCGAACCTGTTTCTGGTTCGGAACATCGACTCCAGCAATACGTGCCATGGGGTTCCTTTTCGTCTGGGCTCGTGGCGCTGTGTGGCCACGGAAGCGGAGTTGTCGGTTTGCGGTCGTATCCGCCGGGTTCAACGCAAGCCTTGATTTCGGCTAACTCGCCTGGCGGGGCCGGGTGCTACAGGACGGGGTAGAACTAACCTTGACGCTGTTTGTGCTTGGCGTTTTCGCAGATGACGCGAACCACGCCGCGGCGGTGGATGACTTTGCACTTATCGCAAATCTTCTTGACGGACGCGCGGACCTTCATAAAACTCCTAAGACAGCCGTTAGCTTTTAGCCCTTAGCTGTTAGCTAAAGACGGCCGACGTGCTCATTGCATTGCTCTGGTTTTCAGCGAAAAGCTAAGAGCTAAAAGCTAATAGCTAAGGGCTGCTTCTCATCTACTTGTAGCGGTAGACGATGCGGCCGCGGTTGAGATCGTACGGACTGAGCTCAATCGCGACGCGGTCGCCGGGGAGGATACGAATGAAGTTTTTGCGCATGCGTCCGGAGACGTGGGCGAGGGCCTGGTGCTTGTTTTCAAGCTCGACCTTGAACATCGCATTGGGCAGCGTCTCAACCACCACCGCCATCACTTCAATCGCATCTTCCTTCGACAAACGCTCTCCTTCAATAGGCGGGAACACATCGAACGCGATCCAAACGCCCTTTGCCATGTGCCTGCGCACACAGCATTTATAAGTATACCCTGAAACGGGGCCGGAATCCTAGCGAGTCAGCACCCGCGGCCCGTCTTTTGTGATCGCAACCGTGTGCTCGAAGTGGGCGCTGAGGCTGCCGTCGACGGTCAGGGTGGTCCAACCGTCGGGCAGCACCTTCACCGCAGCCCCGCCGGCGTTGATCATCGGCTCGATGGCCAGCACCATGCCGGCCTTCAGGCGCGGCCCTTTGCCGCGCGTGCCGTAGTTGGGCACCTGTGGGTCTTCGTGCATGGATTTGCCGATCCCGTGGCCGACAAACTCGCGAACGACGCCGTAGCCCTCGCCCTCGCACATCTCCTGCACTGTTGCGGAGATGTCGCCCAGGCGCCCACCGACCCGTGCCTGCTGGATCGCCCGCTCCAGCGAAGCCAGGGTAACGTCGAGCAGCTTTTTGGTGGCGGCGCTGGGCGTGCCGACAGCGTAGGTGACGGCGGAGTCGGAGTAAAAACCATCGACAATCACGCCGCAGTCAACCGAGACGATGTCGCCCTCGGCGAGGATGCGAGTGGCCGATGGAATGCCGTGGACAACCTCGTCGTTGATGGAGGTGCAGAGCACGGCAGGAAAGCCACGATAGCCCTTGAACGCGGAGATGGCGTGCAACTCATCCATCTTGGCTGCCGCAACCTTCTCCAGGTCCATGGTGCTGGCGCCAGGAACAACAAACGGCCGCACCGCCTCATGCACCTGATGCAACGCCTCGCCGGAGCGGCGCATCTTTTCAATCTCGGCAGCAGTTTTGATAAGAATGGCCATAGGAACAGTGGTACTTGTCAGCGAGAAGCCCGGCGCAGCTTGGCGATGGCCTGCTCGATCGCGGCGTTGACCGCCTCCACGCTCTGGTCGCCGTCCGCCTCTTCAAAGCGCCCCTGATTACGGTAGTGTGCCACCACTGGAGCGGTCTGCGCGTCGAAGGTCTTCATGCGCTCCACAAAGACCGGCTCGGTGTCGTCCCCGCGCTGCGTCAGGCTGGCCCCGTCGAGATCGCAGACTCCCGCGACCTTGGGAGGATTCGAATACAGGTTGTAGATGCTCTTGCAGACGGGACAGATGCGGCGTCCCGTGATGCGCTGCAGCAGTTGATCGTATGCCACCACAATGCTGATGGCAATGACCGGAAGCCGCGGCAGAAAGATAGGATCGGCAATCGTATGGTCGAGAAATTTGGCCTGATCGAGCGTGCGCGGATAGCCATCCAGGATGTACCCGCGATGGGTGTCCTTCTCCTGCAGGCGATGGAGGACCATCTGGTTGACGATCTCGTCGTCCACCAGCAGCCCGGCGCTCATGATCTCTTTCGCCTTGAGCCCCAGCTCGGTGCCGCGCGCGATGTTGCCGCGCAGCAGGTCGCCGGTGGAGATCTGCGGAATGCCGTATTTGGTGACGAGCAGTTGTGCCTGCGTACCCTTGCCAACGCCGGGCGCGCCTAGAAGAAGAACCGGCCCTGGCACGAAGTCGTTCCCTGCCAGGGCCGTCGGATGCGATGCGGAAGTGTTCGTCAATGGTCCCGTCCTACCAACTGCGCCGTCCACGAATGCGACCGCTCTTGGGAGAGAAGCCGTCGTAGTGGCGCATGATGAGTTGCGATTCCACCTGCTGCACGGTGTCCATGGCTACGCCGACAACGATCAGCAGGCTGGTGCCGCCAAAGTAAAAGTTGAAGCCGAACCCGTTGGTAAACACGGGCGGCAGAATATCAAAGTAGCGGCCGATCAGCCACAGGTGGTTGAAGTGGATTCCACTGATGAGGAGGGTCGGGATGATGGAGATGATGATCAGATAGAGCGCGCCGACCAGCGTGATGCGGGTGAGCACGTCGTTGATGAAGTCCGAGGTGCGCCGGCCGGGACGGATGCCGGGAATAAATCCGCCGTACTTGCGCATGTTGTCGGCGATGTCGTCGGGCCGGAAGACGATGGAGATGTAGAAGTAGGCGAAGAAGACGATCGCGGCCATGTAGAGGACCTCATACCACGGTTCGCCGGGCTGCAGCCCCTGCAGGATGGGGCCGAGAAAGTGTGTCTCCCGCAGCGGAGCGCTGCCGAAGAAGCTCATTCCTTGGAAGATCAGCGGCGCAGAGAGGATCGAGCTGGCAAAGATGACAGGCATCACGCCGCCGGAGTTGACCCGCAGAGGAAGATGGGTGGACTGGCCGCCCATCATCTTGCGTCCGACGATGCGCTTGGCATACTGCACCGGGATGCGGCGCTCAGAGCGTTCCACAAAGACGATGAACGCGACCACCGCAACCATGCCAACGATGAGGGCAACCAGGACAAGCGGTGTCAGGGGGCCCCAGGTTTTGTCGTTCGCCTTGGTGTAGATGTCCATAATGCCGCGCGGCAGGCCGACCACGATTCCGGTAAAGATGAGCAGCGACATGCCGTTTCCAATGCCACGCTCGGTGATCTGCTCGCCCAGCCACATGATGAAGGCAGTGCCGGCCGTGAGCGTGATGACGCACATCGGAATGAATGCTCCGCTCGAAATGGTTACCATCGGCGGCTGCGCGTGTATCAGCGTCAGGGCGATCGCAAAGGACTGAATGACGCCCAGCAGAACCGTGACGTAACGGGTCCACTGCGTAATCTTGCGGCGGCCCAGTTCGCCTTCCTTCTGCAGTTTGGCCAACGGCTCATAGATCACAGTGAGCAACTGGAAGATAATCGACGCCGTGATGTACGGCATGATGCCAAGCGCGAAGATGGTGAGCCGGCGAAGATTGCCGCCGGTAAACAGGTCGCCCAGTCCGAGCAGTGAACCGGAGTTCGCGTTGAAGTACTGCGCTAGCGCTTCTGAGTTGATGCCCGGGGTCGGAATGAACGCCCCCAGTCGATAGACCGCCAGCAGCCCAGCCATGAAGAAGACGCGCTTGCGCAGATCGGGAATACGAAAGATGTTGGCGAATTTCTCGAACATCGGAACCTCTTCGCTGTTGCCGGAAGCCGGCCTAAGCGGGCCGCGCTTCCATGGGGTGAACCCCTATCCAGGTTGAATCCGCCGGGCAGATGCACTCGGCGGAGTTTGTTAGCCGATCAGAACTGCCTTGCCGCCGGCCTTCTCGATGGCCTGCTGCGCGGTCTTCGAGAACTTGTGCGCGTGAATGGTAACCGGCCCGCTCAGTTCGCCGTTGTTGAGCACCTTGATCAGGCCGCCCTTCTTGCTCAGCAGGCCGAGCGAGACGATCTTGTCGAGGGTGAACTCGGTGCCCGGTGCTGCCGCCAGAATCTCCGCGACGCGGTCCAGGCCGAGCACCGTGTACTCCACGCGGAAGACGTTGGTGAAGCCACGCTTGGGCAGGCGGCGGTGCAGCGGCATCTGGCCGCCCTCGAAGCCGCGCATCAGCGACGATCCGGAGCGCGAGCCCTGCCCCTTGTGGCCGCGGGTGGATGTCTTGCCCATGCCGGACCCCATGCCGCGACCGACACGCTTCTTGTTTTCATTCGCCTTCTTGGGGGCGTGCAGATTGGAAAGATTGCGGATTGCCATTTTCTGTTTCCTCGCTATAACGCCGGGAAGCAGCTACTAGCTTTTAGCCATTAGCTGTTGGCTAAGGCGGAAGCTTCTTGCTCTTCCTCGACTCGCATGGTATTCGCCTCAGCTTGAACTGCGGCGGTTGAAGCTAAAAGCTAACGGCTAAGAGCTAACAGCTTACTTTATTCGACGACGCGGACGAGATGTGGCACCTTCGCCACCATTCCGCGGACAGACGGCGTATCTTCGCGCTCGACGATCTGGTTGAGCCGGGTAAACCCAAGCCCCTTGATGACCAGCTTGTGTTTCGTCGGCGTGCATATCTTCGAGCGGAAGTATTGCAGCTTGATCTTTGCGACAGCAGCAGGTTTGGCCATGGCTATAACTCCTCTACAGACTTGCCGCGCAGGGCGGCGACTTCGGCCTTGTTGCGAAGCTGGGTGAGAGCGTCGAACGTCGCCTTGATGACGTTGTGCGGGTTGGCCGATCCAAGCGACTTGGTCAGCACATTCTGCACGCCGGCCGAGGTCATTACGGCGCGCACGGTCTTGCCGGCGATGACGCCCGTACCTTCAGGCGCGGGCTTCAGCATCACCGAGCCGGCCCCGTAGTGGCCCAGCACCTGGTGCGGGATCGTGGTCTGGGTAAGATTGATCTTGAACAGGTTTTTCTTGGCCGACTCAATCCCCTTGCGGATCGCCTGGGGGACCTCCTTGGCCTTGCCTGAACCGTACCCGACGACGCCCTCGCCCGGGTCGCCAACCACCACCAGAGCGGCAAACGACATGTTCTTGCCGCCCTTGACCACCTTGGTGACGCGATTGATCGAGACCACCTCGTCCTTCAGATTGAGCCGGTTCGCGTCGAACTTTTTCTTCATCATTGCCATCTGCCGTTCCTCTTTCTGGCCGTCCGCTGGGGCGCCATAAAACCTGTAACTGGAAGCTTAGAATTCGAGACCGGCCTCGCGGGCCGCTTCGGCGAGCGCCTTCACACGACCGTGATACAGATAGCCGCCGCGGTCAAAGACCACCTTCTTGATCCCCTTCTCCTGCGCGCGCTCGGCGATCAGCTTGCCGACCAGCTTGGCAGCCGCCACGTTGCCGCCGTATGCTTTGCCTTCGGACTCGGTCTTCTTGCCAAACGAGGACGCTGAAACCAGCGTGACGCCATTGAGATCGTCGATCAGCTGCGTGTAGATGTGGTTCAACGAGCGGTAGACATTGAGGCGGGGACGCTCGGCGGTGCCGGACATCTTCTGGCGGATACGAGCATGCACGCGCTGGCGGATAACGTTGCGTTCGCGGGGACTAATCATAAGTCTTACTTCCCTTCCTATTGGCGTCGCCAGAGTGCTGGTGACGTTCGGGTTTATTGTTATATCCTTCGTCGCTCTCGCTCCTCAGGATGGCCGCAGCGGCTCAGACGCCCGCTATGCGCGGCCTACTTCGCTCCGGTCTTGCCTACCTTCTTCTTCAATCTCTCGCCGCTGTAGCGGACTCCCTTGTTCTTGTACGGATCGGGCTTGCGCAGCGAACGCATGTCGGCGGCCACCTGGCCCACCTTCTGGCGATCGATGCCGGAGATGGTAAGGTGCGTCTGCTTGGGATCGATCACGACCTCGATGCCGGTGGGCAGCGGAAACTCAATCTGGTGCGAAAATCCGAGGGTAAAGACGACCGTGCTCTTGCCCTTCAGCTCGGCGCGGTACCCGATGCCGACAATGTCGAGTTCCTTGCTCCAGCCCTTGGTGACTCCGACGACAGCATTGCAGACCAGCGCGCGCGCCAGTCCGTGGAACGCGGCCTGTTTGTCGTTCTGGCGTTCGGCAATCAGGTTGCCGTCCTTCTGCACCAGCGTAATGCCGCCGGGAAGCATGGCGCTGACCTTGCCCTTGGGGCCTTCCACAAGCACCGTGTTGCCATCTGCGCTGACCGTGTACTTGACGCCGGCTGGCATGGGAATTGGCTTCTTGCCGATACGCGACATTCGAAATTCCTTTGTGGCTTGCGAGTCGCTCAATGTGAAGCGTATTGAGTTCCACTGCAGCCTGGGCATGGGCCCATCGTTCTAACCTTCGAGTCCGGCGCTGGCGAACCGCGCCGGGGCAAATCGTTCAAACCCGCAAAGAATGGGACGAAGCGCGTCCCGCCCGATGCGGCAAGCCTCACCAGACTTCGCAGAGAATCTCTCCGCCAACGCCCTCGCGGCGGGCCTGGCGGCCGGTCATCACGCCCTTCGGCGTGGTCAGGATCGAGATGCCGAGTCCGCCCTGTACGCGGCGGATCTCGTCGCGGCCAAGATACACGCGGCATCCGGGACGCGAGACGCGCTGCAGGTCGCGGATGACGGCCTCGTTGTTGGGGCCGTACTTCAGATACACGCGCAGCACCTTCATGCCGCCCTCTTCGGCCGGCTTGTAGTTGGCGATATAGCCCTCCTCCTTCAGGATGCGGGCGATCTCGCTCTTGAGCTTGGAGGCGGGCACGTCGAGCTTCTGGTGGCGCGCGCGGATGGAGTTGCGGATACGCGTCAGAAAGTCAGCTACTGGATCGGTCAGGTTCATTCATTCTCCTTCATCCCCCGTTCGCTCGACCGTGTCTCTCAACGGCGAGAACCAGCGGAAATGTTGCTGCATTCATTCGATGGAGCGATGCGCTGCATCAATAAAACCAACAGCTCCCAGACTTCAGCATCCTTGGCGGATGAGGTCTCTGGAAGGGTAATACGGCAACGACAACCTATTCAGTATACAGGTTGCCGCACCGCAACGTTTACCAGCTTGACTTGACGACGCCCGGAATCTCGCCCTTGAGCGCGAGGTTGCGGAAGCAGAGGCGGCAGATCCCGAACTTGCGCAAAAAGGCGCGGGGACGGCCGCACAGTTGGCAGCGGTTGTGCTGACGGGATTTGAACTTCGGCTTTCTTGCGTCCTTGACGCGCTTTGCGGTAGTTGCCATAGTGTTTGCTCTCTATCCTGTTTCCAAATACAGCCTGCAAATCCTGTTACGGCCGTGCGGTTCGGTTCGTTATGCCCCAACCCGGAACGGCATTCCGAAGCCCTTCAGCAGGGCGCGGGCGCCGTTGTCGTCGGCCGCGGTGGTGACAATCGTGACGTTCATTCCCTTCAGCTTGTCCACCTTCGCATAGTCGATCTCGGCGAAGATGAGCTGGTCGCGCAGGCCGAGCGTGTAGTTGCCGCGGCCATCGAAGCTCTTCGACGAGACGCCGCGGAAGTCGCGCACGCGCGGCAGCGCAATCGAAATCAGCCGGTCGAGGAACTCGTACATCTTCTCGCCACGCAGCGTGGCCACCGCGCCGATCGGCATCCCCTCGCGCACTTTGAAGGCGGCAATCGACTTCTTCGCCTTGGTGATGACCGGCTTCTGCCCGGCGATCGACGCCAGATCGGCCACCAGCGGGTCCATGATCTTCACGTTCTGCGTGGCCTCGCCCAGCCCCATGTTGACGACAATCTTCTCCAGCCTCGGAATCGCCATCGGGTTGGTGATGCCAAGCTCCTTGGCAATCGCCGGACGGATTTCGTTCAGATACTTTTCCTTAAATCGTGCCGCCATGATCGACTTCGCTTTCTCCACGGTTTCCGGAGTAGGCGTCGAGGCCCGTGTACCGATTCGTGGGGTGAACCTGTTTGTTCGACAAATAAATCAAGTTGCCGATAATGCCTTACTTTTTCTTCTCGGGGATCGTGTTTCCACTTGCCTTCGAGAAGCGAACTCTCCTGTCGTCTTCCACTCTCGTCCCGACGCGCGTCTTATTGCCCTCGCCATCCACCAGCATCACGTTCGAGATGTGGATGGTAGACTCCTGCTCGGCGATGCCGCCCTTGATGTTCCTCTGCGGGTTCGGCTTCACGTGCTTCTTGGTCATCATGACGTGCTCGACCAGAAGACGGTCCTTGTCCGCCATGATGCGAAGCACGCGGCCGCGCTTGCCCTTGTCCTTGCCGGCGATCACTTCGACGGTGTCGTTGCGCTTGATCTTGATCCCTGCCATACCTAGCTCCTAGCTGCTAGCTTCTAGCCTTTAGCTAGAAACTCTCGGTCCGAGACCGGCGTGAATAATGTTCCTTGCACTCACTAGCTAATAGCTAAAGGCTAAAAGCTAGTAGCTGCTTTCTTTAAATCACCTCAGGCGCCAGCGAAACAATCTTGAGAAACTTCTTCTCGCGCAGCTCGCGTGCCACTGGGCCGAATACGCGCGTGCCCACCGGCTCGTTGGTTTCGTCGATCACCACGGCGGCGTTCTGGTCGAAGCGAATATAGGTGCCATCGCGCCGTCGATATTCCTTGCGCGTGCGCACGATGACCGCTTTCACCACCTTGCCCTTCTTGACCGTGCCGTCGGGCGACGCCTCCTTCACCGCCGCCGTCACTACATCGCCGAGGCCCGCCTTCTTGCCCAGGCCTCCGCCCAACGGCAGGATCACCTGCAACTTGCGCGCGCCGGAGTTGTCGGCAACATCGAGCATCGTTCTCATCTGGACTGACATATTCGTTCTCCTAAGCCTAAAACCCGGGCTATAAACTCCTTGAAGCTATCCGCTGCAGCGAAAGCAAAAAGTTCCGCTCCAATTCCAAACTACTTCGCTTCCGCGACAGAATCCTTCTCGTCGAGCTGCGAGAGCGAGGAGCGGCGCACGATCTCCTCCAGCGACCAGCGCTTCAGCTTCGACAGTGGCCGCGCCTCGCGGATGCGCACAACGTCGCCGACCCGCGCCGAGTTCAACTCGTCATGCGCGTAGAACTTCTTGTTCGACTTCATCACGCGCTTGTACTTCGGATGCGCCTTGCGCATCTCGATCTCGACCACAATCGTCTTTTGCATCTTGGTCGAGACAACCATGCCGACCTTCTCGTTGCGGCGAGAGACCTGCGCTTCCGGAACTGCTGTGTTTGTTGTGTCTGCCATCGTTAGTCCTTCTTCGCTTTCTTGCGGGCGGTGCGTGTGCTCACCGCCGGGGCCGTTCGTACGGCGGCCGGCGATGCGGCCTTCTCGGCGGCCAGAGCGCGCTCGCGGGTCACGGTCTGGATGCGGGCGATGTCGAGCTTCAGTGTGCGCAGCTTCTTGACGCCCTCATTGTTGCCTAGGCTCTTCTGGAAGCGCAGGCGAAAGAGCTGCTCGGCAGACTTGGTCTGCTGTGCCGGCAGCTCATCGTCGGTAAGGTTGCGGATCTTTTCGAGTTCCATATTTTTCTTCTTTCGTTGCTAATTCTGTTGGTCTGTCTGGTCCATCTCCGAAACTGCTACTTGACGGCAACGGTTGCCTTGACTGTGTGGCGCTGGATGAACATCGTCTTGAGCGGCAGCTTGTGGGCAGCCAGACGCATGGCTTCCTTCGCCAGTTCGGGCGTAACGCCCTCCATCTCGAACAGTATCTTGCCCGGGCGGACAACCGCGACCCAGTGGTCGGGAGCCCCCTTGCCCTTGCCCATGCGTGTCTCGGCGGGCTTCTTGGTGATCGGCTTGTCGGGAAAGATGCGCAGCCATACCTTGCCCCCGCGCTTGATAAACCGCGTCATCGCGATACGGCTGGCCTCGATCTGGCGGTCGGTAATGTAGCCGCACTCCTGCACCTTCAGGCCGAAGTCGCCGAACGAGAGATCGGAACCGCGCCACGCCTTGCCGCACATGCGACCGCGCTGCTGCTTGCGAAACTTGACCTTCTTTGGCAATAACATAATAAAAACCCTCTAACTCATAACTACTTGCAAAGCGGGCCTGCAAATTCGACCTGCCTAACTAACCACTTACAACTAACAACATACAACTGTTACTAGAACACGCCAGTCGTTATCCCCTGGTCGCGGCGCTTCTTCTGCTCGTAGATATCGCCGCGATAGACCCAGGTCTTGACGCCGATAATTCCGTAGGTCGTATGCGCCTCGGAGAATCCATAGTCAATGTCGGCGCGCAGGGTGTGCAGCGGCAAACGCCCCTGTAGATACCACTCAGAGCGCGCAATCTCATTGCCGTTCAGCCGGCCCGACACGCGCACCTTGATGCCCTTGCAGCCGAAGCGCAACGCCGAATCGACCGACTTGCGCATCGCACGACGGAAGCTGACGCGCTTCTCCAGTTGCAGCGCGATGTTCTCGGCGACCAACTGCGCGTCGAGCTCCGGCTTGTTGACCTCCAGAATGTCAATGAAGACCTCGCGCGAGCTCCGCTTCTGAATGTCGGCCTTCAGCTTATCGATCTCCGCGCCCTTGCGGCCGATGATGATGCCGGGACGCGCGGTGCGGATGATGAGACGCAGCTTGTTGCCAGGGCGCTCGACTTCCACCGAGCTGACCCCGGCGGCCTTCAGCTTCTCGCGCAACTCAGCCTTCAGCTTGACGTCTTCCACCAACAGCTTGTCGTAGCCGCGCTCTACAAACCAGCGTGACTTCCACGGCTTGTTGACGCCCAGGCGAAACCCATACGGATGGACCTTCTGTCCCATAGCTTCCTTACCTTCGCCCCGGTCCGGTTGAGCCGGCAGGGCTTGCTGCAGTGCATTTGATTACCGGAGAATCCCGGCACTATTCAATTCCTGGCCGTACTTATTTTGCTGCCTTCTTTGTTGCTGTCTTCTTTGTTGCTGGTTTCTTTGTTTCTGTCTTCTTTGCTGCCGCCTTCTTCGTCGGAGCTTTCTTCGCCGATGACTTCTTGGCCGCCGGCTTGGCCGGCGTCTTCGTAACCGCTTCGGGCTCAGGCGCAACCACGGTAACCTGCGTTGCAGGCTTCTTCTCCGCAACCGTCACAACAATGTGCGTAAGCCTGCGCTGGTAACGGAACGCGCGTCCCATTGGCGCGGGCCGGATGCGCTTCATGCGCGGCCCGTCATTCGCCACCGCAGTGCGAACAACCAGGTTATCGACGTCGATATCGAGGCCCTGCTCCTGCGAGGCGTAGGTCGCATTCTGTATGGCCGAGCGCAACACCTTCTCCACGATCGGCCCCATCCTCTTGGTGGAGAAGTGGACGGTGTTGAGCGCCTGCTCCACGCGCATGCCCTTAATGGTGTCGAGGACCAGCTTCGCCTTCTGCGGGCTGCTGCGCTGAAACTTGGCTTCTGCGCGAAACTCTCGAACTTTGTCTGCTGCAATCTTCGCCATAACTTTGATCCTTCGAACTGCCTGGTGCGTCTTGCTTCTGCAAATATCAACTACAACGAACGCCGCACGCTACTTCGGTTTTACGGTGGTCTCGGCTGCGCGCGCGGAGTGGCCCTTGAATGTGCGCGTCGCGGAGAACTCGCCCAGCTTATGACCGACCATATTCTCCGTTACATACACTGGAATAAATTTGCGACCGTTATGCACGGCAATGGTGTGGCCAACCATGTCCGGGAAGATCGTCGAGCGGCGCGACCAGGTGCGCACAACCTTCTTGTCGTTGGTCTGGTTCATGACCGTGATCTTCGACTGGAGATGCGCGTCGATAAACGGGCCTTTCTTTGCTGAACGTGCCATGTGGATGACTCCCGATTCCTGCTGCGGTTACATTGCTGTATACGACGAATCTCTTGGCTGCGAGACTTGGTGTTGCAATATTCCTAAGCGATAAAGCACCTTACTATTTCCTTCTTACTTACTGCGTCGGCTGACGATAAATACATCGGTCCGCTTGTTATTGCGTGTCTTATATCCGCGCGTCGGCTGGCCCCATGGAGTGACCGGGTGGCGCCCGCCGGATGTCTTGCCTTCGCCTCCGCCGTGCGGATGGTCGACCGGGTTCATCGTAACGCCGCGGTTGGCAGGATTGATTCCCTTCCAGCGGTTGCGCCCAGCTTTGCCGATGGAGACATTCTCATGGTCGGTGTTGCCTACCTGGCCGATCGTAGCCATGCACTCGACAAGAACTTTCCGTGTCTCCCCCGAGGGCAGCTTGAGCAGCGCGTAGTCGCCTTCCTTGGCGATCAGATTGACCTGCGCACCGGCAGAACGCGCCATCTGCGCTCCCTTGCCCGGTCGCAGTTCGATGTTGTGCACGATCGTTCCAAGGGGAATATTCTTCAGCGGAAGCGCGTTGCCCACCAGAATATCGGCGTCCGGCCCGCTCATGATCGACTGCCCAACCTTCAATCCGATCGGCTGGATAATGTATCGCTTCTCGCCGTCCGCATAGTGGACCAGCGCGATGCGCGAACTGCGGTTCGGATCGTATTCAATCGTCGCGACGGTTGCTGGAATGCCATACTTATCGCGCTTGAAATCAATCAGGCGCAGCTTCTGCTTGTGGCCTCCGCCCTGGTGGCGAATGGTCATGCGACCCGTGCTGTTGCGTCCGCCGGTGCGCTGCTTCACGGAGAGCAGCGGCTTGTGCGGCTTGTCTGTCGTCAGGTCGTCGTTCACCAGCTTCGTCTGGAAGCGGAGTGTCGGGGTAATCGGTCGAAATGATTTGATCGGCATTTGTTTTAGCTCCTAGCTTTTAGCTCTTAGCCTTTAGCTAGTTCTCTCTTGCATCTTTGCAACTTAGTCGTCGTTCTCGTATTCAACTAATAACTTACAGCCGGCAACGAACAACTGTTCTTACATGCTATTCAGGTACTCCGGCATCTTCTGCCCATCCTTCAGGCGGACATAGGCCTTCTTCCAGTCGGGGCGATAGCCGGCAAACTTGCCCCGGCGTCGCTCTTTCCCTTCCACCGTGGAGGTGCGGACGCCGCTCACCTTGACCTTGAAGAGCGTCTCGACAGCCTGTTTGACCTCGGTCTTGCTGGCCTTCATATCAACCTCGAAGACCAGCGTGTTCTGGGTCTCTTTCACGCCCATTCCCTTCTCGGTGATGAGAGGGCGGCGAATCACTGTGTAGAGGGTTGGCATTTACGCAACCTCCTTCTCGGCGGCGGCTTGCTTAGCTTCTGTTGCGGCCTTGCTGCGTTTCGAAACAAACTTCTTCAGCGTCTGCTGCAGCGCCTCAATCGCATCCTTCGAGAAGATGGCGCGTTCGTAGCGCAACAGATCGTAGGGATGCACCTCGGAGCTGAGCACAAGTTCGACGCCCGCCAGGTTGCGCGATCCCAGATAAAGGTTCTCGCTGAGCTTCTGGCTGCACTCGACCAGCAATGCCGTCTTTCCGGCATCGAGCTTGTCGAGCGCGGCGCGGAAGAGCTTGGTCTTGGCCTCGGGGACCTCGAACGACTCGACCACCGTCAACTTGCCGTCGGCGATCTTCGCCGCGATGGCCGAGCGCAGCGCGCCCATCAGCTTCTTCTGCGGGAAGGCGTACTCGTAGCTGCGCGGCTTCGGTCCGTGGACCGTGCCGCCGCTGCGCCACAGCGGGCTCCGGATCGATGCAATGCGCGCGCGGCCGGTCCCCTTCTGCTTCCACAGCTTGCGCCCGGCGCCTGAGACCAGCCCGCGCGTCTTGGTGGACGCGGTGCCCTGGCGCAGCGCGGCGCGGTAGTGTTTCACCGACTCCCACAGCAGCGTGTCGTTGATCTCGCCCGAGAACACTTCGTCGAGGAGTTCGAACTCTCCGACCTTCTTTCCCGCGAGATTGACTACTTTGATCTTTGCCATCGCTCTTCTCTCTTCATGCCCGCCATCGATGCGGCGGGCCGTAACTTTGTTTAGCAGAAAGCGCCGGAAAATAACTAAAGCGCGCTTTGCTTATTTTTTTTACTTCTTCTTCGGCGAAGCCTTCTTCGAAGCCTTCAATGGATCGAGTGTTGTCCCTCCGGCAAATCCGCGACGCTCGCGCGGCGGGGCCTTTGCCTTCGAGATCAGGACGTATCCATCGCGCGGGCCGGGCACAGCGCCCTCGACCATCAGGAGGTTGTCTTCCACATCGATGCCGCGAATGCGCAGGTTGCGCACCGTAACCTGCTCGTGGCCCATGTGGCCGGGCATGCGCTGGCCGGGAAAGACGCGCGACGGATAGGAAGATGCGCCGATCGAGCCCTGCACCTGGAACATGTGGCCGTGCGCCTTGGGGCCGCCGCCGAAGTGGTGGCGGCGGACCACGCCGGCAAACCCGCGTCCCTTCGAAGTGCCGATGACGTCGACAAATTTTTCATCGGAAAAAATGTCAACCATAATGCGGTCGCCGGCCTTGACTGAGGCGTCTTCGCCCTCCTTGGCTACTTCAACCGCGACTTCCTTCATCATGCGCACGGGTGGCACGTTCGACTTGGCAAAGTGGCCCGTCATTGGCTTGTTCACCTTCGATGCCTTGATGAAATCGACATAGCCGATCTGCGCTGCGTCGTAGCCGTCCTTGGATAAAGTCTTGAGCTGCGTGATGACGCATGGCCCGGCCTTCAGCACCGTGACCGGGTGAACGTCGCCGCGCTCGTCGAAGAGCTGCGTCATGCCGACTTTCTTGCCGAGAATTCCTGTAACGGACATCGTCTTTTCCTTTCCTCATCATGCCGAGCATCGAGCTTCAGCACTGCCGGTGTTGCATTTGAACCGACAACCTGCAACTGACAACTTATTTCTGCACCGTCTTGATCTCAACATCGACGCCGGCCGGAAGATCGAGCTTCATCAGCGCGTCCACTGTCTGCTGGGTCGGCTCCAGAATGTCGATCAGCCGTTTGTGGGTGCGGATCTCGAACGCCTCGCGCGACTTCTTGTCCACATGCGGCGAACGCAGTACGCAGTACTTGTTCTTCATCGTGGGCAGCGGAATGGGCCCCGCAACCTGTGCGCCGGTGCGCTTCGCTGTATCGACGATCTCGCCGGTCGACGTGTCCAGCACGCGGTAGTCGTACGCCTTTAAACGGATTCTGATTCTCTGTCCAGCCATTTTGCGTCTCTTTTCTCGAACCTCAAAGATCGTTTGGAGTGGCGGCCGGCCATGGACTTCTACACGTACTGGCAGCCCTCGTTAGTTTTCTGTTCCCTGTCTCCTGTTCCCTGTTCCCTGTCCTATGCGATGATCTCGCTGATGGTGCCTGCGCCGACGGTGCGGCCGCCCTCGCGGATGGCGAACCTCAGTCCCTTCTCCATGGCCACTGGAGTATGCAGCGTGACCTCCAGCTCCACGTTGTCGCCGGGCATCACCATCTCGGTGCCGGCGGGCAGCTTGGCCGAGCCGGTCACGTCGGTGGTGCGGAAGTAGAACTGCGGACGGTAGCCGTCGAAGAACGGCGTATGACGCCCGCCCTCCTCCTTGCTCAGCACATACACGCTGCCCTTGAAGTTGGTGTGCGGCGTGATCGATCCCGGCTTGGCCAGCACCATGCCGCGCTCCACGTCTTCCTTGGCCGTACCGCGCAGCAGGATGCCCGCGTTGTCGCCGGCGAGCCCCTCGTCCAACTGCTTCTTGAACATCTCGACCCCGGTGCACACCGTCTGCCGCGTCTCGCGGAAGCCCACGATCTCCACCGGCTCGCCCACCTTCACCTTGCCGCGTTCGATTCTTCCCGTCACCACCGTGCCGCGCCCGGAGATGGAGAAGATGTCCTCGATCGGCATCAGGAACGGCAGGTCGGTCGATCGCTTGGGCTGCGGAACGTAGCTGTCGACCGCGTCCATCAGCTCGTCGATCTTGGCCTCCCACTCCGGCTCGCCGTTCAGGGCGCCCAGCGCAGAGCCGCGAATGATGGGGATCTCGTCGCCCGGGTACTCGTACTTGTTCAGCAGGTCGCGCACCTCCATCTCCACCAGCTCGATCAGCTCGGGGTCCTCCACCGCGTCGCACTTGTTCAGGAAGACCACGATGCAGGGCACGCCCACCTGGCGCGCCAGCAGCACGTGCTCCTTGGTCTGCGGCATCGGCCCGTCGGTTGCCGCCACCACCAGAATCGCCCCGTCCATCTGCGCCGCGCCGGTGATCATGTTCTTGATGTAGTCGGCGTGGCCCGGGCAGTCCACATGCGCGTAGTGACGGTTCTTGGTCTCGTACTCCACATGCGCCGTCGCGATCGTGATGCCGCGCTCCCGCTCTTCCGGCGCGTTGTCGATCGAGTCGAACGAGCGAAACGCGTTCTTCGGGTTGTGCTTGGCCAACACCTTCGTGATCGCCGCCGTCAGCGTCGTCTTGCCGTGATCGATGTGCCCAATCGTCCCTACGTTTACATGCGGCTTCGACCGGTCAAACTTTTCCTTGCCCATGACTCTCTCTCCGTATTGTTCTACTTCGTTGTCTGTCCGTCCTGTGCGCCGGTCATGCAGGCCAGCGCGAGTCCATTCCTCGTCTACTTGTCCTTGACGTCCTTGCCCTGCACCTTCGCGATGACCTCTTCCGACACCGACCGCGGCGCCTCTTCGTACTGTTTGAACTGCATCGAATAGTTGGCGCGGCCCTGCGTCGCCCCGCGCATGTGGGTGGCGTACCCGAACATCGTCGACAGCGGCACCGTGGCGCGGATGGCCTGCGTATTTCCCACCATCTCCATGCCCTCGATGCGCCCGCGGCGCGAGTTCAGGTCGCCGATGATCGCGCCCATGTACTCCTCGGGAACGATGACCTCGACCGCCATCACCGGCTCCAGCAGCACCGGCTTGGCCTTGCGCGCGGCCTCCTTGAAGGCAATCGAGCCGGCGATCTTGAAGGCCATCTCGTTGGAGTCGACCTCGTGATAGCTGCCGTCGTAGAGCGACACCTTGACGTCGACCATCTCGTAGCCGGCCAGCACGCCGCCCTGCATCGCCTCCTGAATTCCCATGTCGATGGGCTTGATGTACTCCTTGGGAATCGTGCCGCCCTTAATGTCGCTGGTGAACTCGTACCCCTTGCCGGGCTGGTTGGGCGTGATGCGGATTTTGCAGTGCCCGCAGTTGCCCGAGCCGCCCGTCTGGCGGATGTACTTGCCCTCGGCCTCGGAGTGCGAGCGGATTGTCTCGCGATAGTTGACCTGCGGTTTGCCCACGCTGGCCTCGACCTTGAACTCGCGCATCATGCGGTCCACGATGATCTCCAGGTGCAGTTCGCCCATGCCCGCAATGATGGTCTGCCCGGAGTCGATGTCGGTGCGCACGTTGAAGGTCGGGTCTTCCTGCGCCAGCTTGGCCAGCGCCACGCCCATCTTCTCCTGGTCCGCCTTGGTCTTCGGCTCCACCGCGACCTCGATGACCGGCTTGGGGAAGTCGATGGATTCAAGCACTACCGGGTGACGGTCCGAGCAGATCGTATCGCCGGTGATCAGGTTCTTGAGCCCCACCGCGGCGCAGATATCGCCCGCCAGGATCTCGGTGATCTCTTCCCGCTTGTTGGCGTGCATCTTCAGCAGCCGCCCGATGCGCTCGGTCCTGCGCGTGCGCGGGTTCAGCACCGAGTCGCCCGTCTTCAGCGTGCCCGAATAGACGCGGATGAAGATCAGTTGGCCGACGAACGGGTCGGTCATGATCTTGAAACCCAGCGCGGAGAAAGGCTCTGCGTCGTCCGGCTTGCGCACGATCTCCACCGCCATGTTCTCCGGGTCGTGGCCGATCATGGGAGGAATGTCGAGCGGGCTGGGCAGGTAGTCGACAACGGCGTCCAGCAGCGTCTGCACGCCCTTGTTCTTGAACGCCGCGCCGCACAGCACGGGGAATATCTTCATCGCTATGGTCGCCTTGCGGATGCCGGCCTTGAGTTGCTCCTCGGTCGGCTCGTGGCCTTCCAGAAACAGATGAAGAAGCACGTCGTCGGAGTCGGCAACCGCCTCGATCAGATCGTGGCGTGCCTTCTTCGCCGTCTCCAGCAGCTCGGCGGGAATCTCTTCCACCGAGTACTCCGCGCCCATCGTCTCGTTCGTGGCCTTCCAGAAACAGATGAAGAAGCACGTCGTCGGAGTCGGCAACCGCCTCGATCAGATCGTGGCGTGCCTTCTTCGCCGTCTCCAGCAGCTCGGCGGGAATCTCTTCCACCGAGTACTCCGCGCCCATCGTCTCGTCGAGCCACAGAATCGCCTTCATCGTGACCAGGTCGATCACGCCCAGAAACTTCGCCTCCGCGCCGATCTGAATGTTGATCGGCACCGCGCGCGCGCCCAGCCGGTCGACGATGGTCGACGTGGCGTAGACCGCGTCCGCGCCGGCCTTGTCCATCTTGTTGATGAAGCAGATGCGCGGGACCTTGTACTTGTCGGCCTGGCGCCATACCGTCTCGGACTGGGGCTGCACGCCCGCGACCGCGTCGAAACATGCAACCGCGCCGTCCAGCACGCGCAGGCTGCGCTCCACCTCGGCGGTGAAGTCAACGTGCCCCGGCGTGTCGATGATGTTGATGCGATGGTCCAGCCAGGTGCAGGTCGTCGCCGCGGATGTGATCGTGATGCCGCGCTCCTGCTCCTGCTCCATCCAATCCATGGTCGCAGTTCCCTCATGCACCTCGCCGATACGGTGCGTGATGCCCGTATAGAACAGGATGCGCTCGGTCGTCGTCGTCTTTCCGGCGTCGATGTGAGCCATGATCCCGATGTTCCGGCAATGGTCCAGAGCTACAGTGCGTGCCACGGTGTCTATCTCTCTCGCTGCAAGGCGTGCCTTGCGTGTCGTTCAAAACTCATCTCAAGCAGGCCAGGCTTGCTGTTGCCTGTTCCCTGCTGCTGTTCCCCGTCTTACCAGCGGTAGTGGGCGAACGCCTTGTTGGCCTCGGCCATGCGGTGTACGTCTTCCTTCTTCTTCATCGCCGCGCCGCGGCCGTTGGCGGCGTCCAGCAGCTCTGCGGTCAACTTCTCTACCATGCCCTTCTCGCCGCGCGCGCGGCCGTAGGTCACAATCCAGCGAATTGCCAGCGAGGTGCGCCGCTCCGGCAGGACCTCGATCGGCACCTGGTAGTTGGCGCCGCCGACGCGCCGGCTCTTGACCTCGAGCAGCGGCTTGCAGTTCTCGATCGCCTTCTTGAACAGCTTCAGGGCCTCGTCGCCGCCCTTCTGCTCCAGGTTCGTCATCGCGGAGTAGAAGATGCTCTGCGCGGTCGACTTCTTGCCGCCCCACATCATCGAGTTGACGAACTTCGTGACCAGCGTCGAACCATAGACCGGGTCGGGAGCAACTTCACGCTTCGCAATGTAACCTTTTCTCGGCATCTCTCTCTTCTCTCTTCTTCCCTCAGCCCGGTAACCTCTCACGCGCTGAGCCTTTTGCTGACTCGCTGACTTGCTAACTCGCTGACTCGCTGTCTTATTTGCCCGCAGCGGCCTTGGGACGCTTCGCCCCATACTTCGACCGGCTCTGCTTGCGCTCCGCCACGCCGACCGAGTCCAGCGAACCACGCACCACGTGGTAACGGACCCCCGGCAGGTCCTTCACGCGGCCGCCGCGGATCAGCACAATCGAGTGCTCCTGCAGGTTGTGTCCGATGCCCGGGATGTAGGTCGTCACCTCGATCCCGTTAGTCAGGCGGACACGCGCCACCTTGCGCAGCGCCGAGTTCGGCTTCTTGGGCGTCTGGGTGTAGACGCGGGTGCAGACGCCGCGACGCTGCGGCGAACCCTGCAGCGCGGGGCTGGCGGTCTTATATCGGGTGGGCGTGCGGCCCTGCTTCACAAGCTGATGGAACGTAGGCACTCGAACTCCTTGTACTGCGACTCAAGACACTCTGGCCTGGGGCCGTTGCTGCAAATCCAAACTTATGCAGACGAAGAGGAAGGAGCTTCATCGCGCATTTGCCTTATTCGTGCGACGTACGCACAAAAAGGTGAGGACACTGACGTGCCTCGCGCAGAAGATTGTCCTTGCTTCCCGTCTGGAACACTCAAATCAGACGAACAACAGACGACGGTGGCCTAGCGTCCCTTGCTTCCCGCCCTCTGATAGCGGCCCTTACCGGAAGATGGAGTTGACTCCGTTTCGCTGTTCCGCCCCGCATAGCCCATCCACTTTGGGTCCCGGCAAAATCGCCGGGGTGGAGGGTGTCGCAGGTACGATTGCGAGGATGTTGCGCCGCGGTGGTACCGGCCCATGCCATGCTTCCCATGCATGGGCCCTGCGGATTGACTACATGTTCCAGTGTATCGCAAACCATTGGAAAGCCCTAGCGGCCCTTCCCCCAATCTGCCGGACACACCAACCGCCCCCGTGCAGCCTGCACGGCAACGGGTTCCCGATTCACGCGGAACCTTCTAACGATACCAAGCGCGCGGCGCAGGGTCAAGCTCGCCGGGGATAAATCTCAGCTCCCGCGCATCGTCTGATATCAACCACCGGCCGCGGCCATCGTACATCGGCCGCCTATGAATTCGAGCGATGCCTGGCACAACAGAATCTCGCCGCTTCTGATAGACTCTTTCTTGTCGTGAAGTTGGTGGTTCTGGTGTACCCTTGGTCGCCCAATCGGCCCAGGACCGGGTCCATAGCGGCGACAAGGTAGAACCAGGCGAATTGGCAATTCATGAGCTGCTCTGTCAAGTACAGCTCCATCCGCGAATCCGCCCGTTCTATGTGACATTTGCTCAAGTTGTTGCAAAACAACCTGGGGACGTAGCTCAGTTGGTTAGAGCGCTGCCCTGTCACGGCAGAGGTCGCGGGTTCGAGCCCCGTCGTCCCCGCCATAAACTTCAACATCCTCGTTTATGGCAATGATAGCTGCCTTCATGCAGCCTCCGAGGGTGCGCAAGAGGGCACCCCTCAAAGCAGGGCGGTAATTTGCCTGGCTCCATCACTTTTTTTGAGTAAGCTGAAAGTGTCTACAGGCCCGCATGAACTGAAGGCACGCATGAACTGACATATTTTTCCCCGTTTTTCGGGCAAATTCGCCGTGTCAAGCCCCCCAGCCCTCGAAAATCCCCATAACTCGCTCCACGCCAACCACTTCCGCCAAAAAAATAGTTGGCATAGTAGTTATGCTCCATCCTGTATAATGGAAGTAGTAGAACAGACAAGAGAAGCCCGGCGCATGTGCCGGGCTTCTCTTGTTGGCTTTACTGGCATAGATAAGTAGTTTGTTTTACTTATACTTGGAAGATAACTCATATCGAATGACTACTTTACAATCAATTTCCTGCATATCTATGAATCCAGCGACTTTAGGTGGTAGGGTGGGAGGGGGGTGGGGCACGGAATAGATACTATCTGATTAACAATTCATGCAATTGCCCTGAGGCCCCCGCTGTTCTGAACTTATGTTATTTGGAAGCTGCGGGCTTGGGCTCTTTGGCCTTGAGCTGCCAAAGGTCGATCTGGTCGCGTGCGGATTGTGCATCCGCAGCGTTGGGAGTCAACTCCAGGTACGACTGCATGTGTTCGACGGCATCGGTGTAGTCGCCTAGTTCCGCGGCAATCAAGGCGGCGTTGAAATGGCCCTCCGGCCAGGTAGGATACTGTGCCAGGCCGGTCTCGTAGTAGTCCATCGCTGCATCCGGACGGCTATTTTTGATGGCATCCTCGGCGGCGATGCGCTGGATGCGCACCGCATTCGGCAGCGGTGGCTTTGTGGCCAGCGCGCGCCACGCCGCCGCCTGCTGCTGGAACTGGTTCCAGGATGCTCCGTTATCGTTGGCCAGAACATGCAGGCGGTTGAGAGCGGCGGCGAAGTTCTTCGCGGCCTGAAGGCAATCCTGCCGACAATGGTAATCAGGGTCAATCCACCATATGTTCTGCTTATTAAGCACCTCTTCCTTCGGCGACTGCTTGACCGCATCGTGCTTCCAGATACAAGCTTCCCCCACCTTTTGGCAGACGATATCGAAGACCTCCGCGGCTTTGAGGTCAATCGTGTGATGTTCCCTACCCAGATTGTCGCTCGTGTCATATTCGAATGTGGCGGAGGTAAACCGAATGCTATTGCGATCGACAGGTGCCCACGAAAAACGTGTACGCATAAACGCGCTGGATTCGAGGATGGCGCGGCGTGCCTGCGCGGCGGTCATGGTATCTTCCGTGGGCGCGGATGGCTGCGCGATGGCGATGGCCGGAATCGAGATCAGGACCAGAGCTGCAACGGTGGCAAGATTCCCATAAATTCGTTTCATGAGGATGGCTCCTTTTGTTTGCGGACGCAACGAGGATTACCTGGCGCTTGCGGGCGATCGGCCGGCTTTGTACTTCCACAGGTCGATCTGGTCGCGCGCCGACTTTGCATCGGGCGCATCCGGCAGCAGCTCCAGATAGTTCTGCATATGATCTGCGGCGTCGAAGTAGAAACCCAGTTCACCGGCGAGCAGCGCTGCGTTGAACCATCCCTGCACCCAGGTTGGGTCGGCCTGGACTCCGAGTTCGAAGTCGTTGAGGGCCTCGGCGGGGCTCTGTCGCTTGATGGCGTCTTCGGCTGCCAGGCGGAGGATGCGCGCGCCCTCTGCCAACGGAGGCTTGGTCGTTAGGGCCCGCCAGGCCGCGGCCTGCTGGGGGAAGTATGTGGGATTGGCGGTGTACGCGATGGCGGTGTCATGCAGGCCGTTGAGGGCCGCGGCAAACCAGTATGCGGAGTGCATGCATTCAGCGTTATCCTCCTCCCGCTGGCATAGAACGACATCGGAGAAGCCCGACGAACCGAACCAGAGGCCGTACAGAACTCCCTCTTTGTCTTGAATCGGTAAATAATTGTGAATCCGTAAAACCTTTGACGACTCGGTCTCTAGCTGGCCCTGGGTTGTGTAGTAGGCCGCAGAAGCCTTCTCGACATTCTTGAGTTCAATTCGAAATTGCTTTGTTTCGTTTTTTTGGTTGATTGCATCGAACTTGAGGGTGTCGAGCGTAAACGTAATGCTGCTGGGGCTGACTAGATAATGATTAGTATGGT
Organism: uncultured Acidobacteriaceae bacterium; assembly: GCA_963767315.1. Lineage (GTDB taxonomy): Bacteria > Acidobacteriota > Terriglobia > Terriglobales > Acidobacteriaceae > Edaphobacter. The sequence goes on along the minus strand of CAVYDK010000019.1, from coordinate 98,136 downwards.
GTTTATCTGGATGGTCCGCGACGGCATACTTGCTTGCGGCGATGATTGCGTCGCGGGCTTGCCAGAGGCTCAATGCATCGGTGGGAGATGAAGAGTACTGCGACTGGCCCGAAGCTTTTACCCCAGGCATGAGCAGGCAAGCCAGAGCAATCAGCAGCCCAAATTTTGCGGCAACGTTCTTCATTGATTTCCTTTCTCGGATGCTTCAGTAAGTCATTTCCGGGGGCAGTCTCAATTCTCGACTGTCTCTCCGGCTAGCTGTGTGCCGTTGTCAATGACCGGCCTTGTACTTCCAGACCGCGATCTGGTCGCGCGCGGCCTGCGCATCGGGCGCATTGGGCAGCAGATCCAGATAAGACTGCATGTGGTCAACCGCGTCGGCGTAAAAGCCCAGCTCCCCGTCGAGCAGTGCGGCGTTGTAGCATCCCTCTGGCCAGGTGGGCACCGCCTCCAGTCCCTTCTCGTAAAAGGTGAGAGCAAGTTCCGGCTTCTTGCCGCTGATGGCCTCCTCGGCCATGATGCGTTGCACGCGCGCTTCCTCCGGCAAAGGCGGTTTGGTGGCCAGCGCGCGCCAGGCCGCAGCCAACTGCGTGAAGTTGCGCAGAGGATCCGCAGGATCGCTGGAATACTGGTGCAGCCGGTAGAGGGCAGACCCGAACAACTTGGCATTGTAGAGGTGAGACGAAGTACAGTCCGGGGCCGATTGATAGGCTTTAAGGGAAATGCAGTAGTCGGTGTACCCGCCTCCTTCCCACAGCATGTGAAGCCCCTCCGGTAGAGGCTTTCCCTCTGCGGTAGATGGAACGCAGTTCCAGAACCCGCTCCCGAGCTTGCCCTTATCTGTTGCGCAATGCAACGAGAGTGAAGGGAGGTTCTTCAGGTCGACCGTGAAGTGCTGCCGCGTACCTTTCTTTACGTCCGCTATGTCGAAGTCGATCGCATCGGTCGAGAGCCGAAAAGTGCTGCGGTCGATCTTCACCTGACGGCGGTTCTGTAGGATGACCGTTGCATAATCCTGACTGACCAGGCGGCGGGCCTGCCAGATTGATACCGGCGGTGGCTCCGGCTCCTTCGTCTGGCCCGAAGTTTCAGCAAATGGCATAAGTGCCAGAAAAATACCTGAGAGGATAATGAATGTCCGTGGGATGTTTTTCATGATGCTCCTGAACCGAAACGTGCATACGGCGAGCATGGAGGCGGGCAAGGCGGGAAGGATGCACGTGCATGTTCAGCCAAGGTCTGAATTCACATGCCATTCTTGTTCTCTCTCCCGTGACTGTCAAGAAATGAATCATTCCCCCTCTCGAACTTTCGTGGAATGCTCCGAACAACCCGGAAAGAGCTACAATCATCCCGTCGTAACTCCATCGCGGCCCGCCGTAGGCCCAACGTGGAAGGGGCTCCCATGCGCAAGATTGACGTATTTCCTATCTCCCGTCGTCTGGTTGTCGGCACGTTCCCGGTTTGTCATCCCCTTCGTCTCATGCCGACTCCTCGCTGCAAATTCACCCCTCTCCGCAGTTCTATCTGGCGATGTGCCAGGCTGGCGTTGCTTTGCCTTCTGGCGCTCGCGGCCGGCTTCCTGCGGGCAGGCCGCGCCAGCGCGCAAAGTGCCTGCGCGCAACTTGGCGTGGATTGCAACCTTCCCGCCCCGCCTCCGGTCTCCGCACCCGTTGCGACCCGGAACCGGTGCCACGGTTCTCGGGTGGCTATCAGGCTCCCTCCAGCCGCGGTCCAGCACTCCACGCACCAGCACTCCACGCACCCCCGCTCCGCCGAGCAGCGCGACCCTCCTGAATAACGCCATCCAGCAGCAAGTGGTCGGCACCCTGGTGCAGAGCTTCTTCCAGATGCTCTTCAGCAACGACTCCAAGGCAAACGCGCAGAAGCAGCAGATGATGCAGGAGCTGCAGATACGCCAGGCCGAGGCCGTACAACAGCACAACCTCGAGGAGGCGCAGCGGCTGGCCGCCATCTGCAACCGGCTGCAAGCTTCCTTGAAGCTCGCCGGCCTGCCTGAGCTGCAAATGAAGAGCGCCGGCGGCGGCGGGTTGCAACTCAAGCTGGGCGACAGCAGCAACATCGCCGGCTCGCCGGGTCTGCCCGGTATCTATCTCGAACACTCGTCTGCATCCAGTGGCGGCTCAGGACAGATCGTGAATTACATCACAGAGCCGCTCCCTCCACCCACTCCGCCATCCGGCAACGGCCCCTCCTCCGGCGGCGCACTGCAGATGAAGACCGGCGAGGACGATGGTGCGTCCGCGACGGCGGCGAGCGCCCCGATCGCTCCGTCCGCTCCCATCGAGGCCGCCCCGCCCACGCCAGTCGAGGGCTACGATACCGCGGGCACGATCACGGATGCGCGCAACATGACGCCAAAGCAGTTGGCCGACCTGGCCACCAAGATCGGCAATCTGCCGCCGGAGGAGCAGCAGCGCCTGATGGATGCGGCGCGCAACTCCACAGGGGGAAACCCGCCGGGTGCCAATCCTGCTCCCGCTGGCGCAGCCGCGAATCCATCTCCCGCGGGAGGCGGTGCAGCGAATCCTGCACCCGCGGCAGCATCCGCCGGCCAGCCCGCGCAGTCGCAGTTGCAGCAGATTGCCTCCACGTCGCAGTCGGCGGCCACCGCCGCTTCGCCCGAAGATGCGGCGGCTTTAGCGCGCTCCGGTTTTGATACTCCCGCTGGCGGAAGCACACCAGCAGTGGCAATCTCAGGGGCCACGGTGGCCCCCATCGTAGCTCCGCCCAGCAGCCAACCCGGCGCGCGAATCAATGCGCCGCTCCCACCGGCGCATTCTCCTGCCAGAGCGTCTGCGCCGACCTATCCGGTCGTGCCGCTGCTCAACATGGCCTCGTCCTCCGGCGGCGCCGCGCTAACCGCCGGAGCAGCGCCTGCTTCAGACCGGCAGGAATCTGCGAGTGAGACCTGTCCTCATGGCTTCGAGAAGGTAATCCCCACACGTGAGCAACTGCAAACTGAACTGGCGGTGGAACGCGCGCAACTGGTGGGCCTGCAAAACACCATCATGCGCTTCAATCGCACGATCCAACTCGATCAACAGCAGTACGCCGTTTGGGAGGATGAAGCGACAACGGCGAAGAAACGCGTAGAGGACCACCTCGTCAGTCTTGTTACGGATGCGGCCTTCAACAGCTTCGTTGACAAGAAGGAAGCATTCTACGAAGACCTAAAGACGGAAGGAAAGCTCACCGATTTTGACAAGAAACAGATGAGCTGGTTGCAACAAGCCAAGGAGTTGAAGAGCTTCTCCGAGTTCAAGAACTGGGCGCTGGCCAAGCAAGACAACACGGACAAGGTGGAAGAAGGCGCCCGGCAAATTGTTGGCCTGATCCCTCTGAGCAAAGAGATCCTTGTGAACCAGGAGATTCAATCCTACATCCGGTGCGGCGAGGCCCTGATCGACAACGCCTACGATTTAACCGACCTGCTGGCCACCATGGACAACGTGGACCGGCTCGACCGCAACACGGCGCAGTATCCCGAGATCGTGCGTATGAATGGGGAGCGGCTCATACCGCTGGTGAAAAATATCAACGATATCGAGCATAAGTTGAATGCGACGCCCATCCTGCCGCCGGGCACTCCCGCCTGCCGTGTCTCCTTGCAACGCAACCAATAGGTTCCGGCCAACATGGATGGGCATCGGAAAACCGTCAAACTCCAGGAATGCAAAGCCCAATTTACATAAACCACTTAGCAACATGTGAGCAGATAACTCAGGTGCCCGGGGCTAACATTACGCCGCAAGCAGACTCTCCCGCGTCCGTAATTTTCGCGTAAAGCTGCCAGGAGTAGTATTGCCTTGGACTGCAATTTGCATGCAAGGAAGTGCTCTAATGTTCTCCGTAGTCCGTCTTCGTGTACTGGGCCCATTCTTCTTTCTGCTCGCGTCGCTTCTCTTAACTCCACCGCCACTGAATGCGCGGGAAAAGAAAGCCCCTCCACCTCCGGCTGCAGTGGTCCCACTGGCTTCCGTTCCTTCGTCCCCCGCGCTGGCGGCCAAAGCGCCCGGAGCGCCTGGGTATGGTCTCCAGGTCACCTCAAGCACCGGCAAGTACATGCTGACCGGCATGAGCTACGATCCCATTACCCATAAGCCGGCAGCCCGTCTCGGCCGCATCGTTGGGCCAGCGGGCATTGGGCCCTATCGCCTTGGCGTCTCGTTGTCTTATAGTGCACGACAAGCCATTCCGGAGGATCACCTCAACCCGTGCTGGTACGACGACTATTTTGTCGTCATCGGCATCGAAAACGGATCACCGGCACAGCGGGCCGGTTTGAATGTGAAGGACTTCTGGGTCATCCGTAGTGTAGACGGCAGCAACTTCGGATGGGACGTGAACGCCCTTATTTGGCACATCTCCAACAGCCCCGAGGTCGAGATATACGCGGAACGTCCCGGGGCATTCTTTTGCTCCAAGAAGACATTCCGGATCAAGACCAGTAAGTTGGAAACACCCGTGGACCCTGCCGACGGCAATCTTGAAGCGGTCCAGGAGGCCAATGCCGATGCCGAAGTGAAGGTCTGGATCAAAGACAACAAAACCTGGAAGGACCTGCTGATCCTCCGGTCCCAAACGGATAAGTTCGCGCCCTTGGCCTTGGACCTTGCCGGTCGCAAGCTGTGGGTGGTACGCGTTCAAATCGACCCGTCCACTCAGGAAAAGACCTCGCGGCCGGAGAGCGTCCTGGAGTTCTGGAAGGAGGACCACGGACCGGGCCTTTCGACACAGGAATCCTGGATGTTTGGCAGGAACCCGAGGACGGCCTGCAGACCGGCCGGGATCTCAGGATCGAGGACCGGCTGGTACCGCCTCCAGGCTTTGACTCAGGACCCAACTTCAGGCCGGCTCACCTCTTTCGATCTTCGCCCCTGGGAGGCAGATATAAACTCGCTGCTCAGCGGCGTCACCATGGTCAAAGAGCTGGGACCGCATAAAACGTCTGCCCTTCAGGAATCTCTCGAGCACACTGCCAACGACGCCTTGGTTGAATGGAAGACCCGCACACTGCCCGGTCTGCTGAAGACACAAGACACTCCTGCGTTGGAGGATCTGGTCATCCGTACGGAAAAGGGGCTACTGGATCTGGATCTGGAGATTCGCGGCATGCGGCAGCGGCTGGACGACCTCGCTCGTGCAAAGGCTGCACAGCAGGCACAAGCCAGCATGCCCGGAGCGAACCAAACGGCTCCGGCAGCGGCAGCGGCAGCATCCACCGCGGACAGCGAAGTGTTGGCGGATCTTCTCGATCAGCGAAAGGCCATCCTTCAGGCAATTCTCGGTTCTACAAAGCAGGTTCTGGCCCAAGTCAGGAGGTAAGCATGCGCCTACGCTGCGTTCTTGTTTTCGCTTTTCTATTATCAATTCCCGCTACGCCTCTCGCAGCACAAAGCGCCCTGGGGCAGTTGGAATCCATGACCGGCCAAAAAGTGCAACGGTTCAAGAGTTCCAGCAGTATGTATCAGCCCTCCGCGATACCAACTCCCCAGCAGCAGGTTACCGGAATATTGACCGGCATGTTGGGAAACTTATTGACCCAGGCCTTCCAGTCCAACCAGGGACCCGATCCCGCCGCAGCCGCCCAGGCCGAGGCGATGCGGCAGGAGGCGATCCAGCGCGAGCAGCAGGCGTTGCAAGCCTGGGCTGCCAATTACTCCAATCACATGAACCAGCTTCAAGAGGAGCAGCGCCAGCTCCGTGCCCGCGAGGACAAGAGCAGCGATGAAGCCCTCTCCTCGGCCCTCTCTGATGTGTGGGATGGCGGGGCACATGCCGGCCAGCCCGGCGGACTTGCCGATGCGCTGAGCGATCCGAACGTGGTCGACCTGCGCGGCATTGAGAACCCCACGCCCAGCTTGCTGCGCGGCCAGGACGGCGCGCCGCGTTCCGCCAAGGTCACGGCGGACCAGGTGCTCAAGCGGCGCGAGGAAGCCCAGGCAAGGCTCAAGGCGATGATGCAGGAAAACCGTGACCCGAAACAGCTCGGGCAGCGATTCTATGAACTGGAAAACCAGTTGAGCTGCCTTAGAAGCGAGGGGATCAGCATCGGCACGAAGAGTCAATCCCTCTCTCACGACTTCGACACCTGGGGCTGGCAGGTGGACGAGGCCGTCCAGAATTCGCTGGAGAGGGGCACCTCCCTGCTTACGGACATTATCATTCCCGACGGCACCGACAAAGGGTTGGAGACGCTGAAGAAGGACCCCAAGACCTGGAACGACACATTGGAGGCCTTTTCTCAGATCAACGATTTCACGGGCTTTGTAACTGAGATGGGCGACCGCTACGATGCGGGCCGTGAAGCGGTGGACTGGGTTCAGGCTAAACGAAACTTATTCCAGGATCTGGATTTTGTTTACTCCCACATGGGCACTGTCAGCAAGACTTTGGGGCCGCTCAGTGAACAATGGGAGCTGGGCAAGAACATTGTGGGGTCGGGCCTCGATGTAGCCCAGGAGTTGGACGCCTGGGGAGACATCAACAACGCCCAGGGAGACCTCAAGCTCCTCAAGGTGCGCCAACAGATTCTTCAGAACCGCATGCAAGATCTGGTGGGGCAACTGCAGGCTTCTCGCACTGCGCTTGCCGCTCAACTGGGCGTGCGGCCCGAGGATTTGATCCCCACAACTCGCCCCAACGACGCAGGTTGTTTAGCACGATAATGTGGTTTCCCCCCTGGCTGACACAGACAGTTAAAACCCATTTTGCCGTTCAACCCGCACCTTCTTCCCGCAGCATCCAATAGAACCAGTACGACTGGGAGTTGCTGCCCCGCTGCAACTGAAGGCGACGCCCGTCGGCCCGGCGGTTGCGGTCGCGCCTCTTCAGGTTTGCCGGCTTTCTACTTCTCTTTGGCTTTGGTCTGCCAGTTCAGGATTTTCTCGCGCGCCGCCTGTGCGTCGGCCCTTGCGCCGCGACTGTTGGCCAAGGCAGAGACAGAAGTCGAGTTTCAGTTCCTGTTTATCACCGTCTGCCAGATTCAACCCGAATTAGTCAAGTAATTTAAGGGACATAACACGAGATAGACTTTTTGAAAACTGCATTCATTCCTGCTCCTTTCGCCACTGAGAAATACCGAACATCCCTTAGTGGGTGCGGGTGGTGAGGTAGCGGGCCAGCGACTTGAGCGGGTCGGCGGCGGGGCCGAAGGGTTCGACGGCGGCGAAGGCCTCGGCGATGAGCCAACCGGCGTCGCGGCGCGACTGCTCGAGGCCGTAGACGGCGGGCCAGGTGGCCTTGATGCTGGCCGCGTCCTTGCCGGCGGTCTTGCCCAACTCCTCGGAGGACTGCGTCAGGTCGAGGATGTCGTTGACGATCTGGAAGGCGAGGCCGGCTTTTTCGCCGAAGGTGCGCAGGCACTGAACCCACGTCTCAGAATCGAGACCCTTCGGCAGGCTCAGGGCAGGCTGTGGGGCACCCGGAATTGTGGCCAGTCCGTAGAGTCCGCCGGAGACGATGCTGGCGGTGATCAACGCGCCGGTCTTGGCGCGGTGGATGGTCTCGACCAGTTCGGCGGTGGGTGCGACACCCTCGGACTCGATGTCTACCACCTGGCCGCCGATCATTCCCGGCGCGAGTCCGGTGTCAATCTCGCCGGAGCGGCCGATCCCGGTGCCGACGGCGACGGAGACCTCGCGCATAATCCGCACCACGGCATCGGCAGGCGCGGGGAGCTGGGCGATGGTCTGGAAGGCGAGCGTCTGCAGCGCGTCGCCGGCCAGGATGGCGATGGCCTCGCCGAAGGCCACGTGGCAGGTGGGATGTCCGCGGCGCAGGTCGTCGTTGTCCAGCGCGGGCAGGTCGTCGTGGATGAGCGAGTAGGTGTGCAGCATCTCAATCGCCGCGCCGAGGTCGGCAACGGCTGCGGGCAACTCTTCGGCGCCAGCGACCATGCGCGCGGCCTCCATGCAGAGGATGGGGCGCAGGCGCTTGCCGCCAGCAAAGACGCTGTGGCGCATGGCGCGATGGATGGAGACAGGCAGCGTCTCCGACGAGGGCAGAAGGCGTTCGAGCGCGGCGTCGGTGAGTTTGGCGCCGGAGGCGAGCAGGGATTGAACGTTGGAATCCATCGGCTTCGATGATAAACGACGCGGTTGAAATATATCCTTTGAGTTGTCAAGTTGCGGTGAAATGCCGTTCGTTCGCTGTTTGTTCTTCGTTTGTTCTCCCCCCCCCCCCCCCCCCCCCCGGGGTATTCCGGGGACAAGTGATTTGGAATCATGCGATTGCGAGGTGCATGCGTCGCCAAAGTCGTCATTCTATTGTACTTATGGCTAAAGTCGTCTAAACATTCGGGTTATGGGTGGAAGATGGCGGTTTTGGCGGCAGCGCACGGCAAAGTCTTCATTGCAAGGAGCTTATTGGCAAAGTCGTCATTCTGAATGGCTTATTCGATTGAGAAAGACCGGAACAGGCGAACTGCGTTCCCTGAAACGCTAGAGCGGAACCAGAGTAACGGTGCCCAGGCGAAGAGCATAGAAGGTGGCTTTTACTTCCACCCAGCGACGAAGACCCGTCGCCGGGGCCCCCGGTTGAGGAAAAAGCCACTCGGAGGGATTGCCCCCGGGGTATACCTACTCTGGTTCCGCTATAAGGCCGCGTTGGAAGTTGGCCGCTTGCGGCGGGAGTCAAGGCCCGCCCCTGCAAAGCGAAGGCCGAATCGGCCCTCTTATGGGCGGTCAACCTTCGATCCATACCTTAATTCTACCAAGCGGGAGATAACTACTATGCCAAGTATTTTTCGGGGGGAAGTGGTTGATGGGGTGGGAGTTATGGGGATTTTTGGGAGTCGAGGGGCTTGACATGCGGATTTACTGAGCAATTCGCGGGAAAAAAATTCGGTGCTCTCCCAGGTGCCCAAAGGCGAGGCACCTGGGGCACCCATCTTCAGTGGTTGTGATCGTTTCTCGCGGCACCTGGGCCTCTCTGCCAAAGTTCGCCGCCTGCGGTCGGGATGACGGCGTGGCGGGGGCGGCGGGGCGGGAATTCGTGCGATGCTATTGAGAGCCGGGCCGGCGACAGAATGCGATGGGGGTGGTATGGCGGAGACGGCGGCGTTTCTGGATGGGTTCCGGCGGTTTCAAGAGAAGTATTTCCATAGCGGCGACGAGAGCGTCTTTGCGCGGCTGCGCCAGGGACAGAGCCCGAGGGCGCTGGTGATCTCCTGCTGCGACTCGCGGGCCGATCCGGGGATGCTGCTGGGCGCGGGGCCGGGGGAGATCTTCGTGGTGCGCAATGTGGCGAATCTTGTTCCGCCGTACAGCGACAGCGCGGAGCTGCCGGGCATCCGCGCCGACATCGAGTTCGCGGTGAAGGGGCTGAACGTGGAGCGGGCCATCGTTCTGGGGCACTCCGGCTGCGGCGGGATTGGCGCGCTGATGGACGGCGAGGGAGACAAGTTCGAGTTCATCGGAGCTTGGGTGAGCATTGCGGCTGCGGCGCGGGAGCGGGTGCTGCGCGAGTTGGCGGACGAGCCGAAGGCGGCGCAGCGGAGGGCGTGCGAGCAGGCGGCGATTGCGCTGTCTCTGGAGAACCTGATGACGTTCCCGTGGATTAAGGAGCGAGTGGATGCGGGAACGTTGACGCTGGATGGGTGGTACTTCGACATGGATGCGGGCGAGCTGCTTGGTTACGAGGCGGAGACGGGGAGATTTGCGGCGCTGGTGGCGAGGGCCGATACGGATGAGCAAGGGTAGAGGCAAATTCCGTGGGAGAAAGGTCCGGACGGTTGTGGTGATACGAGCTTCATCGGGGTCCTTCGCGCTCGAAAGACGCGCTCAGGATGACAACAAGAACAAACGACGGGGGTGACGGGGTCAGCGCGGGGTGAGGGTGAGGGTGTGGGCGATGGTGGGCTGGGTGGCGGCGGGGGTGAACGGGAGGGGGTAGGTGCTGCCGCGCAGCCAGGACTGGAGCTGGTCCATGTAGAACGGGCTGGCGGGGTTGCCGGACTGGCCGAGGGCAAGGCTGAGGGTGGCGCGGTCCGGGTCGCCGAGGCCGGCGGTGAATCGCTCGGAGGGGCCGAAGGCCTGGCCGGACTGCCTGACGGTGGTGAGGTCGCCGCTCTGGGACTGCGGGCCGGTGCCGGTGGGCACGCCGAGGAGGAGACGCGCCAGCAGGGTTGCGTAGGAGAAGAGGGGGTGCTCGATGTCCAGCGGGAAGGCGCTTCCCTGCCGCCATGCGGCGAGGTCGAGGGGGGCGTGGGCGCTGCGCAGGCCGCGCTGCACGACGGCGGCGAGGAAGTCGTCCCATGTGGGGTAGGCGGCGGGGAGCCAGCGGGCGGGGGCGTGGGTGATGAGCTGCTCCTCGACGCTTTCCCGTTCGCCCCAGGCGTAGAGCTGCCAAAGGTTGGCGGCGCGGGCGGCGTCGGGGGGGAGGTTTTTGACTTTGGAGAGGTCCGCGCCCTGCGCGAGCTGCGTACCTGCCTCGGGGGCGAGTTTTGGGATGAGCAGCATGGGCCAGAGGGCGGCGCGGGCGGCGTTGACGATGGCGGGCGCACTGGCGTTGGCGTCCACGCTGCCGTTCCACTTGCGCAGGATGTCGGCGGCCTGGTGCAGCGTGGGGTCGTTCTTCAGCGGGCCGGTGGCGTGGTCGATGGCGTAGGCGAGGCGCTGGGCGAGGATGCGGTCCGGCCCGGAGGTGACGTTGTTCTGCAGGGCGAGCATGTCAGCCGGGGTGAGCAGGTGGGTGGGGGCCAGCGTCTCGCCGAAACTGGGGGCGGCGGCTGGGGTCTTCGCGGAGCTGGCGGTTGCGGACTTCGCGGCAGGGGCTTTGGGGAGATTATCGGGGCTGGCCTCGGGGACGCGCTCGGCGCTGGATTCTAGAACCTTGTAGATTCGCTCGGTGCGGTAGGGCGCCATCCAGTCGAGGGTAATCGGGAAGCGGTAGCCGTCCGGGGTGACGCGGGCGTTGGCTGTGGCGAGGACGCCGTCGGGGGGATCGAATGCCTGTGGGAGCTGGTCGAAGGGGATATCCCCCGCCCACTCGTGCAGGGCGGCGTCGGGCGCGGTGGCGTCGGTGGGGACGGGCGAGAGCGGGCTGGGATTGTCGGCGTCTCCGCGAATGGGGATGCGGCCCAGGGCGTGGTAGCCGATGTGGCCCTGGTCGTCGGCGTAGATGAGGTTCTGCGCGGGGCCACCCCAGTCGGCGAAGGCGGCGAGCATGGAGGGCCAGTCGGCGGCGGAGTTGACGGCGAAGAAGGGCGCGGTGAGGTTGGCGGGGTCGTAGATGGTCCAGAGGAGGCTGAGGGAGCGGCGTTCCGTGGGAAAGACGCTGGAGACGATGGGAGTGTCGGTGTCTGCGTGGCGGGTGAGTGGGACATCGAGGATGACGTCTGTGCTGCCGCGCACCTGGATGACCTCGGTCTGGTAGCGAACGGGGAGCCATGCGCCGCTGGCGGCCTGGTACTCGGCGCCGGAGGAGGTGCCGCGAGTGTGCTCGATGATGAGGTCCTGCACGTCCGCGCCGAGGTTGGTGAACCCCCAGGCGACGTGGTCGTTGTGCCCAGCGATGACGAAGGGCGTGCCGGGGAGGGTCACTCCGGCGGCGTGGAAGGCGGGTTGCGGTGCGGGATTCGTGGCTTGCAGGTCGGCCTCGTACCAGAGTTCGGGCACGCTGAGCGAGAGGTGCATGTCGTTCGAGAGCAGCGGCCCTCCCGAGGCGGTGCGCGAGCCGGAGACAGCCCATGCGTTGGAGCCGGCGACACAGGCGGAGCAGGGAGCTTGGAAGAGGGCGAGGGTCCGATTGAGGGAGAGAAGGTCGGACGGGGAGGTGGTGGAGGCGGGCGCGTGTTGGCGGAGCTGCGATTGCGACTCGTCGAGGGGGATGTCGTTGAACTCGGGCTGGGGCGCGGAGACGTTGGGCACGGGCTGGCCGGGGTAGTGATCGCGCCAGGAGCCGGTGGGGTAGAGATCGGAGATGAGGTCTGGTGATAGATGGGCGGCGAGGGCTTCGCGCGCAAGCTTCGCCGGGAAGCCGGTGGTGAGGTCCTGAAACATGACGAGTTCGACCAGGATGGAGTCGCGCGGCGTCCAGGGGGCGGGCCGGTAGGCGAGCAGGCGGAACTCGACGGGGAGGCGGTCGCGCTGGGCGGCGATGGAGGCGTTCACTCCGCGCGCGTAGACCTCCAGCCAGTGGCGTTGATCGGCGGGCAGGACAGCGATGGCGCGGTCGGCGGCGGCGCGCAGTTGGAGGGTGCGCTGCAGGCGGTCGTGCTGCAGCATGGGGCGGCCAAGGATGGCGGCGAGCTGGCCGGAGGCGTGGCGGCGCAGCAGGTCCATCTGCCACAGGCGGTCCTGGGCGGTGACGAAGCCTTGGGCAAAGACAAGGTCGTCCATGGAGGCGGCGCGGATGTGGGGCACGCCGCGGGCGTCGCGTTCCACTGTGACCGGCGCGGCGAGGCCGTTGACCGTCTGCGAGCCGTCGAGCTGCGGCAGGTTCTGGCGCATCGCATTGCGGATGAAGTGGCGCCCGGCGAAGAAGGCGGCGGCTACGAGCGCGGCGAGGAGCAGAAGAAAGAGGGCGAAGACGCGCAGCCTGTGGCCCGCGCCGCGTCCTGCGGTCGCTTCGAGGTCGGCTACGAGGGCGGCCCTGAGTGCGTCGTCTGCAGCGACCGGGTCTTCCGGCGCGGCGTCCGCTGTGGCGCTGTCATCCACCCGGCGCACATAGCCCTTGTAGCGCAGGTCGCCTTTGGCGGGACTAGCAGATGGCTTGGTGTCTCTGGAGTTCTGGTCGTCGCTGCTCATGGCCTACGGCAAGTCTAAACCAGCGGCGGGGCGCGCGTTCGCGGATGCAGGCGGACAGCCGTGATGGACACGGGGCAGCGTGAGCAGGATAACAGCGGCGATCAACGCGAGAATGGGCAGGATGAAGAGGCTTCCCTCCGGCCCGGTGAGGCCGCCGGAGAAGATTGGGCGGCCCACGGGATGCGTGGCGAAGAGATGGCCCTGAATCACAAGGCCGCTGTCGGCGACGCCGTAGAGGAAGGACTGCGCCCAGTCCCACGCCGCGTGGAAGCCGATGGCCCACCAGAGCGATCCGGTGCGCCACAGGCTGAGGCAGAAGACGACAGCAATGAGCGCGGCGGCGACGAGGCCGATGGGCGACTCGCCCGGGTTGGTTCGATGCGTGAAGCCGAAGCCGAAGGAGAGCAGCAGGGCCGCGGTCCAGAAGCCGGGCGCGGACTGAGTTGCCGTTCGCAGATTGGCCGTGCGCGCGGCGAAGGAGCGGAGCCAATTGAAAATTCCGTTAATTCCGCGCGCGAGGGTGAACTGGAGGTAGCCACGAAAGAAGGTCTCCTCGAAGAGTCCGACCAGCAGAAAACCGGCGAACCAGACCGCGCCGTAGCGCAGCGCGCTCGCGCCGAAGATCTGGGGCGCGTCGAAGACCAACAGGCCGCAGGCGCGCAGGGTGAAGACCAGAAGCGAGAGCAGCGCGACTCCCCATCCGAGTCCGGCGAGGAAGTTCGGCAAGCGACGCCGGCCGCCCAGTCCGTAGGCGGAGGTTGGGCGGCGCTCGATCTTCGCCATCAGCCATGCGGCGATGAGGACCGAGAGCAACGCTATTCCCTCGCCCAGCAGGACAGCCTTCGGCGGCATGAGCACGGCGGCGGAGGGTTTGGAGGGCTGCGGCGCGGACTGCGCGGCAGCGTTCGGCTGCGCGGCGGAGTTCGTCTGAGTGACAGCGGGTTTGTGGCGCGGCGGATTGACGAGGTATCCGCCGCCGGCGAGCAGAGCAGCAAGCAGGGCGAAGTAGAGCAGCAGTGCCCAGCCGGCGCGCAGGCCGTCCGAACCGAAGAAGGTCTCGCGCAGGGTGAAACGGGGCGATGACGGCAGAATCGGCGCGGCCATCGACTCGCTGGGCGAGTCGGTGCGCGCGGCGGACTCGGGGGGTTGGGGCTGGCGGGTATCTGGCTGGTGTGCGTCAGGCAAGTGGGTCTCCTCGGTTGATTGAAAGTCTATACGGTGCAAACAGGAAGTATGTTCCGTTCCCATATGCTTTGCTGCTTGACATGGGCGCGCGCTCCGTCAATCCTAGAGCTTCGCATCGCAATGGCCGGGTGTTGCGCGCTAGCGTGGGCGCGGCTGCGAAGATTGGGTTTGGCACGGAGGATTTCCGCTTGAACTGCCGCGTTTTTTATCACGATCACTGCTTCGATGGCGCGTGCTCGGCGTCGCTGTTCGCGCGCTTTCACCGCGAGCGCATCGGGACGGCGCAGGAGTTCTCGTACCATGGGCTGATGCACCAGGCGGCGGGGTCGCTCTTCGACGAGTCGGCGTTCATCGAGGGCGAGAACGCTATTGTGGACTTTAAATACTCCGCCTCGCCCAAAGTTACTTGGTGGTTCGACCATCACCAGAGCGCGTTTCTTACCGCCGATGACCGGCGCGATTTTCTGGCGTGGCAGGCGCAGGCCAACTCGCCCAAGGTGCTCGCGGTGCGCAAGCCGGCCGATGGCGGAAAGTTTTACGATCCGGCGTACATCTCCTGCACCAGCCTGATCGCGGATGTGGCGCGAGAGCGGTTCGGATTCGATACCGCGCCGCTGGCGGAGCTGATCCACTGGGCGAACATTGTGGACGGCGCGAAGTTTGAAAGCGCGGAGAGCGCGGTGGAGATGGACGCGCCGGCGATGAAGCTGACGCTGGCGATCGAGAGCTCCGGCGAGGGATTTGTGCCGCGCGTGATTCCCCTGCTGACCGAGATGGGGCTGCAGGCGGTGCTCGACCAGCCCTTCATCCAGGCCGAGCTTGGGCCGCTGATGGAGAGGCATCGCGCCGGGATCGAGCTGCTGCGCGAGCGGACGAGGCTGGAACGGGGCGTCGTCACCTTCGACATTACAGACAAGCTGACCGAGGGCTACAACAAGTTCATCCCCTACTCCCTGCACCCGGCGGCGACCTACACCGTGGGGCTGAGCCGGTCGAGCTTCCGAACGAAGGTTGCGGTGGGAACGAACCCGTGGACCAAGCTGCCGGAGGCGAAGCTGGCAAACATTGCGGAGATCTGCGAGCGGTACGGCGGCGGCGGGCACGCGAGGGTGGGCGCGATCAGCTTTCCGCCGCAGAAGGTGGAGGAGGCAAGGAAGGCGGCGGGGGAGATTGCGGCGTTGCTGCGGGCGCAGGGATAGGGCGGGATTCGCTTTGCTCAGCATGACAGCAAGAACAGACAAAGACGGATTCATTGGGAGAAAGGTACGGGCGGTTGGGGCTGGACAAAATCCATCGGGTCCTTCGCGCTCAACGACGCGCTCAGGATGACAGCAAAAACAGACCACAACAAAACAACCGCAGGTCACTTCGACTGCATTTGGCGCGAGTACGCGCCAAATTTCGCTCAGGATGACAACTTCATAGTTTGTGCGCGCTGCGCACAGAATGACAATCGCTTGAAGTGATTTGGATTAGCGGGCGGCGAGGGTGCGGGCAGGGGAGATCCATCCGAAGTCGATGTGGAAGCCCTGGCCTGCCAGCTCGCGTTCGACGAAGCCGCGCTCCATCTCGTTGACGCCGAACTGCGCTCCGGCCACCGATGTGGTGTTGATCTGGGTGTAGCCGCCGGGCTGCACCTCGCCGCAGGAGTAGGTAAAGACGTCGCCGTCGAGCAGGTTGCGCAGGTTCATCTCGAAGGTCTCGCGGGTCTGCAGCCAGCGGCCGACGTGGGGAAGGGCGAGCTTGTAGACCATGAGCGCGGTCTCGTGGGCGCGGTCGCTGACCGAGGTTTCGAGACGCAGTTCCCTGCCCCCAATCGGCTTGAGGCGCGCGGTTCCCATGACGAACGGCGCGCGGCCGTAGGCTTCGGCGATGGTGCGCGCGCGGGAGACCTGCATCAGCGCGTCGTAGCGGAAATCGGCCAGGCCGAAGAGCGCGCCGGTGGCCACGTCGAGACCGGCGTTGAGCGCGCGGTCGTGATTGTCCATGCGCGTTCGGAAGTCCGCCTTGCGCGGGCTGGCGGAGTGCCAGCGTGCATAGGCCTGTTCGTCCAGCGTCTCGTCCCACTGGATGATTCCGCGAAGACCGGCGTCGGCCAGCGCCTCGTAGGCCTGGCTGGAGAGGTACTCGGTGCAGAGCAGGACGCCGCCGCCATCGAGGTCCTCGACGGCGCGGACGGCGCGGCTGACGTCGCGCACCAGAGCGCGCGTGTCGTACTCCGGGTCGGTGGCGTAGACCAGTTCGACGACGCGTGCGTCGCGCGCCAGCACGGAGGCGATCTCGCGGTCGAACTCGGCGGGCGAGAGGCGGTAGCGCACCGTGTCCTTGCGCAGGGCGGAGAAGTTGCAGTAGGGGCAGGCGTCCACGCAGAAGCTGGAGACGTAGATCGGCGAGACGTAGCGGACGCGGTTGCCGGAGGGCGCGCGCCAACGCTTGCGGGTGTACGCGCGCAGCAATTCGAACTGAGCGTTGGAATCGGAGTCCGCGCCGGCGGGGACGCCAATCTCGAGCAGCTCGGCGAGTTCGGCGAGGCCGAGCGCATCGCCGGACTCGCTCTGCGCCAGGATCTCCTCGACGCGGCTCGGCGAGGGGCAGCGGACAGAATCCAGCGCGGCGCGCACCTCTGCGTTCCTCTCTGCGTAGACCGAACTGAACAGACTCATGGCTCTATTCTTTCACGGTTGGAAGCGTTCTATCCCGGTTGAAAACCGGCGCGGGTGCAGCACCCTTCAATGCGCCTGCGACGGGGCCTTCATCTGCACCAGCAACATGCGCAGCGCGGTGCGTGCAGCGATGCCGTGGGGCAACATGGGGGGCATATAGACGAAGGAGCCCGGCTGGGCGCGGACCGTATCGTTGCCCAACTGAACGTCGGCATCGCCTTCCAGAAAGTAGAGGACGGCAGGCGTCGGCGCGGAGTGCGCGGAGAGTTCCTCTCCCGCCGCGAATCCGAACAAGGTGACGTTCGCGTGCTCGTCCTTGTGCAGAACGCGGCTCAGGATGCCTTTTTCCGGCAACGCGAACTCCTGTTGCAGATTGGCAAGAAATGTATAGTCCACGGAGTCCTCTTTCTGGTTTCGCAAAGATCGACCGTGTACGGCCCGCCGGTCCGAGTTTGGCGTCTCACCCATGGGACGCCGGGCATTTACAGCTTCAGCCTGGAGAGAATGGGCAGATGCAGCTTGACGATGTCGTTGCAGATGATGAAGGCGGCGAACATCAGGATGCAGACGAAGGCGGCCTGATAGATGTACTCCTTGACCTGCATGGGCAGCTCGCGGCGGAGGGCGCCCTCGATGAGCAGCAGGAAGATCATGCCGCCGTCGAGGATGGGAAACGGCAGCAGGTTGACCATGCCCAGGTTGATCGAGATCATGGCCACGGTGCCGACCAGCGGCGTCCAGCCCGGCGCCTCAGCGGCCTCATGCACCACCTCGCCGATGCCGATGGGCCCCGAAAGGCTGCGCACCGAGACGTGGCCCACGAACATACCCTTGACCACGTCCTTGATCAGCATCGAGTTCTTTTTGGTGAAATCCCAGGACTTGGCCAGCGACTTGGCGAAGGAGAGCTTCTCCACCTTGACCGGCGGAGGGACCGGGTAGAAGCCGAGCCGGTAGGCCTTTGTGCCGCCATCGTCGGTAAGCTGCGGAGTTACGTTCAGAAGGATGGGCTGGCCCTTGCGCAGCACCTCCAGCACGGCGGGCGCGCCCTTGCGGTCCTGCATGTAGGCCAGCAGCGTGGCGACGGAGTGGAGATCGACCGCGTCGATGCTGACGATCTGGTCGCCCGGCTGGAGGCCCGCGCGGTCGGCGGGGCTGCCGGGCAACAGCGACGAGACCTTCACCGGCGTGGGCTGCATCTTGGGCACGAAGCCCAGCGTGTCGGGCGAGAAGTCGTCGGGGGTGGCCGCCGTCGATGCGACGAAGAAGGTGGTGTTGAAGCGCCAGCCGTCGTGCACATACGAGAATGGGACCGTCCGGTTGAGGTTCAGCAGGCAGTGGTTGCCCACGTCGTCCCAGGTGGGGTCCTCGACGTTGTCGAAGTGGACGATGGTGTCGCCGGATTGGATGCCGGTGCGGGCAATGGGGCTTGGCTGGGAGATGTAGTCGGTGACCGCCGGGCCGGAGAAGTACTCGTCGACCTCGTTGTGCACCATGTAGACGCAGGCCATCAGCACGAAGGCGAGGACAAAGTTGGCCGCGGGGCCGGCGAGGGCGATCAACATGCGCTGCCAGCGGGGATGGTTGTTCAGCTCGCCGGGGTCGTTGGTGACCTCTTCGCCGGGGATCTCGCCCGCCATCTTGACGTATCCGCCCAGCGGCAGCGCGTTGATCTGGTAGTTGGTGCCGCCGCGCTCAATGCCGACGATCTTCTTGCCGAAGCCGATGGCAAAGGTCTCGACGCGGACGCCGCAGGCCTTGGCCACGATGAAGTGGCCTAGCTCATGCACCAGAACCATGAGGCCAAGCACCACGAGAAGTTCAAGGACAGTGGACATAGATGCAAGTAATCCGATGCGAAAAAAATGCCTCTGCCAGCAGTTGCCGGCGGTAAGTACCCTTCAGGGTCAGGCGCGGAGGCCGGATGCCGCGTGCCGCGCGATCACGCCGCGCGCGCACTCCCGGGCCGCCTCGTCCGCCGCGAGCACGTCCTGAATGGACGCGGGAGCATGGGAAGAGGTAGCGTTCAGCACCCTCTCGATTGTACGCGGGATGCCGAGGAAGGGGATGTCGCCCTGAAGGAACGCGGCGACGGCGATCTCGTCGGCGGCATTCAGCGCGATGCAGGCCGCGGGGCCGGATTCCGCCGCCTCGTAGGCCAGGCGCAGGCAGGGGAAACGGGCCAGGTCGGGCTGGGCAAAGTCGAGACGGCTGAGCGCGGCGAGGTCGAAGGTCAGGGACGGCGCGGCGAGCGCGGCGTCCACCCGCTCCGGGTAGGCCAGCGCGTAGAGAATGGGGAGACGCATGTCGGTGACGGAGATCTGCGCCAGGATCGAGCCGTCGATGAACTCCACCAGCGAGTGCACGGTGGACTGGGGGTGGATGGTGACTCGGACTTTGGATGGGGGAAGGTTGAAGAGGCGGCAGGCCTCGATGATCTCGAAGCCCTTGTTCATCATGGTGGCCGAGTCGATGGTGATGCGCCGGCCCATCACCCAGGTCGGGTGTTTCAGCGCCTGCGCCGGAGTGATGCGCTCGAAGTCGGCGGCGGGCGTCGAGCGGAAGGGCCCGCCGGATGCCGTGAGCCAGATCTGCCTGACCTCGGAGTGCTTGCCGCCGCGCATGCACTGGTGCACGGCGTTGTGTTCGGAGTCGATGGGAAGCAGCGCGACATCGTTCTTCCGCGCCGCGGCGAGAATGAGTTCGCCGGCGGCGACGAGGCATTCCTTATTCGCCAGGCCGATGGTTTTTCCGGCGCAAACAGCCGCGTAGGTGGCTTCCAGGCCCGCGACGCCGACGATGGCAGAGACGACGAAGTCAACCTCGTTCAGCGTGGCCACGCGAGACCGTTCCGGCGGGGCCGTGGACGACCTCGATTCCATTGTGCCCGGCCTCTCGCAGACGCCTGGCAAACGCATCGGCCAGTTCTTCGCTGGCCAGCGAGACGACGCGCGGACGCCAGCGGACGCACTGGGCGAAGGCAACGTCGAGGTTGCGCCCGGCGGCCAGCGAGACGGGCTGATAGCGGTCGGGAAAGGATTCGCAGATGGAGAGGGTACTCTGGCCGATGGAGCCGGTCGAGCCGAGGATGGCGATCTTCTTCACGGTTCTATTTTCGCAGATCGAGGGCGGATTGCATCGGCGAGAACAAACAACGACAAGAGCTGTGTCAGAACCTGCCCAGGCTGAAGGCGTCTTTCAGCAGCAGCACGCACCAGAGCACGGGCGCGGCCAGCAGCAGCGCGTCGATGCGGTCGAGGACGCCGCCGTGGCCCGGCAGAATTGTCCCCGAGTCCTTCACGCCCGCTCCGCGCTTGATGGCCGACTCCAGCAGGTCCCCCAACTGCGCGGCCACGTTGATGACCACCGCCAGCACGGCCGACTGCCACACCGGCTCCAGAATGTGCAGGGCCGTGTTGCCGAAGTACGTCGAGAGAATCTCGCCGGCCAAAACCACGGCCAGCCCCGCCAGGACGCTTCCGCCGACCGAGGCCAGCGTTCCCTCCCAGGTCTTGTTGGGGCTGAGGCGCGAGAGCTTGTGCCGGCCCCAGCGGCGGCCAACGTAGAACGCGGCGGTGTCTCCCGCCCAGACGCAGACCAGCAGGAAGAGCAGCAACGGCTTGCCGTCGTCGCGGTAACAGATCATCGGGATGAGTGTCAGCGGATACGCCACATAGACCAGCCCGAAGAGGCCGCGCGCCGCGTCCGGCAGCACGCGGTCGAGCGGCTCGCGGAAGCCCGTCCAGGCCAGCAGAAACAGGGCCAGCGCGCTCAGGGCAGGAAGCTCCGCCTCGTTGTGGAAGTTGGGCAGGGTAAAGAGGAAGACCACCGCCGTGCCAAGGAGCATCCACCAGGCAGGAATGCGCGCGCCGCTGGTGTTGGCCAGGCGCAGGTACTCGTAGGCGGCCAGTTCGGCTATCAGCGCGCTGGCCAGCGTCAGCATCCACGGCTGCCCACGGAAGATGAGCAGGACAACGATGAAGATCAACAGCGCTGCGGTGACGATTCGTTTCATGCGCGAAGTTGGGTCTCAAGCAGGATACATGCTGAGGCGGCAGAGAGTCGCCCGCGGGCCGTCCGCGAGGCGCAGGAATGGCCCTGCGGCCCGGTCCGGCAGCCGCAAAATCGCCCGCCGGGCGGTCAGTGCGGCCGGCCGGCCGAAAGATTTAGCGCTTTGCCGTGCGGATTGCGTCGCTGCGGCGCCAGAAGTTTGTTACTGTATCTCTGTACACGCGAAGCAGGCCGTCGTGCGGAAAACCAATCCGCCAGCGTTCTGCGTCGTACTGTACGGGTCCGGCAAACCCGGCCGGCAGCCGGTCAGATAACCCGCTCAAGGCCAACGCAAGGAGTGTACAAATTGGCACAATATAAGGGTACGGTGAAGTGGTTCAACAACGCGAAGGGCTTTGGCTTTCTGGGGCGCGAAGGCGGGGCTGACGTCTTTGTCCACTACAGCTCCATCCAGAGCGAAGGCTACAAGAGCCTGAAGGAAGGCGACGAGGTCGAGTTCGACATCATCCAGGGCAGCAAGGGCCCGCAGGCAGACCATGTCGTGCGCATCAACGATGTGGCCCCGCAGACCGCCGTGGCGCCGCAGACCGCCGCAGAGCAGGCGCCTGCCGCAGCTCCTCCTGCCGTCGCGCAGACGCCTGAGGAACCGCCTGCCGTGGCACCTCCCGCCGCAGAACCGGCCGCCGTCGAGACGCCGCCTTCCGCAGAACAGACTGCCGCGGCGCCACCCGTCGCCGGGCCGCCTGTAGATGGGCCGTCCTAACGCGGGCCTGCGCGGTGGGCTGTGCGCCGTCTTCGCGCACCGCGATGCGGAGCGTAGCCTACGTCTCTGAAACCGTACGCACACGCAGCAGCAGCCCCAACAGCAGCAGCGCGCCAAAGAACATGTAGCTTTGCAGCAGATTCGCCACGGGAACCGCGGCGAAGAAGTTGAACGGCGAAAGGAAGTCCGCGATCAGCACCCAGGCCAGCGCCAACGCCCACGCGCTGCCCGCCCCGCGCCGGTAGACTGCAAACCACAGCCACACGAAGATGGGAAGCATCACGCCGTAGTGGTGCTCCCACGCCATCGGCGTCGCAATCACCGAGACCACTCCAATGGCCGCCAGGTCCGCCATGCCGCCCGCCCGCTCGCGCCAGGGATACGCCAGCGCCAGCAGCACCAGCACGGCCGTCGTCGCCAGCGTGACGGCATACACCCAGGACACAAACGGCGGATAGACGTACGGGTGATAGGGCATGTTCTCGCCGTTGAAGATGGCGCGGTTCAGCAGCCCGAAGATCGACTGGTTGGCGTAGTGCGACTGCGCCTTGCGGCTGAGTCCTGCCAGCACGCCCAGGTAGTCCAGGTTGTTGCGCACGCCGAAGACCGCCAGCGAGACCGCGCCGCCCACACCCAGCGTCGCCACTCCAGCCGCCAGCGCGTTCCACCGCCGCCGCAGCGCCGCCCACAGCAGAAGCAGGCCAAACTGCGGCTTCACCATCGCCAGCAGGGCCATCAAGCCGCCCGCCGGCCGTTCCCTGCCCTCAATCCAGAAGAGAACCAGCAGCGTGAAGAAGAGGTCGAGAAATATCTGCGCCTGGCCCAGCGAAAAGGCCAGCGTGATGGGCATGAAGAAGAACGCCGCGAACGCCGTCGCCACCGCGGCCCGCCAACTCAACCCGCCACTTCCCCGCCCGGCGATCTTCGCGGCGATCAGGACCTGCAACGCAACCACCGCGACCACAGCGATCCAGGACGCAACCATCAGCGCGCGCAGCACCGCCGCGTCGCTCATCCCCGCCTGCTTCATCCACAGCAGCGGCAGGATGGACGTCAGCGGATACAGCAGCGTGTCGTAGAGCTTCGCCTGATAGATGGCCACGCCGGGATGCGCCAGAAAGGAGTTCACCGAGCCAAGCATCGGCGTCCACGAGTCGGTGAACTGATGGAAGTGGAAGAAAGCCCAATACCGCACGCGCATCTCTTCCACGCCGGTATGAAAGACAAAGTGCGCAATCAGCTTGAAGCCGGCGTTCGCCGCCAGAATGTTGAGCAGCACAAACCACAGCAGCCTGCGATCGCTCCTGCCCGGCACAGCCCCGCTCTTCTCCGCCGCATCAACCGCCGTCGTGGTCACGCTCTTGCCGCCCTCTGCATCCTAAATGATCGCAATCCTCGCATCGCAACCGGCACCATCGCCCGGCGCAACATCGCCCGCTTCCCCGTCTTCCTGCGTCTGGGCCAGCTTGCGCGGATGCGGAGGCGCAGGTGGCGCCGGCACCGTTCCCGATTCTCATCTGAGCGGACACGATTGGGCAATTACGAATAACTTCATTAGAATCAATGATTATTCTACGTTGTGACGCGGACACATTCCCGTATTATCCAATTTTTAGAATCCGCGAATTTTTTTAAATACGTTTTGCAGAATATTTGGCAACTTTTTCTTTCACACCGCGTCTTATGGAATGTACCAAGCAATTTGTCGGGCCAGCAGTTCCCACGGTTCCGGCTTCCCTTATCCGCACGAGCATTTCCTGCCAATACGTAAGACCCCCGGAACAACGGGGGTCTTCACTCCTTAAGGGCAAAGTTCGAGTTCGCGGCGCGAGGTGCGAGGCTGGGAACTCATCCGCGCGCGCCCGCATCTTTTGTGGAGAAACAGCGTCCAGAGAGTTAAGCCGGTTGTGCTTATGGACCGCCCGGACGACTGGGCGGCTGGGTGGTGAAGGAGTCTCACCTTATGAAACTGTTGCGCAATCTCCTGCTCGCTCTCTTTGCATTTACGGTCCTGGCCGGTTCGGTCGTTCCCGCCAGCGCCGCAGCCGTTCATCACCGCAAGGCGCACCACCACCACAAGAAGTAAGCTGCCCCTCTCCCTGTTCGGCAGAAGGCCCGGCCGCATGCCGGGCCTTTTTGCGTCTGCGCGCGAAAATGCGTGGAAAACTGGCCGCGCGATGCGAGCAACCCCTGCGGATGCTGATAGAATCGATTGAATCCACTCCTAATGGGATTCCGCAGGAGTAGGCAATGCAGGCAATTCTGGCGCTTGAGGACGGGCGCACCTTTCGCGGACGAGGCTTCGGCGCGCCGGTCGAGGCCGCGGGCGAAGTCGTCTTCAATACATCGCTGACCGGCTACCAGGAGATCTTCACCGATCCCTCGTACGCGGGGCAGATCGTGGTGCTGACCAATCCGCACATTGGGAACTATGGGACGACGCCCAGCGATGCGGAATCGGCGCGGCCCTACATCGAGGCGCTGGTGACGCGCGAGTTCTCCGAGATCAGCTCCAACTGGCGGGCCACCGAGGTGGCCGACGACTACCTCGAGCGCAGCGGCGTCCCCGTGCTGGCCGAGGTGGACACGCGCGCCATTGTGCGCCACCTGCGCACGCATGGCGTGATGCGCGGCGTCATCGCGTCGGGCGCGTCGCTCGATGCGGACGCGCTGGTGGCCAGGGCGCGGGCGATCCGCAAGATGGAGGGCACCGACCTGGCCAGCGTGGTGACCACCAAGACAATCTACAAGTGGGACGAGAGCGAGCCGCGCAACCAGACCGGCGAAGCGTTGCTGCCGGGGAGGGATGCCGCGACCAATGGCAAGCCGCTGCATGTGGTGGCGTACGACTTCGGAATTAAGCAGAACATCCTGCGCATGTTGACCCGCGAGGGCTGCCGCGTCACCGTGGTCCCGGCCACCACCACCGCCGAAGAGACGCTCGCGCTCAACCCCGACGGCGTCTTCTTCTCCAACGGCCCCGGCGACCCGGAGCCGCTGGACTACGCCATCGAGACGGTGCGCAGGCTGAAGGGCAAGAAGCCGATCTTCGGCATCTGCCTCGGCCACCAGATCTTCGGCCTCGCGCTGGGCGGCAAGACCTACAAGCTGAAGTTCGGCCACCACGGCGGAAACCACCCGATCCTGCACCACGCGACCGGCAAGGTGGAGATCACCGCGCAGAACCACAACTTCAACGTCGATCCCGCGAGCCTGCCCGCCGATGTGGAGCAAACGCACACCAACCTCAACGACCAGACGCTGGCCGGACTGCGCCACAAGACCGACCCGATGTTCAGCGTGCAGTACCACCCGGAGGCCAACCCCGGCCCGCACGATTCGCACTACCTGTTCCGCGACTTCCGCAAGATGATGGAGGATTGGAAGAAATGACGCGAATCAGCGTGTCTGCGCTGTTGCCGCAGAAAACGAAGTAATGTTAGCATTGTTTAACACTGCTAAACACGGAGGCGACAATGCTTGGAGTGCGATTGGAGAAGAAGTTGGAGGACCGGCTGGAGTCCCTGGCGCAGCAAACAGGGCGCTCCAAGAGCTACCACGCAAGGCAGGCGATTCAGCAGTACGTCGAAGATCGCGAGGACTATCTCATCGCGGTGGCTGCACTGGAGAGAGTGGAGACGGGGAAAGAACGGCTGGTACCGCTGGAAAAACTTGTGAGGAAGTATGCCCTGGAAGATCGTACTCACGGAAACAGTAGAAAAGCAGATAGACGCGCTGGATCCCGTCGTGCGACGCCGGGTTCTCTCGTTTCTACGGGAAAGGCTCGAAAAGCTGCCTGATCCTCGTCTCATCGGTGAGCTGCTGACCGGACCGGCGCAAAGGTCACTGGCGCTACCGGGTTGGCGACTATCGCTTGATCTGCAAGATCATTCACGGAGAACTCATCGTCCTCGTACTTGAGATTGGCCACAGACGGGAAGTGTACAGATAGATGCCACGCAGGAATGACATTGCGAAGATTCTGGTGATCGGCTCGGGGCCGATTGTGATTGGGCAGTCGGCGGAGTTCGACTACTCCGGCACGCAGGCCTGTAAGGCGCTGAAGGCCGAGGGGTACGAGGTGGTGCTGGTGAACTCCAACCCGGCGTCGATCATGACCGACCCCGAGTTTGCCGACCGGACGTACATTGAGCCGCTGACGGCTACGTATCTCGAAGAGATCATCCGGGTCGAGGCGGAGAGGATGGCCGCGGGCGGTTCCATAGCTGCCACAAAATACGGCGATTCTTCGCCTGCGGCTCAGAATGACAAGCAAGGAAGTGCAGGAATCTTTGCGCTGCTGCCGACGGTGGGCGGGCAGACGGCGCTGAATCTTGCCGTCGAGTTGGCCGACTCCGGCGTGCTGGAAAAATATAACGTCGAGCTGATCGGCGCCAAGCTGGAGGCGATCAAGAAGGCGGAGGACCGGCTGCTCTTCAAGGACGCGATGAACCGGATCGGCCTGGAGATGCCGAAGTCGCAGCTTGTTGGCACGGTGAGCGACGGGCTGACGTATGCGGCCAAGATCGGCTTCCCGGTGGTGATCCGGCCAAGCTTTACGCTGGGCGGTTCGGGCGGCGGCATTGCATACAACCGCGAGGAGATCACCGACATTCTGGCGCGCGGGCTGGACCTGTCGCCGGTGCACGAGTGCCTGATCGAGGAGAGCGTGCTGGGCTGGAAGGAGTACGAGCTGGAGGTGATGCGCGACCTCAAGGACAACGTCATCATCATCTGCTCGATTGAGAACTTCGATCCGATGGGCGTGCATACCGGCGACTCCATTACGGTTGCCCCGGCGCAGACGCTGACTGACCGCGAGTATCAACGAATGCGCGACGCGGCCATCGCATGCATCCGCGAGATTGGCGTGGAGACCGGCGGCAGCAACGTGCAGTTCGCGGTGAACCCGCACGACGGGCGGATGACGATTATCGAGATGAATCCGCGCGTCTCGCGCTCGTCCGCGCTGGCCAGCAAAGCCACCGGCTTTCCGATTGCGAAGATTGCGGCGCGGCTGGCCGTGGGATACACGCTGGACGAGATCCAGAACGACATCACCAAGGCGACGCCGGCGTGCTTCGAGCCGACGATCGATTACGTTGTGGTGAAGATTCCCAAGTGGCAGTTTGAGAAGTTTCCCGGCGTGGATGAGGTGCTGGGGCCGCAGATGAAGTCGGTGGGCGAGGTGATGGCCATCGGGCGGACATTCAAGGAAGCACTGATGAAGGCGGTGCGTTCGCTGGAGACGGGCAAGAAGGCCACGGCGGCGGACATCGAGCCGCGGCGGCTGACGCAGCGGTTGGTAACGCCGCACCCGGAGCGGCTGGCCTACATCCGCTACGCCTTCGAGCGCGGCGTGACGGTGCGCGAGATCGCGCGCATGACCTCGATGGATGCGTGGTTCCTGAACCAGATGAAGCAGATCACCGGCGAGCTGAAGGCGGTCACGGCGGTGGGCTTCGACGCGGCGACGGCGGACGATCTGCGTACGGTGAAGCGGATGGGCGTCTCCGACGAGCGGCTGGCAACAGAGTGGAAGCTGGAGAGCGCGGACCGGGTGCGCGAACTGCGCGCCAGGCTGGGTGTGAAGCCGGTCTTCAAGCTGGTGGACACATGCGCGGCGGAGTTCGAGAGCTACACGCCGTACCTCTACAGTTGCTACGACGAGGAGGACGAGGCCGCGCCGACCGCGCGCCGGAAGATCATCATCCTGGGCAGCGGGCCGAACCGGATTGGGCAAGGGATCGAGTTCGACTACTGCTGCTGCCACGCGGCGTTTGCGCTGCGCGAGGACGGCTACGAGACGATCATGGTCAACTGCAACCCGGAGACCGTCTCGACCGATTACGACACCAGCGACCGCCTCTACTTCGAGCCGTTGACGCTGGAGGACGTGCTGGCGGTGTATGAGCACGAGGCCTCGGGCGGCGCAGAGATTGGCATGATTGTGCAGTTCGGCGGGCAGACGCCGCTCAATTTGTCCCTTCCCTTGAAGCGCGCGGGCGTGCCCATCATCGGCACATCGCCGGAGTCGATCGACCTGGCCGAAGACCGCAAGCGATTCGGCAAATTGATTACGGAACTTGGCATTCCGCAGCCAGAGGGTGCGATGGTGACGTCGGTCGATGAGGCGCTCGCCGGCGCGAACCGCGTGGGCTATCCCGTGCTGCTGCGCCCCAGTTATGTGCTGGGCGGGCGCGCCATGGTGATTGCCTACGACGACGAGGCGGTGCTGCGCTACATGGGCACGGCCATTGAGTACTCGCAGGAGCGGCCGGTGCTGATCGACCACTTTCTGGAGGACGCCGTGGAGTGCGACGTGGACGCGCTGTGCGATGGCACGGACGTGGCGATCGCGGGGATCATGCAGCACATCGAGGAGGCGGGCATCCACTCCGGCGACTCGTCGTGCGTGCTGCCGGCGGTGGACCTGACGGACGATGTGCTGCGCACCATCCGCGAGCACACGCGCAAGCTGGCGATGGCGTTGAACGTGGTTGGGCTGGTGAACATTCAGTTTGCCATCCAGCGCGGCAAGGTCTTTGTGATCGAGGTGAACCCGCGCGCCTCGCGCACGGTGCCGTATGTGTCGAAGGCAGTCGGCGTGCCGCTGGCCAAGATCGCATCGCGGCTGATGGTGGGGCGCACGTTGAAGGAGCTGCTGCCGGATGCAGTGGCCAGCGGCGACGACCTCGACACCGGAGCGCACTTCTATGTGAAGTCGCCGGTCTTTCCGTGGGGCAAGTTCCCCGGAGTGGACACGGTGCTGGGGCCTGAGATGAAGTCCACCGGCGAGGTGATGGGCGTGGCCGACAACTTCGGCGAGGCCTTTGCCAAGGCGCAGATCGCCGCCGGCCAGATGCTGCCGGTGAAGGGAACGATCTTCCTCAGTGTGAACGACCGCGACAAGGAAGGCGTCGTGGCGCTGGCGCGGACCTTCGTCGAGATGGGCTTTCATCTGGTGGCGACGCACGGCACGGCGGAGGCGCTGGAGGCCGCCGGCCTGCAACCGGAGCGCGTCTACAAGGTGAAGGAGGGCCGGCCCAACGTGGTGGACCTGATCAAGGGCGACCGCATTCAACTGATCGTCAACACGCCGCGCGGGCAGGAGACCTTCTTCGACGAGAAGGCGATCCGGCGGGCCGCGGTGCTGGCGCGGATTCCCACCATCACCACGCTGGCTGCGGCGCGGGCCGCGGCCGAGGGCATTGCCGCATTGCAACGCGGGACACTGAGCGTCTTCGCGCTGCAGGAGCTTCATGCGGCGCGCGCGACTGCGCTGGCGTAACGCTGCAATCACGCGTCCCCCAACACAAATGAACTGAAGTTTTTTACGTTCGCTTGATGATGAAGACGGTCTTGTCGTCGATCTCGTCGCTGTGGCCCTCCTGGCGCAGCAGGCGGTCACTCTTCACGGCGTAGTCCAGCACCGCGTTGCAGATGTCCCTGGCAGGATTTTGTTTGTGCTCGCCGATGATTGCTTCAATCCGGCGTCTTTCCTGCTCGTCGCTGCCATCGTAGACGCCGTCGGTATAGAGAAAAAGGATGTCTCCCCGGCCCATGAGGGTAATCACCGCGATGTCGGATGCGTCCATCCGCCGCTTCCTCACTTTGACGGGGATATATCTGTTGCGGTCGGGATGGTCTTGGGGAATCTCCAGCCCCAGCGCCAGAAACTGCGCCATGCTGTCCCTGTCAACCGCCATGAACCGCTTGTACTTTGCCGAGAAGACGAGCGGAGGCGGATGGCCGAAGTTGACAAAGCGAAACTCCCCCGTGGAACGGATCTCGCCATAGAGCAGCGTGGCGATCTCGCGCGAGCTTGCGTCCATGTTGCGGCCCAGGGCGTTGCGCGCGGTTGCCGACTGCGCAAGCCGCAGGTTGAGCTGCTCAAAGAGCCGGGGCGTGATGGTCCCGCTGCGGTCGAGCTCCGAGAGCATGAACGCCTGTAGGGTGTCGTGTATGGTGGACGCGATCTTGGCCGCAATAATGCCGTGGCCCTGCGCATCGACCAGGAGCACTCCGGCGGACAAGTAAAGTTCCCGCAGGTTCTCGATAATCCTCAACTGCTCCGAACTCTTTGCCTTCCTGAACTGAACTCCGTCGGCATCCGTGTAGCCGGGCTGCGTCGACATCCACTGAATATGCTCATCGACGGAATTGCGCGCCTTTGCTCCCGGGGCAAGCGGTTCCAGGACCTCCTTCGCCAGCCACTGGGCCTGATTGATGCGCGCTTCGATGTTGTAGCGCTGCTGGAAGTTGATGTACTCAAAGACATCGCCGCCGACGATCTCGTCCGGGATGGTGTTCCCATACATGTCGATGCCCGGCAGATGAGGGATGACGCCCTCCACCGGCATCAGCTTCTTGCGCAGATACTCGTCGATGGTCAGAGGATGGTTGGCTTGGGCAACTTCGCTCAATGGCACAGGTCCTCCATCTCCCGGCTGGTTATTGCTGGCATATCTACCAGCTTATATCAGCAAACGACGGGCCACACGCCCAGGCCCTCCATCCGCCGACTGTGCGGACAACGGCAATGGCTTAGGGAATCCCTGAATCGGCGGCGCAGTCATTTCATCCGCGCGTAAGCCGCGAGCAGTACTTATACGCCAGCCGAGCGGCGCGCAATGGGTAGTAGAGGAAGAAGAGCCACTGTGGCAGAAGGAACCATTCCAGTTCCTGGTCCGTCGGGGCCTTGAGCAACGCGGCAGTATGCCGCAGCTTGTCCCAGGCCCGTTCCGCCATCCGCGCGTTGAACGCCGTCAACTCCCAGCTTTGCGGTTCGGCCGGCGGAGTACGCATCAGCCGCAGGACCACCTGCCTCGCCCGCGCCTGAACTGCCTGCGCCGCGCGTGCCCGTTGCAGAATGCCTTCGGGGACCGGCGCCTCAAGCAACTCGTGCGCCAACGACAACCCCAACAGCAGCGGTCTCATGCATCCCGCCTCTTCCGCCAGCTCCAGAACGGCATCCCAGTCCAAGGGTGTACGCGCCAGCCGGGCGACGTCCCCCAGCCACTGAAGACGCGACCACATGTGTTTTGTGCCGTGAACGCACAGAAACAACAACAGGGCTTCCGGCGAAAGGCATGGGACTTCCCTGCCCGCCATCCGGGTCCGGCCCAGCGAACGCCACAGCATCTCCGGTGCGATGCGGAAGGGATAATGCGCAGGGCCGGTCTCCCATTGCAAGTCCACGTGCGCCATGCGCTCGTGGTGGAAGAACAACTCGCAGTTGAGGCGCAGCAGGACGCGCAGCGGCAAGCGCCGCATATTTGCGCCGAGTGCATATCCCTCCTGCGCAAGGACGCTCACCGCACCCTCAATGTCCCGCTTTCGTACCAGAAGGTCCAGATCGGAAGACGGCCGCAACTCCGGACCGGGATAGAGCGATTCGGCCATCGCTGGGCCCTTCAAGGGCACGACGGCAATGCCGTGGGCCGCGAAGGCATCCAGCAACGCGAGCAGTTGGGAGGTGAGGACCAGGTTCTGCCGGGCGGAATCGCGGCAGATGTTGCGCAGCCGGCTGGCAACGTACGGCGGCAACAGATCGGGAGATGCCTCCGATACGGCGTGGAAGAGCACTGCCGCCAGGCCATGAAACTGCGCGGCCTCGACCAGCGCATCCCAGTCCATGACCCGATGGGCCAGTTCGCGTACGCGCGCGGCATCCACGCTGCCGCCGCGGGCACAGTACAACAGGAGTTGCCGGTCCGGGCTTCGCTCTGCGCAGTCAGCCACGGCGAATGCTGCGCAGTCAGCCACGGCGAAGCGGGTCCCCACCCAATTCAGCCCACGCGCCCTGGGCGAAGACAATCCAGCGCACAGTGCAATCAATCCTGCGCCTTGAAGGACGGACTGCCAGTGGACTCACTTCACAACCCCCATGGTTCTTCCTCCTCCGATAAAACCTGCGACAGAGTCACCAAGCTCGTAACACTAAAGTGTCATTCATAGAGTCACTAAAGTATCACCGATGAAGCCAAACAAATGATTGGCGCGGCCCGGCGCGCTCTTAGAATGGAGTATAGCCGACGCGGAGTTTCGCAAAGGAACGACCCGCGTCTCCCGGGCAGTGTTTCACCTCCGATGATTCGGAGATGCATGTATTTAAGCCTTTACCCCGGGAGCAAGCGGGGCCGGCTCTGTAAGTCCAAGTCGGAGTGCTGTTGCGCATTGTGCCGTTCTTGCGGCATTGGCTGGTTTTTCCCAGGGAGGAAGTATGAGTTATCGGGCCCTTGCAGTTCTCCTAAGCCGTACTCTACGGCATAATCCGCTCTCTCAGTGCTCCGGGGGCGACGGAATTCAAGCTCAACAGACGATGGGAACCAAGGCGCGCTAGCTTCGCCCTTGCGTTCGCGGGCGTTGCGCTGCTCGCGGCGGCCAGCCTCCCGGCGTTTGCACAGGCGGGGCCGGCGGTAACCACGGGCCGTCCAACCGACTGGACACACCACCACCTGGTCTTCTCCAATCCTGGCCCGGCGGCGGATGAACGCGCCAAAGAGAACGATTTCCATTCGCAGGACGTGCGCAACAGCACCCGCTACGCGCTGCATCAGATGAGGCGGGACCCATCGCTTCGCCCCAGCGTGTCGCCGGGCAGCGGGCCGCAGGTGGACCCCGCCTCGTCCACACACCTGGATTGGAGCAAGAACCTGAGCACGGGCCTGGTGAATCCCAACACCTTCCCGGCGAAGTTCTCGTTCAACACCAATGCCTACAGTTGCGCCTCGGACTACATCGTTTACCCGACGGGCATCGCGGGATCGGGCACGACGCAGGCGACGATCGTGGCCTACAACGAGCTCTATGGGACCTCCGGCCCCGGCGGCACGGGTTGCGGCGGCGCTTCTGCGCTTGGCTCGACCGTCCCCAGTACCTACTGGGCCTACAACACGGCCTATCCGCAGGGCTCCACCACGGCCGACGGCAGCAAAATCACGACCTCGCCGGTGCTCTCCCTGGCCGGGGACCAGGTGGCGTTCATCCAGGTCAACAGCAGCAATGTTGCCAGCCTGGTGCTGCTGAAGTGGGCCACCGGGACCTCCGTCGTTGCGTTGAATACGGCCGCGAACAATGTGACCGCCGCGAACTATCGCGCCTGCACCGCTCCATGCATGACCAGGCTCACGTTGAACGGGTCGCCCAACGACACCTGGTCCGCGCCGTTCTATGAGTACTACGACGATCTGCTGTACGTTGGGGACAACGGCGGCAAGCTGCACAAGTTCACCAACCTGTTCCTCAGCGGGACCCCGGCCGAGGTCACGAGCGGTTATCCGGTCACTCTCAGCACCGCGGCTGTGGACATCGCGTCGCCGATCTACGATTACACGACGGGCAAAGTCTTCGTCGGCAGCACAAATGGCGTTCTGTATGCCGTCACCGGCGGCACGGGGGCGGTAGCCGCCTATTCGAGGACCCTGGCGAGTACCAACTCACACGGAATCTACGACGCTCCCCTGGTGGACTCCAATGCAGGCAAGGTGTACGTCTTCGTCGAAGACACGGTGGCCCAGACATCCGGTTGCAGGACCGCCCGGGGCAACTGCGTTTATCAATTTGCCACTACGTTTACCGGCAGCGGCACCTCCGTGGGGACAAGCGAACCGTTGGGGACGGGCACCGCTGGCGGACCCGCCGGGGAGTATTATTTCTTCTCCGGCATCTTCGACAATATCTATTACTCGTCCAACAACGGCACGGCCGGGAACCTCTATGTGGTGGGAAACACCAACTCAACCTCCGGCTCGCTCTACAGAGTGCCCATCTCAAGCAGCGGGGCGATGGGCACTCCCGTCGCCGTCAAGATCAACGGCACGGCCCCGTATCCGTCGCCGATTACCGAGTTCTGCAACAACGGCACCAGTGCGTGTGCCGCCAGCGGCACGGCGACCACCCAAGGCACCGACTACATCTTCTTCAGCGTCTACAATGCAAGCGAAACCGGCTGTGCAACCACCGCGGGAGCCGGGTGCGTCCTGGCCTATAACGTCAGTACGGGCGCTCCTGTCTTTTCATCCGCTCTGCCAGAGAGCTACGGCACCGCCTTCAAGTGCTTTGTGACAGGCGGAATCATCGTCGACAACGCGATACCGGCTGGCACTCAGGCTGGGGCTTCGGAGATTTACTTCCTGGGCCTCGGCGGCACTACAACGAATCTCTGTTCAGCAACCGGCACAGGCAGCCTCACAGGCGTACAGTCGGTACAATAAGGTCCAGGGGCGTTCTAGTTGTGGAATTGGGGGAGACCGACGATGAACAAATAGGAACGACCAGGATTGGCGCAGAAGCCAAAGCGGAAGGCACCGTACGAGAAACCGGCCTTTCGCTGCGAGAGCGTCTTTGAGACCAGCGCGCTGCGATGCGGCAAGGTGCAATCCACGCAGTCGCAGTGCCGTAGCAACCGGAATGCTTCGTAGTCCGGTAGCAAGCGATGGCAGTCGCGCGGGTCCTGTAGGGATAGGCTGCCCGTTCTTGCAGTATTGGGTCGTTCTTGCAGCATTAGCTCGTTTTTCCCAGGGAGGCAGTATGAGTTATTTTGCAGTTGGAGTTCTTACCAGCCGGACTACCGGACGAAATCCGATCTCTCGCTGCTTTGTGGGCGACGACGCGCCAGTTCAACAGACGATGGAACCAAGGCGCGGCAGCTTCGCCCTTGCGTTCGCGGGCGTTGCGCTGCTCGCGGCGGCCAGTCTCCCGGCGTTTGCACAGGCGGGGCCGGCGGTAACCACGGGCCGTCCAACCGACTGGACGCACCACCACGCAATCTTCTCCAATCCGGGCACGTTTGATGATGCCATGCGGAATGGCACGATCGACAAGTGGAGCAAGATCGTCAACGAACCGCGCTACCAGATCCAGCAGCTAAGGCGTTACCGGTGGCAGCAGCCAGGGACGGAATGGGGCCATGAGTCAGGGCCGCTGTTGAAGACGGACTGGAGCATGGACCTGGGATCGGGTGCTACGGTGGGCGCCGGGCAATACCCGGCCAAGTATTCATTCAGTGGGAATGCGAGCTGCAGCGACTGGGTCGCGTACAACACTGGGCTGGCTGGCGTCTCAGGCGGGCAGGCGAACATCGTTGCGTACAGCAACCTGTACGACACCACCTGCTCCGGATCCAATCCTTCAGTGTACTGGGCTTACTTCAGCGGTACGGGCAAAGCGACTACTTCGTCTGTCCTCTCCCTGGATGGGAGCAAGATCGCTTATATCGAGAACCCTGCATCGGGTGCTGCGATATTGCGGATCATCGAGTGGAAGTCGGGCCAGGGCACTCCCGCGGCGGCTGCCACTCCGCAGGTGGAGTTCAACAACGCGCAGGTTGGCGCCGCGGGCAACAAGGCGTGGAGCAGCTGCACGGCGGGCGAATCCTGCATGATCAGCGTTCCGTTCCAGAATGGCGATCAGGACACCACGTCCTCGTCGTTCTACGTTTACTTCGGCACATACGCCGATGCGATTTTTGTGGGCGACAACAATGGAAAGCTCCATCAATTCACCGGAGTGTTCAATGGGACTCCCGCCGAAGTCACCACAAACTGGCCAGTTTCGGTGAGCGCCAATGCACTGACCAACCCGGTCTATGATGTCGGGACGTCGGGGAACATTTTTGTGGCCGACCGGGGCGCCGCGGGCGGATTCCTGTACGCGGTCAGTCCCTCAACACATGCCAAGGTACTGACAACCAGCAAGCTGACTTATGCTTCGGGCACGGTCGGCATCGTTGACGGACCGCTGGTGGATTCCAACGCGCAGATGGTTTATGTATTTGTGGGGGGCGATGCCAACACCACCACAACCGTGGGCTGCGAACCAGGCAAAGTCACCCCAGACAATGGGTGCGGCGGTGTGTTCCAGTTTCCGGCCAGCACTACGGGCACCGGTACCGGCGCCTGCAATCCGACCAGCACGACGGCATGGCCAACGAATTCCATTTGTGGCGAAGAGGCGGTGTTCGGTACCGGGACGACAGCGACACCGACGACGTACGACGGGGCGTTCGACCAGATTTACTACGCTTCGGCGGCGGGCACAGCGGGCAACCTATGGACCTGCAATCAGCATCTTGCGTCGGAGCCGCGGTTGTCCTATGTGCCCATCCAAGCCAACGGTAAGTTTGTGGCGAGCGGCTCGAATATCACTGTCAACGCCACCACGGCGGTCTCTACCTTGACCTCTGCACAAGCGACCTGCTCGCCGCTAACGGAGATCTATGGTGCGGGCGGTACCACCAACGACTACGTATTCGCCGCAGTGTCGGCAAACGGCAATGTCGGCACCATCAATACGTCCCCGTCGTGCACGGGAGGCTGCGTTTACAACTTCCTGGTTGGGAACGGCACCACCATTAGCGTTCCGACCGAGGCAACTCAGGCGATCCAGTCTACCGGCGGCTCCAGCGGGATTGTCATCGACAATAAGGCGTCGGGCACAGGTGAATCCCAGATTTATTACACGCCCATGGCCAACATGGCCTGCGTGGGAAACGGAAGCACAGGGAGCGGCACGGGCGGCTGCGCCGTGCAGACCTCACAGTCGGCTCCCTGATCGAACGCTGGAAGGCGGGCAAGAACAAGCCTCAGCACCCACGCGACCGATTGCCTCACAGGCGTACAATCGGCACAGAGGTCTCAGGAGCGCGTTCTTAGTTGCGGAATAGGGGGCAGAACGGCGATGAGCAAAGAGGAACAGCAAAAAGGGGCACAGACGCCAAAGAAGAAAGCGCCATACCAGAAACCGGCCTTCCGCTGCGAGAGCGTCTTTGAAACCAGCGCGCTGCGCTGCGGCAAGGTGCAGTCCACGCAGTCGCAGTGCAAGAGCAACCGGAACGCTTCGTAGCCCGGCCGAGGGGAATGGCCACTGCACGGCAGGCCCGCGAACAGGTGGCCCTTTGATGGTGGGACAGTATCCAACGCAACCGGACGGAGAACTTCTCGACGAGGCCAAACACGATCTGGCCGCGCAGGTGGTTCGTCAGTTTGGCGAGGTGCGGTTGAAGGTCAACGGGGCCAGCATGTTGCCCGCCGTGTGGCCGGGTGACGTCGTGACCGTTCGCCGGCGAAGCGCCGCCGAACTGCTCCCCGGACGGATTGTCCTGTGCGTTCGCGGCCAGGCATTTGTGGCCCACAGAATGGTCGGCAGACAAGGCGATCACCTCATCACGCGCGGCGACTCGCATCTGTGGGACGACCCTCCGTTCGGCGAAGACGAGTTCCTGGGCGAGGTGGTTTCCATCCTCCGCCATGGCCGCGCGGTCGCTCTCACTCCCGCCTGGTGGCATCGCGGCTTCTCCTGGGCCCTGCGCCATTCGGAGCTGTGTACCCGGATCGTGCTCCGCCTGCGCAGGGCGTCCAGACTGTCGTGGGCCGGCTGATGGGCGCCACCATCGCACAGGACGTGCTCATCGAGATCGGGGCGATGCCGGTTCTGGTCCGCACCAGTAGCCCGGAGTTCCTTCAGATACTGCGCGAGCGTTACGGCGGATTTGTGAACCCCTCCGCGCAACCGGTCTTCGAGTTCGAGGTCGAGATTGTACGGCCCGGCGCTATTCCGGACGCAATCGGCGACGACGATTTGAGCGTGCGTTTCGAAGCAGGCCGCTGGGTGCTGGAGCGCGGCGACTTCCGCGCGGAACTGGACCCCGCCCTGCGCCACGGGCGCATCTGGCAGTCCGCCACTCCGTACGCCATCGACGCAGCCTTTCGCATTGTTCACTCGCTGCTTCTGGCCAAACAGGGCGGACTGCTGGTTCATGCCGCCAGCGTGGTGCGCAACGGCCGCGCGTTTCTGTTTGCCGGGGTCTCCGGCGCGGGCAAGACCACCATCTCCCGGCTCGCGCCCCCGGACGCCACCCTGTTGACCGACGAGATCTCCTATCTCCGCCGCGAAGCCGATGGCTATTTCGCCTACGGCACGCCCTTCGCCGGAGAGCTGGCGCAGCCCGGAGAGAATGTGCGCGCGCCGCTGGCCGCCCTGTATCTGCTCGCCCAGGGCACGGAGAACCGCATCGACCCCGTCGCTGAGGCGGACGCCCTGCGCGAGGTACTCCGGTGCGTGCTCTTCTTCGCGCACGATTCCGAGTTGGTCGGCCACGTCTTCGACTCTGTCTGCCACCTGGTGCAGCGGGTCCCGGTGCGCCGCCTGACCTTCGTTCCCGATTCTCGCGTGTGGGAGTTGATCGCATGAGCCCTGTGTATATCGCTCGAATCAAGGAAATCGCCGCGCGCAGCATCGGCGGAGAGATGATGATCATGTCCGCCCGCGATTCGAAGCTCTTCAGCCTGAATGAGACGGCGACGGCGATCTGGCAGGCGGCCGACGGCGTCACCCCGCTGGCCGAGATCGTGCAGTGGAGCCTCTGCGCGCGCTTCGAGGTTGACCCGGCCGCCGCCCTGCGCGATGCTGAAGAATTGGTGGAAGGATTGGCGAAGCATGGGATACTGAAGGTCTCGGACCAGCCGATTGCGGAGGCGAAATGAGCGCACTGATCCAGGAGATGAGCGACAAGGCCCAGCGGCTGGGCATTCCGCTCGCCGTTCAGCTCGACCTGACCTATCGCTGCAACGAGCGTTGCGTGCATTGCTACCTGGACCACGACGACCGCGGCGAGATGAACACCTCCGAGATCAAGGATCTGCTGGAGCAGATGGCCGAGGCCGGGGTCTTCTTCCTGACGCTCAGCGGCGGCGAGATCATGATGCGGCGCGATTTCTTCGAGATCGTCGAGTACGCGCGCCGGCTCTCCTTCTGCGTAAAGCTCAAGACCAACGCGGTGATGGTTCGCCAGCGCGAGGCCGACCGCATTCAGGCGCTTGCGCTGGACGCCGTGCAGATCAGCGTCTACTCACACCGCGCCGAGGTGCATGACGCCATCACCAAGCTGCCGGGCTCGCTCCAGCGGACCATCGCGGCGGTGCGGCTTCTGGTCGAGCGCGGCGTCAAGGTGGTCTTCGCCAACGTGCTGATGCGCGAGAACTTTCAGGATTATCCGGGCGTCCAGGCGCTGGCCGCCGAGGTTGGCGCCGAGTTTACCATCGACCCGACCATTACGCCCATGATGGATGGGGACCGCTCCATCCTGAACCTGAATATTGAACGCGCCCAGCTCCAGCAGGTCTTCCGCGATGCCTCCATTCTGGGCACCAGCCCGGAGGAGTTCTGCGTCCCGCCCGGCGGACCGCCCACGGCCGACGACGCCCAGAAGATGTTGCCATGCAGCGCCAGCCACACCTTCTGCTACGTCTCGCCGTACGGCGATGTCTATCCCTGCGTGCAGTTCCCTCTGCCCACCGGCAACGTGCGCGCCAGCCGGTTCCTCGACATCTGGAAGCACTCGCCACAGATGAAGGAGGTGCGGTCGATCACCCTGAGCGACCTGCCGGTCTGCTCCACCTGTGCGCACGGCGGAGGCTCCTGCACGCGGTGCCCGGGCCTCGCCTACATGGAAGGCAACATGCGCGGACCGTCGAGCCAGGACTGCGAAAAATCCTTCGTCCGCACGGGTGTGGAGACGGCGGGAATGCTACTTCGCCGCGAGGCGCGTTCGATCGACGGACTGGTGCAGATTCGCAGCGCCGCCGGCCCCGGCTCAACGGCCGAATCGCTTCAGAATTGTCTATAAGTTGTTTATTTAGAGCGGAACCAGAGTAACAGTGCCCAAGCGAAGAGCATAGAAGGTGGCTTTTTCTTGAGGAAAAAGCCACTCGGAGGGATTGCCCCCGGGGTATACCTACTCTGGTTCCGCTATAGTTGGCACCTGAGGTAGGACTCGAACCTACAACCCTTCGGTTAACAGGGCAGTTATGAAGCCCGGAGCAACAATGTTATCCATGGAGTACAGAGGAGCCTATAGGACGATTTGGAGTCCTTATGGCGCGCAATTCGGCGGAGAATTCGGCGAAGTTCCGAGATTGAGTAAAGCATTCGGCTAACCGCCTCTGAATACCTGTTTGTGGACAGAGCGGGCCCCAGCGCCTCGCCGAAGTCTGCCTGTGCCTCGCCTGCCGGATGCCGCATATTTGAGTCAAACCTCGATCCTCGATTTTGCAAATATGTGACGCAGGAATGCAGTTTTGAAAAGTTCATAACCAAAATTCACGACATGATGCCATCCCACGAAAGTTGCAGAACATGCATGAAACTTTCATGGAATCGACATGATAAACAGGTTCAATAGAAACAGTAGACGACGGCCTACGGGACCGGCGTTATCTGAAGCAAACACTGCAATAACCCCATGTTGCATTTAGCTCGGGCCGCAATGGCGTGGGCAATCCTGTCTGTGTGCATTTCAGAGTAAAGAACCAGCTCAATTGAGCCGCATTGCTGCGCCTGTACCCAACGATCTGCGTCTGCACCTGACAGTATGAGGGCCCCTTGAATATCTCCCGTTCCGCTCAAACAGCGATTCTGTGTCTTGCCGCATCTTTCCTTCCCATCAACAGCTTTGTAGCCCAGGCCGCTACGGTCCCCGCGGGAGCATGTTTGTATGCGCTGGACGCGATGGCGGACCGCGCCTTTCAGATCGCAGGGGCTCCGTCTGTCTATACCGCGTGCGGAGCTGTGTCTGAATCCAGCGCGAGCGACGGCTTCGAGATGGAAGGCGCCGAGACTCTTTATCTCCAGAACCACTCCCAGGTGAGCGTTGTGGGAGGCGCGCAACTGAACGGCCAAACCAAGCTCTGGGACACGATCAGCAATAAACAAGTGCAGCCGGTGAAGGTCACGAGCCCCGGAGATCCGCTGGCGTCGATTGCCGCGCCGACGAGCGGGACCATCGTGAGCAAGAGCCACGCGTCGTTCGACATGAACAACAAGCCGGCGAATAACACACTCTCTCCCGGCGTGTACTGCGGCGGTCTTACGATCGGAAACACCAATGGCGCCACCTTCACCATGAGCCCGGGTGTGTACATCATGGCCGGCGGCGGACTGACCCTGAACTCACAGGCGGTGGTAAAGGGCGCCGGCGTCACGGTGTATAACACGTCAAGCGCCGGGTGGGGCTGCTCCAGCAGCTACAGCTATACCCCTGTGACCATCAGTGGACAGGTGACGGCCACGCTGTCGGCGCCTACGTCCGGTGCGTTGGATGGAATTCTGTTCTTCGGAAACCGTACCGGGTGCGCGACGGCGGGTTCCTGCCAGGACCAGATCAACGGCGGCTCCACGGTCGTTTTTAACGGCGCACTCTACTTCAAGAGCGACCAGATCACGATCACGGGAGGGAGCAGCGCCAGCGGCTACCTGATGCTGGTGGCGGACAAGATTGACATCAACGGGAACTCGACGTTCGGCATCAACGGGGACCCTTTCGACAACATTACGGTCAGCGTTTCACCTTCGGCAAGTCTGCTGTATGCAGGCCAAACGCAGCAGTTTACCGCGACCACGAACAGCGCCGACACGGCAGTGACGTGGACGATCAGCCCGGCGGGCGTGGGGACAGTCAGCGCGTCCGGTCTGTACACGGCCCCGGCCACAATCTCAGCGCAGCAGACGGTGAAGGTGACGGCGACCAGCCAGGCGGACGCGAGCAAGTCGGCCTCGGCGATCGTAACGCTGATGCCGAAGACAAATCCGACCATCACCTGGGCGAAGCCGGCAGCCATTTCCTACGGAACGGCACTGAGTGCAACGCAACTCGATGCAACTGCAAACGTGCAGGGTACTTTTGCATACACTCCAACCTCCGGGACGGTATTGCCGGCCGGAACGCAGACCCTTTCGGTGACCTTTACGCCTAAGCTCACGGCCGAATACAACACGGTCACGGACTCAGTTCAATTAGCGGTGAACAAGGCGACGCAGACCATCAACTTTACGCCTCCCGCCTCGCCGGTGACCTACGGGGTTGCTCCCATCGCGCTGACAGCGACGGCCGGCTCCGGACTGCCGGTAACTTTTAGCGTCGTCTCCGGACCGGGATCGGTTGCGGGCAGCACGCTGACCATCACCGGGGCGGGCACGGTGGTGGTGGCCGCCAACCAGGCGGGCAACACCAACTACGCCGCCGCCGCGCAGGTCACCAAGAGCGTCACGGTTAACCAGGCGCAATGCGGATCGAGCGGATACAGCTACGTGCGGTCGATCACCATCGATCACACAAAGGTTCCAAACACCGATCAGGTCAACTTCCCGTTCCTCTTCAATACGACCGACCGTGCCTTTGCCACGACAGCGAATGGCGGCCACGTCACCAGTTCCACCGGCAATGACATTATCTTCAGCACCGATCCCAATGGCCTCACCAAACTGGATCATGAGCTGGAAGAATATAACCCGGCGACTGGTCAGGTTATCGCGTGGGCACGTATCCCCACGCTCTCACATACGGTGGACACCGTCCTGTATGTGTTCTACGGAAACGCCAGCATCACAACCTCGCAGCAGAACCCAACCGGCGTGTGGGACAGCAACTACATGGGCGTCTGGCACGTTGCCAACAATGGCGGTCAACTATCTCTTGCAGACAGCACCAGCAACGGCAACAACGCCACGAACAATGGCGCAACCTCCACCACCGGCCAGATCGACGGCGGAATGCATACCAACGGCAGCACGTATGCAACCATAGGGACCCCTGCCAGTTTGGCCAACCTGGCACAAGGCCAATTAACCGTTTCCGCCTGGGTCAACAGCGCGACCGGCGGTGACGCGATATTGGGGAAGAATGGCACCGATGGCAATGCTGGATGGTCCTTGGGCCTGGGTTACGACAACTTCGTTTCGTTTACGGTCGGCGGCTACAACCTTTCCAGTTTGCGACCGACGAGTAATGGCGCATGGTTCTATGTGACAGTGACGTTGGATCAAACTGCATCGCAGAACGGTCAAGCTACCATCTATATCAATGGTTCACCGAGTGCATCCGAAACGGGAGTGGACGGGCAGACCTCCGATGATTCCTCCGAAACCGCGTACTTCGGCAATGCAGCGTGCTTGTATGATTTCTGTGGACCGCTGAATGGATCGACTGACGAGTTCAGGATTTCAAACGTCGTTCGATCTCCCGATTGGATCGCTACGGAGTTCAATAATCAGTATTCTCCAGCGGGCTTCTATGCGGTCTCAAGCGAGAATAGATCCATCAATCCATTCTCCGCGGTTCTCTATGCCGGACAAAGCCAACAATTTACAGCGGCACAATTGAGCATTTGTTCAGCCTCCCTGACTTGGTCACAAAGCCCAACTGGAATCGGCACACTCACCTCTAGCGGACTCTACACTGCTCCCTCAGCCATTAGCACGCAGCAGACGGCAACCATCACGGCGACCAGCCAGGTGGACTCGACCCAGTCGGCCTCGGCGACGGTGACGCTGATGCCACCCGTAGCTGTAAGCGTGACTCCGGCCAGTGCAACGCTGAGTGACGGAAGTCAGCAGCAGCAGTTTACCGCAAACGTAATCAATGCCATCAACACCGCCGTGACCTGGACGATCAGTCCATCAGGGGCGGGAACCATCAGCGCGACTGGCCTCTACGCGGCACCGGCGAACATCGCCTCGCAGCAGACGGTGACTGTGACTGCAACCAGCCAGACGGACCCAACCAAGTCGGCCTCAGCTACGATCAGGCTTAATCCCCCCGTACTCTCTCCGCCGCAATGCGGATCAAGCGGATACAGCTTTCAACGCGCGATTGCCATCGACCACACAAAGGTTCCGAACACCGATCAGGTCAATTTCCCGTTCCTCTTCAATACGACCGACCCTGCCTTTGCCACAACAGCCAATGGCGGCCACGTCACCAGTTCCACCGGCAACGATATTTTCTTCAGTACGGATCCCAACGGTCTCACCAAGCTGGACCATGAGCTTGAGGAATACAACCCGGTCACAGGCCAGGTCATCGCATGGATTCGCATCCCAACCCTTTCGCACACCACGGATACCGTCCTGTATGCGTTCTACGGAAACGCCAGCATTACAACCTCGCAGCAGAGCCCAACCGGTGTGTGGGACAGCAACTACATGGGCGTCTGGCACGTTGCCAACAATGGCGGACAACTATCTCTTGTAGACAGCACCAGCAACGCAAATAACGCCGCGAACAATGGAGCAATCTCCACCGCCGGCAAGATCGATGGGGGAATGAAGACCAACGGCAGCACATATGCCACCATCGGGACTCCGGCCAATCTAGCAAATCTGGCTCAAGGCAATGCAACCTTCTCTGCCTGGGTCAATACG
Source organism: uncultured Acidobacteriaceae bacterium (assembly GCA_963767315.1). GTDB lineage: Bacteria > Acidobacteriota > Terriglobia > Terriglobales > Acidobacteriaceae > Edaphobacter. The sequence continues at coordinate 54,541 of CAVYDK010000019.1, read as the reverse complement.
GCATCCGGCGTCGGCGGCCTGATCATGGGCAAAGACGACCCCTATGATAGCGCGGGATGGGAGCTTGACCTGAATGCCAACAACAATTTTTATTTTGAGGTCAGTCAGCAAGACCGGGATTTCGTGCTTACCAGCCCGGGAACGATCGGTAATGGTACATGGTCTTATGTGGTCGCTACATTATCAGGGAGTCCGAGCAAATTCCAAGGAGCGCTCTACATCAACGGGACGCCAAGTATTGCCGGTACGGGAGAGGGTAATTGGTCTGGTGACGATTCTGCTCAAACTGCCTACTTAGGCTTCGCCAACTTTGTTGGGTATGCCGCGGCGTATGGATGGGGTTCGTCTGGATCGCTGAATGGCTCCGAAGACGAGTTCAGAATTTCAAACGTGGTCCGATCGCCCGATTGGATCGCAACCGAATACATCAATCAAAGCGCGCCGGCTGCGTTCTACACCTTGTATCCCGAGAACAAGATCGGGGCTATCCCGTCTACCGTCTCCCTCTACGCCTCGCAGTTCCAGCAGTTCGCGGTATCGGGGCCGGGGGCTTGCAGCTCCGCCGTCGCGGTGACCTGGACCATCAGTCCTGCGGATGCCGGGACCATCAACACCTCAGGCCTCTACACGGCGCCGTCCAGCATCGTCGCCCAGCAAACAGTGACGGCAACCGCGACCAGTCAAGCGGACAACTCGACGATTGGATCGGCAACAGTGAATCTGTTGCCGCCTGTCTCGGTTACTGTCACCCCGCCCAGTGTAACGATCATCGCCGGTCAGACACAGCAGTTCACGGCCAGTGTGGCGAATGCCAGCGACACAGCGGTAGCGTGGACAATCAGTCCGGCAGGGACGGGCACGATCGACCAGACAGGACTGTACACAGCACCGTCAACAGGGCCCGTGATCCTTGACCAAGTTGTAACCATTACGGCGACCAGTCAGGCGGACAGTACCAAGTCGGCTTCTGCTACGGTGATTCTAGCGCCGTCGTTTAGTGTTTATCCTGCCAGCGCAACACTCCATGGCGGTCAGGTGCAAGGGTTCACTATCAACGTCGCAAACGAGGGCGACTATCAACCTGGATCCGTTACCTGGACAATCAGTCCCGCAGACATTGGCACGTTCACCACGTCAAGTTGGTATCCGACAGCGCAATATATAGCACCAGCCAACATTACTACACAGCAGTCTTCAATCATCACAGCTACTACGATCACCCAGACGGGTGCGATCCTATCGGCATCGGCAACAATCACCTTGATACCGCCAGTGCGGGTCACCCCTTCCAGTGCATCGCTCTACGCGGGACAGACACAGCAGCTTAACGCTACGGTTGGCGCCACAATCAATCCGGCGGTGACGTGGACGGTCGCTCCTGCGGGGGTGGGGACGCTCAGTGCCTCGGGGCTGTATACGGCACCGGCCAGCATCACCACAAAGCAGACAGTGACCATTACAGCGACCAGTCAGTCGGACGCGACTCAATCGGCCTCGGCCATAATCACGCTCTCTCCGGCGCACTGCGCGGTCAGCGGATACGGTTACCAGCGCGCCATCGTCATCGACCACACCCAGGTTCCGAGTACCGATCAGGTCAACTTCCCGTTCCTCTTCAACACAACCGACCCTGCCTTCGCCACAATCGCCAATGGCGGCCACGTCACCAGCTCCGCCGGCAATGACATTATCTTCAGTGCCGATTCCAAGGGGCTCACCCAGCTCGACTATGAGTTGGAGGAATACAACCCGGTCACCGGACAGATCATCGCGTGGATTCGCCTTCCGGTGCTCTCACATTCGACAGACACGGTACTCTACGTCTTTTACGGAAACGCCAGTATTACCGCCTCGCAGCAGAACCCGACCGGCGTGTGGGACAGCAACTACATGGGCGTTTGGCATGTTGCCAACAATGGCGGTCAACTGTCTCTGGTAGACAGTACAAGTAACGGAAACAATGCCGCGAACAATGGCGCAACCTCCACCACCGGCCAGATCGATGGCGGAATGCAAACCGACGGCAGCACATATGCGACCATCGGAACGCCGTCCAGTCTGGCAAATCTGGTCCAAGGCAATGCAACCTTCTCTGCCTGGATCAATCCAGCAACCGGCACCGGCACAATCATGGGTAAAAACGACACCTATGACCCTGCGGGATGGGAGCTTGACTTGTCCGACAATGAGTTATCCTTTTATAACGTCGCAGGCTACTACCTCATTTATAGTTCGACACCGGCGAACAACGGCGTCTGGTCCTATGTGACCGTTACGCTAACAGGAAGTCCAACGCAGGAAGGTCAAGCGACTATTTATATCAATGGCCTACCTACCAATAGTATTATAAATACACCTGGCTCAGCTGACGATTCCGCACAAACCGCTTTCTTGGCCAACAATACTCTTGGTGAAGCCTGGGTTGGGTCTACGCCGTTCAATGGAGCGACAGACGAGTTCAGAATTTCAAACGTGGCCCGATCGCCCGATTGGATCGCGACGGAGTTCAGCAATCAAAACTCTCCCGCGACGTTCTACGCCCTTTATCCCGAAAATGCTGTACAGGTTTTGCCGGCTACAGTAACCCTCTATGCCTCTCAGAGCCAGCAGCTAGCAGTTTCGGGTCAGGGTGCCTGTAATACTGCCTCTGTGGATTGGGCAATTAGTCCAGCGGGCGTTGGCACAATCGATGCATCGGGGGTGTACACGGCGCCAACCAGCATTACCAGTCAGCAGATAGTTACTGTAGCAGCGAGCGGTCAAGCGAACGGTGCAACAATCGGTTCGGCGACGGTGACCCTGATGCCGCCTCTATCGATTAGTGTGACTCCAACAAATGCGACGGTTTACTTCTACAGCGGCAATACGACGCAGCAGTTTCTTGCCAACGTGGCAAATGCCAGCAACACGGCCGTAACATGGACGATCAGTCCGGCAGGCGTAGGGACGATTGGCCCTACGGGTTTGTATACATCCCCGCCTTCGCTCACAACCCAAACCCCGTATATCCCGCAGCAAACGATCACTGTTACGGCGACCAGTCTGGCAGATCCAACCAAGTCGGCTTCTGCTACGGTGACACTGCTGGATCCACCATCGGTCAGCGTCACGCCGTCCAACGTGACACTCCACTCCCCCCGTCAGACACAGCAGTTTACCGCTACTGTGACCAATGCCAGCAATACAGCGGTGACGTGGTCTGTCGTCAGTGGCGCGATATGTGACGGAACATGCAGTGGACAGCCACCCCCCGTACCATTGGGTACGATCGACCAGAATGGGTTATATACGGCACCATCCAGCATTACAGGCCTGCAGCCGGTGCTCGTAGTGGCGACTAGCCAGGTGCCGTGTAACGGGTGCACCGGCGGAATGCTGGCAGCCTCGGCGACAGTTACGTTCTCGCCGCTGGGGGTAGTTAGCGTTACTCCAGCCAGCGCGTCACTTAACAGGGGCCAGTCGCAGCAGTTTACAGCCAGCGTTGCGAACCTCAGCAGCACCGCAGTGACCTGGACGGTAAGTCCAGTCGGACTAGGCAAGATTAACTCTGCGGGACTGTACACGGCGCCGACGGCGATCTCAACACAACAGATAGTGACGATCACTGCGACCAGTCAGGCAGATCCGACCAAGTCGGACTCGGCCATGATTACACTCACCCCAACTGAGCTTACTCCACAGCAATGCTGGTCCGGATACGGCTACCAGCGTGCCATCGTCATCGACCACACCCAGGTTCCGAATACCGATCAAGTTAACTTCCCGTTCCTCTTCAATACAACTGATCCTGCCTTTGCCACGACAGCCAATGGCGGCCACGTCACCAGTCCAACCGGCAATGACATTATCTTCAGCACCGATCCCAACGGTCTCACCCAACTGGACTATGAACTGGAGGAATACAACCCGGTCACCGGACAGGTCATTGCGTGGATTCGCATACCAACCCTCTCGCACTCCATGGACACACTGCTCTATATGTTCTACGGGAATTCCAGCATCGCCGGTTCACAGCAAAATGCGAGCAGCGTATGGGACAGCAACTATCAGGCCGTGTATCACTTCGCCAATGCTGGGACAGGCATTATGCCGGACTCCACTGCATACGGCAACAACGCCACGCCGACATTGACGTTGGTCACCTCCGGTGCGATCGATGGGGCAGTCGGCTTCAATGGAGCTTCCAGCTACATCCAGGTTCCTGCAACGACGTTCGCATCGATCCAGGCTTCCTCCGCTGCGACCATCGGGACGTGGTTTAAGACATCTTCCTTTGGTGTGATCTTAGGGCAGACCGTCGGCGAGCAGCCTGGATCCAACAACGAAGACGGCGACTGGCCTGTACTCTACATCGACAGTTTGGGCAACCTTGAAGCGTCCTTCTTGCCCGGGTATTACATCGACAGTCCGGAAAACCTTGTATGGTCCGGCTTGTCCGGGGCCCCACTCACCACGACAAAAGCCTACAACGACAATCAATGGCATTTTGTTTCTTTCACCGCTCAAGCAGGTACCGAGACGCTTTACGTTGATGGGCAGAGTGTCGCTTCTCAGCCGGTGGCTCAGTTCGACACAACTTCAACATACAATTATTTCCTCGGAGCCGGAGACACCGACCTTTACTATCTAGACTTTCATGGATATGCATACCCGTGGCCTGGAACGAACGGGGACTGGTTCTACTTCGGCGGCGCTCTCGACGAAGTCAACATATCCAACATCGCCCGGTCGGGCGACTGGATCAATGCGCAGTACAACAATCAGCGCTCGCCCTCGACATTCTACGCGCTCAATCCAGAGAACGGTCACTTGGTCATCCCGGCCACGGCAACCCTCTCCGCCTTACAGAGTCAGCAGTTCGTGGTCGCGGGTACATGCAACACCGCCGCGATCTGGACGATCAGCCCATCGGAACTGGGTACCATCAGCGCCGCCGGCCTGTATACAGCGCCGAACAATATCACTACGCAGCAGACGGTGACAGTAACGGCGACCAGCCTGGGAAACTCTAACCGCTTGGCCTCTGCGACGGTCACCTTGATGCCGCCCGTGTCGGTCAGCGTGACTACCGCTGGCGTGACGTTGACTGGCGGTCAGACGCAGCAGTTGACCGCCAATGTAGTAAACACTAGCAACACGGCTGTGACCTGGACGATCAGTCCGGCAGGCACGGGAACCATCAGCGCGACGGGACTCTACACGGCGCCAACCAGTGTGTTGACACAGCAGACGGTGACGGTCACTGCGACCAGTCAGGCGGACCCAACCCAGTCGGCGTCTGCGACAATTACGCTCTCCCCAATCGCGGTCTCTCCAATCTCGCCCTCTCCAACGCAATGCGGATCGAGCGGGTATAGCTACCAAAGCATAATCGTCATCGACCACACGAAAGTTCCAAACACAGATCAGATCGACTTCCCGTTCCTATTCAATACAACCGACTCAAGCCTTGCCACATTATCCAACGGCGGCCAGGTCACTAGTCCCAGTGGCTACGACATCGTCTTCAGTGCTGATCCAAATGGTCTAACCAAGTTGGATCACGAACTGGAGGAGTACAATCCGGTCACAGGAAAGGTCATCGCGTGGATTCGCATCCCAACCCTTTCGCATAGCGCGGATACCGTTCTCTACGTGTTTTACGGGAACCCGAACATTACAACTTCGCAGCAGAACCCAGCCGGAGTATGGGGCGGCAACTATACAGCTGTTTATCATTTGGCAGACGTGGGAACTGGCACCGCAGCGGACTCCACCGCATATGGTAACTACGGAACGCCCACGTCGGTATCGGCTGCTCCCGGCAAGATCGATGGGGCAGCAAGCTTCGATGGCGTCTCCAGCTACATACAAATTCCCGCGGCGGATTTCCCATCCTATCCGGAAGGAACTTATGTCGCAGCAGTTGAAGGAACCGACGCAACAACCACTTTTGCAGCATCCTTTGGAGTTTGGTTCAAGACAGCATCACCCGGAGTCATATTAAGTCAGACAGACGCGTTGTATGGTGGCTGCGGCTCGTCCGGTTGCAGCTACGAACCTACGGAACCTGGTGACTCAGATCTTCCTGGAACTGCAGTACTATATATCGACGAATCCGGTTATCTAAGAGGCGCTGGGAGCGTCACGACAACAGCATATAACGACAACAATTGGCATTATGCGGTTTCTACAGTCGCGAACGGGGCGTCAACGCTGTACGTTGATGGACAGAGTGTAGGTACCGTGCCAGGGGTTCAGTTTGGTGAATGGTCAAGTTATGCTTACTTTCTCGGAACTGGCGATACATTAGATCAGACGGCGGGAAATTGGAGCTGGCTCTATTTCAACGGATCTCTTGATGAAGTCAGCATATCGAATATGGCTCGATCCGGTGACTGGGTTAAAACGGAGTATAACAATCAAAGCTCACCCGCGACTTTCTACACGTTCAATCCTGCCAGCACGCTTGCGGTCGCTCCCGCTACTGTAGGCCTTTACGCATCGCAAGGCCAGCAGTTTGCGGCAGCGGGAACCTGCAACGCAGCCGTAATCTGGTCGATGCCGACGGGCGCGCCAGGTGCGCTCACATCGAGCGGTTTCTACACTGCACCTGCCAGCATCACGGCACCGCAAAACGTCACTATTACCGCAACAAATCAGGCGAACGGAGCTATAGTAGGTTCAGCCGTTGTGACATTACTGCCTCCGCCTCCTCCAATTGTGCTCGCTGAGGCGACCCAGCCGCCATATGTGATAGGCACTCTTCAAGCCTTTACAGCAACCCTGAAGGATCAATACGGCACACCGGAGCCTGGGGTGACCGTGACCTTCACCGTCACCGGCACGAACAGCAATATTGGCAGCAACACCACCGACAGTAACGGCGTTACCTCGTATACCTACAATGGTGCCGTTAGTGGAACCGACTCGATCCAGGCCACGGCAAGCGTTAACGGAGAACTACTAACATCCAATAGCGTCGCGGCAACCTGGATCGTCCCTGCGCCGGCGAACCCGGAGGGAAGCGTTACGCTGATGGCGCCGCCAACGCTTGGTCAGGCCGGATTGGTAGGGGCCTTCACGGACAACACTGGAGCAGTCATCGAACCCATAGCCATCGGTGCCGCACCAAGAGTTTATGCAGTGCCGGCTGGGGCGACTCAGCTTCAGTTAGGGGTTGATGATAGCTGGTTTGCCGTTGGCGGCGGATCCGGGTTTGTTGTTGCAGTCAATGGGATTTCTGTTAAGGTTCTGCCCACGGCGATGCCATGGAACTGGGCAACTGGAGGGCTGAATAACAACTACCAATACGGCATTGGTACTGCACTCAATCCGAGCGGTGATGGGACCAGTCCGCAATTGGCGGCGACAGGTCTCACGCAGGGAGAACTCGTCAGTATTGCCTACCAGGGCGGAACAGCCTCGGCGGGTTTACCTGCCAACCCGCTCGTCAATGCCGATGGCGATCAGACATGGCTTACCGGCGTGAATATATGGAACGGTACGTATTTCCCAACCTTATACACGACCGCGTCATCTTACCCGTTGGGACAACCCATAACGTTCAATGCAATCGTAACGAATGGGGCAGGAGTGCCTATGCCAAACGTCCCTGTGACCCTCAACGTCACGGGAGCCAATGCGGGGCAGTACCAGGCCACGACCGATTCCACGGGAACTGCCGTATTTATGTATAGCGGGGCAAATGCCGGAATGGATTACTTGCTGGCTCAGGCACTTCCTACCGGAGAGGCAAGCCTCACGTCAAGCCAAACCAGCGTCACATGGGTAAATTACCCTACTCCCCCGCCGGCGGGCACCCTTGGACTTCAATATGTTGCGACTGTCGGTCCCGTACAGGGTTATTATGTGACGGCCACTGATGCCTCTGGATCCCCGATATACAATGCGGCTGTCGGGTTCTATGAAACAGGTGCAGACACTCTGATTCTAAATGGGACGACCGATATCACAGGTCACGTAAACTTCCAATTCTCGCATGTTAATTCTGGAACTTATAACCTGGTTGCCATTGATTCTGTCAACCGAAACGTTGTGTTTACAACTCCTCTATTCAGCGGCATATGGACTGCTCCTGTGTCGAATCCGACCGGTAACTTAGGTGACGCACTCAGTGTCGGCATTTTGGCGCTGGATGAGGTAACCCTGCCAAACACGCTTCAACTGAATGGAACCTACACCGACACTTTGGGATTCATACCCACATTTACATGGAGCCAGGTCAGCGGACCCGGCACGGTTACCTTTGCCACTCCGCTACAGCAAATTACGACAGCTACCTTCAGCCAAGCCGGATACTATCTGCTGCAACTGAGCGGCAACGATACGGTCACATCCGCTTCTGCGCAGTTCGCGGTAACTGTACTACCCGCTTCTGGAGCATATCTAGGTCAGATCGCAAGTCCTGTATATGGATCCTCGGTTTCTGGAGTGGTTCCAATCACACTTGCGCCTGGAGTTACGCTCCAAAGCGGCACGCTGATCTACTATCCCTCGAACAATCCCAACAACGCCACGGTCCTGAATGCGAGTACAGTCGGCTCGGGCCCGATGGTCATCGGCACTCTCGACACCACGACTCTGGCAAACGGTTCGTACTGGATTATGCTCGATGCCACGGACACGAGCGGAAAAGAGGAATTCAGTCTGGTGCAGGTCACCGTTGTCGGCAACTACAAGCCGGGACGCGTCACGGCGAGTGTGACGGACCTAATTGTTCCAGCGACCGGGCTTGCAATCAACATTCAACGGCAATATGACAGCCTCAACGCAAACACCAGCGGAGATTTCGGCTACGGATGGAACCTTGGTATAAACACAGATCTCACGGTTGACTCATCCTATAATGTGACGTTTACCCTGGGAGGACATCGAAGGACCTTTTACTTCATTCCGCAGAATCCATATGTTGGCTTATCGGGCTTGCAGTTACTCGGAATAGGCCTTGGCAACCTCGGCCCCGCGTTGATGGCCGACGCGCTGGGATGGATTGCAGCCTATACTCCTGAGCCGGGCTTCAAAGGCACGCTCACGGCAAGCGATACGGGTTGTTCCAGTGCAAATCTTATAATTCCTGACAGCTCCAGGTGGAATTGTCTGACCGGCGGTCAATATATTCCGTCCATATATGTCTACACTGATCCATCCGGAACCACATACACCATCAGCGCGACTGGAGCCCTGCAATCCGTTCAGGATTTGAACGGCAACGGACTAACCATCAATGCGAACGGCATCACCAGCACCACAGGTCTCAACGTGCCCTTTGTGCGCGACTCGAGCAATCGAATTACGCAGATTACCGATCCGCAGGGCAACATCTACTCGTACAGCTACGACGGCAACGGCAATCTTGTCTCCGTGACCTACCCACCCACAACGCAGAGTACGCTATGCCCCAATACAACCCAGCCCAACACCAGCACCTACACCTACGACCCGAACCACCTGTATACCGGCGGCACGGATGCTCGCTGCAACCTGCTGCCTACGACGAATTACTTTGCTTCCAGCGATCGTGATCCCAACGGATTATCTTTGAATGGACGCGTGAAGAGTACGACCGACGCGCTCGGTGAAACCACGAGCTACGCCTACAATCTGGCTACGAACACCACTACCGTCAAATATCCTCCTGACGCCAACGGTAACACCGGCACGGCGTTGATGACCTATGACAGCTATGGAATGTTGCTCACATCCACCGATCCGCTTGGCCTTACAACCACCAATGTCTACGATGCAAACCATAACCTGATCTCGGTGACCGACCCGCTTGGCCACACCAACAGCTATACCTACGATTCCAATGGCAATAAGACCTCTTCTACCTACCCGGCAACCGCAAGTAGCAAGAACACAACGAGCTACATTACCTACAATCAGTACAGTGAACAGACATCGGCGACGGACGAACTGGGCAATGTGCGCATCTTTAACTATGACACCAACTATCTGCCGCAGAGTACGACTGACAGCCTAGGCGTTGTGGCCAGCTATCTATTCAATGCCAACGGCACATTACAGGCAGGCGCCGTCGGCTATGATCTCACAGCGCAACCGGCAATGGCGAGCCAGTATACCTATGACGCCAACGGCAATATGGCCAGCACTACCGACGCTCTGGGACGCACAACATCCTACGCATACAACTTACTCGGAAACAAAATCGCAATGACTCAGCCGCTTCCGAATTCCGGCACGGGCGATTCTTCCTCAACCACGACCTACCAGTACGATGCATTCGGCAACCTAATTCAGACAGTCGCCCCTCAGGGAAGAACGACCAGTTCGCAATATGACCCCAATGGCAACAGAATTTCGACCACAGATTCCTTGGGTAACGTCACGACATACCAGTACGATGCATTGAACCGGTTGACCACGACAACTTATCCAACCCAGACGCCTACCACGTCCGTCTTGACCTATGACTTCCGCAACAACGCAATAACTTCGACCGATCAGAATGGCAACGTCACGCTCAACACCTATGATCTGGACGGCCGTCTGATTTCCGTCACTCGCGGATATGGCTCATCGACCCCCAGTACCACCTCATACACCTATGACGCCGCCGGACGGAAGATCAGCGAGACTGACGCTCTCGGCCATACCACCAGCTACACCTATGACGCCGCTGGCCGGACCATCGCTGTCACTGGTGCTGCGGGCAACACACAGTATGGATACGACGACGCTGGCAATCAAACCTCGCGTACCGACGGCAACGGCCAAGTCACCCAACTCCAATATGACTCCCGCAAGCGTCTGGTCAAGACGATCTATCCCGACAAGACCTCGACGACCAACAGCTACGATGGCCCGGGCAACCTGATCAGCGTCACCGACCAGGCAGGGAACACCGTCAACAACACCTACGATGCTGTCAACCAGTTGAAGACCGTGGTCCAGGTCAATCATCCCAACCCGTCGAACAACACCAACTACTTCGACTACGACAATCTTGGCAACCAGATCGGACAGACGGATGAGAACCTCAACAAAACGCAGCAATCCTTCGACGTCTTCAATGAACCGATCTCCAAGGTCCTTCCCGATGGTTCGCTGTCCGAGAGCAGAAACTACGATCTGGCGGGCAATTTGATCTCGCTCACCCACTTCAGCGGCAAGACGACGAAATACTACTACGACAGCCTAAACCGGCTGACGCAGAAGGTGCCCGATCCAAGCACGAATGAGCCGACGGTGAGCTTTACCTATACGCCTACCGGCAAGTACAAGACCTCAACGGCCCTGGACGGAACTGTGTACTACACCTACGATGCTCTGGATCGGCTGATCACCAAGGACACGCCGGAGGGCACGCTGAATTACACGTTTGATGCTGCGGGCAACGTGACCTCCATCATTTCCACCCATCCGAAGGGCCCGTCGGTCAGCTACACCTACGACAACCTAAATCGCCTCAGCACGGTGGTAGACAACCGTCTGCAAGGCGGAAACACAACCAACTATACCTACGATCCGGCCAGCAATCTGACGATAGCCACTTATCCGAACGGATTGCAGTCCAGCTATACATACGACACTCTGAACCGTCTTACGGCGCTGTCTTCGTCGGTTTCGAGTTACACATACCAGCTTGGGCCGACGGGCAATCGCACCGGCGCAACCGAGGGAACGGGACGCACCCTCAACTGGAGTTTTGATGGCATTTACCGGCTGACGAATGAAACCATCGGCAACGACCCGGCGAATGAGAACGGCAGCGTCCGTTATGGGCTGGACCCGGTGGGCAACCGTCAGTCTGCAAGCTCATCGCTCAGCGGGGTGAACTCCGGCTCGTTCACCTACACCGTTGACGACGAAACCTCGACGGATACATACGATGCCAACGGCAACACGACTACCTCGGGCGGCAAGACGTTTACCTATGACTCAGAGAACCACATGACCTCCATGACCGCGAACGGAACCGTGGTCACCATGGTCTACGATGCCTTCGGCAACCGCGTTGCCAAGACGGTGAATGGAGTGACCACGCAGTATCTTGTGGAGGACGATGTGAACCCGACCGGGTTGCCGCAGGTGGTGGAAGAGACGGTCAACGGCGCAGTTACGCGGAGTTATACCTACGGCCTCGAGCGCATCAGCGAGGCCCAGCCCATCCAGGGCGCGTGGACGCCCAGCTTCTACGAGTACGACGGCGCGGGCAGCGTGCGGCAACTGACGAATGCCGCGATCTCCGTGACCGACACATATGAGTACGACGCCTTCGGAAACGCGGTCAACAAGACCGGCGCAACGCCGAACAACTATCTCTACCGCGGCGAGCAGTACGACCCGGACCTCGGCTTGTATTATCTGCGGGCGCGATACTACAATCCTGCCACTGGGCGCTTCCTCAGCGTGGACCCGCTTGCGGACGAAGGCCAGCGCCGCTACGAATACGCCGCCGCCAATCCGGTGGACGGCATGGACCCCAATGGCAGCGAGGCTCTGATCGAGTACGCGCTGGTGCCCCATATCTTCCCGCCGCTGTGGATACCGAATTGGTGCGGGCTTTCTGGAACCAACCCGATGGGTCGCTATCTGCCCTGCAAACCACCACCATGCAAAAAATGCTTTAATACGCAAGCATTTGCGCAAAAGATCGACTCAGAAGCGGTTCCTAATGAGTCTGCCCAAAGTAAATATCATGGCGAGTGCGCGCATGTAGTTGGAGATGGACTTCAAGCCGGTGGAATCAACGCCAGAGTTGAGTTGGCAGGCAATTACGGACCAGTTCTTCTACAAAACAACTTCAAGATCGTTGATTATATATCACAGCCTGCGTTCCATTCGCAGCATGCTGGCGAATTGGGTGACATTACTATCTTTGGGATAGTTTCGGGACACAAGTCTGGCCATGCGGAAGGATATACCGGAACTTCCCAGAGTCATTGGACTTCGTATTGGCAACAGAGGTATTGGACTCCTTACGGACCGATAAGTAGTAAGACTGGTCTTCCAAATGCTCCTACTGGTCCAGCAACAATTTACCGGAATAAATGCCGTTGCGGCAATGATTCCTCATCATTTTATCTAATTCTAGAAAGGCTGGATTATGTTTACTAAGTTGATGCAACTGATTGTTGCCGATTTTCTTCTGATGATTGCTGCGGAGTGCTACGCGCAATACAATCCAATTCTAATGATTGGCACCAACCGCCCCAATTCTCACTATGAAGTGTTACCGCAAGACGTTAGAAGTAAGTGTACTCGCGCTATTGGACCTTATAAAACTGATCCATTCGTGGTCTATGCACATATCAGGAAGAGTAGTTACGAGTATTATGCGGAATGGGGTACGAATAAGAACCGGAAAGACGACGAATATGATCAAGGCGCTACTTTGCTGGAAATCCATGGTCGAGAATGTAAATCATGGGAACTGGAGGGCACATTAATGGCTGTACCGCCAAGAAATGGCTATCATGGTTCAACCTCCGAAGCCAGATTGCCAGGGGACGACTCTCCAACTGAAGATTCTCCACTAGTACGTCATTTTGTATTTAGGTCCGCAGAAGAGGAGTCACTTCTGAGAGAATTCATTAGAGACACGATCTATCGCGCAATCAAAACATATGGAGGAGATACACCTTTCAGGGCTGTGGCCTGTAAGCCTCAAGAAGAATTGACGGATTCTGGGTTTGTTGTTGTCCTGCAGGAGCTTAAGGCATACTGCTCGAAAGCGCCTGAAAAGTGAGCCTGATCTACGATGCCTTCGGCAACCGCGTTGCCAAGACGGTGAATGGCGTGACCACGCAGTATCTTGTGGAGGACGACGTGAACCCGACCGGCCTGCCGCAGGTGGTGGAAGAGACGGTCAACGGCGCAGTCACGCGGAGTTATACCTACGGCCTCGAGCGCATCAGCCAGGCCCAGCCCATCCAGGGCGCGTGGACGCCCAGCTTCTACGAGTACGACGGCGCGGGCAGCGGACTTTCGCGGTCAGAGGCGCTCGAATACAACGCATGAATCGACCACCGATGCGGGCGCGCGGTTGTACAAGAAGAGCTACGGCAAGGAATCGAAGCTGAGCTATCTGGGCCACGCGCTGGTGGAGAACCGCAACGGCCTGATCGCCGCCGCGATGGTCACCGAGGCCGATGGATTCGCCGAACGCGACACCTCTCTGTTGATGCTCAACGAGCGGCAGAAAGACCGCTCGCGGCGCATCACGGTGGGCGCGGACAAGGCTTACGATACCGAGGATTTTGTGCGTATGGCGCGCGAGTTGAATGTAACGCCTCACGTTACAAAGAACGATACGGGACGACACGAATCACCAATAAACCCGCACAGATCAGCCGAATTTCAACAAGTTCCTACTGATTGGAGGGATTGGCTCCTGAGGTAGGACTCGAACCTACAACCCTTCGGTTAACAGCCGAATGCTCTGCCATTGAGCTACTCAGGAACAGTTTGCGCCGCGTCCTGCCGCTTCGCCGCGCAACCTCTTAGTTATAACAAACCCACCTGTCAGGGTCAAAGGTTCCGATCGAAGCCCTGTGGATGCGCTCACTCGTCGCTGCACAGCTTGACGATGCGCGCGCGCACCACCCCATCCGCCACGCTCACTCGCGCCAAAGTCACCGGAAGATCGAACCGCCGCGGCCCGGCGCTCCCGGGATTCAGGTAGAGCACGCCGTTCCGTACATGCTTCTCCGCGCGGTGGCTGTGGCCGCTCACCACCACCGCGATGCCAGCGGCCACCGGATTGAGGTCGAGATCGTCGATGGAGTGCACCAGGTAGAAGAAGCGCCCGCCCAGCTCCACCACAACGCTGGCGGGCAGACGCCGGCAGACGCCGGTGACGTCCACGTTGCCGCGCACCGCCGTCAGCGGAGCGATCCAGCGCAGCTTGTCCAGGATGAGCGGGTCGCCCACGTCTCCCGCGTGCAGGATGTGGTCCACGCCGATCAGCGCCTGGATCGCCTCCGGCCGCAGCAGGCCGTGGGTGTCGGAGATCACGCCGATGGTCAGTTCCTTCTTCGCGCGCTGGGTCACTGGCCCGCCGTGAGCTGCGTCCGCGGGTCGAGGAAGTCGCCGAGCGCGTCGCCGATGAAGTTGAACGAGAGCACCGCCAGCATCACCGCGATGGCCGGAAACACAACCAGGTGCGGCGAATCGAAGAGGTGGGAGCGGGCGTCGTTGAGCATGACTCCCCAGCTTGAGGTGGGCGGCGGAACGCCCAGGCCGAGGAAGCTGAGCGTGGCCTCGGCCAGCACCGCGCCCGCCATCCCGATGGCCGCCTGCACAATCAGCGGCTGCACGATGTTAGGCATGATGTGGCGGACGAGCACGCGCAGGTCGGAGGCCCCCAGCGCGCGCGCCGCCTCCACATACTCGCGCTCCTTGACCGCCATCACCTGGGCCCGCACCAGCCGCGCGTAACCCACCCAGCCGGAGATCGAAAGCGCCAGAACCAGGTTGACGAGGCCGGGGCCGAGGAACGCCACAAATGCGATGGCAAGCAGAATGCCGGGCAACGCCATGAATGCGTTCGTCACATACACATTGATCACGGTGTCGGTGCATCCGCCATAGAAGCCGGCCAGCGCGCCCGCGATCAGTCCCACCGAGAGCGAGAGCGAGACCACCGAGACCGCGACCTCCAGCGAGATCCGCGCGCCGAAGAGCGTGCGCGAGAGGATGTCGCGGCCCAGCTCGTCGGTGCCGAACCAGTGGCCGTGTCCCGGCGCCAGCAGCCGGCCGCCCAAATCGAGCTGCGCAGGGCCTGCGGGGCAAGCCACGGAGCGAAGAGCGCGCACGCCACAAAGCCCGCCAGCAGCAGGATGCCCGCTGCCGCCAGCGGCTGCTGCTGAATGTTCCGCCACAGGCGCGACCGTTGCCGAATTGGTGGAGCGTTGTTCATCTGCCTTACAATCATGTCACAAAGTTCCAGAGGCAGATGGCGGGTATTGTTTTCACGATGCCGGCCGATGCATCTGAATGGATGCATGGAAATCACAGGAGCGGGAATGAGCCTAAAGAGGGAACGTGCGGTTGTTTGCGGCGCAGGCGGGTTTATCGGCGGACATCTGGTCAAGGGCCTGCTCGCACAGGGCGTGGATGTGATTCGCGGGGTGGACATCAAGCCGCTGGCGGAGTGGCACCAGGTGACCGACGGGGTGGAGAACCTGGTGCTGGACCTGCAGGACAGGCAGAACTGCCTGACCGCGGCCACGGGCGCGACCAGCATCTATCAACTGGCCGCCGACATGGGCGGCATCGGTTTTATCGAGAACCACAAGGCCCTCTGCATGTTGAGCGTGCTCATCAACACGCACATGCTGATGGCCGCGCGCGACAAGGGCGTCGAGCGATTCTTCTACTCGTCTTCGGCCTGCGTCTACAACGGCGACAAGCAGAACCGCCCCGACTCGCCCGCGCTGAAGGAGGAGGACGCCTACCCGGCCATGCCGGAGGACGGCTATGGCTGGGAGAAGCTCTTCAGCGAACGGATGTGCCGCCACTTCGAGGAGGACTTCGGCCTGCAGTGCCGGGTCGCGCGCTTCCACAACGTCTATGGCCCCTTCGGCACATGGGACGGCGGCCGCGAGAAGGCCCCGGCGGCGATCTGCCGCAAGGTGCTCCATGCCAAGCACGGCGGCAAACGTGAGATCGAGATCTGGGGCGACGGCAGCCAGACGCGCAGCTTCATGTACATCGACGACTGCCTCAAGGGCATTCGGATGATCTTCGAGAGCGATGTGCATGAGCCGCTCAACCTGGGATCGAACGAGCTGGTCACCGTCAATCAACTGGTGGACATGGTCGAGGACATTGCAGGAATCAAGCTCAAGCGCAGCTACGACCTGAGCGCGCCCAAGGGAGTCAATGGGCGCAACAGCGACAACACGCTGATCATGGCGAAGCTCGGCTGGGCG
This sequence comes from uncultured Acidobacteriaceae bacterium, assembly GCA_963767315.1. Classification (GTDB taxonomy): domain Bacteria; phylum Acidobacteriota; class Terriglobia; order Terriglobales; family Acidobacteriaceae; genus Edaphobacter. Next base: position 37,640 of record CAVYDK010000019.1, on the reverse strand, counting down.
CCGTCCATCCGGTTGCGCGACGGCATGGAGAAGACCTACAACTGGATCGAGAGCGAGATGCTCGCCGGCCCCGCAAGGTAGGCCTCGACTCCACAGAAACGAGCAGGCAGTCCCGCATGGGCAACTCCGAGCAAGGCACCGGCAACTTTCATCGAACGATCCTCGGCGTCAGCTTCTTCGGCGGACCGGCGAGCGATGCGGTTGCGGCCATCCGCGGCGGAGGCCTGCTGGTGTCGCCGGCCGCTCCCGCGCTGAAGGACTTGGACCGCGATGTGGGCTACCGCGATGCGCTGCTCGGCGCGGACATCGCGATCGCGGACAGCGCGCTGATGGTGATGGTCTGGAACCTCCTCCAGCGCGACTCGCTCAAGCGGCTCTCCGGCCTGGAATACCTGCGCGAACTGCTTTTGCAGCCCGATGTGCGCCACCCCGGCAACACGTTCTGGATCATGGCCAACCCGAAGAGCGCGGCGACCAACCTCAGATGGCTGGCGGAGAACGGAATCCAGGTCGGCCCGCAGTATGTCTACCTGGCCCCCATGTACGGCGATCAGATCGCCGACCCTGATTTGCTCGCGCTGCTGGACCGCCTGCGCCCGCAGCACGTCCTCACCACACTCGGCGGCGGGACCCAGGAGCGCCTCGGCCTTTATCTCAAGCAGCATCTCGCCTACCGGCCCGCCATCCACTGCATCGGCGCGGCCATCGCCTTCCTCAGCGGCGACCAGGTTGGCATTCCGGTGTGGGTGGACAGGTTCTACCTCTGCTGGCTCTTTCGCTGCCTCTCCGATCCAAAGCGCTTCGTCCCCCGCTACTGGGGCGCTCGCAAACTGATCGCGCTGATGTGGCGCTACCGCGATCGCCTGCCGGAGTTGCGCGGCGCCTGAGCGGGCCGCCATCCATTCCGCACAACCAAAGTGGACCACGCCCGCCAACGCCATGCAGTCTACTTCGCGTCGAAGCGGACGGTGGCGAGAATCGCCTCCAGGCGGCCGCGCACCGCGTCGAGTTCCTGCGGCGTGATCTCCCGGACGCCGGAGGCCTCGCCGCAGAATGTATTGATCGCCAGGTCGAAGCGGTAGCACGCGCCGCGCCGCAGCGTGGTGTAGATATCGTCGCGCTGGACAGTGCAGATCGCCCGCTGCTCATCGTGGCCGTGGGCAAAGCTGATGCCGGCGATCTCGCTCACCGCGCCGCGTCTTCCCTGCACCGCCGGCGCCGCCTGCCGCGCGCACGCCGCATCGTTGCGGTGCGGCGTCACGCTGAAGTAGAGGTACGCGCCGCTGAAGGTCGAATCCGGAAACGGGTTCTCCGGCATGCTGACCACCGCGCGCATCTGCGTCGTCCGCGCCGCCGTCCGCGCGTCCAGGCGGAAGGTGCTGATCTCGTGGTCGCGCCGCGCGAAGTTCCAGTCCGCCGGATAGTCGAAGTAAATCTTATAAGTCGGATCGTGAAAGGTTCGCTGCGCGGGCGCAGTTGGTACGGTCTGCGCGTAGGGAGTAGCGCAGGAGAAAAAGATCGCGAACAACAAAGTGAAGCGCCAATGCTTCACGAAAAAGCTCCCGTTGCTGAACCGTATTTCGGCAAATGTTTCAAGCCCTCATGCGCGGGTTGGCGAGTGTGTACGCTACGTCCGTCAGCAGGTTGACGGCGACATATGTCAACCCGACGGCCAGAATGCACCCCTGCACCAGAGCATAGTCGCGGTTGGAGATGGCCGAAAGCGTCAGCCGCCCGATCCCCGGCCAACTGAAGACCGTCTCGGTGACGATTGCACCAGCCAGCAGACTGCCAAACTGCAATCCCACCACCGTCAGCACCGGAATCAGCGCATTGCCCAGCGCGTGGCGATAGACCACAGTCCGCTCGCTGAGGCCCTTGGCGCGCGCGGTGCGGATGTAGTCCTGCCCCAGCTCTTCCAGCATCGCCGTGCGCACCATGCGGGTCAGCACTCCCGCCAGCCCGCTGCCCAGCGTGATCGCCGGAAGGATGAGATAGAGCCAGAAGCGCGGCCCGAAGATTCGCCCCGTCCCCGCGCCCGAGACCGGAAGCCATCCAAGTTCAATCGAAAAAATCAAAATTAAAATCGGCCCCAGCGCGAAGTTGGGGAACGAGAGCCCGCCCAGGCTCACCACGCCCAGCACGCGGTCCGGCCAGCGTCCGCGGTGCAGCGCGGAGAAGACGCCCGCCGGGAGCGAGACCGCAATCCCGATCAGCAGCGCGGCCAGCGTCAGCGCCAGCGTGTAGGGATAGCGCTCGAGGACGAGGTGCGTCACCGAGTCGTGCAGGCGCAGCGACTCGCCCAGGTTGGCGTGCAGCACGCCGCGCCAGTAGCGCAGATACTGCGTGCCCAGCGGCGCATCCAGCCCGTACGCATGGCGCAGCACGGAGACGTCGGAGGCCGTCGCGCCCTCGCCCAGCATCTGCACAATTGGATCGCCGGGAACGAGATGGATCAGCAGAAAGACCACCGAGACCACCACCCACAGCACAGGCAGCGTAGTCAGAATGCGGCGAACGGGTTTGGCAAGAGTCATGGGTTTATTGAGGTTCGTTGGCTGACAGGAACCGCGTGAAGCTGCTCTTTCAACCATGGTCAACGAATTCGATTTCAGCCATTGACGATTAACTTCCAGCCACATTCGGCGCGGGGTGAATTGCCTGCGCAACCAGACGGACTCCGAGCGCCGCGCATACGCGACTCACTGTATCGAATCGTGGGGCGCTATCTGGGCGCAAGGCTTTGTACAGGGCCTCACGAGTGATCCCAGCCGTCTTGGCGATCTCTGTCATTCCTCGAGCGCGGGCAATATCGCCCAGGGCCGCTGCCAATAAAGCTGCATCCTTCGCCTCTAGAATGTCAGTCAAGTAGGCCGCGATGGTGGTCTCGCTCTCCAGATAATGGGCAGCGTCGAACTCGGGCAGATCGGTCGCCTTAATGCGTTTGCTCATGATTTTCCCTCCGCTCAATCGAGCATTGCGGCCAGTTCCTTGGCGCGCTTTATGTCTCTCTTCTGTGTGCGCTTCGAGCCGCCAACAAGCAACACAATCAGTTGCCTGCCGCGCTGTGTAAAGTACACGCGCCACCCCGCTCCCAGATGGATTCGCAACTCGGATACGCCGTCGCCGACTGACTCAACGTCTCCCATCAATCCGCGTTCCAGCCGTTTGACCCTGGCCACGATCACGCCGCGTACCGTCTCATCCTTCAGGTCCTCAATCCAGGCGGTGAACTGGGGATGCGGTCTGATCGAGAACATAGATTGACTGTAATCGAGCGATTACGCAGTGTCAAGCTGTTTTTATTTGAGGATCAGTTCGTTGTCGAGGGACTTGTTGGTGTGGGCGCGATCGTCTCCACGCGCACGCGCGCGATGCGCCGTCCTGCCATCTCGGCGACGACGAAGCGCCGTCCTCCGTACTCCACGCTCTCGCCCGCATCCGGCAGATGGCCAAGCTGCGCCAGCAGAAATCCCGCCAGCGTCTCCACTCCAGCCTCGCGCGGGAACGTCCAGTGCAGTTGCGTGCCCAGGTCGCGCAGCGTGGTGCTGCCGTCCAGCGCCATCACCCCCTCCGCGTTGAAACCGGCCGTGCGGGCGGCAATGTCAAACTCGTCTTCCAGTTCGCCCACCACCTGCTCCAGCACGTCCTCCGCCGTCACGATCCCCACGGTCGAGCCGAACTCATCCACCACGACGGCGATCTGGCGGCGGCGCTGCTGAAACTCCTGCAGCAGTTCCACGGCCAGCTTGGTCTCCGGCACCACAAAGACGTCGCGCATCACCTGGCGCAGCGTCAACCCGGCGTCCACCGCGCCGCCGAGGCCCAGCGCAACCGCGCGAAAGTGCATCAGCCGCGAGATGTCCTTGGAGTAGACCACGCCGACGATGCGGTCGGGGTCGGCCATCCCTCCAGCCGTCGCGCCGCTCGCCCCCTCGTACACCGGCACGCGCGAGTGCTGCTCCTCCACAATGCGCGCGCTGGCCTGTTCGATGGTCATGTCGGCCGGCGAGGGAAAAAATCTTGCCCCGCGGTGTCATGATCTCGCGCACCGTCACATGGTTCAGCTCGATGGCGCGATGGATGATCTCCTCCTGAAACACGGGAAGCAGGCCCATGCGGCGCGTCGCCGTGGCGATCATCTTCAGCTCCTCCGGCGAGTGCACCTGCCCCTCGCCGTGCAGCGGCGCGCGGAACAGCCGCAGCACCAGCGCCGCCGAGCGGTTCATCAGCCGCACCGCCGGCCGCGTCATGCGGATAAAGACGTCCATCGGCCCGGCCACGGCCAGCGCGATCCGTTCGGCGCGTTGCAGGGCAAGCGACTTCGGCACCAGCTCGCCGAGCAGCACCTCAAAATACGTGATCGTCGCAAACGCAATCGCAATGGCAGCCGTGTGCGCGTAGAGCAGCGCGTGCGCGGGCATCACCGAGAGCCAGCGCCCGGCGGCGGCCAGCAGCATTCCGGCCACGGCGGGCTCGCCGATCCAGCCCAGGGCGAGCGCGGCCAGTGTGACGCCAAACTGCACCGCGGGCAGGAAATCGTCCAGGTTGCGCTTCAGGTGCAACGCGGTGCGCGCTCCGTGCCGGCCCAAGGCCAGCAACTGCTCCATGCGCGTCTGGCGCACGCTGATCAGCGCGAACTCCGCGGCCACAAAGAAGCTGTTGGCCAAGATGAAGAAGGCCACCAGCACCGCGCGAAAGAACATCCATTCCATCATTCCGTGCTGAGTCTAGCATTTCGCGGCGAAAGCATCTCCGCGCAGGCAAAAAAATTGCCCGGCAGCGCGACCGGCCACCGGGCAACTTCTCAACCAAACTCAACGCAAATTAAAAACTTTACGCGAGGACTTTCACAATCGACTTGTCGATCGTCTCCTTGGGCACGAAACCCACATGCTGCTCGGCGACCTTGCCACCCTTGAAGAGCAACAGCGTGGGAATGCCGCGAATGCCGTAACGCTGCGGCGTGGCTGTGTTGGCGTCCACATCCATCTTCATCACCTTCAACTTGCCGTTGTAGAACGATGCAACCTCGTCCACCACCGGCGCCAGCGCGCGGCACGGCCCGCACCAGGCGGCCCAGAAGTCCACCAGTACAGGCTGCTCCGATTGCAGCACTTCCTTCTCAAACTCCGCGTCGCTTACCGCCGTCACAAACTGTCCTGCCATCAGCTACTCCTCCCGCCACTCGGCCCAACGGGCAAGATGGCGTCTTTCCTCCGACTTGAGATTCAATCCAACTTCATCATAAATGCGCGATTCAACCTGTCTCCATAATAGATGCGCCAGCGCTGTGCAAGGTTCAAATCGCTCAGCGATCATCCGAAGCCTTCATCCTCCACTTAGAGCAACTCCAGGGTCGCGCCCGCGCCAATACTTGTCTCAACAATCTCCAGCTCCGCGTCTGGGGCCGCCTGGCGGATCCGCTCGGCAATCTCTGCGATCGCGGCGTTCGCCTCAACCACCAGCAGCACACCCGGCCCGGCGCCGCTCAGCGCCACGCCCAGTACGCCGGATTCACCCGCCAGCGGCAGCAGCCGGTCCAGCAGCGGACAGACCTCCATGCGGAACGGCTGGTGCATGCGGTCCTGCATCGCCACGCGCAGCAGATCGCCCCGTCCCAGCGCGAACGCGGCAACCAGCAGCGCGGCCCGCTGAACGTTGGCCACGGCATCGCTCCGGCTGTACCCGGCGGGCAGCAGCGCGCGCGCCTTCTCGGTCGCCAGGCTGACCGGCGGAAACGCCAGCAGCAGCTTCCATGCCAACTGCCGGCCGCAGGTGGCCGAATGCACCGAGCGATCAGAATCCCCGCTAACCACCGACACCGTCACATGGCCCAGCGCGCAGGCCGCCACATTGTCGGGATGGCCCTCCCGCCGCGTGGCCTCCTCGATGCAGGCGCGCTGGTCCCAGCCCAGCCCGCCGAAGTGGTTGGCCAGCATCACTCCGCCCAGCCGCGCCGCCGCGCTCGACCCGCAACCCATGCCCAGCGGAATCTCGTTGTGAATGCGCAGATCGAGCGGAACCAGGGCGCGCCCCGCACCCGTCAGCACCTCGCGATAAGTCTCGAAGATCATGTTGTTCGCGGTGCGCGCGCAGCGTTCCGCATCTCGCCCGGTGGCCGCAATCGTCAACTCCGTGCGGGCCGATTCCGTCCCGACAGGCAATTGCAACGCACGCGCCTCGATGGTCAGCGCGAGCGACAACGCCACGCCAACCGCATCGAATCCCGGCCCCAGGTTCGCGCTGGTGGCGGGCAGACGCAGCCGGATTCCGCCAGCCAATGCGCCCTCGTTGTCCCTCGAAATCCGGCCCAAATTCCGCCCCTCGCTCTCGCTCATTTTGAACTTCCGGGCGTCGCTTGTGTCCCCGCCGCATTCGACCTTCGCCATGCGCTCTTCGAGCGCGCGCAGCACCACCGCCTCGTCCGCCTCCAGCACCAGCGGAGGCTTGCGCAGCGCCGCATGACGCGCCCGCTCGGCCTCGGTTGCGCCGGCAGTCTCCGCCGCCGTCAGCAGCTCGCCGCGATGGTAGTCGATGGTGTACTGCGGGTCCTTCAGCGTGTGCCCGGTCAGCACCAGCACCACGCGCTCCTCGCGCGTCACGCGCCCCGCGGCCACCAGCTTCTTCAGCCCGGCCAGCGTCACCGCCGACGCCGGCTCGCAGCCCACGCCCTCGGCCCCGATCTCCGCCTTGGCCAGCGCAATCTCCTGCTCGCTCACCTGCTCGCACCATCCGCCCGTCTCTTCGATCGCGCGCGAGGCCTTCCTCCAGCTCGCGGGATTGCCGATGCGGATCGCGGTCGCGCGCGTCTCCGCCCTCACCGGCTTCATCTCGCGGTTCTCGTCGCCGAACCAGCGGTAGAGCGGGTTCGCGCCCTGCGCCTGGATCACGTGGATCTTGGGCACGCGCTGGACCAGCCCCAGGTGCTTCATCTCCAGAAATCCCTTGCCCAGCGCCGACGAGTTGCCCAGATTTCCGCCCGGCACGACCAGGTGCTCCGGGACCTGCCACTCCATCTGCTCCACAATCTCCATCGCCGGGGTCTTCTGCCCCTCCAGCCGGTACGGGTTCACCGAGTTCAGCAGATAGATGGGGAACTGCTGCACCAGTTTGGTCAGCAGCTGGAGGCATCCATCGAAGTCGGTCTTCAACTGCACCGTCAGCGCGCCATAGTCCATTGCCTGCGACAGCTTGCCCCATGCAATCTTGCCATCGGGAATAAAGACAATCGAGCGCAGCCCGGCGCGCGCCGCATAGGCCGCCATCGAAGCCGAAGTATTCCCGGTCGAGGCGCAGGCCACCCACTGGAATCCGCGCTCCACGGCAACCGACAGCGCCGCCGTCATTCCCGTGTCCTTGAACGACCCCGTCGGATTCATTCCCTGGTGCTTGGCCAGCAGCCAGTCCACGCCCGCCAGCTCCGCCGAGCGCGGCATCTCGTAGAGCGGCGTGTCGCCCTCGCGCAGCGTCACCACGCGCTCCACGTCGCGCACAATCGGCAGCAGCTCGCGGAAGCGCCACACCCCGCTCTGGTCCACCGGCATCGTCGATGTCCTGCGCTCCTGCCACAGATGGCGCATCCCGCCGGGATTGGGCAGACGCACCTCGGCGCCAGCCGTCTTCTCCGCGCTCCATCCCTCGCTCCAGGGATAGATCACCTCATACAGCCCATTGCAATCCGGGCAGCGAAAGTCGCTGCGAACAGCCTCTCCTACGATCCTTGCGCCGCAGGTTGTACATCGTAGTTGATGGGTCGCGCTCATTGTCTTGCCTTTAGCCTATCGCATGGAGAGGAATCTTCCCAACGATACGCCGCGCGACTTCCTCACCACTCAGCTCGCCGCCGCAAACCCCAGCAGCACCGGCTCCTGCTCCAGTCGGACCCCCGTCCGTGCCCGCACGCCCTCGATCACCGCGTCCCGCAGCGCGACGATCTCCCCCGCCGTCGCTCCTCCGCGGTTCACAATCGCCAGCACATGCTTCGTCGACAGCCCCGCGCGGCCCATCGCAAATCCCTTCTGAAATCCCGCCAGCTCGATCAGCCACGCCGCCGACAGCTTCACCATGCAATCCTCCGCCGCGTAACCCCAGCCGGCCGGAAACTGCGGCACATCGGCAACGCGGCAGCCCGCAATCGCTGCCAGCCGCGAAATCTCCTCCACCCGCACCACCGGGTTCTTGAAGAACGATCCCGCACTATGCGAGTCCGCATCTCCCTCGACCAGCAGCATCCCCTTGCGCGCGCGAATCTCCCGCACCGCATCTGCCGTCTGGGCCAGCGCCGGCCGCGCAACTCCGCGCTCCGCAAAATAGTTCTTTACATCGCGATACTCCAGCAACGGCTTGCCCCCAACCGTCAGCCTGTACTCCACGCGCGTAATCGCGTAACGGCCCTTCTCGGTCGAGTTGAAGATGCTGCGCCGATAGCCAAAGCCGCACTCCGCGTCCGTCAGATCGACCGCCTTCTCCGCCGCCAGGTCGAGCGCGCGCACGCGGACGATCGTCTGCGAGACCTCCTGCCCGTACGCCCCGACGTTCTGCACCGGCGTCCCGCCCACGCTTCCCGGAATCCCGGCCAGGCACTCCACGCCCGCGCCGTTCTTCTCCACCGCAAGCCGCACCACCGCGTCCCACTCGGCCCCCGCGCCGGCTGTAATGTTCGCCGTTCCGTCGCCTGCCTCCGCCCACTGCAATGCGCCGCCCGCCACGCGCACCACCACGCCGTCGAATCCCTCGTCGCTCACCAGCAGGTTGCTGCCCCCGCCCAGGATGAAGCATCCCGCGCCCCGCGCCCGCGCAAAGCGCACCGCCGCCAGTATCTCCCCCTCGTCGCCCGTCTCCACAAACCAGCGCGCCGCCCCGCCCACGCCCAGCGTGGTGTACTGCGCCAGCGACACATTCTCCTGAATCGTCACGCCTCCAGAGTAGAGCAACCCGCCGATTGCAGCCAGCCAATTTCGTGAACTCTGCATCCGGCGCTTACTGCCAGACATCTATTCAATACGCGAAGCAACAGATCACGAAGCGACAGCAGCGCACGAAGCGGCAAACCTTCCCCGGAGGAACTCAATGTACCCAGAGATCATGCTGGTCCCCATGCGCGAAGAGCTGACTCGCGCCGGCATCAAGGAGGCGCGCACCGCCGCCGAGGTGGACTCCGCGCTGGCCCGGCCCGGAACCACTCTGCTGGTGGTCAACTCCATCTGCGGATGCGCCGCCGGAAAGATGCGTCCCGCCGTCCGTTTGGCCCTGCAGCACACAACCACGCCAGACCAGGCCGTCACCGTCTTCGCCGGGCAGGACGCCGAGGCCACCCAGCGCGCTCGCGACTACCTGGCCGGCAATCCGCCCAGCTCGCCCGCCGTCGCCATCTTGCGCAACGGCCAGCTCGTCTACCTGATGCAGCGCTCGGCCATCGAAACCTCCACCGCGCCCGCCATCGCCCAGGAGCTCTCTCGCGCCTTCGACGCCTACTGCGCCACCGCAGCCGCGTAGTGTCCGGCACAGGCACTCCCCCAAATCAGCCGAAGGCCCGTCTTCGGTGGCCGATCGACCGCCGCTGGAAGAACTGCGCCCGGTTAGAAATTTCTAACCGCGGGCCGGCATCTGCCTGCACCCGGTTTTCCCTCTCTTTTTCTTCCTCCCCACTCATCTGAAACGCGTTTTGCGCCGATGAGGTGTGTAAGCCATGTCGAGCAGCCACTTCATCTCCGCGGGTTCTTTGCGGCAACCGCTCTCCGATTCGCAGAATCCGGACCCTGCGGGCACCGCGCTCGCCTCCTCTTCCCGCAGCATCCAGCGCGACCCGGTGCTGCTGGGCGATAGCCTTGCCATCCGCCGCCTGCGCTCGCAGGTCCAGCGCATCGCCCCCTACTTCCGCACCGCGCTGGTCCGCGGCGAGACCGGCTCCGGCAAGCAGCTTGTCGCGCGCGCCATTCACGCCCTCTCGCCCGGCCCCGACGGCCCATTCATCGTCGCCAACGCCAGCGCGCTCGCCGAATCCATCGCCAAAGGCGAACCGACACGCTCCGCATCCTCGCCATCCGCCGCCTCGCTGCTCAACTCCGCCAACGGCGGCACGCTCTACCTGGACAGCGTCGGAGAGCTTCCCTTCACCCTGCAGGCCGCGCTCTTCCGCTTCATCCGCGCCTGCGAGGAGCGGCGCAACGTCCCACAGCCAGCCAGCCGCAGCGAGTTCCGCCGCGGCGGGCCGGCACGGATTGACACCCGAATTCTCGCCTCCACCGATCGCGACCTGCGCGTTCTGGCCGCCATCGGCCAGTTCCGCCAGGACCTCTACGCGCGCCTCTCCGCGGTCGAAATTCTCGTCCCGCCGCTGCGCCAGCGCGTCGAGGACATTCCCGTCCTGGCCGCGTGGCTGCTGCGCAGGATCGCCGACGAGACCGGCCAGGCCCCCAAGCTGCTCGCCAAATCCACCCTGGTCCAACTGCAGGAGCGCCTCTGGCCAAACAATCTGCGCGAGCTGGAACGCGTCATCGCGCAGGCCGCCGCGCTCGCCGAGGGCGCCGTCGTCGAGCCGCGCCACCTGCTGGCGCTGGTCGAACCCGCCTCCGCCGCACCACCCCGGCCGCCCGCCATCCACATCGAGCGCCTGCACGACGTCATCCAGCAGCACGTCCTCGACGTCCTCACCCGCTGCGGAGGAAACAAGCTGCGCGCCGCCGAGCTGCTCGGCATCAGCCGCTCCACCCTCTACCGCATGTTGGACGCCAGCTCAGTCTCCACGGAATCCCGCGCCAGCTAGAGCGTTCCACGCGCAGAAGACGAGCTTAGTTTTCGGTCGGAACGCGCTCCACATGATCGACCACGATGACATCGACAGGGACTCTCTGGCGCCTTAAGGTCAGGCCGAGCGTGTCCTGTAGAGCGGTGAAGAGGGATGGTGCCGCATTGGCGTCGCTGTCGGCGGGGCTGCTCATGTCGTCGCTGGCCCACCGGAGCTGGAAGTCGTAGACACCCTGAAGTCCGGTCCTGTCGACCACGACATCGCCCAGGCTGTCCGCCAGTTCGTAGGCCAGAGTGGACATCTCGATCTTCCGCGCCCTGAAGGTCCACACGCGGCCCTGGTTGCCGCCTGTTGTGCTGCCCTCGCCCGGATCGGACGGCTTGAGTTTGAAGCCGCTCTTGGACACGATGAGCGCGTAACCCGGCATCTCTTTCGACTCATGATGCACGGCCAGCTTAAAGCGGTCTTCCAGCTGCGAGCGCAGCATCAGCCAGCGGTCGCTGAACTTGGTGCCGGGAGGATATTTCGCAGTGACATCGAAGCAGACCGATTCCATCCACGCCGGGCCTGTCACCTGATACGGCTGAACGCTGTACGCCAGCACGACGAGCTGCTTCAGCGTCTGATCGGTGATGAGTATCTGGTCGGAACTTGCCCGGTTCGACTTCGGGCCGCCGCAGGGATTCAGTTTGACGGTTGCCACATCGTAGGTCAGCCGCGCATCCTGCGCCAGCGCAAGTACAGGAGTCAAGAGAAATGCTAAGCCCAGAAGTGCTCGCTTCATCATGATTCAAACCTCCTTCCTGTTGCGCAGGATCCAGGTCTTGTGGGGTGGAGCGGTACCCTCTCAAGCAGCTGGCCCGTGGAGCGGCTAGAGCATCTCCGAATTGGTGTAGACCACATTTGTTTGTCATTCCGCAGCGAAGCGGAGGAATCTGCTTTTGCTCGCCCCACAACGGTCTGCACAATTCCCTAAACCGCCCTAATGGGTCAGCCGCCCCATGCCATTCATCTTCTGTAGGTCGTTAAGCGACATATTTCCGCTGATGTGGATGAAGCTCAGCTCCTTCGGTTCGGCGGCGATGATAACCATCTCGCTGCCTCCGCCGGGCATCTCGCGCGAGCAGATGTCGGTCGAGCCGTCCTTCTCGCGCACGCGAATCGAGCAGTTCCAACTGCCGTCGTTCAGCTTCTTGCGATAGACCTCGACGTCGTCCATGCTGTACATTCCCACCTTCTCGTAGACGTAGTTGCGGATCACCATGAACTTCATCTTGCGCGCCAGCTCTCCGCCGCCCTTGCCGCTCGGAACCATCCCCATCGTCTTGGGGCCGAGGTTCAACTCCGAGGACTCCTTGGCTCCCTTGGCAAACTTCTCCGTGCCCGCAAACAGCTCGTCCTTGTCCGCTGCATTGCCCCCCGTTGTCTGAGCCGCCTGTAGCTCCACGGCAGGAACCGCCGCCTGCACCTCCGCCTGCTGCGCCCGCGCCACAGGAGCAGCAACCATCGCCATCGCCAGTACCAACTGCATCGTCTTCGTCATCGTCTTCCTCCTCAATCTTCTGCGGCCTCAATTCCCGAAGCGCACTCCTGCATTCCACAGCTGCTGCTGCGTATGCTCCAGTGTGTGGTCGGTAATTCGCATCGCCGCATCGAACTGCTCTGCGGCCACCGCGGCCTCTTCGCGCTGATGCCGCTGCCTCTCCTGTTGCGCGAAGAAGAAGCCGCCAACCAGCAAGCTCGCCGCAACCGCTCCAACGCTCCATATCCGTACGCGCATCGTCATCGTCAGCAGCTTCGCCCGAACCGGCACCGACTCGACCTGCCGCGCCCGCACCATCACGCGCTCGGCGAAGCCCTCCGGCGGATCGACCGCCCGCATCGCAACCACCAGCTCTCGCTCGAACTCGTCCTGCTCGAATCTCACCTTCAAATCATCAGACTGATTCACGTTGATACTCCTTCATAGTGACAACGGCCTTGCGTCGCAGCAGTTGCAGACCGTGATGTAGATGGCTCTTGACCGATGCGACCGACTTGCCCATCATCTGCGCAATCTCGTCTGGCGCCATCTCCTCCTGATAACGCAGCACCACCGCGACCCGCATCGGCTCCGGCAGCGTGCGCAACAGGTCTTCGAGCCGCGCCTGCAGGCCAGCGTCGCTCGCGGTCGCTTCCCGCACGTGCTGCTCCTCGACCCACTCCTCCGCCGCAGCTTCCGGCCGGACAGCCCTGCGCCGCAGCGCGTCGATGGCGCGATGTGTCGCCACCCGGCGCAGCCAGTAGCGAATGTGGTCTTCGCCGGCAAGCCGTTCGCCGCTGCGGTGCAGTTCGAGAAAAACATCCTGGGCCACCTCTTCGGCGGTGGAGTAGTCGCCTGTGACGCGCAACGCGATGGAGAACACCATGCGCTGGTGCGTCTCGATGAGTCTGCGGAACTCGTCGTTTGCGATCGCCATTATGCTCTCATCTTGCCTATACGCCCGGAGCAGCTCATTCGGTGCATAAACTTCGCGCTGCCAAATCTTCCAACGCGCAGGTGGAGGAGGCCATATACAGTCCCAGCGTATGCCGTTCCTTGCATACAACGCTCGCCGACGCCAACTGATCGCCTCGCATAAGATAAAAGTGAGGCTGTAAATCTATACCTGAGGTCCCATGAAACAAAGTCTTCTTTTAGTTCTGGCTTGCATTTTAGCCGCACCGGTCTCTCTCTCCGCCCAGCTGCGCGCCGCGCCCGCGCCCACTCCCGCCGCCGTCCCCGCGCAGAATCTCACGCAGGACATCGCAGCCCGCTCGCGTGAACTCAACAGTCTCTTCAACGACATCTGGCAGGACAAGCTCCGCCACGAGCCGGAGTATGCCACAACCCTCGGCGACAAGCGCTACGACGACCAGCTCACCGACTTCTCTCCCCGCGCCTACAACGAATCCCTGGCCCGCGGCCGCGCCTTCATCGAGCGGCTCGCTGCCATCGACACCACCGGCCTTCCGCATCAAGCCCAGCTCTCCGCCGAACTCATGCTCCGCTCGCTCATCGAAGACCAGGAGGCCGCGCGGTTCAAGGAGTGGGAGATGCCGGTCAACCAGTACGAGGGCCTGCAGCTCGACCTGCCCCAGCTCGCCGCCCACACCTCCCTCGACAACGCCGACGACTACGACCACTACATCGCGCGCCTCGCCAAAGTTCCCGTCGCCTTCTCGCAGATCATGACCGACCTGCAATCCGGCCTGGATGACCGCCGCACGCCGCCGCAGTTCCTCATGCAGAAGGCCCTCGCCGAGACCCAGTCCATCGCCGCCCAGAAGCCAGCCGACAGCCCCTTCGCCCTGCCACTCAAAAATTTCCCCGCGTCCGTCGGGCCCGAAGACCGGAAGCGCATCACGGAAGCCGTCCTCGACGCCATCGCCAACGCCGTTCTCCCCTCCTACCAGCGCTTCGCCAAGTTTCTCGCCGTCGCCTACATCCCCAACTGCCGCACCGACCCCGGCATCTCGGCCCTGCCCGACGGCGACGCCTACTACGCCTTCCGCATCCGCCAGTCCACCACGCTGAATAAAACCGCCGCGGAGATTCACAAGATCGGCCTCGACGAGGTCGCCCGCGATCAGGCCGCGATGCTAACCATCGTGCATCGATTGGGCTTCGCCGATCAGAAGTCCTTCAACGCCGCGCTCAAGGCCAACCCCAAGCTCCATCCCGCCTCCGCCGACGCGCTGCTCGACGCCTACCGTCATTACATCGCGCAGATGCAGCCCCGCCTGCCGGAGTTATTTGGAACGCTGCCCAAAGCCAAACTCGAAGTCGTCGCCATGCCCGACTACATGGCCCCCAATCAGCCCCAGGCCTTCTACGATCAGGGCACGCCCGACGGCCACCGTCCCGGCCAGGTCGATGTCAACACCTACCACTGGGCCGACCGCTCGCTGGCCGATGTCGAGGCCGTTGCCTACCACGAGGGAATCCCCGGCCACCACCTGCAAATTTCAATCCAGCAGGAGCTGACCGGCCTTCCCGCCTTCCGCCAGCAGAGCTACTACACCGCTTACACCGAGGGCTGGGCGCTCTACTCGGAGCGCCTGGGCAAAGAGATCGGCTTCTACCAGGACCCCTACTCCGACTACGGCCGTCTGGAGGCCGACATGTGGCGGGCGATTCGCTTAGTGGTGGACACCGGCGTCCACTCCCAGCACTGGACGCGCCAGCAGATGGTGGACTACTTCCACCAGTACTCCGGCCTCGACGAGACCAACATCCAGTCCGAAGTGGACCGTTACATCGCATGGCCCGCGCAGGCGCTCGGCTACAAGATGGGCCAGCTCAAGATTCTGGAACTGCGCGACCGCGCCAAATCAGCCCTCGGCCCCAAATTCGACCTCCGCGCCTTCCACGACGTCGTCCTCGACTCAGGCGCGCTCCCGTTGGATGTCCTCGAAGCCCAGGTCAACGCCTGGATTCAGTCCCAGCTTTCAGCACAGAAACCCGCACAGTAACCGTCACGCCCTACTTCTTGGCCATCGAGCGCAGCAGGACCACCAGGTTCCAGATGTCGTCCGGCTTGGCGCGGTCGCCTTCGGCGGGCATCTTGCCCTTGCCGTCGTGGATGAGCGTGTAGAGCTCCCCGTCGGTCTTGTCCTTCAGCGTATCCGGGTCGCGCAGGTCCTTGAGGCTCAGCCCCATATCGCCGACAAGATCGCCTTTGCCGTTGCCGTTCTCTCCGTGGCACATCGCGCAATCGATGCTGTAGGTTTCTTTGGCGTGGGCCTGCGATTCGGCCGTGGGCTTTACCGGATTGTTCTCAGGAACCGCTGCGGCCGGTGGCGCAGTCGCTGCGGGAGGCGCAGCCTGATCGGGAGGTGCGGCCTGTGCAGGAGGCGCAGTCTGATCGGCTGGCGCAGTCTGGGCTGGAGGTGCAGCCGGGGCAGGAGGAGCAGCCGGCCCCTGCGACAGGAGAGCTAGAAACATCAGCGAGGGGAGAACGAACAGAAGCTTCAGCATCGCAAACCTCCATGGAGTCGGCCAAAACAATACCCAGCAGAATCCTATGCCTCATGCGCGCCGATTGGAATCCTTTATCGCACATGAACAATGGCCCAAGCGATATTTTACCGTTTCTGCATCCCGCCTGTGTCTTCGCGCCTGCGTTCAGCATCCGGATTGTCTGCGCATCGCACCCTCCACCGGCATTTCCCTCTCTGCACGGATTTCCCCCTGCGCACGCAATGCCGACTCTGGTAGCCTGAGAGAATGAGCGCTGACACCTACGAACTTCCAGTCCCCGCGTCTGTACTCCCCAACCTGCGCGTCGCCATCCTGGGCGCGGGCAAGATGGGCGGCATTCTGTTGCAGGCCTTCCTCAAGAACAATCTTCTGCTCCCAGACCAGCTTGTCGCGACCGTGCAGCATCCCGACCGCGCGCTGGCTCTCTCGGCGCAGTTCGGCGTCAATGTCGGCACCGACAACCTCGCCGCGGCCCGCCAGGCAGACGTCATCCTGCTGGGGGTAAAGCCGGCCCAAGTCCCGGCCCTCATCGCCGAAATACTCCCCGCGCTGACGCCCTCCAAGCTGCTGCTGTCGTTCGCCGCCTCGGTGAGGACGCGCTCCATCGAGGACGCGGCGGGCTGCAACCTGGCCGTCATCCGCGCCATGCCCAACACGCCCGCGCTGCTCTCGGCCGGCGCCACCGCGCTCTGTTCAGGCCGCTTCGTCAGCGCCGAGCAGATCGCCCTGGCCCAGCGCATCTTCTCCACCGTCGGCCGCACCGTCGTGGTCGACGAGAAGCACATGGACGCGGTCACCGGCCTCTCCGGCTCCGGCCCCGCCTTCCTTTACATCATCATCGAGGCGCTGGCCGAGGCGGGCGTCAACGTCGGCCTGCCGCGCGATGTGGCCACGCTGCTGGCCGCGCAGACCGCCTACGGCTCGGCGCGCATGGTGCTGGAGACCGGCTACCACCCCGCGCTGCTCAAGGACGCCGTCACCACCCCCGCCGGCTGCGCCGTCGACGGCATCCTCGAACTGGAAGAGGGCGGCCTGCGCGTCACCCTCATCAAGGCCGTCAAGCGGGCCACCCAGCGCGCCCGGGAGCTCGCCGCCGGCTGATCCGGCAGCACCCGGCCGCCGCAACCTCCGCACCCGGGCGCACGGATATAGAATTGGTTCCGTGGCATGGCCCTCGATGGGGCCTGCCGCACGATCTGCAACGGGGAATGAAGGAGAGCAAATCCATCATGAAGCTGCTGTCGAGAGCTGTAACATTCGCAATCTGTCTTTCACTGCTGCCTTCCATCGCCATCGCCCAGGAGAGGGTCCACGCTCTCTCCGGAACGGTCAGGACGATCCATCCGAAGATTCAGATGACGGAGATCGACACCGACGACGGCACTTCGGGACACTTTGAATGGGCCAAGCCTGGCGTCTCCATCGACTTCGACAAGGCTGTCAGCGCCGATGCAATCGCCGCGGACAAGTTCACAACCAGGGACACCCATGTCATCGTCTACTACTGCGGCGTAGGGGACGTGCGCACCATCGTCGCCTTGCGCGACCTCGGTACCGGGCCGCTGCTGAATCGCACCGGGAGGGTCGTCAGGCTCAGCCGCCACGAGCACCTGCTGGTCCTCAGGAACAGTACCGGCGGTGATGAGATCTTCCAAATCGACGCCAAGACGGTGGCCGACACGGAGAACGGAGTGATGACCGGCCTCAAGTTCGATTACAACAAAGGCGAGCACGTGCGGGTCATCGCCACACAGGCAAATGGAAACGAGACCGCGCTGCTGATCGTCCCTATCTTCTAGGAAATCCCTGAATCAGCCCCCGTTTTGACAGTCCCCGTTTTGAAAGGGCGCGGCTTCAGAGCCTGTCCTGAGCGAAGTCGAATGGACGCCGATGAAGCCAACAACTACAAGGGACTTTAGTCCCCGAGGTATATTCAGTTGGCAAACTGACCCTCACCCGATTTCCGCCGCGAATGACATGCGTACGCCCAAGTGCGTATATTTTCCTACGTCCGCGAATCACTCCCGGAATCGAACAGAGCGGCCAGACAACACCCACACCGCCGATAGAATGGACGAATAACTCCCCATGCCTGCCGTCTTTATGCCTGCTGCCCCGGTCCCCGCCGTCCTGCTGCTCGCCCCCACGCATTTGATCCGCCTCGCGCCGGTCGATGTCGCCATCCTGCTGCTTTACTTCGCCATGGTGATCTTCATCGGCTTCTATGTGAAGAGCGCGGCCAACACCAGCGAGCAGTTCTTTCTGGCCGGGCGCGAGATGACCGCCTGGATCGCCGGCCTCAGCTTCGTCTCCGCCAATCTCGGCTCGCTCGAACTGATGGGCTGGGCCGGCGCGGCCTACCAGTACGGAATCCTCGCCACCCACTGGTACTGGATCGGCGCCATCCCCGCCATGCTCTTCCTCGGCGTCGTCATGATGCCCTTCTACTACATCTCCAAGACGCACTCCGTCCCCGGCTATCTGCAGCTTCGCTTCGGCGAGGGCGCGCGCGGCCTCTCCGGCGTCTGCTTCGCCTTCATGACCATCCTCATGAGCGGCGTCAACATGTACGCCATGGCCGTCGTCATGCAGGTCGTCCTGGGCTGGAACATCAACTTCTCCATGTGGGTCGGCGCCATCACCGTCGCTATCTACGTCATGCTGGGCGGCCTGCGCTCCGCCATTATCAACGAAGTACTGCAGTTCGTCCTCATCTGGGCCGGCGCCATGCTCATCCCCATCCTGGGCCTCATCGAGGCCGGCGGATGGCACAACCTCATGGCCCAGATCACCGCGCGCGCCGGCGCCGACTACACCCACCTCTGGTCCACCACCGGCAGCTTCGCCGCCAACCCCATGGGGGTCCACTGGACCGGCATCGTCTTCGGCCTCGGCTGGGTCATCAGCTTCGGCTACTGGACCACCGACTTCCTCGTCGTCCAGCGCGTGCTCTCCGCCAACAGCCTCCGCTCCGCGCGCATGGCCCCCATCATCGGCTCCGCCTTCAAGATGTTCGTCCCCTTCTTCGTCATCCTCCCCGGCCTGCTCGCGCTCGTCCTGTTGAAGGACCCCTCCGGCCATCTCATCCAGCTCTACCCCGACGGCAGCCCCGAAGTCCTCCACGGCGCGCACAGCTTCAACCAGGTCCTTCCCCTCATGATGGTGCGCTACCTCGGCCCCGGCCTGCTCGGCCTCGGCATCACCGCCCTCATCGCCGGATTCATGTCCGGAATGGCGGGCAACGTCAGCGCATTCTCCACCGTATGGACCTACGACATCTACGGCGCATACATCAACAAAAAAGCCTCCGACTCGCACTACGTCCTGATGGGCCGCTGGTCCACCATCGCCGGCATGGCCGTCTCGGTCGGCACCGCCTACCTGGTGCGCCACGCGGCCAGCATCATGGACTACGTGCAGGCGCTCTTCAGCTTCTTCATCGCGCCGCTGCTGGGGCACCGTCATCCTGGGCATGTTGTGGAAGCGCGCCACCCGGGCGGGCGGCTTCTGGGGACTGCTCTCCGGCACCGCCGCCTCCATCGCCATGTTCGTCTGGGTCAAGACCGACATGCACAACCTGCGCTTCGTCGCCATGAGCCCCAACGCCCAGCCCATGGCCGAGAACCTCTACCGCGCGCTCTGGTCGTGGGTCATCTGCGTCGTTGTCACCGTCATCGTCAGCTACTGCACCCAGCCCACGCCCGAGGCGCAGCTCAACGGCCTGGTCTACGGATGCACCGTCATCCCGTCCGACGGCTCAACCCGGCTCTACCAGAAGCCAATCTTCTGGGCCATCGTCGTCGCCACCGTCCTCTTCATCCTCAACCTCTGGCTCTGGTAAGTTGGCCAACCCAGCTTAAGGCTGATAGCTCATAGCTGGCAGGCTCACAGCTCAAGAATGAAAAGCACTCCTCTCAACCGGCAAACTTCAGTCAAGATTGAAGGATCGAACCCAATGACCTCACACCCCGAAACCCCGCACACCGCACACGTCGATCCCAGCACCGAGCAATCGCTCTCCATCTGGTTCTTCGTCGGCGTCCTCATGCTCGCCAGCGGCGCCATCATCCTCGGCCAGGGCATCTACGAGTTCTGGCATCCCGGCTCGACCGTCCTCGCCAACCTCCACCCCGCCTTCTGGTGGGGCCTCCTGATGACCGCCTTCGGCCTCTTCTACACCATCCGCTTCCGCCCCGGCAAAGGCTAAAGTCCTAACACCGACACACACCGATGAATCACCGATTTAAATAAGGATTGATACATCGAGTAACGGTGAAATCATTAATCAAATCATTCGTTTTTCTCTTTAATTCGTCTTTCGTCTTTATCGGTTCCATCGGTGACAATCGGCGTTAAGCCTTTTCCCGATCGCCCCAAATACCAAGGAGCAATATGTCCAAGCAAATGACCATGGGAGTTCTCGTAGGCAACCGCGGATTCTTCCCCTCGCACCTCGCCACATCGGGCCGCCTCGAAATCATCGCCGCGCTCGAAGCCGCCGGCATCAAGCCCATCGTGCTCACGCCTGAAGTCACCGCCCACGGCGCGGTCGAGACCTACGAGGACGCCAAAAAGTGTGCCGCCCTCTTCAAGTCCCACGCCGCCGCCATCGACGGCCTCATCATCACCCTGCCCAACTTCGGCGAGGAGCGCGGCCTGGCCGACGCCATCCGTCTCGCCGATCTGCGCGTCCCCGTCCTCATCCAGGCCACGCCCGACGCGCCCGCCAAGATGTCCATCGCCCATCGCCGCGACAGCTTCTGCGGCAAGATGTCCATCTGCAACAACCTCACCCAGTACGGCATCCCCTACTCGCTCACCACGCTGCACACCGAGGCCCCCGACTCGCCCGAGTTCGCCTCCGACCTCGCCTGGTTCGCCGCCGTCTGCCGCGTCGTTCGCGGCCTGAAGAACCTCCGCATCGGCGCCATCGGCGCGCGTCCCACCGCATTCAACACCGTCCGCTACTCGGAAAAATTGCTGGAGCGCAGCGGCATCACCGTCGAAACCCTCGACCTCAGCGAAGTCATGGGCCGCATCGCCCGCATGAAGGACACCGACGACGCAGCGCAAGCCAAGCTCGCGGCCATCAAAAAGTACATCCCCGTCGGCGACACGCCCGAAGCCGCCCTGCTCAAGATGGCCAAGCTCGGCGCGGTCATCGACGCCTGGAAGACAGCCTCCGAACTGCTCCGTCACCTCCGTCCAGTGTTGGACCAGCATCGAGGAGTTCCTCGGCATCGTTCCCTGCACCGTCATGTCCATGATGAGCGAGGACCTCTTCGCCTCGGCCTGCGAGGTCGACACCCTCGGCACGCTCTCCATGCACGCCCTCGCGCTCGCCAGCCAGACGCCCTCCGCCCTGCTCGACTGGAACAACAACTACGGCGCGGACCCCGACAAGGCCGTCTGCTTCCACTGCTCCAACCTTCCCAAACACTTCTTCAACCCCGGCGTAAAGATGGACTATCAGCTCATCATCGCCGGAACGGTCGGCAAGCAGAACACCCACGGCACGCTCGATGGCCGCGTCAAGGCCGGCCCCATGTCCTTCGCCCGCTTCTCCACCGACGACTTCGCCGGCCAGATCAAGGGCTACGTCGGCCAGGGAGCATTCACCGACGACCCGCTCATCCACCTTCGGCGGCGCCGGCGTCGTCCACATCCCCAACATGCAGGAACTCCTCCGCTACATCTGCCTCAACGGCTTCGAGCACCACGTCGCCGCCAGCTTCTCCACCTCCGCCGCCGCCATCCACGAGGCCGCCACCCGCTACCTCAACTGGCCCACCCACTGGCACAAGTAACGGAGGTCGTATAGCATCAGCCGTTATATTTCGTCACCGCCAAAGTCCATGAACTGGAACGATCCCGGCATGGCCAGACTCAAGGCTCGGACAATTTCCGGCAACTTCTTTTCTATCGCCGGCCAGTGATTGCCGGAGAGAGTTATGACCGCAATCCGTCGATTCAACCAGTTCTGCTGATATGTGAGATTCCCATCCGCTGTCAGCAGAACTTCAATTCCGGCATCCTCTGCCACCCGCAGCAAGACACCGTTCTTCAGGCCCTTCCATCCCATATAACTCGTGGTCATGATGTCTTGTTCAAACAACGCGGTCCGCAAACGATGAGGAAGGCATTCGTCCAGCAAAATCCTCATGCGGCCGACCGGCGGCGCGAATGCGCGAACTCCACCAACTGCCGGATCGTATCAGCCTCAAGCGTGGGGTAGTCTGTTTGAATCTCCTCCACGGAAGCACCCATGTCGAAGTCCCTGACAATCGTATCGACAAGTATCCGCGTCCCGCGCACAACGGGCCGCCCGGAGACCTTCCCTTCAACCCGCTCCACCAGCTCGCATCCTGTCCAGTCCATCGTCGCCTCGCTATCGCAATTCTCGCTACCGTAATTCTACCGCGCAACGATCTCCCGACATACACGAAATTCTTCCCGCGACCTAATTTGGCCCACCCACTGGCATAAGTAGCCAACGACCGAATGCCCTTTCTAGAACGGCACAAGTAATACCTGTGTTTGTCCGTTCGTGTCGCGCAGAAGGATTTGATTGTCCCTTTGTTCTATCCGTCGGTCGCCTTTGAAGGCCTTTGAAACCAAGTAGCCTTGGTCAATTTGTTCTCCAGACCAGGCTCCTTCAAACGAAAATCCTCCATCAAATGTCAACACGTCGCCAGAGAGCTTGTAAGTTTCTGCCCACATACCGGCGCCGGGTGATCCTTCCACACGACCGTTCGAAAAGATAATCGATGCATCATATGTCGTATCGATTAGGCCATCTTTATCCGCCTGACCGGAACCTTCGCCACGATACTTGGCAATCCTCCACTGGCGATTTTCAATTCCGGAGGATTGTATCGGATTGAGAACGAAGAGCGGCTGTCGATCCTTGTCGTAGAAGGTAAGGTTGCCCTGCTTTGTCTCATACGATGCAATTTTCTGGAGTGCGTTTCCAAATGCATGGACGACCCGCTGGTCGGTTGGCTGCAAATTCTTGATGTATGGGGAGTCTGGTTGGCTAATCTGGAACTTCAGTCCGGTCAGCAGATACTGAAATGGAGACGAATCGCTGTAGGCGGGCGTACTCAGCGTGATTCGGGATTCTTCGATGTTCACTACCGCGTTCGACAGGCCGACAGCCGAGCCTTCGAGTTGGTTCAGTTTCCAGAAGGTGTCGTGGAGTTCAGAGAGGTCCTTGCCGGGCTGCATCGGCGCAATTCTAACCAGAAGCTCCCCGTACGCGTCTTCTAGAAATAGAGCGTTGGACATGGGTCTGAAGTATGCGGGTTTATTTAGACGCACATTGCCAAGCGCCTGAAGAATCTTCGCAGCATTGTCTTTCTCTTCACCCCTCAAGGCCATTTCTTATCGTCCGCCCACTTTGCCGAGATTGCAAGCATATCGCTCAGTATTACGGTATGTCCCAATAAATTGCCCGCAACCCGGCGATCCCTTGATGATGCCGCCTGAAAAGGCGATGTACGGCTTGAGTCCTCCCCACAAAGCCGGACCAGTTGACCTAAAGTAGTTACCCCCAATGGAATACTCGACTATCCGCCATTCTCGGCCTTCGAGGTCAGCAGGCGATATGCCGGGTAGGGCGGTATTGTCCCCAGTCGCCGCTGGTGCAGCCGTCTGTTGTGCAGCTAACGGACAGAAAACAGCTAGAAGAATTACGACGAACGATAGGCTCACGCGCATACAGTTCAGCCCTCTGTATTCGCCGCAAGTCTAGCATGTTGGCGCACCCACCCACCCACCCACCCCCGCAGTTGTCCATCCTCCCCCTCCCCGGAATAGACTGGTTGACCGACACCGCCCCACCCAATCTCTCAAAGGTGAACCCATGAACCTCCGATCCCTCCCGCTCCTCTGCGCATCCCTTCTGCTCGCCGCCACCACATTGCCCGCGCAGGCTCCTTTAGCGCAATCCGCCTGTGTGAAACCAAACCTGGTTACTTCCTCCAGTATCCCGTTCATGGCAGCAGTACTCAGCGCAGAATTTCAGAATTCAATCCTGCCCTGGAAGGCGATCATGCGCGGTGAGCTGTCGCCGCCCAGTCCGACGCCCAGCAGTCCCGTGGGCGGCGAGATGGTGCTGGTCAGCGCGCCAAATCCGGTCTGCGTTGCCGGTTCGCCCGGCGTGCCCGCCTGATTGCTGGGCAGCGCAAAGTTGGGATGGTTGAAGACGTTGAAGAATTGCGTGTCGAAGCGGAAGCTTACGTGTTCGGTGATGGGAATTTTCTTCGTCAGGTAAATCTCGGAGTAAGTGAAATGCGGCCCGCGATAGTTGTTGCGGCCGGAGTTGCCGAACTGGCAGTTCGCGGGCGAATCCCTCCGGCACACGCGCCGGTGCTGGGATCGACCACCGAAGCGAAGGCATCCGGGTTGAGCCATTGCAGGCTGCCAGTCTGGGTCACGCCGGAGACAGCAGTCTTGCGATAGAGCGGAACGCCGGGAACCCGGTTTGCATATTGCGGCCCGCTGCCCTGGAAGATGCCGTGATTGTTCGCCGTGTAGGGCGCGCTGAGCACGCTGAACGGCAGTCCACTGTGCAGGAACGCCGTCTCCGATACCTGCCATCCGCCGAGCGCCTGCCTCAGCAATGCGTGGCTGGAATGAAATGGAATCTCATAGATCCCGAAGGCCGACAGGTTGTGGCGCACGTCGTAGTCGCAGTTGCCGTACTCCTTGCGCAGATCGCCGGGCAGCGGAGAGAGAATGCCGAGGCTGGAAAACGCAAGCAGGCCGCCGTTGGAGACTTCGTCGAGGCAATGGCTGTAGGTGTAGTTGCCGCGCAACGTCAGGCCGCCGAATTGCTTGTCGCGCTGGTTTGCAGGCCGGAATAGTGGCTGCCCGCGCCGGTGCGGAATTCGTTCACGCTGCCGAAGCGCCGATCAAGCGGCTGGTTGTAGGCGAAGGGCGCGAAGCATCCATCGCACACCGTCTGATAGCCGTTCAACTGCACTTGATATGGCTCATGCACGGCGCGCGTGCCGACGTAATCCACGCGCAGCGCGCCGCGCGCGCCCAGTTCGCGCTCGATGCCCAGGCTCCATTGCAGAAAATAGGGCGTCTTGAGCGTGCCGCTGGGAAAGGTGTTCAGGTTGACCGCCAGTGGAGTAGCTGCTCCCGCACGTCAGAAGCACTCTGGAAGGACTGGTTGGCCTGCGCGGTCGCATCCACCGCGCTGTTTGTAACTCCCGGCGCAATGCCCACGCCGCCCACCTGTCCGTTGATGCCGCCGACAAAGACCGGGGCATAGGGAGGGTTTGTCGCGCCCAGGTCGGCAACCTGCGCGGGAATGATGTCGTTGAAGACGCCGCCGCCGGCGTGGATCGCCATCTTATCCGACAGCTTGTAGGCCGCCGAAGCGCGCGGCTGCCAACTGAAGAGCGGCGTGCCGGGGAAGAGCCTTGCGCACGTTGGTCTGGATCGCCTGATTCAATGGCTGCGCGATGTCGTGGCTCATGTCGAGGAACGATCCCGCCGGCCGCGCGAACAGGCCGTGCTGATTGACCGGATCGGTGTTCCATGTCGACCGCAGCCCGGCGATCAGCGTCCATCGGGGCTGGCTTTGTAGGTGTCCATCGCGTACAGGTCAAGGTTGCCAAGCGCGATGCTCTCTTTTTGCGTAACCGGAAAGGCTGCCGTCGCCGTGGAAGCCGCGCCATAGGTGAACTGCGCAAGATCGTTGTAGACCACGGTGGGCACCACGCCTTCGCCCAGGTCGTAGTCGCTCACATCCAGCCTGCGCGAGTTCTCGCCGAACTTGAAGCTATGGCGTCCATGCGTCCAGATCAGGTTGTCATTGATCTGCCACTGCGTCACTTTGCGGCCCTGGGTATAGGTCTGGTCGTTGCCGCCAATCGTGGTGAACGGCGCGTTGGAGCTGCCTCCGGCCAGCACGATCGGAAAGGTCTGCAGCACCTGCGCGTAGTTGTTGGGCAGAAAGAGGCTCGAATACCAGCTTGCGCCGGGGTTGATCTGATTGACCAGATTCGGCGTGAACAGATGCGTGTAGCCGAGCAACCAGCGTCCGCTGCGGCTGCGGCGAGTACGAGTTGAAGATTGCGTTGATCGCATCGGTATAAGCGGCCTGCAGGCCCGTGTCCTGCTGGAATCGGTACCACATGCTGTTGTTCGCGTTGATGGTGTGGTCGATCTTGAGGACGATGAGGTTTTCGCTGTCGCTGTTGTTCATCGACTGCGTGCGGATGTTCGCGCAACCGGGGCCGTTGAACAGGTTGGTCGAGGTCTGGGTTCCGGGCAGCAACACGCCATTCGCATCCAGCGGACAGGAGAGAACCGGCGTCGGCGTGCCTGCCGTGTTGCTGTAGAGCGCGAACATCTTCTGGTAGAACGCCACTTCCTGCGGCTGCGCGGGCAGCGCGGTTCCGTTGACCGGATCGGTCCCGCCCTGCGGCAACTGCTGCAGCACATATTGCTGATAAGCAGGCGACGGCACCGTCGTTCGCGCAACCAGCGGCAGCGCGATGCGGATGCCTTCGTAATGCGCGAAGAAGAAGAGCCTGTCCTTGCGCATCGGCCCGCCCACGCTCACGCCGAACTCATTCACCGTCGAGCGCGGCTTCTTCGCAATGTTTCCCGGCGTGTCGTTGGCATGAAGAAAGTAGTCCGCGGCGTTGAACAGCGAACCGTTCCATATCTCGTACACATCTCCGTGAAACTGGTTCGTCCCGACTTGGTGAAGTAGTTCACCTGCGACGCCCCGTACCGTCCCTGATCGACCGCGTAGGAGTTGGTGTTCACGGTCGCCTCCTGCAGCGCGTCCAGTCCGATGACGAGATTCGTGGAAAGCCCGATATTCAGCCCCAGAAACGGATCGTTCGCGTCGAAGCCGTCCAGGATGTATCCGTTCGAGGTCGCAGGCAGTCCGTTGAACTCGACGTTGCCGTAGCCGCCCGCGGCCTTGGCATCGTTCGACGATCCCGCCGTATTCATCAGCGCGCCCTGCGCGAACTGCGCGATATAGGTCAGGTCCTGACCTGGATTGGGCAGGCTCTTGATGGTCTTCTCCTCGAGCGTGGTCGACGTATTCGCATTTTCCAGGCTCATCAGCCCCGATTGCGCGGTCACTTCGATCGACTGCGAGGTTGCCGCGGGTGACAGCGTGAAATTGACAGCGGCGGTCTGGCCCACCGAAACGCTTACCGGTTGCGACTGTCCGGGGCCGAATCCCGCCGCGCTGACCTCAATGCGATACGTTCCCGGATTCACTTGGCTGAAGAGAAAGCGCCCGTCCGCGTTGCTTTGGACTGCGCGGACCGCGCCGGTATTCACCTCGGTTGCCTTGACCTGCGCATTGGCAATCATTGCGCCGCTCTTGTCCGCTACGCTCCCCGCAAGCGCGCTGCTGGTGCCGCTCTGCGCCCAAAGCGGCAGCGCCCGTGTTCCGGCCAGCACCACAAACAGGGCTACGGCTGTACCGGCGATATGAAGGAGGGGTCTCAATTAGGTATACCTGACAAGTAGGCTTACCTAAATTTTGCATTCGTCAAATGCCATCTGATGCCATCAACCGGCGAAAACTGTCATTCTACTGGCTTCCAGATAATGCAGCAACCGACTGTTGGCAATCCCTTGGCGGTAACAACCCATATCGCTCAGTGAAACATCAATCGCTTTCATCCCCCCACCCCCGCCAGTTGTCCAATCTCCCCCTCCCCGCGTAGACTGGTTGACCGACACAGCCCCACCCAAACTTCAAAGGTGAACCCATGAACCTCCGGCCCCTCCCGCTCCTCTGCGCATCCCTCCTGCTCGCCGCCACCTCGCTCGCCCAAACCCCGCCTCCGCCCGCATCCGCCGCACCAACCGCCGCACCCGGCGCGACGCACCCATGCCGCCGCGCCGCGTCCCCGAAGGCCCGTATGTGCAACCCGCTCCGGTTGCGCCCGGCGACCTCACCACCTGGCCGCGCGGCGTCTCGCCCGCCGAGGTCGGCAAGGCGCTGGCCGAGCACTTCGTCACCGGGACGCAAGGCGCGCGATTCTCCGGCTACCCGTATGTATGCACCTTCTACGGCGCGATGAACTTCGCCGCCCTCACCCATGACGACTCGTTGCGCGACCGCCTGATCGCCCTCTTCGACCCAATGCTGCCGGGCGGCACGGGCCGCCAGCCGCAGCGACACCACGTGGACGACTCCATCTTCGGCGTCATGCCGCTGGAGATCGCCATCCAGACCAAGGGACTCCCGACCTACGATCCGAAGTATCTGCAGCTCGGCCTCTCCTGGGCAGACCGCCAGTGGGCGCCGCCGACGCCCGACGTCACCTACCCCGAAGCGGTCGTGCCGCTCGACAATCTGCAGGGCCTCTCGCCCGAGACGCGCTTCTGGGTGGACGACATGTACATGCTCACCATGTTGCAGCTTCAGGCCTACCGCGCCACCGGCGACCGCAAGTACCTCGACCGCGACGCCCACGAGATGGTCGCCTACCTCGACCGCCTGCAGCAGCCCAACGGCCTCTTCTTCCACGCGCCCGACGTGAAGTACTTCTGGGGGCGCGGCGACGGCTGGTTCGCCGCCGGCATGGCCGAGATGCTGCGCACCCTGCCCGCCGACCATCCCGACCGCCCGCGCATCATGGCCGGCTACAAGCTCATGATGGCCGCGCTGCTGAAGTATCAGGGCGCGGACGGCATGTGGCGCGAGCTGATCGACCATCCCGAGGCCTGGCCCGAATCCTCCAGCTCCGCCATGTTCAGCTTCGCGCTCATCACCGGCGTCAAGCACGGCTGGCTGGACGCCGCCACCTACGCGCCCGCCGCACGCCGCGGTTGGATCGCCGTGGTCGGCTACATCGATCAGAACCACGATGTCACCCAGGTCTGCACCGGAACCGGCAAGTTCGACAACATGCAGTACTACCTCGACCGCAGGCGCGAGACCGGAAACCTGCACGGCCAGGCGCCCGTCCTGTGGGCTGCCGACGCCCTGCTGCGCGACGAAAAATAATTCAAACAGGTGTGACAGAAATCACAGTACCGCCGCATGTGCGGGACTATGGTATCCGCACTTGGGGCCATCCGGAGTATCATGTGCCCAGCGACATGCCGCCGCCAGCACGGGGCGGCATGGCATTGTTCGGGCACACTCCGCAGCCAGCCTCTCCCGCATTGCAAAATCCCGCAGATTCCGCGATACTTAGGTGTTGGGTCGTGTGAGCTTGGGTCCCGCCTGCTTCTCCGGCAGTCCCTGCCTGCAACGGCAGACCGCTCGATTTCATCTCTTCGCCCAATCACATCGTTGTTCTTGAGAGGATTCCCTAAGTGTTGATGATCCGCCTGGCGCGCGTTGGCGCCCGCAAGCAGCCCCACTATCGCGTCGTTGTCATTGAGAAGGACCGCGCCCGCAACGGCCGTTCCGTCGAAGTCGTCGGCACCTACAACCCGCGCACCACACCCGCCTCGCTCGACCTCAAGCGCGACCGCATCGACTTCTGGGTCGGCAAAGGCGCCCTGCTGTCGGAGCGCGTCGGAAAGCTCTTCGCCGCGCCCATCGCCGGGCCGGCCGCGATACCAGCCGCAGAACCAGTCGCTGAACCAACCACCACGTCAATCACGGAACCGGACGCCGAGCCTGCCCCCGCCGCCTAGTAACTAGTTAGTTATCTAGTAACCAGTTTCCAGTGCCAAAAGATGTCGCCAACGACAGTTCTTCTCATCTGTTTTCTGCATCCTTCCCGTAAACTTTTCGCATGGCCGCTTTCAACCAGGCGGTCTGCGTGTTTCGGTCTGGCATCTCTTCCAGGACGCAACACGGGTCTGTACCGGCAGCAATGGTTCACCCTCTGAAGACCTCTCCCAGACTGAGGCAATGAGCGGAATCAGGCCGGCGCGACATACTCCCAAGAGGTGTCTGTGATGAACGAAGTTACTCCCGCAGCAAACGGCCAATCGTCCGACGAGAGGATGAGGCAGCTCATCCTGGAGATCGTCCAGGCCTTGGTCGACCAACCCGACGGGGTCTCCGTCGAACTGATCGAGGACCGCGAGGCCACTATCCTGCAGGTCCGCGTCGCGCCCCAGGACATCGGCAAGGTGATCGGCAAACAGGGCCGCACGGCGCGCTCCCTGCGCACCATCCTGGGCGCCGCCAGCATGAAGCTGCGCCACCGCTTCGCGCTCGACATCATCGAGGACGAGGACGAAGAGGACGACTTGGGGGACGGCGAGCAGCCGCAGACTAGCTGACCCCCGCTCCTCCGGCCCAGCTTTCCCCCACCGCGAACAGTGGGCAAGGTGGAGCATTCTTCAAAATGGCGCAGATTACATTTGTTTTGAAAGGGCGCGGCTTCAGAGCCTGTCCTGAGCGAAGTCGAATGGACGCCGTAAGCTCAGCATGGAGAACGGGACTTTAGTCCCCGAGGGAAGTCCCAGCTTCAAACTGCACCCCTACCCAATTCCACGTGTATTCGAGAGATGCTCTAACATGGGGCACATGGCATCCGCATCGCAATGGATCGTGCTGGCCCGCATCCTTCGGCCCCAAGGGCGCAAGGGAGAGGTCCTCGCCGACCTCTTCACCGACTTCCCCCAGCGCTTCGCCCGTCAGCCGCGCGTCTGGCTCGCCCCGCAGGGCTTCGCGGATTCTACCGCCGCAGCGTCCCCCTCCACCGAAACATCCCCTTCAATCCGGACCGCCGAGGTTGCCTCGCATTGGCTTCCCGTCGGCCGTAACGCCGGCCGCATCGTCCTCCGCTTCGCCGGAATCGACAGCATCGAGCAGGCCGCGCCGCTCGCCGGCTACGAAGTCCTCGTCCCGCTGGCCGAGCGCACGCCCCTCGACCCCGGCGCCGCCTACATCTCCGACCTCATCGGCTGCACCGTCTACGACCGCGGCCAGCCCCTCGGCACGGTCGCCGCCGTCCACTTCCCTACCACCCCCGACGGCGCGCGCCGCCTCGACGCCGCCGCACCGCTCCTCGTCCTCACCACGCCCTCCGGCGACGAGCTCCTCGTCCCATTCGCCCGCGCCTTCCTCATCGCCCTCGACCCCGCCGCCAAATCCATCCGCATGGCCCTCCCCGAAGGCCTCGCCGAACTCAACCTCCAACCCAACCGCGCCGCCCCCGAAAAATGACCATGCGCTTCGACATCCTCACCATCTTCCCCAACTTCTTCTCCGGCCCGCTCGACCACGGAATCCTGAGCCGGGCCATCGCCAGCGGCGCGGTCCACGTCGCCACCCACGACCTGCGCGACTTCACCCACGACCGCCATCGCACCGTGGACGACCGTCCCTTCGGCGGCGGCGAAGGCATGGTCCTCAAGCCCCAGCCCATCTTTGACTGCATCGAATCGCTCGGACCGCCGTCCAGCCCAAGCGATACTAAGGATTGTCATTCTGACCCTGAGCTTGTCGAAGGGGAAGAATCCCCGCATTTTGTTCGCAGCGCTACACATTACGCTACCGATGAATGTTCAACATCTATCGAACAGAATATAAATAACCCAGATACAAGTTATACTGAAAGTAATAGATTAATTACTGGAATCGCCCCCAAGCCCACCCGCGACCTCACCCGCCAGTCCGTCATCCTCCTCTCCGCCCAGGGCAAGCCCTTCACCCAGGCCACCGCGCACCGCCTCGCCACGCTCGACCGCGTCGTCCTCATCTGCGGTCGCTACGAGGGCGTGGACGAGCGCGTCGCCGACCTCCTCGCCGACCAGGAGCTCTCCATCGGCGACTACGTCCTCAGCGGCGGAGAACTCGCCGCCGCCGCCGTCCTCGACGCCACCGTCCGCCTCCTCCCCGGCGTCCTCGGCCACGCCGACTCCGCGCGCTACGAGAGCTTCGGCTTGGCAGATGCCGACCTTGCCGGCGGTTCCGATTGTCATCCCGAGCGGAGCGCGCAGCCGGGGTCCCCGGCGAGCTTGCTCGCTGGGGTGGAGCAGCGCGCAGTCGAAGGACCTGCGTCTGCAAAATCGCCTGGCGTTCCCCGCTCCACCCACGGCTCCGGCGGCATCCTCGACTATCCCCACTACACCCGCCCCGCCGACTTCCGCGGCGCGCCCATCCCCGAGGTCCTCGCCGCGGGCGACCACGCCTCCATCCGTCGCTGGCGCCGTCAGGCCGCCCTCGCCAAAACCCTCCGCAACCGCCCTGACCTCCTCGCCCACGCCCCCCTCACCCCAGAAGACCGCGCCTATCTCGCCACCCTCAAATCGACCTGACCTCTACGCCCCACTCGACCTCTCCCGCCAGCGCTCGTCTGCCAGCACCACCGAGGTCTCTACCTGCCGCTCCGGTATCTTCCAGTACTTCTTCAACAGCCGGTCCTTCTCCTGCGGCGTAACCACCTCGAACCCGTGCCGCCGATAGAACCGGATCGCCCACGCCGCATCGGCCCATGTCCCAATCAGCACCGGCCCGCCCGCCATCTCGCGCAGGTGCGCCAGCAGCCTGGCTCCGATCCCCTCCCCCTGCCGCGCCGGTCCGCACATACGCGTGCCGGATCAGCGTCACATCCATCACCTGCTGAATCCCCATCACGCCCGCCAGCGCGCCCTCCTCCTCATACCCCCAGAACGCAACCCCATCGGCAATCTCCTCGGCTAGCGTCTCCCGCCCCATATACGGATCGCCTAGCCGGTCCGCCGGCACCACTCCGCGATACGCCTCCGCGCCATCGTTGATGATGCTCCATATCGCCTCGAAGTCCCGCTCCCCGCATCGCCGAATCATCCCCATTGCCTCCAATCGAAGTTCACCCTCATCGGCGTTCGCCCA
The DNA here is from genome assembly GCA_963767315.1 of uncultured Acidobacteriaceae bacterium. Taxonomy (GTDB): domain Bacteria; phylum Acidobacteriota; class Terriglobia; order Terriglobales; family Acidobacteriaceae; genus Edaphobacter. The sequence goes on along the minus strand of CAVYDK010000019.1, from coordinate 5,108 downwards.
TAATCCTGCGCGAGAAACAGCCCGTCTTCGTGTAAACTATAGCTTCGACACTCGAACAGGAAACCACCCATGTCCATTCATCCGATTATGCAGAAGCTGGCCGCCAAACTTGAGCGGACCGACCACCCCGCCTTCGGCCCCGGCGACACCATCCGCGTCCAGGTCAAGATCCGCGAGGGCGAGAAAGAGCGCCTCCAGGCCTTCGAGGGCATGGTGATCGCCGCCAACAATGGCCCGCAGGGCACCTTCACCGTGCGCAAGATGAGCTTCGGCCAGGGCGTCGAGCGCATCTTCCCCTACAACTCCACGGTCATCGACCGCATCGAGAAGCTGCGCTCCTACGAGGTCCGCCGCTCCAAGCTCTTCTACCTGCGCGGCCTGCGCGGCAAGGCAGCCCGTCTGCGCGAGGTCGCCCGCGCCTCCTAATTCTCCGCACTCTTCAAACCTTCGGCCACGGCGCTCCCTCGCCGTGGCCTTTACATTAAATTGCCGAGGCTTTTTCGCAGTATGCTCGTAGAGCCTGTATCTGTTATTGACAGGAATCGGCACGAACGGAGGGCACGGCTTCAGCCGTGCCGAAATACGCACTCTTTTTTTTGACCGCGCTTCCTCGATTGCGCAGCAATCGAGGCAGCGCGAGAAGACCATTTATGCCCCACCCCCCTCGTCCCGCGCGCGCCGTCTCCGCCGCCACGGTCAAGCAGCGCATGTTGAAGCTCCTGGTCTGCTCCGACGCGCACGAACAGTCCCTGCGCCTCCGCGGCTTTCGCTCGATCGCCGGCGTCAACGAGGTGGGCCGCGGCTGCCTCTTCGGCCCCGTCGTCGCCGCCGCCGTCATCCTGCCCGAGTGCCTCGACGATCTCGCCTGCGCCGGCCTCAAGGACTCCAAACAGCTCACCAACGCGCAGCGCGAATCCCTCGACCGCCTCATCCGCTCCACCGCGCTCGCCATCTCCATCGCCGAAATCGACGCCGCCACCATCGACCGCGTCAACATCGTCCAGGCCACGCGCCTCGCCATGCTCTCCGCCGTCCGCGCCCTCGCCATCGCCCCCGACCACCTGCTCATCGACGCCATGCAGCTCGACCACCCCTGCCCCGCAGACCCGCCTCATCCACGGCGACGCGCTCTCGCTCTCCATCGCCGCCGCATCCGTCGTCGCCAAGGTCCACCGCGACCGCCTCCTCTGCGCCCTCGACGCCACGCATCCCGGCTACGGCCTCGCCGCGCACAAGGGATACGCCACCGCGCAACATCTCCGCGCCCTCATCGCCCTCGGCCCCACCCCCCTCCACCGCCTCTCCTTCGCCCCCGTCAAAGCCGCCGCCCGCCCCCCCAGCGATCCCGTCACCCTATTCACTCTGTCATCCTGAGCAAAGCACGCACATAGTTCAAAGCCGTCATCCTGAGCGGAGTTTGGCGCGCTGCTGCGCCAAACGCAGTCGAAGGACCTGCGGTTGTCTGTTCTTGCTGTCATTCTGGCGCAGCCCCAAAGGTCGTCATTCTGGCGCAGTCTTCTGAAGTCGTCATTCTGGCGCAGCCAGAATCTCTGTATTTGTTCTTGCCCTTGCTGTTGCTCGTTTATTGTTTGTCATTCCGAAGCCCCTTTGCTTGTCATTCTGAGCGCAGCGAAGAATCCCCGCATTTGTCTTCGGCTCGCTTTGTGCTGTGGAGAGGACTAGTGATACTATGCGTGGTGAAAAAGCATAAGGAGGAAGCATGGGCGTACTGTTGGGGAAAGATAGGAGTCTTTGTGCCACTTGTGTATATTGGGGCGGGCAAAGAAAGAATTATGGCAAAGATTTAGACGTTGAACCATGTAGTTATGGCAAATGTCTTCACCCAGACAATTCATATCTCAATGACCGCATGGCGACAGAGAACAGTTGCCCTAAGTTTGTTCTCTATCCCTACTTAAATTCATAAACTCAAGTGAAAGGGAAGACAGATGATCACTCCACCCAAAATCTGGCATCAGGTTTTTGACAGCGCGAATGGTTACTGCGAATACTGCGGAGAGGATCTCTTGATTTCCCGTGCCGCATACGCATCGGCACAGGTTGACCACGTTCTAGCCCGTGCCAAGGGCGGTGAAGATAAAATAGAGAACTTGCGGCTCGCTTGTTCACTTTGCAATTCATCGCTGGCCCGGCATAACAATCTGACAACGTTCGAAGCGCGAAAAAAGCATATTGAGAGTCGGCTAGAAATTCATAAGAGAAACTACAGTGAGAAATCCTCATCGCTCCGTGAACCTGTGACAAAAGGATGAATAATTAATTTAACGGGTTGTGGATATGGGGTCACGTCCACAGGGCAAGATCACCCGAGCTTTTGAGATTGGTGAAAGGTGGGCCTCGTGCGCAGCCCTCGACCGCTCCCGCCCAACCCACGCAGCCCAATCGCAGAATCAAAATTTTCTTTCCTCAAAAACCTCAGCAAAATCGCGTGTCAAGCCCCTGCGCGCCCAAAAAAATCCCTAACCCGCACCGCACCAACCACTTCCATCCAAAAAATAGTTGGCATAGTAGTTTCCCTCAATCTGGTAAAATAGAAGCAGTAGAGAAGACAAGGAAAACCCCGGCAGCGTGCCGGGGTTTTTCATGCCCGAAGCCGAAACACGGAGGAACCCATTTATTTTCTTATTGATAGGTATAAGTAGCCTTGAATCTAATCTTTGCAGGCGCAAAGTCACATCTCTTTGGTTCCAGAGGCTTTACGAAGCACGGAAAATGGGGGGGGGAGGGGGTGCTAACAAGTTAACAAACGGTCTTCGCCATTGCACCGTCCGCTCGCAAGCTCTCATCCAACAAGATGAGCCACCTGCGTTACCCTTAATCCATCCATGAGCGACAAATCCCCCCTCAAACTCCTCTGCGTCACCGCCCATCCCGACGACGAGTGCTTCGGCTTCGGCGGAGCGCTCATGCTCGCCGCCGAGCGCGGCATCGAGACCTCCGTCCTCTGCTTCACCGACGGCCAGGCCGCCACCAATCGCGGCACCGCCACCTCCGCCGCCGAGCTGGGCCAGATGCGCCGCGCCGAGTTCGCCGCATCGTGCTCGCATCCTCGGCGTCACCCACCACGAGGTCCTCGACTATCAGGACGGCCAGCTCGAGTTCGCCAACTTCTCCCAGGCCGCGGCCCTGCTGGTCGAGCGCATCCGCGCCTATCGCCCCCAGGTCGTCCTCACCTTCGGCGGCGACGGCGCCGGCAACACCCACGCCGACCACTGCATGGTCTCCTTCTTCACCACCGCCGCCGTCCACTGGGCCGCCGCGGCCAAGCGCTTCCCCGCCCTCGGCCCCACGCACACCGCCCAGCGCCTCTACTACGCCACCTCCGGCTTCTTCTTTCCCGGCCGCGCCGCGCCGCTGCCCGCGCCCTGGACCGTCACCCTCGACGTCAGCCGCGTCGAGAAGCGCAAGTTCGAGGCCTTTCGCGCCCACACCTCGCAGCTTCCGCTGATGGAGCGCTTCCAGTCCTACTTCGAGAAGCGCGCCGGCAAGGAGTTCTACACCCTCGCCGCCACGCCCCACCCCCAAGCCGCCGCCCACGCCACCGACCTCTTCGCCGGCCTCTGAGAGATTTTTCGCCGCAGTTGTTTGCCGGCCGCTTAGCGACGACAATGGTCTGCATGAATGTCAACTTCGCCGAGCGCGCGCACAACCACAACTGGAAGCTCGACCCCATCGTCCGCTCGCTGCTCGACACCGACTTCTACAAGCTGCTCATGCTCCAGTTCATCTGGAAGAACTTTCCCGCCGTCCATGTCACCAGCGAGATCGTCAACCGCACCGCGCGCGTCCGCCTCGCCGATGAGGTCGATGCGCCCGCCCTCATCGCGCAGATGGAGCATCTGCGCGGCCTGCGCTTCCGCCGCTCCGAGCTGATCTGGCTCGCCGGCAACACCTTCTACGGCACGCGCCAGATCTTCGAGCCCGCACTTCCTCGCCTGGCTCGAAGACGGCTTCCGTCTCTCCGATTACACCGTCGCCGAGCAGGACGGCCAGCTCATCCTCCGCTTCTCCGGCCTCTGGACCGAGGTCACCCTATGGGAGGTCTACGCCCTCGCCCTGGTCAGCGAGATGCGCACCCGCGCCGCGCTCGCCCGCCTCAACGAGATGGAGCTCGACGTCCTCTACGCCCGCGCCAAGACCCGCCTGTGGGAAAAGATCGAGCGCCTGCGCACCGTGCCCGAGGTCAGCATCTCCGAGTTCGGCACCCGCCGCCGCCACAGCTTCCTCTGGCAGGAGTATGTCGTCCAGTCCCTGCACGCGACCCTCGGCGAGAGCATGGCTGGCTCATCCAACACATTCCTCGCCTACAAGCACGACCTCGAAGCCATGGGCACCAACGCGCACGAACTCCCCATGGCCATGGCCGCGCTCGCCAACGGCGACTCGGCGCTCCATGCCTCGCAGTACCGCGTACTCGAGCTATGGCAACAGAGCTACGGCGGCGAGCTGCTCATCCTTCTGCCCGACACCTTCGGCACAACGCAGTTCCTCGACGGCGCGCCCGATTGGGTCGCCGACTGGACCGGCCAGCGCGTCGACTCCAAGGACCCAGTCCTTGCCGGGGACGAGTACATCCGCTGGCTCGAAGCGCGCGGCCGCGACCCGCGCAAGAAGCGCCTCATCGCGTCGGATGGACTGGATGTGGAGGAGATTCTCAAGCTGCACCAGTACTTCCACGGTCGTATCCGCTTCTCCGCCGGATGGGGCACCCTGCTCACCAACGACTTTCGCGGCTGCCATCCCCGCGGCGAGCCCGACTTCGACCCCATCAGTCTGGTCTGCAAGCTGATGACCGTCGAAGGCCGCCCCGCCGTCAAGCTCAGCGACAACCCCCGCAAGTCCACCGGCCCCGACTCCGAGATCGCCCGCTACCGCCGCGTCTTCAACTCCCCCGCCACCGGCCCCACCGAAGTCCTCGTCTAACCATCCCCCGGTTTGTCAGTCCGCAACCCAGCTTGTTTGTCATTCCGCAGCGTAGCGGAGGAATCTGCTTCACAGTGCCAATCGCTATACTTTCTTCATGCGCCAACTCACCCACGCCGCCCGCCTCTCCGCCGTTCTCCTTCTGCTTCCGCTGCTCTCCGTTC
>CAVYDK010000018.1:0-477233 GCA_963767315.1 uncultured Acidobacteriaceae bacterium | reverse complement strand
CCAGTACCGCACCCTCGACCGCAGCTACTGGGCATAGCCCCCGGCTACTGGATCTTACCAGGTTGTGGATAATCTCCGCTTCCTGCCCTTCGGTTGGAGAGTGGGTCTTTAGCTACAGGAAAACTAAATATAATCAATAATATGTGGCCATTGGCGATCTGCCTGCCGAGGCAAGAAAACCATCTTCCACAGCCTGTAACACCACAATCCTCCCATTTATGGAAGATTAATTTTCACAACTTCCCAAAATAAGTATTGACTCAGTCAGACATACCGATTATCTTCCATATAGCAAGTTGTTCCACGCTGGTCAGTCCCGCAAGAGAGGTTTATGCGGGTTTACAGCAACAACGCTTCGACTCTGCTTGTCTTAGTTCGCAGGAGCGCAACCTGCTCCGAATTGCATGAGATGTCGATAATACTCAAAGGAGCGCGGGTCTCTGCGCCGCACTGAAGCACTGTCTTAAGAACGCACTTCGGGAACAAGAACGCACTTTGGGAACAGAATATTCAGAAAGAACGGAGCCATCGCCCGAATCCGGCATCGAATGATTTGGGAATGGCGATCTCAGTAATCAAAAACCGGCTGTTGCATCAAAGCATTTTGATTCATTAGTTTAGATAGTTTAAACATTGTGGCTCGCACTTGCGGTCTGTAGCAAGTCGATGCCAGGCTCGACATCACGCCCTTCGCTGCGACGAAACGAAAGGAAACTTTATGCGCTCAGACCTTATCTTTGGAGCACTCACACACGTCACCAATCGCTACGAGCTCTGCCAGCTTGCCTCCAAGGCGACACGCAAGCTGCACAAGCCCAACACCCGCCTGCAGGACACCACCAACGAAGTGTTTGACCGCTTCAAGGACACCATCCCCATGGATGGTGCCGCTGACTCGGCCGTCGACAGCCTTGAGGAACGCCGCGCGGCCTGACCCGCGCGGCCTTGCCGCCACACTGCTGCAAAAGAAATTCACCCTGCACCGAATCCCTCCCCCAAGCGTATAATTCATAGCATCCGGTAGCTGCTCCGCGTTCCGCACGACCCCCTCTCCTTCCAGAGCAGGTTTCGTCAGGCGTTCCCCGCAAGGCAACTCCCCTCCTCAGTCCCAAATCCCCCCCAAAAAATAGAAGTAAATCCCAGGAAAATATGACAATTTCAGAACTAAAAGAGCACAACATCGCCGAGCTGACCAAGCTGGCCCGCGGCCTCGACATCGCCGGAACCAGCGGCCTGCGCAAGCAGGACCTCATCTTCAAGATCCTGCAGGCGCAGAGCGAAAAAGAGGGCCACATCTTCGCCGAGGGCGTGCTGGAGATCCTGCCCGACGGCTACGGCTTCCTGCGCTCGCCGGACTACAACTACCTGCCCGGCCCGGACGACATCTACGTCTCGCCCTCGCAGATCCGCAAGTTCGACCTCAAGACCGGCGACACCATCAGCGGCAACGTCCGCCCGCCGCACGAGGGCGAGAAGTACTTCGCCCTGGTCAAGATCGAGGCCATCAACTTCGAGTCGCCCGAGGAGACCAAGAACAAGATCCTCTTCGACAACCTCACCCCCCTCTACCCCGAGGAACGCATCAAGATGGAGACCGACCGCGAGCACATGTCCGGCCGCGTCATGGACCTGCTCACTCCGGTCGGCCGGGGCCAGCGCGGGCTCATCGTCGCGCCGCCGCGCACCGGCAAGACCATGCTGCTGCAGTCCATCGCCAACTCCGTCACCACCAACCATCCCGAGGTCGTCCTCATCGTCCTGCTCATCGACGAGCGCCCGGAAGAGGTCACCGACATGCAGCGCAGCGTCAAGGGCGAGGTCATCAGCTCCACCTTCGACGAGCCTGCCGCCCGCCACGTCCAGGTCGCCGAGATGGTCATCGAGAAGGCCAAGCGCCTGGTCGAGCACAAGCGCGACGTGGTCATCCTGCTGGACTCCATCACCCGCCTTGCGCGCGCCTACAACACCATCGTCCCGCCCTCCGGCAAGGTGCTTTCCGGCGGCGTGGATTCCAACGCCCTGCAACGCCCGAAGCGCTTCTTCGGCGCGGCCCGCAACATCGAGGAGGGCGGCTAGCTTGACGATTATTGCGACGGCCCTCGTCGATACCGGCTCGCGCATGGACGAGGTCATCTTCGAGGAGTTCAAGGGAACCGGCAACATGGAGGTCATCCTCGACCGCAAGCTGGTGGACAAGCGCGTCTTCCCGGCCATCGACATCCAGCGCTCCGGCACGCGCAAGGAAGAGCTGCTCATCCCCAAGGAAGAACTCTCGCGCACCTGGATACTGCGCCGCGTCATCAACCCGCTCTCCCCGGTCGAGGCCATGGAACTGCTCACCGACAAGCTCGCCAAGACCCGCAACAACCAGGAGTTCCTGCACAACATGAGTTCCATCTAGGAAATCACTGCACAAGCTCACGTTTTGAAAGGGCGGGACTTTAGTCCCGCCGCAAACCGCCTGTTTTGAACGTGGCTTTAGCCGCCGAGGGAATCTGGAGGACTTGTTCAGACCTTCCCCAGGTTTGTCATTCTGAGCGGAGCGAAAAATCCCCGTATTTCGTATTTGCCGGGTGCCCCACATCTCGCTTCTGAGATGTGGGGTTTTTCATTCCAGCCACAATTTTGGGTGCCCCATTCATCGCGCACTTTGCGATGAGTGGGGTTTCGCGCCACGCGCGAATCTCATTCCCCACTGCCAAAAATCTCTCCAAGCTGTAAAGTGGATGACGCGCGCACTATGGCCAAAGCAACGCTGCCGGAGGCGCGAGAGCCTGGAGGATTTTTGATATGGGAAAGTGGACGCGGCGGGATTTGGTGAAGGCTGGCCTGGCGGCATCGGCCGGAGTGATGACGGGCAAGGACCTGCTGGCCGAGCCGCGCGGGTCGCGACTGGCGGCCGCGGCCCCAATCTTCGCGCAGATGGGCGCCAATCTGCCCGGAGTCAACGGGCCGAACACGCTGCGCGAGCGGCTGCTGCTGGACTACGGCTGGCGCTTCGCCCTGGGCAACGCCGCCGATCCCGCCAAGGACTTCGGCTACGGCAAGCTGAGCGGCGAGGGCCTCTTCGCCAAGGCGGGCCATGCCAACGGGCCGGCGTCGCCGCGCTTCGACGACTCGGCGTGGAGCAGGATCGATCTGCCGCACGACTGGGCGCTGGACCTTCCCTTCGTCGACAACAACCCGGCCCTCGTCGGGCACGGCGCAAAGCCGCTGGGCCGCGAGTATCCCGAGACCAGCATCGGCTGGTACCGGCGCGAGTTTGTGCTGCCGGCCGGCGACGCGGGCCGTCGCATCTCGGTGGAGTTCGATGGCATCTTCCGCAACGCCACGGTCTTCTTCAACGGACACTTCATCGCCGAGAACATGAGCGGCTATGCGCCGCTGGACCTCGACCTGACGGACTTTGCCAACTTCGCGGACAAGGCCGCGATGGACCGCGCGGCGGCGGACCAGGCCAGGATTGAGAAGGCCGGCACGGACGCGGCGGCGGTGGCGCGCATCAAGGCGGGGATGCAGGCGCCGGGGTTGAATGTGCTGGTCGTCCGGGTGGACGCCACGCTCGACGAGGGATGGTTCTACGAGGGCGCGGGCATCTATCGCCACGCCTGGCTCACCAAGACCGCGCCGGTGCACATCGCGCGCTGGGGAAACTATGTACGGTCGGACTTCGGCGCTGTAACGGGAGTGGTGACACACGCCGATCAGGTGACGGTCCATCTGAGCACCGAGGTCATCAACGACAGCGACGTTGACGTCGTCGGACGGGTTCATGCGGCCCTGGTGGACGACGCGGGAAAGACCGTGGCCACGGCGGTATCGGACCCGGCGACGATTGAGGCCCGCGATGCCACCACCTTTGTGCTGCATACGACGGTGTGGCACCCGGACATCTGGTCGCTCGACTCGCCGAATATGTATCGCGCGGTGACCACGGTCGAGGTGGACGGCGCCACGGTCGATCGGGACACGGAGACGTTTGGCATTCGCACCGTGCGGTTCGATGCGGACAAGGGGTTCTTCCTGAACGGCAAGCCGGTGAAGATCAAGGGGACATGCAACCACCAGGACCACGCGGGCGTGGGCGAGGCCATTCCGGACCGCATCCAGGCGTACCGGCTGGAGCGGCTGCAATGGATGGGCTCGAACGCCTGCCGCACCTCGCACAACCCGCCGACGCCGGAGTTTCTGGACGCCTGCGACCGCATGGGAATGCTGGTGCTGGACGAGACGCGCATGATGTCGTCCAACCCGGAGGGGATGAGCGAGCTGGAGCGGCTGATCAAGCGCGACCGCAACCATCCCTGCGTGGTTCTCTGGTCGCTGGGCAACGAAGAGCCGGAACAGGGAAACACACGCGGCGCGCGCATCGTGAAGACGATGAAAACATTGCAACAGAAGCTCGATCCGACTCGCCTCTCGACCGCGGCGATGAACGGCGGATGGGGCGGCGTGGGGATCTCCAACGTGCTGGACGTTATGGGCTGCAACTACAGCGACGGCCTCATCGACAAGTTCCACCTGGACTATCCCAAGCAGCCGATGATCGGCACTGAGACGGCGAGCACGGTGGCGACGCGCGGCATCTACGCCAACGACAAGGCGCGCGGATACATGAGCGCGTACGACACGGAGAAGCCGCGCTGGGGCAACACCGCCGAGGAGTGGTGGTCGTTCTACGACCAGCGCGAGTGGCTGGCCGGCGGATTTGCCTGGACCGGCCTCGACTATCGCGGCGAGCCCACGCCCTATGGTTGGCCCTGCATCAGCTCGCACTTCGGCATTCTGGACACATGCGGCTTCGCCAAGGACACGGCCTACTACTACAAGGCATGGTGGGCTGCGGAGCCGCTGTTGCACCTTCTTCCCCACTGGAACTGGGAGGGCCGTGAGGGACAGGAGATCGAGGTCTGGGCCTACTGCAACCAGGAGAGCGTCGAACTCTTCCTCAACGGCGCAAGCCTCGGTTCGCAGCCGGTGAAGAAGAACGGGCACCTGGTGTGGAAGGTGAAGTACGCGCCGGGAGTGCTGGAGGCGCGCGCCAGCAAGGGCGGCAAGGTCGTGCTGACCGACAAGCGCGAGACGGCCGGCCCGGCGGCGAAGATCGTCGCTTCGGCGGACCGGCCGAGGATCGCGGCCAACGGGCAGGACCTGGTTGTCGTCAACGTGGCGATCGTGGATGCGCAGGGCAGGCAGGTGCCTGAGGCAAACAACAAAGTGGCGTGGACGGTGGAGGGGCCGGGCAGCGTGATCGGCGTGGGCAACGGCGACCCCAGTTGCCATGAGCCGGACCGCGCCACCGAGCGCAGCGCCTTCAACGGGCTTTGCATGGCTGTCGTGCAAAGCAAGCGAGGCCAGGCCGGCACGATTGCGGTGACCGTAACGTCGCCGGGGCTGGAGAAGATGACCGTCACGGTGATCTCCCTGTCTGCTCCGCTACCTCCTGCGGTGGAGTAGCTCCGAGTCGTTCAATTAATAAAGTTGCAGGGCCCACATCTCGTAGGCGAGGCGTGGGCCTTCGTATCTTTGGTTGAACAGGATGCGAAAAGGCTTCCCAAGACACGGAAATCCCCTGTTTTTGCTTAAGGACACGGCTTCACTGGCTGCGGAATAACTCCCGTTTTTGCCTTTCGGAGGGAGCAGGGGGCTTCAGCCCCTTGAATAAAGCCAATGGATTCAAAGGGCTTTAGCCCCGGGCCGTCTGCTCGCAGTGGTAATCAAGCCATTTTCCGCAGCCTGTTTACCCGTGCCGCAACAGGCACATTTTCATGGGGGGCTTTAGCTGTGGTGTCTCAAGAGGTTGTTGACATCGATACCGAGGCGGCTGATGGGCGGCATTTGTTTCAGGCTAGCATGCGGACGGTGCCAGTTGTACTGGTGGGTCCAGGGCGTGAGTTGGGCGGATCGTTCTGCGGAGTTTTCGTATCTTCGGGCGTAGGCCCATTCGTGGATGGCGGTTTTGATAAAGCGTTCCGCCTTGCCGTTGGTGCGCGGGGTGTAGATGCGGGTTCGTTTGTGGGCGATGCCGAGGTCGCGGCAGGCATGTGCGAACTGGAGCGCGTAGAAGCATGGGCCGTTGTCGGTGAGCACGCGCCGGGTGGTCACGCCGAAGCGCTGGAACCAGGCGACGGCCTCTGCGAGGAAGGCGGCTGAGGAGTCGGCGCGCTCATCCGGATAGAGGGCGGTGTAGGCCATGCGCGAGTGGTCGTCCACGGCGACGTAGAGGAACTCCCAACCTGCGCCGCGGGTCTCGTTGCGCGGGTTGCCGGTGATGCGATGGCCTGCCTTGACGATGCGGGCGAACTTCTTGATGTCGAGGTGCAGCATGTCGCCGGGGCAGGGATGCTCATAGCGCACGACGGGGAGCTGCGGCTCCAGCATCCTGGTCTTGTTCAGCTTCAGCCGGGTCAGGATGCGGCTGACAGTGGCGCGGCTCAGGCGGGTGGCCTGGGCGATGCGCGCTCCCGTCCAGCGCTCGCGGCGCATGGCCTCGACCCGGGCCACCAACTCAGGCGAAGTGGGCTGTCGCAATCGGTGTGGACGCGAGCTGCGGTCCGCCAGACCAGCCATGCCTTCCGTCTTGAATCGCCGCACCCACTTGGCAGCCGTCTGCCGGCTGAGCCTGTGCTCGGCTGCCGCCTCGCACAGGCTCAACCGGCCCTGCACAACACTCTTGGCAAGTCGCTCTCGACTGTAAATCGTCAGTCGAGCATGATGGTGATAGTCCATCTGACCTCCGAAGTTACTGCTTGCTCGTCACAATCAGCTTCTTCGTTCTCGGTCAGATGGACAACAACCTATTGCAACTTCACAGCTAAAGCCGCAGTGCAAATGCAGCATCTACGGCATCCTTCGACTTCGCTCAGGACAGGCTCTAAAGCCGTTCCCTTAAGCAAAACAATAGCATTCTGCCGGCAGAAGCGAGTTATTAAACAGGTTTTCAGAAGCGAGATGTGGGGCACCCGCCGGTCATTTCTCCAGTCGACAATGACTGCAAAGCATGACTCTGAGTTCATTCATCAGGCCCGATTTGCCCCCGGATGGAATTGCGGCGAGCCGCAAGTTTCATACCCCCTGCTGTGGTCCAACAGATGTGATCCAGGACACTGCCCTTTTCCCCCTGCGGCGTAAAATTCGCTGTGGAATGGAGATGCGTCTGTCACTACTGACTCCAGGAAGATCGGCGAGGTGGCCACGTTCGTGGGCGTCAGCAGCGCCGTCGCAAGCAGGATCCGTTAGCAAACTCGTCCGCGGCAAGTTGCTGCGGCGGGCCGAAGGTGGGGCCGTCGGGCGACCATGCATTGTGTCCCTGGACGAAGCCGGTGTCCGGCATTTATCTCCAGAAACGCTGCCCAGTCAGGGAGGCCCGGTGCAGGGAATGCTTGTTCGAGCAGCGCAGGCGCAAGAACAAAGTGAGGACTCATGCCAACTAAGCTGAACTTCGAAAGGACCATAAAGTTCCAGCGGGAAGCGGACCCTGAGTGGGCCCGTCAGGTAAGCGAACATCCGGGTTGCGAGCGGCTGTTCTCTTGCCTGCAATGCGGTTCCTGTACGGGCACGTGTCCGCTGTCCATATATATGGATTACGGGCCGCGTCGCATCATCGGTTTGGCAAGGGAGGGCTTTCGCAAGGAGGTCCTCAATTCCCAGACCATCTGGCTCTGCGCGTCCTGTTATTCCTGCGCTGTGCACTGCCCGCAGGAGATTCATATTACGGACGTTATGTATAACCTCAAACGGGAGGCCGTTCGCAGTCATCTCTATCCCAAACGGTTTGCCATCCCGGTGCTGGCCCAGGAATTTTATAACGTGGTTCGGCGCAATGGCAGGACGTCCGAGTTCCTGGTGGTCCTTCGCATGGCCCTGCGCACCAATCCCCTGGTCCTTTTCACAATGTGGCGCAGCGGCCTGGATCTTCTGCGTACCGGGAGGTTGAAGCTGCGCAGCGAGAAACTGAAGCACGTACCCTTTCTGCCGAAGGAGGACGCCTGATGCCTCAAGACTATTCCTATTTTCCGGGCTGTTCGCTTCAGGGCACCGGCGTGGCCTACGACGAGAGCGTGCGCGCGCTGTTCGCGTTGCTCGATCTGAAACTGCACGAACTGCCCGACTGGAACTGCTGCGGCGCTACTTCCTACATGTCCATCGACGAGGGCTCCGCCTTCGTACTCTCGGCGCGCAATCTCTCGCTGGCGGGCCAGGCGAAGCATGGAGACCTGGTGACCCCGTGCAGCGCCTGCTACCTGGTTTTGAAGAAGACGCAGGACTACGTCGAACACTATCCGGCCATCGCGACCAAGGTGCAACAAGGGCTGCAAGCGGAAGGGCTGCCCCCGCTCAATGGCGTTCAGGTGCGGCACCCCCTGGAGATCCTATACAACGATGTGGGGCTTGACCGCATCAAGCAGGCCAGCGTACGGCCATGGCGCGGCGCGCCTCTGGCCTGCTACTACGGCTGCCAGATGGTGCGTCCCTACTGCGACTCGGACGAGCAGCAAAACCCCACCCACATGGAAGAGGTCCTGAAGGCGGCGGGCATCCCCACCGTGGAGTACGCTCTCAAGACGAAATGCTGTGGCGGCTCCCTGACCGGAACCATACCGGCTGTGGGCCAGCGGCTCAACTACATCATTCTCAAGGAAGCCATCCGCAAGGGGGCGGGCGCCATCGTCACAGTCTGCCCGCTATGCCAGTACAACCTGGACGCTTACCAGGCGGACATTCGTAAATCTACCGGCGAGGCCATCGATATTCCGGTGCTCTACTTCAGCCAGGTGCTGGGATGGGCACTGGGCGCCGACCCCAAGGCCCTCGGCTTGCAGCGGTCGATCGCCGGCAAGAAGACGATCAAGCAATGGTTCGCCGCATCGGAGAGGGAGGAGAAAGCGCATGTCTGAGGAAATCCGTACAGGCGTCTATACCTGCCACTGCGGGTCCAACATCGCGGCGACCGTGGATGTCAAAGCGGTGGCTGAATACGCCGCCAAGCTACCCAACGTGGTGGTGTCGCGCGACTACAAGTACATGTGCTCGGACCCCGGGCAGGACCTGATCAAGCAGGACATTCGGGAGCACAAGCTGAACCGGATCGTGGTGGCTTCCTGCTCGCCGCACCTGCACGAGCATACCTTCCGCACGGCGCTGGCCAAGGGCGGACTCAACGAGTTCTTCTTTCAGATGGTGAACATCCGGGAGCAGGATTCCTGGGTGCACGCGGACAAGCCCGCGGCCACGGCCAAGGCCATGGACCTGATACGCGCGGCGGTTTGCCGAGTGGCGCTGCAAAAGCCGCTCACCAAAGGAAGCATTCCCATCCACCCCAGTGTCCTGGTGGTGGGCGGCGGCATCGCCGGCATCCACGCGGCCCTGACGCTTGCCAACGCCGGCAAGAAGGTCTACCTGGTGGAGCGGGAACCCACCATCGGCGGCCACATGGCCAAGTTCGATAAGACGTTCCCCACGCTGGATTGCGCCGCCTGCATCCTGACCCCGAAGATGTCGTCTGTGCGCGCCCATCCCAATATCACCCTGTGGTCCTACTCCGAGGTGACCCAGGTGGACGGGTACGTCGGCAACTTCAAGGTGACGGTGACTCGCAAGCCGCGCTACATCATGGAAGACCTTTGCGCCGGCTGCCTGGAGTGCATCGAGGCATGCGTCTACAAGGAGGGCAAGTTCGTAGACGAATTCAACATGGGGCTGAGCAAGCGCAAGCCGATCTATATCCCCTTCCCGCAAGCCATTCCGCAGGTTCCGGTCATCGACCCGGAAACCTGCATCGACTTCAAGACCGGCAAGTGCAAGAAGTCCTGCGTCGACGCCTGCGGCGAGCGCCATGCGATCAACCTGAAGATGAAGGAAACCACCGAGATCATCGATGTGGGGACCATCATTCTCTCCACCGGTTTCCAGGTCTTCGATGCGCACCGGTCGCCGGAATTCGGCTACGGCATCTACCCCAACGTGTACACGGCGCTGGAAATCGAGCGGCTGGTGAATGCCTCGGGGCCGACCTCGGGCGAAGTGGTGCTGCGCGACGGCAAGCGCCCCAAGTCGGTCGCCATTATCCACTGCGTCGGATCGCGCGACGAAAAAACCAACCGCTGGTGCTCGCGCGTCTGCTGCATGTACTCGCTCAAGCTGGCGCACCTGCTGAAAGAGCACACCGACGCCGAGATTTTCAACTTCTACATCGACATCCGCACCCCCGGCAAGGGCTTCGAGGAGTTCTACCAGAAGCTGCGCAACGAAGGAGTGCACTTCATACGGGGCAAGGTCGCGGAGGTCACCGACTGGGCCTTCGACCCGAGCGAGGAAGGCAAGCTGGTGATCCGGGTGGAAGACACGCTGCTTGGCTTCGCCCGGCGCATTCCCGTGGACATGGTGGTGCTGGCCACGGGCCTGGAGCCGCACGCCGATGCCCAGGAAGTCCGCCGCAGGTTCAACCTGACCTGCTCCAGCGAGGGCTTCTTCCTGGAGCGGCATCCCAAGCTCGCCCCGGTGAGCACGTTCACCGACGGCGTCTTCCTGGCGGGCGCCTGCCAGAGCCCCAAGGACATTCCGGACACCGTGGCACAGGCGGGCGCGGCAGCGGCCGAAGCGCTGGCCCTGATCGATGCCGGGCATGTGGAGATCGAGCCCAACACCGCCTTCGTGCTGGAGGAGGACTGCTCGGGCTGCCGCACCTGCATCCCGATGTGCCCCTTCAGCGCCATTACGTTCTCGGAGGAGACCAAGCTGGCCAGCATCAACCAGGCGCTGTGCAAAGGCTGCGGCACCTGCGTCGCTACGTGCCCGTCCGGATCGATTGTGCAAAACCTGTACGATGACGAAGAAATTTTTGCGGAGATCGAGGGAGTTCTGTCCAATGCCTGAAGCCGTTGAACCTAAGATACTGGCCATATTCTGCAACTGGTGCACTTACCTGGCGGCGGACCTGGCGGGGACCTCGCGCATCAAGTACCCGGCGAATATCCGGGTGGTGCGGGTGATGTGTTCGGGCCGCGTGGACCCGCAGTTTGTGATGGATGCTTTCGCCAAGGGCGCCGACGGCGTGCTGATCGGCGGCTGCCATCCCGGCGACTGCCACTACCAGGAAGGCAACTATAAGTGCCTGCGGCGGTTCGAGCTGCTGCGCCGCATGGTGAAGGAGATGGGGATCGAGGACGAGCGGTTCCGCCTGGAGTGGATATCGGCATCCGAGGGCGAGCGCCTTCGCACCGTGGTGACGGACATGGTGGAAAAGATCCGCCCGCTCGGCCCCCGCCAGACGCTCACGGAGGTGACCCAATGAGCAAGCCTAAAGTCGCATTCTATTGGTGCGCTTCCTGCGGCGGTTGCGAAGAAACCGTGCTCGACCTGGCCGAAGCCGTGCTGGACGTGGTCAACGCGGTGGACATCGTATTCTGGCCGGTCGCCCTGGACTTCAAGGAATCCGATGTGCAGGCGATGGAAGACGGCAGCATCGCCGTGGCCTTCATCAATGGGGCGATCTGCAACAGCCATCAGCGCCATATGGCGGAGCTGTTGCGGCGCAAGGCGCAGACCGTGGTGGCCTTCGGAGCCTGCGCGCAACTGGGCGGCATCCCCGGACTGGCCAACATGGACCACCACAAAGACCTGGTCGAAGCCATCTACGGCAGCGACGCGCCGCAGGAGATCTGGAAATCGAACGGCTACGAGTTGACCCTGCCCCGGTTCGGCGATAAGGTGCAGGCGCTCGATCGCGTCATCGCGGTGGAGTATTACGTGCCGGGCTGCCCGCCCACGGCCAAGATCACGCAGCAGGCGATCGACGCGCTGCTCAGCGGCAGCCCGCCGCCCAAGGGCACGGTGCTGGCGCCCGACCAGGCCCTGTGCGAAGACTGCCCGCGCCGCGAGACGAGACCGGAAAAACTGCTGATCAAGGAGTTCAAACGACCGCACGAAATCGTGGCGGACCAGGAAAAATGCCTGTTGGCCCAGGGTCTGCTATGCCTTGGCCCGGAGACCCGCTCGGGTTGCGAGGCGCCCTGCATCAAGGGCAACATGCCATGCACGGGCTGCTTCGGGCCCACCAGCCGGGTGCGCGATTTCGGCGCCAAGGCGCTGTCCGCCGTCGCTTCGCTGGCCGACAGCAACGAGGAGTCGGATATCGAGCGCATCCTCGCGCCCATCGCCGATCCGGTGGGGACCTTCTATCGCTATAGTCTGCCTACTTCGCTGGCGGGGGGGAAATTCACAAAATGAACACCAAGGTAAGCATCGAACCGATTACGCGCCTGGAAGGGCACGGCAAGATCGAGATCTATCTCGACGACAAGGGCAACGTCGATCGCGCCTGGTTCCAGGTGCCGGAACTGCGCGGGTTCGAAAAATTCGTACAGGGCCGCCTGCCCGAAGACATGCCGCAGATCACGTCGCGGATCTGCGGCGTCTGCCCCACCGCCCATCACATGGCTTCCACCAAGGCGCTGGACGACCTTTACAAAGTCACCCCGCCGGCGGCGGCCAAAAAGGTCCGGGAGCTGGTCTATTCGACGTTCATGACCGAAGACCACACGCTGCACTTCTACTTTCTGGGCGGGCCCGATTTCGTGGTCGGCCCCACAGCGCCGAAGGCCGAGCGCAACGTTCTCGGCGTCATCGCCAAGGTCGGTATCGAGACCGGCCAGAAGGTCATCGCCATGCGGCGCAAGCTGCGGGAGCTGACCGCGCTGGCCGCCGGCAAACCCATCCATCCGGTCTTCGGCCTGCCCGGCGGCGTAGCCAAGCCGCTCTCGGCCGATACCCTGGCGCAGTTCAAGACGGTGGCCGCCGAAGCGGTGGATTTCGCCCTCTTCACCCTGGATGTCTTCGACAAGATCGTGCTGCAGAACTCCGGCTATGTGGACCTCATCGTCTCCGACGGATTCACCCACAAGACCTACTACATGGGCATGGTGGATGAAAAGAACCGCCTCAATTTCTACGACGGCTCGATGCGCGTAGTGGCGCCGGAAGGAAACGAATCGGCGCGCTTCGCCAGCCGCGACTATGCCCAGTACATCGCCGAGCGCACCGAGCCCTGGAGCTACATGAAGTTTACGTATCTCAAGGCCCCCGGCTGGACAGGCTTCAACGAAGGCAGTTCGAGCGGCATCTACTGCGTGGCGCCGCTGGCCCGCCTGAACGTGACGGATGGCCTGGCTACGCCGCACGCGCAGGCCGCCTACGAGCAAGTACATCAAAACGCTGGGCAAGCCGGTGCACCACACCCTGGCGAACCATTGGGCGCGCGTCATCGAACTGCTTTACGCGGCCGAACGCATGCAGGAACTGGCCAACGATCCGGAGACCGGCGATAGCAACGTTCGCACGCTTCCCACCGAGCCGCCGCGCGAGGGCATCGGGATCGTCGAGGCGCCACGCGGCACGCTGATCCACCACTACAAGGCAGGCGAGGATGGCCGCATCAGCAACGCCAACCTCATTGTGGCCACCCAGAACAACGCCGCACGCATCGCGCTGGGCGTGGACAAAGCGGCGCGCACTCTGATCACCGGCGGCAAGGTGGACGATGGCATTCTGAACATGGTGGAGATGGCCTTCCGCGCCTATGACCCGTGCCTGGGCTGCGCCACCCATTCACTGCCCGGCAGCATGCCCTTGAGGGTGAATGTGCACAATCCCCAGGGAGAGATGCTGACGACTGTGAGGCGCGACAGTGACGGTTCCATCCACCGGACCTAGCCTCCGGATACTGGCCCTGGGCAACGATATCCTGGGCGACGATGCGTTCGCCTTTCTCGTGGCCCAGCGGGTCCGGGAGTGCATTCCCGGCGTCGATGTGAGGTGCTCCTCGGCCTCCGGCTTTCATCTGCTCGACGATCTGCTCGGGGTTGAGCGTCTGCTGGTCGTCGATACGGTGATGACCGGCAATGCCCCGCCCGGCACCGTCTATGTGGTGCGGGAGGGCGACCTGGAAGTGACGCCCGGCAATTCCCCGCACTACACCGGTATCTTCGAGACCCTGTCCCTGGCGCGCGCCCTGAATCTGAATGCGCCTCGCGAGGTCCTTATCATCGCCGTGGAGGCAGCCGACTGCCTTACCGTCGGAGGGCCCATGCACCCTGCGGTGGAGGCCGTGGTCCCGGTCATCGCCGAGATGGTTGAAAATACATCCCGGAATTTTGCATCCGATTTTTCCTGAACGATCTTTCCATCCGGAAACCCACCCGAGATCTTTCAGAGGTTGTGCGGTTGCCGTGGACGCGGTGTTCGGGAGACGCCCCGCACTTGGCACATTCCGTATTTGATGGGTGCGATGTGACGAAGGGTTTTGTCGTGACATGCATCACATCAACATCGGCCGGCATCTACTAATCTGGTTGGAGATAGAGCATCCGCGAGGGGCCGCGCAAAGTACGTGAGCAGCGGGTCATTGGACGAGTGCTGGCACGGCATTGCAGTGGGAGCGGCACGGGGACGCGTCATGCATGAGTTCTCCATCGCGGAATCGATTCTGGAGGCCGTACGCAAGGAGTTGGCGGGTCATCCCGGAGCGCGGCCAACGCGCGTGGGCCTGCGCATCGGAGAACTGGCGGCGGTCGATGTGGATTCACTCAGCTTCTGTTTCGAGTCGGTGGTGCGAGGCACGGAATGGGAGGGCCTGCAACTGGATGCGCAGGTCTGTCCGCAGCGCCGCGTCTGCAACGACTGCGGCAAGGAGTTTGCCGTGGTGGAATACAACGCGATCTGCCCGATGTGTTCCGGGAGCAACACCGCGCTGAGCAGCGGGGACGAACTGGATTTCGATTACCTGGAGGTGGAGACCGGTGGAACGCCTGCCATTGAAGTCAAAGGTGCTGAGTGAGAACCAGATCGTCGCCGAATCCCTTCGCGAACGGTTCCGCTCGCACGGCGTGCTCTGCCTGAACCTGATCAGCGGACCGGGGTCGGGCAAGACGACGCTGCTGGAGCGCACGCTGGCCAGCTTCGATCCAGCGACGCGGGTGTGCGTGCTGACGGGAGACATACAGACAGACAACGATGCGCGCCGGCTGGCGCAGTACGGCTTTCCGGTGCAGCAGATCACGACCGGAGGCACCTGCCATCTTGACGCCCGCATGATCGAAAAGCACCTGGCAGCGTGGGACCTGGACGAGATCGATCTGCTGTTCATCGAAAACGTCGGCAATCTTGTCTGCCCGTCGAGCTACGATTTGGGCGAGGCATCGAAGATTGTGCTGCTGAGCGTGACCGAGGGCGACGACAAACCGCTCAAGTATCCATCCATCTTTTTCAAGTCGGACCTTTTCATCCTCACCAAGATCGACCTGCTGCCCTACGTGCCCTTCGATGCGGAGGTTGTCGAGGCCAATGCGCGGATGGTGCATCCCGGCATCGAGATCGTGCGCGCATCCGCGACGGCCGAGGGAGGGCTGGATGCATGGCTCGCCTGGATGAAACAACGCATGGCCCAGGCGCGGCAAGATGCGCTGTCACCGCTTCAGTTGTCCTGACCCCCATCATGGCCACCCTCCCCATCGCGCCGGCAGTACGCAGACTCATCCAGGTGAAGGGGATCGTGCAGGGCGTAGGTTTTCGCCCGTTCGTGTACGCCCTGGCGCAGTCGCTGTCGCTTACCGGTCATGTGTTCAACACCTCGGCCGGGGTCACCATCGAGATCGAAGGAGAAGTCGCGGCAGTCGATCATTTCCTGAGGGAATTGAGCGCCAATCCCCCGCATCTATCCGAACTCGCCGGAGTTTCCGTCTGCGAGATCGAGCCTCGTGGAGAGGCCGTCTTCTCCATCCTGTTCAGCAAGGACCAGCTTGGCGAATTTGCCCTGGTCTCGCCCGACGCGGGCACCTGCGATGCATGCTGGGACGACGTGGGCGATCCACACAACCGCCGCTTCGGCTACCCATTCACCAATTGCACACACTGTGGCCCGCGCTACACCATCATCCGCGACGTCCCCTATGACCGCGCCTCCACCACCATGGCCGACTTCACGATGTGCCCGGCGTGCGCGGCCGAGTACGCCGACCCTGCGGACCGCCGCTTTCACGCCCAACCCAATGCATGTCCTGCGTGCGGGCCCTCGCTGGCGCTGGTGGGCCGAGGTGAAGCACTCGGACCAGAACTATTTGCCGGTGGCAACCAGCTTGAGACTTTGCACAAGGCACGGGCGCTGCTGCGTGAAGGCAGAATCCTGGCAATCAAAGGACTGGGCGGCTTTCTGCTGGCCTGCGATGCGACCAGCGAGGCAGCCGTCGCAGAGCTGCGCAGGCGCAAGCGGCGACCCGCCAAGCCATTCGCCCTCATGGTGCGGGACTTCGCGGCGGTTAAATCGCTCTGCGAAGTCTGCTCCGGCGATGAGGCCGCTCTGCTGCATCTGCGGCGGCCAATCGTCATTATGCCGCGCATCCCAACAGCGCCGATCGCCGCTGGAATCGCGCCCGGCAACCATACGGTCGGCATCATGCTTCCGTACACTCCGCTGCACTACCTATTGTTCAGCGACTCGCCGGACCAGGCTTCGGAGTTCCCGGCCCTTGTCATGACCAGCGGCAACCTGAGCGAAGAGCCGATCGTGGTCTCGAACCGCGAAGCGATGCGGCGGCTCGGCAGCGTCGCCGATTGGTTTCTGCTTCACAATCGCGAGATCGCCATGCGCGTCGACGATTCGGTGGTGCGCACATTCGAGGGCCGCGAACGCGTCCTGCGGCGCTCGCGCGGATACGTTCCGCACGCCATCGACCTCGGTCGCAGCGTGTCGGAACTGGTCGCATTCGGGGGTGAGCTGAAGAACACGTTTTGCCTCACCAAAGGACGCCATGCCATCCTGAGCCAGCACATCGGCGACCTGCAGAACTTCGAGACCGAGGAGTTCTTCCAGGAGACGCTGGCGCGGATGAAGGGCCTTTTCCGGGTCGAGCCCCGCGCCGTGGCCCACGATCTTCATCCTGGATACAGAAGCACGCGCATGGCGCTCGCCTCGGGGATTGAACGCCGGTTCGCCGTTCAGCATCATCACGCCCACATCGCCAGTTGCATGGCCGAGAACCACCTGAGCGGGGAGGTGATCGGCGTCGCCTTCGACGGCACCGGCTATGGCAGCGACGGGTGCATCTGGGGCGGAGAATTCCTCGTGGCAAGCCTCTCGCAATTCACCCGGCGCGCCCATTTGCGCTACGTCCCTCTGCCCGGCGGGGACGCAGCAGTTCGCCAGCCCTGGCGCATGGCGCTGAGCTATCTGCGCGACGCATTCGGCCCACGGAGCCTGCCGCCGCTAGCGTGTTTCGAAGCGGTCCCGCCGAGGCAGTTCGAGCTTGTCGATGCGATGCTCGCGAAGCGCATCCAGACGGTCGAGACATCCTCCGCGGGCCGGCTCTTCGACGCAGTGGCCGCGCTGCTTGGTCTGGCCTCGGAAGTTACCTTTGAAGCTCAGGCAGCCATCGCGCTGGAAACTGCCGCCGCGCCGCAGACTGCCGGCAGCTATCCCTTCGACCTGCAAGCAGGCGGGCCCTCAGGCGAGGCTTCAAGCGACGTCCTGACGGTTGACCTTCGCGCCACCATCGTCAGTATCGTGGAAGCGATCAACGCAGGGCGCCCGGTTGCGGAGATCGCCGCGCGCTTCCATAATACGTTGAGCGCGGCCATCGCAGAGGTTTGCTCCCGAATCAGAATCTCCGATGGCCTGCGTCGCGTCTGTCTCAGCGGCGGGACCTTCCAGAACCTGTACCTGTTGCAGCGAACGGCAGAAGAGTTGCGGCGCCGTGACTTTGAAGTATTTCTTCATGCCACGGTTCCCGCAAACGACGGCGGAATCTCGCTTGGGCAGGCCGTTATCGCCGATGAAATCCTCCGTAATGGAGGCTGAGCTGTAGAGGGATCGTTCGCAGTCAAGAGGAGTCCAGCATGTGTCTCGCCATTCCCGGCAAGGTTCTCAGCACGTTCGACCAGCACGGCGTTCGCATGGCGAAGGTCCAGTTCGGTGGCGTGGTTCGCGAAGCCTGCCTCGAATGCGTTCCCGAGGTCCAGGTCGGTGAGTACGTACTGGTCCATGTCGGCTTCGCCCTGAGCCGGATCGACGAAGCGGAGGCGGAACGCACGTTCGAGGCATTGCGGGAGCTCGACCAACTGGCGGAACTGGAAGCTCCCGCGGCGGATGAACCTGCCGAGCAGACCCAGTCCTTACCCGGCAAAGCTGATCCCGGGGGCAACCGAAGATGAAATACCTCGACGAATATCGCGACGGGAAGATTGCGGCCAGGATCGTCGCCGAGATGCGGCGAACACTGACGCGACCCTGGGTCGTGATGGAGGTCTGCGGGGGCCAGACCCACTCCATCGTGAAGAATGGCATCGACTACCTGCTGCCTGCCGGGGTGGAACTGGTCCACGGGCCGGGCTGCCCGGTCTGCGTTACGCCGCTGGAGATGATCGACAAAGCGCACGCCATCGCACGCCTGCCCAATGTCATCTTCTGCTCGTTCGGAGATATGTTGCGCGTGCCTGGATCCGAAGGGGACCTATTCACCATCAAGTCGCTTGGCGGCGATGTGCGCGTGGTGTATTCGCCGCTTGAGTGCCTCAAGATTGCCCGCGCCAACCCGGAGAAGCAGGTGGTTTTTTTCGCGATTGGCTTTGAGACCACCGCTCCGGCCAACGCCATGCTGGCCTGGCGGGCCCGCGCAGAGTCCCTGAACAATGTCTCGCTGCTGGTCTCACACGTGCTCGTCCCGCCTGCGCTGGAAGCCATCCTCGAGGCGCCCGGCAACCGTGTCCAGGGTTTTCTCGGTCCCGGCCACGTCTGCGCCGTCATGGGCTACCGGGAGTACGATCCCATCAGCGCCCGCTACCACGTTCCCATTGTGATCACCGGCTTTGAACCGCTCGACATCCTGCAAGGCACGCTGATGACGATCCGGCAACTGGAGTCGGGCCGCGCTACGGTCGAGAACCAATACTCCCGCATACTCGATCGCGAGGGGAACCAGGCCGCGCAGCAGCTGATCGGCACGGTCTTCGAAGTCTGCGACCGCAAGTGGCGCGGGATCGGCACCATTCCCATGAGCGGCTACCGTCTGCGCGGCGAGTTCTCGCGCCATGACGCGGAGAAGCTCTTCGACGTGGCCGGGATTGCGCCGCGCGAGCCCGAGATCTGCATCAGCGGCCAGATTCTGCGCGGCCTGAAGAAGCCGCACGATTGCCCGGCCTTTGCAACACTTTGCACACCGCAACGCCCGCTCGGCGCCACCATGGTCTCCGCCGAAGGAGCATGCGCCGCCTACTACACTTATGGTCGTCACCTACATCCCCACGGGGCCGATCCGATGCACCCGGTGGTCCGTGAAACGGAAGATCTCCATGCCAACCGCTGATGAAACCTCCATGGTCCCAGGGCCGCGCGGCCCGGAGATCGTTGCAGCGTCGGCGCCGTTCGGCTCCTGCCCGCTCCCTATCTCCGAGCACCAGCGGATTGTGCTGGGCCACGGCAGCGGAGGCAAGCTGACCGCCGACCTCATAGAGAAAGTCTTTCTGCCCGCCTTCCGCAATCCCACGCTCGACAAACTGGACGACCAGGCCGTGCTCCAGTTCGGCGACATGCGTCTTGCCTTCACCACGGACTCGTTTGTGGTGACGCCGATCTTCTTCCCCGGCGGGGACATTGGCCGGCTGGCAATCCACGGGACCGTGAACGATCTGGCGATGAGCGGCGCAAGGCCGCTGGTTCTCTCGGCCGCATTTATCCTCGAAGAAGGTCTCGAGATGGACGATCTTCGCCGTGTGGTCGAGTCGATGCGCGCCGCCGCCGCCGAAGCCGGCGTCCAGCTCGTCACCGGCGACACCAAGGTTGTCAACCGAGGCAAGGGCGACCAGATCTTCATTACCACTACGGGCATCGGCATTATCGAGGACGATGTCAACATCTCCGCCGATCTTGCCCGTCCGGGTGACAAGATCATTCTCAGCGGCACGATCGGCGACCACGGCATGACGATCATGTCGCAGCGCGAAGGCCTCGAATTCGAGGGTGCGATCGAGAGCGACTGTGCTTCGTTGAACGGGCTTGTCGTCACGATGCTCTCCACCTCGACCGAGCGCCGCGATTTCATACACACCATGCGCGATCCCACCCGCGGCGGCGTCGCAACCACACTCAATGAGCTGGCCAGGCGCGCCAATGTCGGCATCGTCATCGACCAGCGTTCCATCCCCGTACGGGAGTCTGTCAAAGGCGCCTGCGAGGTCCTCGGACTCGATCCGCTGTATGTCGCCAACGAAGGGAAATTGCTTGCCTTCGTTGTGCCGGAGATGGCGGAAGCCGTGCTCGATCGAATGCGGCAGCATCCGCTTGGCCGCGACGCCGCCATCATCGGCGAGGTCGTTGACACTCACCCCGGCATGGTCCTGATGAAGACTGAGATCGGCGGCACGCGTGTTCTCGACGTGATGTTCGGCGAGCAGCTTCCCCGCATCTGCTGACGGCTGGGAGCGACGTCATGCTGTTGCAGGATGCCGCGCGGACGGGGCCTTTTTGAAACAACTGCTGGCTATTCGCGGCGCACTATGCCCAGTAGCTGCGGTCGAGGGTGCGGTACTGGATGGCCTCGGCGATGTGCTTGACGGCGATGTCTGGTTCGCCGCCGAGGTCGGCGATGGTGCGGGCGACCTTGAGGATGCGGTCGTGGGCGCGGGCAGTGAGGCCCTGCTGCTGCATGGCGCGCTCCAGCAGGCGCTCGGCGTCGGGGGAGAGGTCGCAGAAGGTGCGGACCTGCTGGGTGTTCATCTGCGAGTTGGAGAAGATGGGCTTGGCGGCGGACTTGGCCGAGGCTTTGCCGCGTTCGGGCTGGGCATTCAGCGGGACGGCGAAGCGGACGTGCTGGCGTTCGCGGGCGGCCAGGACGCGGGTGCGAATCTCAGCGGAGCCTTCGGCAGAGGCGCTGCCGCGCAGCTCCTTGTACTGCACGGCGGGGACCTCGATGTGGATGTCGATGCGGTCCAGCAGCGGGCCGGAGACCTTGGAGACATAGCGCTGGATCATGGGCGGGGTACACATGCACTCGCGCGACTTGTCGTTGAAGTAGCCGCAGGGGCATGGGTTCATGGCGGCGACGAGCATGAAGCGGGCGGGGAAGGTGAGGCTCATGGCGGCGCGGGCGATGGTCACCGTGCCGTCTTCCAGCGGCTGGCGCAGGACTTCGAGTACGTTGCGGGGGAACTCCGGCAGCTCGTCCAGGAAGAGCAGGCCGTTGTGGGCGAGCGAGACCTCGCCGGGGCGCGGGATCATGCCTCCGCCGATGAGGCCGGCGTCGGAGATGGTGTGGTGCGGCGCGCGGAAGGGACGGTGCGCCACCAGGCCGCGGTCGGCGTCCAGGACGCCGGCGACGGAGTGGATCTTGGTGGTCTCCAGCGCCTCCTCGAAGCGCAAGGGAGCGAGGATGGACGGCAGGCGCTTGGCCAGCATGGTCTTGCCCGAGCCGGGCGGCCCGATCATCAGGATGTTGTGCCCACCGGCGGCGGCGACCTCCAGCGCCCTCTTGGCCACCTGCTGGCCGCGCACGTCCTTGAAGTCGTAGGGAAAGTGCTGCAGCTCGTCGAGCAGGGTGGCGGCCTCGATGCGCAGCGGCTGGGCTTTGATGCCCCCGAGCGCGGCGGAGTTGAGCAGATCGCGCACATCGCTGAGCGAGTGCACGGGATAGACGTTGACGCCCTCGACGACGGCTGCCTCGCGCGCGTTGGAGGCGGGAATGACGAGGTTCTTGATGCCTTTGGCGCGGGCGGCGATGGCGATGGGAAGCATCCCCTGCACGGCGCGCAGCGTGCCGTCCAGGCCAAGCTCGCCGACCAGCAGGAAGTTGGAGATGTCCTTGATGTGCAGCGCGCCGTATGCGCCGAGAATGCCGATGGCAATGGGAAGGTCGAAGCCGGAGCCTTCCTTCTTGATGTCGGCGGGCGCGAGGTTGATGGTGATTCGGGTGGGAGGAATGTCGAAGCCGGAGTTGCGGATGGCGGAGCGTACGCGGTCGCGCGACTCGCGCACGGCGGCGTCGGGCAGGCCGACGGTGGAGAACTCGCTTTTCTCAAGGACTACGCCGGAGAAGTCGACCTCCACGTCGATGATGTGGGCGTCGATGCCATAGACGGCGGCGCTGCGGGCTTTGAAGAGCATAGAGGCGACCGGAACTCCGTGGATTGCGGACGGGATGAGTCTAGCATTATGGGTCTGTTGCAAACCCGCGATGTAGCGGTTGCCAGCCAGTCAAAGTGGCGTTCTTGCATTTTTTCCGATGGCGACATCAGGATTCAGCATCACAATTACATTACGGACAGATCAAGTTGAACAGAATCAGAAGATGGAGACAGAGATGAAAGCACCAGCCGGCCGTGCGCGAACGAACCTCTTCAACCGGAAGCGGAGCGGTCTGCTTCTGCTCGCTCTCGCCTGCCTGCTGAGTGCGGCGGGGAGAGCGCAGAACGCTGCTGCGAAGCCTGCCAGCGCGGCGGCGGGCAATCCTGCGGCGGCGGGCAGTGAAGAGGAGGCGCCGCCGGTGACGCTTTCGCCCAGGGCGACTGCCGGGCAGCGGGCGGAGCAGGCGTGGAAGATCCTGACCGATGCGGCGACGGATGTGAAGCATACGCAGACGCGGCTGCAGGCGCTGACGGCGCTGGGGTTGCTGCGCAGCCCGCGCTCGGCGAAGCTGATCGCCGATGCGATGACCGATCCGGGCCTGGACGTACGCACGGCGGCGGCGCTGGCCGCGGGGCTGAGCCGCGACCGTACGCTGGAGCCCAATCTGCGCAGCCTGCTGAACGACAAGGAGCCACAGGTTGCGTTCACCGCGGCGATGACGCTGTCGAAGATGGGCGACCACACCGGCGATGACATCCTGGTGGCGGTGGTGGATGGAGAACGCAGCGCGGGGCCGACGATGATGCACGGGACGGAGCACCGGATCGACAACGACCTGCACAACCCGGCGATGCTGGCGCGGCTGGGGGCGATGCAGGGCGCGTCGATGCTGCTGGGGCCGTTCGGCGTCGGGATCACGGCGTTCGAGTTCATCCACCAGAGCGGCGGCGACCTGGCGCGCGTCTCGGCCATCGTGCAGATGGCGAAGGACAGAACGGAGCCGGTGCACAAGAAGCTGCTGGCCGCGCTGGCGGACAAGAACCCGGCAGTGCGCGCGGCGGCGGCGGCGGCGCTGGCCGACTACCACGACAGTGCCACGTCGATGGCGATCTACCCGCTTCTTGCGGACAAGAAGTATCCGGTGCGGCTGATCGCGGCGGCGGCGTACCTGCGCACGACGGGGATCCCGGGGCCGTTGCCAGCGCGGGCTGCGCGCGCGGTGCGGGCCGGACAGTAGAGCGGGTCCCGCGCTTTTTTTGTGTGCTGCACTCTTCCTTTCTCGACGCTTCCGCGTCAGTTGCCGGGGGGCATCCCGGGTTCAGTGGGACGGGATGCGAGGCACCCGGAGGTGTGTTGTTCTTGTGTGTGAAAAGTCATAAAGTCTTCAAAAAAGGCATGTTAAGTCTGGACTAAGTCTGCACCAGGTCTGGACATGTCTGGACTAGCCATGTAAAGTCTTGATTCCATGTGTTTTATTTTGTAAAGTCTATGGAATCATGTGTTTGTGGCGGATTGCGGCGTCTCGGGAGCGGACGCGGCTCGCCTGACAACTTTCCCCCTACTTCTATTGTATGAGATTGGGGGAAACTAGTATGCCAACTATTTTTTGCAGCTAAGTAGTTGATGTGGATGCGGTTATTTTGATTTTCGGGGGTCGAGGGGCTTGACATGGCGATTTTGCTGGGAAATTCGCGGAAAAAATCTTCGGGAGCAGGTGGGGATTGGCGGTATACCCACCCTTCGCATGACCACCCCAGCGAGCCAAGACCGCTCGCCGGGGACCCCGGAGTCGCAGCGAAGGATGGGGCACCCGGTATTTGTGGAGGATCAAGATTCCAAGATCTAGGGTGGGTCACCCGCCACCGGATTTCATGGTGGATTTCAGACCTGGGCCACCCGCCGGCTGGGTTCGAGGTGGGAGCGGTTCGCTTGGCGGGCCTGACCCCACCCATGCGCGGCGAGACTGGGCATGAATGGGGCATCCAGAATGAGGTTGTGGGTGGGGCACCCTCTATGCAGGTGAAATAAAGAATCTTATTCCATCAGGATTCCATCCCATTCACCATTGCGGCGGCGCACCGGTCACATTATCCCCAAAAAGGTGATTTGCATTCGCTCAAACAACGGACTTGCCAGTTAGGAGAATACTAGTGAAAGCGCAATCATATTTTACAGGGTCGCTTCTATCGTTAATCGGCGCGGCGCTATGTTTCATCCCCTCCGTGGCGCACGCTGCCGATCTTTCCATCACCAAAGCCGGTCCGGCTACGACAACCTTAGGGTCGTCTGTCACCTTTACGCTCGCCGGCGCTACAAACGGTCCGCAGGGATTGCCAAACGGCGTTGTCGTTACCGTGACCGACACGCTGCCATCCGAGTTCACATCGATTGTGGTGCTAAGTTCTCCCACCTGGTCCTGCCATGTCACGGGCCAGGTGGTGACCTGTACCCGCAGCATGGTCATTCCCGGGAATACGGGATTTCCCCTGATCACTGTGGGGGCCGTCGCGCACACTGCCGGGAGCTATCAGAACTGCGCCCACATCAGCTATGTACCCAACGTGACAACGCCTCAAGATATGAATCTCGCAAATAACAACAGTTGCGTGAACGGCGTGATTTCGGCCGGAGCAGCGCATGATGTGAGCATCACTAAAACTGTTGTGCCGGGGCCCTTCACGGTTGGCGGCTATGTGCAGTTCACGCTGCATCCGGGGAATTCCGGGCCGGGTACGCTTTCGGTTGGCTCCGGCGATGTCTCCATCACGGACATGATCCCCGCGGGTTTCTCTTTCGCCGGCTGGTCTTCGCCTTCGGGCTGGACCTGCCCGTCCCCCGCCGCCGGCACCGCCGGACCGGTGGCCATTGTCTGCAATTACAGCGGACCGCCTGTTGCTGCCGGCAATGCGATGCCCACGATCAATATCGCGATTAAGGCAAACGTTGCGGGCACGTTCCAGAACTGCGCGAATATCACCTACAACCATCCTCCGGGCGATAACTGGATGGGCAACAATAATTTCTGTGTGCCTTTTGTTGTCGGCGGCAACACCCCGGTGGCGCATGATGTGAACATCTCCAAAACTGTCGGATCCGGGCCGTTCACGGTCGGCGGTAACGTGGTGTTCACGCTGCATCCAGGGAACTCCGGGCCAGGGTCGCTTTCGGTTGGCCCTAACGATGTGACCGTTACGGACACAGTACCCGCGGGCTTCACCTTTGTTTCTGCCACCGGCTCGGGCTGGGCCTGCACTCACAGCGGCACATTGATCACCTGCACTTACCCCACCGGGCCGAGTGTCGGCGCCGGCAATGCGATGAACCCGATCAACGTGACACTTACGGCAAATACAGCAGGCACCTTCCAGAACTGTGCGGATATCACATATAACCATCCTCCGGGCGACACATGGATGGGCAACAATCATGCCTGTGTGCCAGTTACTGTGATGGCTACGTCAACATGGCCCATGACGGCGACGGTCAATACTTACAACGCCGGAACGCCATTTGGCCCGCAATCTGTCAACATTGCCGTGGGCGGCAGCGTCATCTTCCGTAATGTGGACGCAAGTCCAGGATCGGACCGTCAATTGCATGGTCCCTCTAGGGTGCTTTGCGCCACTCACCCTGGGAGGGGCACCTGGCAATACCGTTACCACGCCTCCCTTCACGACGGTTGGCACTTACCAATATAGGATCGTCGGATACTTCATTAACGGAACGATCATTGTCCACTAGGGCGTGTTCACACTACGGACAATCTGTGTTAATGTATGTGTATGGAGATCACGGAAGCGCAGTATGAGCGGATCAAGGATGCGTTGCCGGTGCAACGCGGCAACGTGCGTTTGAACAATCTGCAGGTGCTGAATGCGGTGCTGTACGTCGCTGAGCAGGGCTGTAAATGGCGTGGTTTGCCGAAGCGTTTCGGCCGCTGGCACACGATCTACACGCGCATGAATCGCTGGTCGAAGAAGGGCGTTCTCGATCGGGTATTCGAGAAGTTGCAGATGGAGCAGATCGTGCGCATCAAGATCGAGGCGTTCGCACTCGATTCGACTTCGATCAAGGTCCATCCGGACGGCACGGGCGCTCTAAAAAAAACGGACCTCAGGCCATCGGCAAGTCGCGTGGTGGATGGAACACCAAGGTTCATCTGGTTGCCGCGAATGCTCGGACGGCCATAACCTTCGCCCTGTCGCCCGGCAACGCCCACGACGCTCCCGAAGGACGCGCCCTGCTAACCGAACTTGGGCCTATGCCGGAAGGCCTGCCAATGTTGATGGATCGCGCCTACGAAGGGGACGAAACCAGACAACTGGTGCTCAGTCTGGGCATGATCCCGGTGGTTCCACCCAAGTCCAACCGCATTGAACCGTGGGAGTACGACCGCGCACTCTACAAAAAGCGCAACGAGATCGAGCGGCTCTTCCGACGGCTCAAAGGCTTTCGCAGAATCTTCTCCCGCTTCGAGAAACTCGATGTCCTCTTCCTCGGCTTCCTCAACTTCGCCCTCATCATCGAAGCGCTGCGTTAGTGTGAACACGCCCTAACGAGTGTTGAAACATCCGACTCGGCGGGTGGCGCAGCCACAATAGCATTTTGTGTGCCCCATTCATCCGTCGTCTGCCGAGGGGAGGCCCAGGGCTAAAGCCCTACCTCCCATTGGGCATGATTCGTGGGGCTGAAGCCCCACGCTCCCTCCCGAAAAACAAGAGCAAGGGCGAAGGCAAATACGGAGATTCTGCCCTTCGACTGCGCTCAGGGCAGAATGACGCGCGAAAGCAGACAACGGCAAAAAGAGAAGCAGATTCCTCCGCTTCGCTGCGGAATGACAAACAAAAAGGACGAAGTTCGGGAGTTTTGTGGGAGAAAGGGACGGGCTGTTGGGGCGGGCCGTGCTTCGTCGGGGTCCTTCGACTGCGTTTGGCGCTGGCGCGCCAAACTTCGCTCAGGATGACAAGCGAAAAGTACAACAGCAGATTCCTCCGCTTCGCTGAGGAATGACAAACATGTGGCCTGCGGAATGACAAGCAAAAAGGCAACCCACCCTTCCGCGATGGGACTGCGGAAGGATGGGGCACGCGATTTCCCTCGGGGACTAAAGTCCCCAGTGTTCTGTTGGCACCGTCGGCGCGACTGAAGCCGCGCCCTTTCAAAACGGTACAAACTGCACCACACCCGAAAAAGCAGACGCGGGGGTTGCGATCTCGCGGATAATGTTTGCAGGGCGATGGATTTTCTCAGGCAGTACAAGAATGCGCTGTTTCTGATTGCGATTCTGCTGGCGCAGGCGATTGCGCTGGCGGTGCAGGTACGCAGGCCGCTCGATCCCGCGCAGCCGGACGGCCCCAGCGTGCGCCTGATCCGCTTGTGGGCGATGACGGCGGTGACTCCGGTGGAGCGGGTGACGCACGCCATCGGCAGCGGCGCGGGACACGGCTGGTCGGATTACATCGACCTGCGCCACGTGCGCCAGCAGAACAAGGACCTGCAACAGCAACTGACGCGGATGCGAATTGAAGAGGCGGCGATCTCCGAGGACGCGCTGGAGGGGCGGCGGTTGCAGGCGATGCTGGGCTTCAGGGAGAGCTACGTGGGCTCGACCGTGGCGGCCGAGGTGATCGGGGCCAGCGGAAGCGAGCAGACGCACATGCTGACCATCGACAAGGGATCGCGCGACGGGCTGCGGCCAGATATGGCGGTGATCACGCAGAACGGCGTGGTGGGCAAGCTGCGGGACGTTTTTCCGGCGACCTCGGAGGTGCTGGAGATCAACGACCCGAGCTCTGGCGCGGGGGTGGTGCTGGCCACGACGCGCATCCGGGCGATCCTGCGCGGAACGCTGACCGGGCGGGTGCAGATCGGCAACCTGACGGCGGACTCTCGCATCCAGCGGGGCGAGCCGGTGCTGACCTCGGGCGGCGACCAGGTGTATCCGCGGGGGCTGCCGGTGGGGGTGGTGGAGAGCATCGCTGCGGACCCGGACCACCAGCCGTATACGGCGATCCGGATCAAACCGGCGGTGGACCTGGACCGGGTGGAAGAGGTGCTGGTGATTACGGGAACGCAGACGGAGCCGACGCAGGCGGCGCAGCAGGACCTGGCGGACGCCGCGGCGCAACACGCGGCCGACCTGAGCGCCGAGCGGCTGCCCGGCATTCACGATGACGAGACACCGGGCGCCGCGAATGGAGCTGCGGCTGCGGCGCCAGGCGCGGCCAACGCTCCGGCGGTCGTTCCGCACCCGTTGCCTACCGTGCATTCGGACCGGTTCACGAGCGGATCGACGCCGCCCGCCTCGGAGATGACTCCGGGCGCGGCGAGTTCCGCGCCGAGCAGCCAGGGCGCGCCGAACAGCCAGGGCGGGCAACAGCCTCGACCGTCTCAGTCTGGGGCGACGAGATGATGGTCACACGCAGCTACATGTCGCGCCGCGAGGTCGAGCAGCAGAGCTTCTCGATTCCCGTAACGGTGCTGGTGCCTCTGGGCGCGGTGCTGCTGCAGGTTCTGTTGCCGCGAGTGTTTCATGGGCTGGCGGTGCTCGATCTGCCGTTCATCGTGACGCTGTTCTTCGCCATCAGCCGGCGCAGCCCGATTGCGGGGACGGCGACAGGGGCGGTGATCGGGCTGATGCAGGACGTGCTGACCGGGCAGCCGATCGGCGTCAACGGCATGGCGAAGTCGGTGATCGGGTACGCGGGGGCAAGCCTGGGAAGCCGGATCGACGTGGAGAACACCAAGACGCGCGCGCTGCTGGCCTTCGGCTTTTCGCTGGTGCAGAGCGTTCTTCTGTACCTGATCGAGCGGCGGCTGCTGGGGATTCGCGCCTTCCACCTGATGTGGCTGCACGAGTTGCTGAGGGCGGCGGCAAACACCGCGGTGGCGCTGCCGGTCTTCCTGCTGCTGGACCGCGCCAAGCATCAGGAGTAGACGCTGCGGTTGCGCGAATTCCCACCCATCACATAGACGAGATGGATGGGGCGTCCGTAAACCCACCCATCGCGATAAAACCGCGATGGATGGGGCACCCGGCAGAGTCTTACAATAAGCTTTGGCACGGCTGAAGCCGTGCCCTTCCGGAGAGCAGGCGATAAAACGTGGCCATTGTCCCCAAGACCGAACGGCACGCGGACCGCGATGAGAAAGTATCGGCGAGCAAGCTGCACGCGACGCAGTACCTGGTGGTGCTGGTGCTGGCGGTGCTGGCCGCGGGGATGTGGCGGCTGCAGATTCTGGGCGTGGACAGTTATCGCGTGCTGGCCGAGGCAAATCGGGTGCGCAAGACTCCGGTGCTGGCGCCGCGCGGCAAGATCTTCGACCGCGAGGGACGCATTCTGGTGGACAACTACCCATCGGTCTCCTGCTATCTGCTGCGCGAACAGGTGAAGGACTTGAACGCCGACATTCCGCTGATGGCGCGCGGCCTGGACCTTCCGGTGGAGCAGATCCAGGCCACGCTGCGCCGCTACGCCAGCTCGCCGAAGTACGAGCCGATCCCGCTGAAGCTGGACATCACGCCGGATGAGCAGGCGTTCATCGAGGCGCATCGCAACGAGCTGCCCGAGCTGGAAACGCTGGATGAGCAAAGGCGGCTGTACCCGCGCGACGGCTTCGCGGCGCACCTGATCGGCTATGTGGGCGAACTGTCGGCCGAGGACCTGAACAGCGCGAAGTTCGCCTTTTACGAGCCGGGAGACGTGGTGGGCAAGAGCGGCGTGGAGGAGACGTATGACGAAATTCTGCGCGGCACGGACGGCTCGCGCGACGTGATCGTGGACAGCCACGGCAAGGAGGTTGGTCAGCTCGGGCAGCAGATTGCCGTTCCCGGAAAAGACCTGCGGCTGACCATCGACCTGGACGTGCAGCGCGCGGCCGAGCTGGCCATGGAGGGCCATAACGGGGCGCTGGTGGCGATGGACCCGCACACCGGAGAGATTTTGGCGATGGTCTCACGGCCAACGTACGATCCCAACCAGTTCTCCGTGCGCCTGACGCGGGACTACTGGTCGCAGATCGTCAACAATCCCGACCACCCGATGATGAACAAGACCATCCAGGCGCAGCTTGCGCCGGGTTCGACCTTCAAGATCATCATGTCTCTGGCCGGGCTGGAAGAGGGCGTGGCGCAGACGATGCATGTGATGTGCAACGGCGGGGCCACTTTCTACGGCCGTTTCTTCGCCTGCGACCAGCACCACGGCATGGTGGACATCGACCATGCGATTCCGTGGTCGTGCGACACGTTCTACTACACGCTGGCAAACAAGCTGGGCATCGACACCATTGCCAAGTACGCGACCGAGGTGGGGCTGGGGCAGAAGACCGGCGTGGACCTTCCCGACGAGGCCACGGGCACCATGCCTTCGACCGCATGGAAGCTGAAGACGCAGCACGAGAAGTGGTACGCCGGGGAGACCATTTCCGTCGGCATCGGGCAGGGCGCAATCCAGGTGACGCCGTTGCAACTGGCGCGTGCTCTGAGCGGCATCGCATCGGGCGGCGTGCTGAAGCGGCCGCACGTGGTCTTCCCCGACGAGCTGCCGCCGGAGATGGCATCGGCCATCGACGCGAGCTTTCCCGGAAGCGGCGACCGCGTCGTGCCGATTACGCCGGAGAACTGGGAGACGATCACCGACGCCATGGCTGCGACACTGGGCCCTGGGGGAACAGCAGGCGCCGTGCATCTTGAAGGCATCGATTTCGCGGGCAAGACCGGCACCGCGCAACTCGTCAGCCACAGCGCTGGCGCGAAGAGCCTGGGGACAGGAAACGAACGCGCCAACGCCTGGTTTGTGGGCATGGCCCCGCGGCGCAACCCCGACATTGTGGTTGCGGTGCTGTGCGAGCATGGAGGCTGGGGAGCCGAAGCCGCCGCTCCCCTCGCCGCGCAGGTCATCAACGCATTTGTCAGCAAGCAGCGCAAGAAAGAGGGAAATCTACTGCGGCTGACCGATGCGCCCAAACCGTCAGCCAGTCCTGCCGCGAATCCGAACGGCGCGCCAACCGCGTCGGTCACTCCGGCGGCGCGCCCCGGCCAAGCAAATGCGCCAGGGGGCAACCGGCCTTGACGATCCAGCCACTCAAGACGATTCAGCCCCTAGAATAGATCTCTGACCCATGCGCCGCTTCTCCTCATTCCGCGACTTCGACTGGATGCTGCTGAGCCTGGTATCTCTGATGTCGATCATCAGCGTGCTGGAGATCAAGTCGGCGACGCTGCATACCAAGTTCCGCGGCTTCGACCACAAGCAGATCGGCTTTCTACT
Organism: uncultured Acidobacteriaceae bacterium; assembly: GCA_963767315.1. Taxonomy (GTDB): domain Bacteria; phylum Acidobacteriota; class Terriglobia; order Terriglobales; family Acidobacteriaceae; genus Edaphobacter. The sequence continues at coordinate 445,856 of CAVYDK010000018.1, read as the reverse complement.
GGTCGGCATGGGGCTGATGTTTCTGATGACGCAGATCGACTACCACTGGCTGCTGGACATTGCGCCCTGGGCGTACGGGATCGGGCTGCTGTCGCTGGTGGCGGTGAGGCTGGTGGGGACAAAGGTGCTGGGCGCGCGGCGCTGGATCAACCTGGGCGGCGGAATCCATTTTCAGCCGTCGGAGTGGGTGAAGCTGGTGCTGGTCCTCGCCATGGCGCGGTTCTTCTGGGGGCTTGCCGGGCGGGAACTGAGGTGGACCGACATCGCCAAGGCGTTCGCGCTGATTGGCGTGCCGATGGGGCTGGTGTTGATCCAGCCGGACCTGGGGACGGCGCTCACCTACTTCCCAATCCTTGTGGCAGGGCTGTTTCTGGGCGGAATCCGCGTCCGGCAGGTGCTGATTCTGCTGCTGGGATTCTGCATTCTGATCGGCGGCGCATGGATGAGCGGAAAACGTCTGAAGCCGTACCAGATGGCGCGGCTGACCAGCTTCATCGATCCCGGCAGCGACCCGCGCGGCGCCGGTTACCAGATCCTGCAATCGAAGATCGCGGTCGGCGCGGGCGGGTTGTGGGGCAAGGGAACCAACCAGGGAACGCAGACCCAGGGCGACTTCCTGCCCATCCCGTACACCGACTTTATCTTTGCCGCCTTCTGCGAGGAGCACGGCTTCGTAGGCGGCATGGGCATCCTGCTGCTCTACTTCCTGGTCCTGATGCGCCTGATCGAGAACGCGCAACAGGCCTTCGACCTGCCCGGCACCTTCATCGTGATGGGGGTGGTGGCCGTGCTGCTCTTCCAGATTGTGGTGAATATCGGGATGGTGGTGGGGCTGATGCCGGTGACGGGCATCCCGCTGCCGCTGATGAGCTACGGCGGCTCGTCGATCCTGTTCACATTTCTGGCGTTGGGGATTGTGATGAACATCCGCATGCGGCGGTTCGTGAACTGAGGAACGGACGAACGCGGCAATGCACTCTCTTTCAGGCGAAGACGATGGACATGGAGCCGTGTACTTTGGGGGTCGGCGTCACGGTAATTTCAACGTCCTGGCCGAGCGCCGTCAGAAAATCAATCAGCCGGCCGATGGAGAAGTTGCCCGCACGATTGCGGGTCAGTGCCGAGACGTGGGGCTGCTGAATCCCAAGAATCTTCGCGGCCTCCGCCTGGGTGAGGCCTCGGCTTTTGATGATGAGTGCAATCTGTAGCGTCAGCCGCGCCTTCATCAGCTCCTGATCTGCATTCGGTAGGCCAAGATCGGCAAAGACATTGCCGCTGCCGTCGATGACGTCGTCAGTCCTGGGTGCTTTGCGAGTGGTCTTCATGGTCAACTCAACCTTTCCTTGTAGTGGCGTTCGGCTGCGGCCAGCCGCTGGCGAATCAGGTCGATCTCAGCCTTCGGGGTTGCAATCCCCGACTTCGATTTCTTCTGGAAGGCGTGCAAAACATAGACGCTGTCTCGAAAACGAACAGTGTAGACCGCCCGCCAGGTGTTGCCATCGAATGGAGCGACGATCTCCATCACAGAATGCCCGCCAAATCCCTTCAACGGCTTGGCTGCGGGATCGGTTTCGCCCTTTTGCGCCGCATACAGGGCGTGGCCGACATCGCGCCTTACCTCCGGGGGAAAGGACTGCAAATCCCTCTGCGACGATCCGACCCAACGGACGACCTTCAACTCCTGATCCATTATACAAATATACATCTATCTGTATTTAGTGAGAACTCTATCTTTTGCTCTCGTACTGAACACTCAACACCAGACTAGAGAGACCCGCAAGCTGCCGATATGATGTTGTGTTATCTGAGGTTTGGGGGAGGAACCTGGAACCACACTAAGGTCGAATGCGGGGCGGGGAATACGTTCGCAGCGATTTTGGTGCATACTGTATCTACCCGGCTGTTTCACCCAGGCCGGTGCAACCTCCGCTCCCGTTGGCGCATGGCGCCGGGCATGCGGCGCACGAATTTTGAAGATTATAGATTTTTGAATTTTTATTTTAGAAGAAGCCGGCCAGGCAGGGATCAAGTCCGTTGGCCGGACAGGTTTGAAGGGAAATGATTGCATCCGGACGGCGAGAGCAATCTCAGGGTACCCCTACCTTAGGCGAGGACGTACAAGATGGCTTTTTCCTGACGAAAAAGCCACTTAGCTTCCACAGCCCCGGGTGGTGCCACCCTGATTTTGCTCCAACGGCCCCGCCTCAAGTTGGACCAGAGGTTGATTCGGTCACAAACTCCGCGTGTCAGTCATCGTTTGAAGCGTCCCAAGTGTCTCCGATCGTTCTTTGCAACAGCCAGCGCGCGCCCATCGTCGGCGCTCTCTGGACGCAGTTTGGGGTGGGTCATGACCCCCGGCTGCATATATCGGCCGCCACAGCTTCCCGCTCCCCCCATATCCTGTCCGCACCCTCGGTGAGCGGCGCATAATCGCCCCTCCGATCCTATTGCCTGCGCCTGCCGCTCGCTGAACCGGCCCATCAAAGCCGGAGCGGGCAGAAAGAGCAGGAAGATGTCGAAAGAAATCTTTATCTCCAGCACGCCCCACGAGACGCGCCTGGCCATCGTCGAAGACGAAGCCCTCACCGAAATTTACTACGAGCGCGAGAACGAGTACACGCTCGCCGGATCGATCTACAACGGGCGCGTGACGCGCGTGCTTCCGGGCATGCAGTCGAGCTTTGTGGAGATCGGCCTGGAGCGCGACGCATTTCTCTACATCACTGATTTCATGGAAGAAACACCGGACCCGGAAGAGTTTGACACCACTCCGGCGGGAGACCGCGCTGCGCGCGCGCCACGACTCGGCAATGGCGAGCAGCCTACGGATGCGGGCGGACGCGGCGGCAGAGGACGGCGCGGCGGACGCGATCGCGATCGCAACCAGGAGCGAAATGCCGAGCGTCAGGGAGGCCCCGACGCAGCGCCGCTCCAGCAGGACGGCGGGCGCGGCGAGGCCGGAAACAACGACGCCGACGGTACGGCCCCCAGAGAGTTCAACGAAGGCCCCGAGACTGGCGAAGGCGCTGCCGGCGCCGATGGAAGCCGCCGCTGGCGGGGACGGCGGGGACGGCGTCGCGGGCGTGGCGCATCCGGCCAGGCAGGCGATACGGCGGGCCAGGCGGGCGATGCAACGCAGGAGAACTCCGCAGCGGGCTACCCCGCGGCCCAGGGCTACTCCGAGGTGCCGGGTGACGGTGACGACGACTCGACGTTCGAGCGCGAGTCCACGCATGAGATGGACGGCGAGGGCGGCTTGCAGCCACCTGCTTCCTCTGCCGACCGCGGCCCGGTGAGCCCGCGCAGCAGCGACAATGCACGAGACAATAGCCCGCGCAGCGACCGCGGCGGCGACCGCGGACGACGCGACGGCGGACGCAATCGCGACGGCCAGCGACGCGACGGACAGCGGCAAGACCAGCGTCCTCAGCGCGTTCCCCGCGGATTCGAGCCCTCGCGCAACCTGTACGGCGTGGACAGCGGCGAGACCAGCGGCACCGGCCCCATCGCCAACGCCTATCCCGACGAGATCGAGGCTGGCGCCGAGCCGATCATTCTGCCCGGCGAATCGCTCTCCAAGTACCGCAAGGGCGGCGAAGAGCAGGCCGCGCCCAAGTCCACAGAATCGAGCTCGGGTACGCTCGCTCCGCCGGCCAACCTCTACACGCTTGCAGCCGGCTGGGACGGCGGCGCAACCCTGCCCGGCGAGACGCTCTCGCGGCGCAGCCCGTCCGAATCGCGCCCAGACTCGCGCCACGACTCGCGTTCCGACTCGCGTGAGGGACGCAACCGGAGTTCGCGCGACTTTGAGCGGGGGCCGAGACGCGATTCCCGTCCCGGCCGCAACGACCGCAATGCCCGCGGAGAGGGCCGGCGCGACAGCCGCGCCGAGCTGCGCAACGAAGCTCCCATTGGCGACGCAACTGCCGCTGCCGCCATCTTTCAGCAAGGCTTCCAACCCTCCGCGCCCGCCGCAGAGATTGTTCAGGAGTCCGAGCGGCCCAACGTCGCAGTGACTCACGCCGCAGAAGTCAGCGTCGCCGGGATGCAGCAGCCTGACGAAGCCGCTTTGCCGGGTACGCCTGTGCCAGAGCCGGCAGCCGTTGCCGCGCCGGAGGCGGCTGTGGCTGTCGCGCCGGAGCCAACCCCGCAGGTTGAGGTCGAGTACGAACCAACGGACGCTTCGGCTTCCCATCGCGTCGATCCCGTGCCGCCCAGCGAGTTCCGCCAGAGCGCGCCGGCCGTAGAACCAGAGCCGGAAGCAGGGAAGGAAGTTGCTGCTGAAGCCGCTGGAGAGCTTGTTGCCGCTGTGCTCCATGATGTTACTGCAATCACACCCACCGGCGAGATGATCTCAGAGCGGCAGGAAGTGTTGCCGGTCGAGGAGCAGGAAAGCGACCCTCAGGGGCTGAAGCCCCATCATGAGCAGCGGGCTGATGGCACGGCTGAAGCCGTGCCCTTAAGCGGAACCGCCGCAGGCTTCGCACCCGGCCACGGCTTGCTGGCCGAAGAGGTCCTGGACGCGGACGATGCGCCGGTCCCGGGCATCCACGCCAGTTCCATCGAGGAGATCGAAGACCTGGACGAAGAAGAGACGGTGGAGGGCGCGGCCGATCTGGGCACCATGCTGCGCGAGATGTCCATCGACCAGATCACCCGCGCCACGCCCGAGGTGGAAGACGAGGATGACCTGGACGAAGACGAAGACTTTGAGGAAGACGACCTCGACGAGGAAGATCTCGACGAAGAAGACGAGGAAGAGGAGGACGACGAGGAAGGCCAGGAGCAGGAAGAGCGCGGCGACTCAGCGCAGACGGACGAGCTCGACGAACAGGCAGCGCGCAGCGGCAACGCCGCCGATGCAGAGTTCTATGAGGCCCAGTCTGGCCAGCCGGAAGAGGCGAACCGCACGGCTGAGCAGACAGGCGCCGCCGCACCCCGCCCGGACCGCGGACGCGATTTCGATCGCCGCCCAGGACGGCGCGATGGACGGCGCGATGGACGGCGTGGCCGCGGCGACCGCGGCGACCGCCCGCGCAGCACCGGCGGCGAACGCATCGGGCGATTTGGACACAACGGCCGAGGACGCTCCTCCATGCAGACCACCAACCTGCCCGCCATCAGCGACCTGCTGAAGCCAGGGCAGGAGATTCTGGTGCAGATCGCCAAGGAGCCCATCGCCAAGAAGGGCGCGCGCATCACCAGCCACATCGCGCTTCCCGGCCGCTTCCTGGTCTTCATGCCGACGGTGAACCACACCGGCGTCTCGCGCAAGATCGAGTCGGACGCGGAACGCCGCAGGCTCAAAGAAATTTTGCTGAGCGAGAAGGGTGACGCCAGCGGCGGATTCATCGTGCGCACCGCAGCCGAGGGGGCCAGCGAGGAGGAGCTGCGCAGCGATCTGCGCTTCCTGCTGAACCTGTGGGCGGACATCAAGGCGCGGTCGGAGTCGTCCAAGTCGCCCGCGCTCATCTACCACGACCTCAACCTGATCGAGCGCATCCTGCGCGACCAGGTGACGGACAGCTTCTCCGCCATCTGGGTGGACAGCGAGAGTGAGTACGAGCGCGTGCTGCGCTTCCTGCAGCGCTTCCAGCCCTCGCTGATCCGCCGCGTCAAGCTCTACCTGAAGGACACGCCGCTCTTCGAGCAGTTCGGCATCACGGAGGAGATCAACAAGGCGCTGCGGTCGAAGGTGTGGCTGAAGTCCGGCGGGTCGATCGTCATCAACCAGACCGAGGCGCTGGTGGCCATCGACATCAACACCGGCAAGTACGTGGGCAAGACGGCGCGGCTGGAAGACACCATCGTGAAGACCAACCTGGACGCCATCCCGGAGATCGTGCGCCAGATCCGGCTGCGCGACCTGGGCGGCATCATCATCATCGACTTCATCGACATGGACGAGCGCAAGAACCGCAACCGCGTGATGGCCGCGCTGGAGGACGAGTTGAAGACCGACCGCGCGCCGTCGAAGGTTTTGCAGTTCAACGACTTCGGCCTGGTTGCCATCACGCGCAAACGGGTCAAGCAGTCGCTGGAGAGGACGCTTTCGACCACCTGCGCCATCTGCGAGGGCACGGGAATGGTCAAGTCGCCCATCACCGTATGCAACGAAATCTTCATCGAGATGCGCAAGATGCACAAGACGCTGGAACGCGGCGACATCATGCTGCGCGTCCACCCGGAGGTGGTCAAGCAGCTCAAGGCGTCGGGTGCGAAGTGGCTGCTGGAGATGGAGGAGATGGCCGGCAAGACGATCCTGGTGAAGAGCGACCCTGCCCTGCACCCGGAGCAGTTCGACATCCACTAAGGAACCGACGATTTAAAGCGATCCAAATGACGCAATAGCGCGTCTTATCTACCAACAAGAAGATTAGGTTTCAGCCGTAAAGACCGGCACAACAAACTCAGGCGATTCGGGTTAGAAATCCCGAAGGACTTTGCACTCAAAAAGGGAGTCATCAAACAATGAACATCCACCGTAGTCTCTTCGGTATTGCGTGCCGCGGGGCGGCATTCAGCTTCCTGATGGCGGGAACGGCGTTGCTTGTGCAGGCCCAGCAGTCCCCCTCCGCCGCATCGACCGTGAAGGCGCCAGTTCTGCTGGCATCCGAATCCGGGGTCCCCGGCGAGCTTGCTCGCGGGGGTGGTGAATCCGGGGTCCCCGGCGAGCTTGCTCGCGGGGGTGGTGAATCCGCTTCGTCCGGCCTCGCCTCGGCGTCGTACAGCAGCAGCTTGTCCTCGTCCTATGCGGATTCCGCTGCAACTACCGATTCCGGCGCCCGCTTCAATCTGGACTCGGCCGCGCTCGGCAGCTCTCAGCCGCCGCCGCGCCGCCGCTACGGCCGGCCCAACTACGCCAGCGGCAACACCAACAAAGACGGCTCGAAGAAGTACACCTTCCTGGGCGGCATGGGCCTCACCCTGCCCGCGGGCAACACCCATAAGTACGAGACGCCCAGCTATGGGTTCCAGTTCGGCGGCGGACGCAACTTCAACAAGTACACCGGCCTGCTGCTTCAGTTCGACTACGACCACTTCGGACTGCAGGGCAAGACGCTCGCAAACCAGACCTATCTCTACGACTACGGCTGTACTGCAACCCAACTCGCGAATGGAACATGCGGCGTCTCAGGCCTTGATGGAAGCAATCACGTCTGGTCGTTCACGCTGAACCCCACCTTCACACTTCCGACCGAAGGCTCGCTGGGAGCCTACATGGTTCTCGGCGGCGGCTTCTACCACAAGGTCACCAACTTTACAGAGCCCGGTACCGGAGAATACTGCGATCCGTACTACGGCTGCTACACATACCAGGCGAACCAGACAATCGACCATTACACCAGCAATGCAGTCGGTGTGAATGGCGGCTTCGGTCTCACCTACAAGTTCTCCAAGTTCTCCAACGAGCGGTTTTACCTGGAAGCGCGGTATGTCTATATCCCCAACTCGCAGCGCTTCGGATACACCGCCGCTAACGTCGCTACGACCACCTACAACGGCTACGACGCCTACCCGGCGAACAGCAACCGCACCACCTTCATCCCGGTGAACTTCGGCATCCGCTTCTAAGCCGTCTGCAACCTGATGCAAACCACGCGAGCCCGGCCAACCAGCCGGGCTTCGCTGCGTCAGTAGGAATTAAATCCCCATTGGATACGGCTTCTCGTGCATCTCCTGTGAGCCGCTGGTCTCCTTGCCGGCGCGCTCGAAGAGCCCCTGAAACAGGCTCAGCAGCCCGGTGTACCAGTAGCCCAGCACAAAGAGCAGCAGGAACGGCACGGTGAAGTAGTTCTCCGTGGTCATGGCGTACCACACGGTCCAGGCGAAGTAGGCGCCGAGCAACAGCTCGATCCACGGGACGATGCCCAGCCGCTTGCGGTAGACCTTGGCCTGGCTGGCCTCGCCCTTCTTCTTCACGCGATACTTTGGCGTGCGCGCAAAGGGCGTCTTATAGCCGAAGAGCGCCTCCATCACCGCCTTGGTGTTGGTGATGGTCAGCCCCACGCCCAGCGCCATCAGGAAGGGCAGATAGAGAAACGTCTTGTGCCAGCTCCTGGGAAACAGCTCCTTCTGGCTGACCAGATAGAAGGTGGAGACCGACATGGTGCTGGCGATAAACAACGGAAAATCGATCAGCAGCATCTGGATGTAGCCCTGCCAACTGCGGATAATCATGGCGGGCATCAGCAGCACAGAGAGCACAATCATCAGCGGGTAGCTGATGTTGGCCGTCAGGTGACACCACGCCTGGACCTTGGTCTCAAATGGCACGTCGCTCTTCATCACGCGGGGCAGGATCTTCTTGCCGGTCTGGATGAGGCCCTTGGCCCAGCGCGCCTGCTGCGTCTTGAAGGCGGTCATCTCGATGGGCAGCTCGGCCGGGCACTCGACGTCCTGCAGGTACTTGAACCTCCACCCGGCCATCTGCACGCGATAGCTGAGGTCGGTGTCCTCGGTCAGGGTGTCGTGCTGCCATCCGCCGCCGTCGGAGATGGCCTGCGCGGCGCCATACGCCCGCGGTGCCGTTGAAGTTGAAGAAGACGCCGGAGCGCGAACGGCCGCCATGCTCCAGCACGAAGTGGCCGTCCAGCAGGATCGCCTCCACCTGTGTCATGAAGCTGTAGTTGCGGTTGATGTGCGTCCAGCGGGTCTGCACCATGCCGATGCCCGGCTCGGCGAAGTGGTCGACCACCTTCATCAGCCAGTCCGGCGAGGGCACAAAGTCGGCGTCGAAGATGGCGATCAGCTCGCCGCGCGCGACTTTGAGGCCCTCGTCCAGCGCGCCCGCCTTGTAGCCGTGCCGATTCGTGCGATGCAGATGCACGATGGGTTGCGGCGCCAGTCCCGCAGTGCCGCGCGCGTAACGCTCGACGATCTCAGCGGCCACCTGCACCGTCTCGTCGGTGGAGTCGTCGAGCAGTTGAATCTCGAAGCGGTCGCGCGGATAGTCCAGCCGGCAGACCGCGTCGATCAGCCGGTCGATGACGAACTGCTCGTTGAAGATGGGAAGCTGCACGGTGACAAACGGCAGTTCGCCCGCGGCAAAGTGCCCGCCCGGCTGGTCCCACAACGCCTTTTTCTTCTTGTTGTGGTAGTAGAGCCACACCAACTGGTAGCGATGGATGCCGTAAAACGCCAGGATCACCATGACGACGAAGTAGGGAATCAGGATCGCCAGATCGAAGGCGTTCCAGCGGTAGAGCCCATGGAAGGTGCGGTCGCCGTAGTGCGTGTGCAGATAGTGGCCAAGCCCCTTCGAGGCCAGAAAGAGGGCCGGCGGCGCGTGCAGATTGTTGAGAAAGGAGAGCAGAAAGAGACTCCGCGGAGATGTTTGCGTTCGAGACGATTCTACGCGAAGCGGCTAATCCGGGAGACGATCTTCGTGCAAGCCCAGAAAATCCGCCGGGGTGATGACATACACCCCCGAGACTCGCGTGCCGTAAAGATGTCCAAAGTGGCTCTTGTCGCCGGTGATTAGATAGTCCACGCTCGCTGCAATCGCCGCCGCAAGGATGGGACGGTCCTTCTCTACCATCTGGATACTCTGCGGCACAAAGCCCAGATCGGCGTCGCTAACCATCCCAGTCCGCGCAATCAACTCATCGAAGCGAAGCTGCTGCGCAGAGAGCACAATGTGTCGATTCACCTCTCCAATAGCGAAGAGCGAGGTCACAGGCGTTACTTGCGCCATCCGCCATAGATTCCGAAAAGGGCTCCTCGCAATGTAGCTTGCCGAGAAGAGCACATTCGAATCGAGATAGACAGTGAGAGGAAAGGGATCAGGCAATGCGCTTCTCTTTCAGCAGCTCGGCCCGCCGCAGCTTCCGGCGCGCTTCCCACTCAGCGTTGGTCGGCAGAGTGCTCCGGTGATTGGGGTCGAGTCCAGGCGCGTCCGTAGGATCGATGCCCTCTTCGCGCAGCAGCGCTGCAACCTCGTCGAACTCCTCCTGCGTCATGGCATTGATCAGCGTGAGATACGCCTTGCGCTGTGGCGACCAGACCTCCGGCTCGTAGACGAACGCTGGCCGGATACGAATCTCGCCGTTCTTGGCCTCGGTCACCAGCAGCGATCCGTCCCCCAACCCAAACTGCTTGCGCAGCTTCACCGGCAGCACAATCGTGCCGCGCTTGCCCATCTTGATGGTGGTCGTCGCCATTCTTCCGATCCTCTGAGATTCAGAATATCAGAAATTCAGAAATAGTTACACAAATCACACAGCTATGTCAGCCATCTGTTGTTATAACGTTCCCACATGGGCAATCTCACATATTTGGCAGACGTTGTTTGGCCCGCGCTTCTGTTTGCTTCCTATGAACGTGGAGTGGCGGCAATTGTTACAGGTCTTATTGCCGAGCTTCTTGTGCTACGGTATGTCTTCCCCATGGGTTGGAAGAAGGCCATTCTGATCGACATCACCATGAATTTTGCTTCCTCTCTGGTGGGCGCCGTTGCAATTCCCCTTGCCGGGCTGGCGTGGGAGTACTTTCCCGGCGAGATGATTTACAAGGTGCTAAAGACGGGCACTTTCAACCCCATTACATGGGCCGCCACGTGCATTATGGCGATCTTCATCTCGACCGGGATTGAAACCTGTGTTGTGCGTTATGCTTTCCATTTTCAGATTACGAAACGGCGCTTCTGGGCGGTTGCATTAGCCAATCTGCTGAGTACGATCATTGCGTATCTGAGTATGATCAAACATCCGCCGCAGTTCTAATTCAGGAACATGGTGCGGTAGGGGGTGTCTCGCTGGACGGGCTGGAAGCCGGCGTCGCGGATGATGCGGCGGAGGTCTTCTTCGCTAATACGGTTCGCGGCGGCTGCGGCATTCGCGCCAGCAGCGGAAGTTGCTTTGTTGCCAGGCTTCGCGCCACTCCATTTTGTTGCACCGTGTGCCGACGGCGCGACCGATCCCACGTCGTTGGCGCCGAAGCGCAGCGCTGTCTGCAGCACCTTCAAGCCCTGCGCCGCTTCGCTTAACTGGATGTTCTGGATGTTGTCGAGGAAGACGCGCGCGACGGCCAGCGTCTTCAGTTGCGCGACCGCTGTCGGTTCGTCCCAGCCGCCAGCCGCATTGCGCGATGGAAGGCCGCGCGGAATGAAGGCGGTGAAGCCGCCCGTCTCCTGCTGGAGCTGGCGCACCGCTTCAAGAAAAGCGACGCGCTGCTCTTGCGCATTGCCAGAGCCGAAGTTACCAACGCCAACCTTGCCGGCGCCATCCTTGTCCGTACCAGCCTCGCTCGCGCCGAAGTTCATTGTTGCAACGGTTTGCATTCCCAGCCCGTGCGCCGCGCGATGCACCGCAAGCCACTCGGCTGCGCTGCACTGTGGCTGCGCGATGCGATTCCCGAAGTTGGCTGCGTCGAGGCTCGCCGCGTCGTCGCTGGCGATGGAATCCAGCCCGGCGCCGCCGAGGCGCGCGATGGTCTGGCGCAGGTCCAATCCGCTGGCCGCGGCCAGAGCCATAATCTCCGACGGCGAGAGGGCCTCGATCCAGAGGGAAGGAAAGCACTGGCGGATGCCGCGCAGCATTCCCTCGAACCACGCCATGCCGCAGTCCTTCCACTGGGAGCCGGGCCCGCCAACTCCGCTGACCAGACGCACGCCGGTGCTACCCAGCTCGACCGTCTCGCCAATCTCGACGAACAGACGGTGCGCGCAGCCGATGTCGGGGTGATTCGCATCGTCTGTGCGGCCGTCCATTGCCGCTGCACAGTCGATGTCGCGGGCGATGGCGTAGCTGACCACGCCCTCGGGATGCAGTCGGCGGCGCACGGCGTCGGCCTCCATGCCAACGCCGATCAGGTCGTCACTGCGAAGGCAGTCCAGGGCCTCTTTGCGGCTGATTCCCATGGCCCTATTCTACGGGCGCAGATGCCGCCGCACCGGTCGAGGGGGCGCAGCGCTTCCGCCGCTCCAGCAGCAGGGCAATCGCAGAGAGCAGGAAGATGGCCGCGATGATCGCCTGCGACCAGACGCAGTAGATGCACCACAGCTCGAGGATGTAGGCCTCTATGTAGCTGAGAAACGCAGCGAAGAAGAAGCCCGCCTGGGCCAGCTCGAAGACCAGCCATGTCCGTCCCATCAGCGCCAGGACCAGGAGGACCGAGTAGGCCGCGATGCCGAGCGCCGCCACCGGAACGTGCAGCTTGCTGGGCGGCACCGTGCCGTCGGTCTCGTCGGTCGTCTTGGGCGGGAACCAGGAGTAGCGGCTGTGGCCCACGGCGCCGCAGTCCCAGTGTTCGGAGACCGCGCAGGGAGGCGACGCGTTGGGACCCATAAGGTGGACGTGCAGCGCGATCGAGCTGACCACGATGCCCGCCACTGCCAGAAGCGCAATCAGGTATTTCATGCACACCATCTTAGAGCATCTCTCCTGTACTTATCCCCCGGAAGAGTTCCAGAAGGGCCGTTTTGGGGGGCGGAACGGCGCGCGCAGATCGCTTTCTTCGAAATCCAACCGGAGAGATGCGCAACCTTGAGTGCGCGGAAGGGTTCCCTATATTGTCGGTGAAACTCCTTCGATTTCTCTCCAACCGGCTCATCTTTCCCCGCCAAACTCCGATAACGCAATCTGGGACGCTGAAGCAAATCAGAGTTCCGAGGCTTGCAATGAACGCCAACCATCTTGCGGACGCAACCATCGTGACCGCCAAAGACGCCATCTCGCGCCATATGCAGTGGAAGATCACGCTGCAGTTGGCCATCGCCCTGAATGAGCCGCTCAGCCCCAACGCCATCCGCGCCATCCAGCATTCGGCGGAGTGTCCCATCGGCAGATGGCTCGTTTCGCAACACACTTCGTGCCTGCGCAACACACCGGAGTACCGCGACCTGGTGGCCCGTCACGAGGAGTTCCATCGCGAGGTGGCCCAGATTGCCGCCATGATCAACCAGGGGAAGTACAGTGCCGCGAGGCGCGCGATCGATCTGAACAGCAACTTCCGGAAGGTATCGCAGGCCATGGCCAACACGATCACGGCGCTGAGATCCGCATCCAGCCGATCGCAATCGCAAGCTGATCGCCCGCCCGCGACGTCCCGCCTGCGCTGTAGTTCAGGCCTCTTCCGCTTCCGCTACACTGGGAGGTGGACGATGGTTGATGTTTATTGATGAAGCCAAAATTCGCGTCAAGGCAGGGGACGGCGGCAACGGCTGCATGGCCTTCCGGCGCGAGAAGTTCGTCCCCCGGGGCGGGCCGTCGGGCGGCGACGGCGGCCACGGCGGCGACGTCCTCATGTCGTCCTCGCTCTCGCACAACACGCTGGTCCACTTCCGCTTCAACCCGGAGCACAAGGCACAGCGCGGAGGCCACGGGCTAGGCTCCAACATGTCCGGCGCGGCGGGCGAGCACCTCACGCTCAAGGTTCCGGTGGGGACCCTGCTCTACGACGACGCCACCGGCGAGCTGGTGCACGACTTCGCCCGGCCCAACGAGACCATCGTGGTGGCGCGCGGAGGGCGCGGCGGACGCGGCAACCAGCACTTTGCCACCAGCACCCACCAGGCCCCGCGCGAGCACGAGCTGGGCCGCGCCGGAGAAGAGCGCAGCTACCGGCTGGAACTCCGCCTGCTGGCCGACGCCGGGCTGGTCGGCTATCCCAACGTGGGCAAGTCCACGCTGATCTCGCGGCTGTCGTCCGCGCGGCCAAAGATCGCCAACTACCCCTTCACCACGTTGCAGCCCAACCTCGGCGTGGTGCAGGTGGGCGAGTTTCCCCACACCCAGTCCTTCACCGTGGCCGACCTGCCCGGGCTGATCGAAGGGGCGCACCTGGGCGCGGGGCTCGGCATTCAGTTCCTGAAGCACATCGAGCGCACCTCGGTCATCGTCCACATGGTTGATGTCTCCGACTCCAGCGCCGCGGCCGGAGGAGGCGCCGCGGCGACCGGAACGGACCGTCCCGACCCGGTTGCCGACTTCAAGGTCATCACCTCGGAGCTTGCCACCTTCGACCCCGCGCTGGCGGCCAAGCCGACGGTCCTGGTGGCCGCCAAGATCGACGTGGCCAATCCGGCCAAACTCAAGAAGCTGGCCGCCTATGCCAAGCGCCGCAAGCTGCCGTTTTATGCCATCTCCGCGGTGACGGGCGAGGGCATCGAGCCGCTCAAGTACGCCATCAGCGAGCTGGTCGCCGCGCATCGCCCGGCGCCCATCGACCTGGGCGAACCAAACTCGGCAACCCCTGGCTCCGACAAGCCCGCCAAGCGCAAGCCCGCCTACCCTCCGCCCGCTCCGCGCGCCCGCGGACGCGCCCGATAAATCGCCCTTGCCGGGAACGACGCTCCTCCGCTTGCAAATCTTTCTATAGACTTGAAAGTGCGCTCCTCACTCGGGGCGGCACCAGCGTCACTTATTTTGAGGATTCCCCATGAAGCTTCGCAGTCTTGCCGCAGTCGCCGTTCTCGCCCTGACGGCCCTTGCGGCCCGCGCCCAGGTTGGCCTCTATCTCAACCCCGTCGCCATCCGCGTCGGCAACTCGTCGCCCGACGCCGGCCCCTACGCCTTCCTCGGCCAGAACTCCACCTCGCAGGTCTTTTACGGCTACGACTTCGGCGGCTACTACGACTTCCTCCACGCCGGCCCGGTCCATGCCGGATTCGACGTGCGCGAGAGTGACCTGCACGCCAACAACGCCATGCTGCGGAGCTTCCTGGTGGGGGCGCGCGTCTCCGCCAAACCCTTCAGGCGCCCCTTCAAGCCCTACGCCCAGATCTCGGTCGGCGTCAGCACCACCAAGGCCCCAGCCAGCACAATCCATGTCAGCAAGTTCGATTATGTCCTATACGGAGGCGTCGATACCACCCTCCAGAAGCACGTCGACTTCCGTGTGCTGGAGATCGGCTACGGCTCCCTGACCACGGTCAGCAGCGCGGACGTGGGCGGCGGCAATACCCTTTACATCCCCGCATCCAACCAGGTAAGCTTCAGTTCCGGCCTCGTTTTTCGCTTCTAGGTACCGCCCGTCTTTCGCCTCCGGAGGCCCCGGGCTCCCCGCCGGAGACCCCCGGGCTCCCCGCCGGCGGCCCCCCTTCCGGCCCAGAAATCTCTCCGCTATAAAAATTTGCTGACATTGGCGTTCCATTTCTATATGCTCATCGGTGCGCTAACAACTCCTCGCAAAAGGAACACCAATGAAACTGCGAACCATAGCTCTTGTTCTCACCGTCGTTTTCGCATTCGCCGTTGCCCACGCCCAAACTGGAGTCTATGTCACCGCCGACACCCAGCAGTTCAATCAGATGGGAGTCAACGCCCATCCGGCCCCGGGCGGACAGACGGACCGTCCGTTGCTCATTGGGACCGCGTACGGTGTTTACTATGACGTGTCCCGCCTGCCATATTTCGGCAAGCTCAAGACCGGCCGCATCGTTCTAGGCATCGACGGCCGCGGCGACACCTTCCGCCTCACCGAGTACGGCTCCCAGTTCGACCGTCAGGACGGAATCTTCAGCATCCGCGTCGCTACCAAGAAGCCGCTCCTGCTGAAGACCACTCCGTATCTCCAGGGCGGCTTCGGCATCGGCCACACCCGGATCCCGTTCCGCACCACGTACAACAACAACTTGATCTATCAGGTCAGCCTCGGCGCCGATCGCAAGCTCCGTGGCAGGCTTGACTGGCGCTTGTTCGAGATCAGCGCAGGCGCTCTGGCCAAATATCCCACCGGCTATTATTCCTTCAACGGCGGCGCCGGCCCGAACCAGAGCAACTACCTGCTCACCTTCGGCACGGGCCTCGTCTTCCGCTCGCGCTAATCCGGCGCCGCGGGTTTGGTTCGCCCCACCCTTTCAGAGTTCCGCTCTGAAAGGGTGTTGTGTCTCTGGCCGCCATGGCCGCCTCCCTCCCGGCAACTCTCCATCGTCAATCTGCTCTAACATGACAGAATGCGCGTAGCCTTCTTCGGCGGAACCTTCGACCCCATCCATCGCGGCCACCTGCGTCTTGCCTCCGCCGCGGCAGACGCCTTCGCGCTGGACCGCGTCCTCTTCGTCCCGGTCGGCAGTCAGCCCCTCAAACCCGGGCCCACCGTCACCAGCTACGCCGACCGCCTCCAGATGGCACGCCTCGCCCTCGGCCGACCGCAGAACGAACAACGGACAACGAACAACGAGCAACGCTCCCCCGACCCCCGCTTCGCCGTCTCCACCCTGGACGCGCCGCGCCCCGACGGCAGCCCGAACTACACGGTAGACTCGCTGGCCGCTCTCGCCCGCGAGCAGCCCAGCGCGTCCCTCTTCGTCCTCACCGGTGCCGACAGCTTCCTTGACTTGCGCCGCTGGCGCTCTCCCGGCCGCCTGCTCGCGCTCGCCGAGTGGATCGTGGTCAGCCGGCCCGAGTTTCCCCTCAGCGAATCCCAGCTTGCCCCGCTCGCCCTAACCCCGGCCCAGCGCGCCCGCGTCCATCTGCTCGCCACAGTCCACGAGGAGGTCTCCGCCACCGCCCTCCGCCGCCGCCTGCAAGCCGGAGACCCCTGCCCCGGCCTGCTCCCCCCCGCCGTCGCCGACTACATCCAGAGCCACGGCCTCTACCGCTGAACCCGTCGATGCTCTAGACTCATGCGGTATGGCGATCCACTCCGATGGCGATGGCAAGCAGGGAACTCTGGCCGGTCTCTGGCTGGAACCCACGCGCAGGCGCGCGCCCCGGCGACCCGCCAAACCGGAAACCCTCGCCACGTCCCTCGAACCTCGAACCGCGGACCTCGAACCCCGCACAGGCAGTGCGGGCGCGCCGTGGAGCGTGCGCGACCTGGTCAACGACCTCCGCCAGCACGTCGAGGCCGCATACGCCGATCTCTGGGTCGAGGGCGAGATCTCGAACTGCCGCGCCGCGCCCTCCGGCCACGTCTACTTCACATTAAAAGATGGCGAGGCGCAGCTTCCGGTCGTGCTCTTCCGCCGCCAGGCGCAACTGCTCCGCTTCCAGCCGCAGGACGGACTGGCCGTTCTGGTGCGCGGCCGCGTCTCCGTCTACGAGTCGCGCGGCCAGCTTCAGCTCATCGCCGAGACGCTGGAGCCGCGCGGCACAGGGGCCTTGCAACTTGCGTACGAACAGCTCAAGGCGCGCCTGCTGGCCGAAGGACTCTTCGACGCCGCCCGCAAGCGCCCCCTGCCCGCCTTCCCGCGCTCGGTGGGCGTCATCACCTCCACCAGCGGAGCGGTGCTCCACGACATCGTCAGGGTCATTCGCCGCCGCCACGCGCGCCTGAATCTGCTGGTCTATCCGGCAACGGTGCAAGGCCCCGAATGCGCCGCCTCGGTCGCCGCGGGAATCCGCTGGTTCAACCAAATCCAGCCCAAACAGAGCCAGCGCAGGAAGAGTCAGCCCGTCAAGCTCTCTGGCATGGTCGATCTCATCCTGATCGCGCGCGGCGGAGGCCCGCTGGAAGACCTCGCCGGATTCAACGATGAGGCGCTCGCCCGCGCCATTGCCGCCTCTGCGCTGCCGGTGGTCTCGGCCATCGGCCACGAGACCGACTTCACCATCGCGGACTTCGTCGCCGACCTGCGCGCCGCCACGCCGTCAGCAGCAGCCGAACTGATCACTGCCGCCCAGCACCGCATCGAGGAGCGCGTCGAGCTGCTCGGCGCACGCGTCCGCCGCGCCGTCCGCTATCAGCTCATGCTGGCGCGGCAGCGCTTCACGGCCCTCTCCGTTGCCCAGATGCAAAACCGGCTGCAGGCCCTCATCGGCCGCCGCGCTCAGCGGCTCGACGACCTGCGCCACCGTATCGACTCCGCCGCCAACCGCCGCCTGCGCGCGCGCGCCAGCCAGCTTGCGGCCCTCGCTGCGCGGACCGAGCGGCAGAACCCAGCCGTCCGGCTCGCCCTCGCGCGCCGCCGGCTGGAAGCCGCCAGCCAGTCGCTCAACCGCCTCGCCCGCACTACCATCGCCGCCCGCGCCGCGCGGCTCGACCGCGCCACAGCCCGCCTCGACGCGCTCTCGCCGCTGGCCGTTCTCAATCGCGGCTACGCGCTGGTTTACGCAGCCGACGGCCGGCTCCTGCGCGACGCCTCCGAAGCCCGCCCCGGCCAGACCATCCGCGCCCGCCTCGCCCACGGCTCCGTCACCGCCGAGGTCAAGTCCACCGGCTCCGCATGACCGCCAGGCCGAAGCCAGCGCCGAGCTGTGCAAACGGGCATAATGGAAACAGAGTTCCGCATCCAGCCCTCCCGGTCCCGCATCCCTTCCAACGAGAGATTTCATGTTGCCACTCCGCGAATTGTCGCAGCGCCTGCCTTTGCGCGAATTGTCGCTGCTCGCTTCGCTTGTGGGTGCGTCGGGGTCCTCGTCTGGCGCGTGCAGGAGGGCCGCACCGCCGTCACAACCAAAAAAATCCTCATTCCACCCATCGGCATGGCAACGGGTTTCTGCATGTTTCTGGTGCGAGACTTCCGCTTTCCGTTGTTGTGGGCGGTCTGTGCATTCCTGCTTGGGGCTGTTGTCTTCGCCTATCCGCTGCTGCGCACATCGCGCCTGGTGCGCGACGGCGAAGTTATCATGATGCAGCGCTCCAACATTTTTTTCGTGGTTGTGATTGTGCTCGCCGCCATTCGGATTCTGGCCCACAGCACCATCGACAAGTATGTAGACGTTAGACAGACCGCTGCGCTCTTCTTTGTGCTGGCCTTTGGAATGATCCTGCGCTGGCGCGTGCGCATGTACTTCGAGTATCGCCGGCTCACCGGCGGATAAACGCGCTGACCGCGGTTCGCAGATCGGCTGTAGCGATTAAAAACTGCAACTTATCGTTCAAGAGCCGGGTTGACCCAAAGGCGCACTGCCGCGCGCCTGCAATGCGCCAGATCGTCCAACAGGCCTGATAATGGATGCGGAGAAAGATTTGATGAAGAAGCTCTTTGGCACCGACGGCATTCGCGGCGTCGCCGGCCAGTTCCCGCTCGACCCCACCACCATCCACACCGTCGGCCTCGCGCTGGCGCATCACCTAGGCGATTCGCCGCGCGTCTTGATCGGACAGGACACGCGAGAGTCCTCCGACTGGATCGCCGCCGCGCTGACCGCTGGCCTGGTTGCCGGCGGCGCGACGGTCGAAAGCGCGGGAGTCATTCCCACTCCCGCTGTCGCCTTCCTTGCACGCGCGCACAAATTTTCCGCCGGCGTCGTCATCTCCGCCTCGCACAATCCCTGGCAGGACAACGGCATCAAGCTCTTCGGCCCCGACGGATACAAACTGCCCGATGCGACCGAGCTGGCCATCGAAGCCGAAATCTTCCGCCGCCTGGAGTCGCCAACGGGCAACGGACAACGGACAACGGAAAACGGTCTTCCAATCAATGAGGCCGACCGCGCCGAGTACATTCGCTCCCTGTTGAGTGCCGTTCCGGATCTTTCGCTCGATGGACAGCGCATCGTCATCGACTGCGCCAACGGGGCCGCCTGCGCCATCGCGCCGCAGCTCTTCGCCGAACTCGGCGGTACAGTCATCTTCACCCACGCCTCGCCCAACGGCCGCAACATCAACGAGAGCTGCGGCGCACTCTATCCCAGGACCGTCGCCGCGGAGGTCGTCGCGCAGCACGCCACGATGGGAATTACATTCGACGGCGACGCCGACCGCGCGATGTTCGCGGATGAGAACGGCAAGGTCGTCAACGGCGATGCGGTGTTGTTGCTGGCGGCCCGCGACCTGGCCGCACGCGGCCTGCTGGCCAACTCCACGGTGGTGGCGACGACCATGTCCAACATGGGCCTGGAAGCCGCGCTCAAGCGTTCCGGGATCAAAATGCTGCGCGCGCCCGTGGGCGACAAGTATGTCCTGGAAGAGATGCTGGCCACCGGCGCGGCACTGGGCGGAGAACAGTCCGGCCACATCCTCTTCACTGGCCGAAGCACCACCGGCGACGGCCTGCTGACCGCGCTGCTGCTGCTGGACATTCTTCACCGCGCGGGCAAGACGCTGGCCCAGCTCACCGCCGACCTCAAGACCTTTCCGCAGATCATTGTCAATGTGCGCGTGCGCGAGAAACGTCCGCTGGACCAGATCCCCGCGGTCGCTGCGGCCATCGCAGCGGCCGAGGCCGCGCTGGCCGATTCAGGCCGCGTCGTCATCCGCTACTCCGGCACCGAGGCGCTGGCACGGGTCATGATCGAGGCCGAATCCGAGGCGCTGATGCACCACCACGCCAACGCCATCGCCGCCGCCATCCGCGCCGAAATCGGTGTGTGAAGCTGTCAGTATCTCCCTCCGACAAATCCGGCGGCAGCTATGGCTGCGTGGCAGCCGCATACTCCTGGTCGCTGACGGGCGCGAGCCAGGCCACGTCCACGCCGTCGGCATCGGCCACCTGCATGGCCAGATGCACCATGGTGTGACCCGGCGCGGCGCCGTGCCAGTGCACCTCGCCCGGCTCGATCCATACCGTATCTCCCGGCCGGATGGCCTGCGCGGGCTGGCCCTGCAACTGCACCAGCCCCATCCCGGCGAGCACATGCAGCGCCTGGCCCAACGGATGCGTGTGCCAGGCCGTGCGCGCCCCCGGTTCGAACGAGACGCGGTACGCCTTCATCCGCGCCGGCGCGGCAATCACAATCTCATCCAGCCACACCGTGCCGGTAAACCATTCCTCCGGCCCTCGACGGCAACTGCGCATTTCGTTGGTCAAAATTTTCATGGCACCATCCTAACTCGAACCGCGAAGCTGCTGCCGCGAAGCAGCCACACGCTATGATCGAAGGAAGGCCTGCACAAGTCTTCAACATTCCCTCAGGGGCTAAAGCCCCCGTGATTTTGCGGCACTTACGGACGGGCTGAAGCCCGTCCCTTTCAAAACGTGGACTTGTGCAGAGATTTCCTAAGACAGGACTCCATGCATTCAGCGACCGCACAGACCGCGCGATGAGTAGCAGCAAATCCAAAGCCGAAGCTGCCCAATCCATGCACGGCCTTGCGCTTGCGCCAGCGCCCAGGCGCGCCCGCGATCTGCTGCAGCGGACGAGCTTTCCCGTCCATCCCTTCGACCAGATGCATGGTGTGGACACCAGCGGCCTGGTCCCGGCCAAGCACCTTGTCACGGGCCACGCCAACGACGAGCACATCACGGCGTACTACGGCGTTGCGCCCAGCATTCTGCGCGCGCTGATCGGCGCCTGGCGCGCGAGCGGGCCGCCGCACCCAATCGAGGATTACATCTTTATCGACGTGGGCGCGGGCAAGGGGCGCGCCCTGCTGGTTGCCAGCGAGTACAGCTTTCGCAAGGTCGCCGGCATTGAGTTGAACCCAGAGATGGCAGCCATCGCGCGGCAGAATGTGGAGCACTGGACACGCGCCCACCGCGAGGACCCGACCGCCGCACGCCTGGCCCCGATCGAGGTTGTCGAACAAGACGCGTTGGACTTCGAGCTGCCGCAGACGCCCACGCTGCTCTTTCTCTTCCACCCCTTCGAGGCGCCGGTGTTGAAGCAGTTGCTGCGGCGGATCGAGACGCAGTTCGCCAGGCGGCCGGGCACGCTGGACCTGCTCTACGTCAACGCCGAGTGCGCCAACGTGATCGACCGCAATCCGGCATTCACCCAGCTCTTCCGTGAGAACGTCCCCATGTCGCCGGAGGACCATGCCGCCGACCTGGAAGCCATCGCGCGGCAGAAGGAGTACGGCTCCACGGGCGACGAAGAGTGCGCCATCTATCGCTATACGGGCCGCGCGAAGGGGCCGATCTTCACGCCCGCGGCGTAGGGCTACTCCTTCAGGCGCACGATCAGGCCGCGCTCGTCGCCCTCGCCGTGTTCCATATAGATCTCGCCGGCGGAGCGGTTCACGATGCTCTCGAAGCGCTCGCCCCACTCCACCAGAAGCAGTGAATCCGGGTAGCCCGCCATCTCGTCGATGCCGAGGACGGCGATCTGCTCCTCCGTCTCCAATCGGTATAGATCAAGATGAAACAACCGCACCTCGCGCCCCACATATTCATGCACGATGGTGAAGGTGGGGCTGGTGACCTCATCTTCGGTGGCCGCGCCGAGGGCCGCGGCGATTCCCTTTACCAGCGTGGTCTTGCCCGCGCCGACCTCGCCGCGCAGGATCACCAGCAGCGGCGGATGCAGCATCGCGGCGATGCGCTCGCCCAACGCCAGCGTCTCTTCCACCGAGCGCGTCTTGAATCGCTTCTCCCTCATTCGTCTTTCCTTCCTTGTCAATTCAAAAGCAAGGCACGAGGTATCCGCGTTCGTCACTCATCTCAGAACCTTCCCCTGCGCGGTCATGCTCAAACTAATCGACGACACGATAATTAGATAGTGGATAGAGATTATTTCTATGATGGTTCTGGGCGAGGTATAGGATACAGATGCTTGTGCCAGTTTCATATTGATCCGCAGAAACACCATCTCCACTAATAAGCACACCTTCTTCCGGGCGAAATTCATATTCAACCCAAAACATGCGATTCTTGCTGATGCAGTTTCTCACTACACCCAGTACGGCTGTTCCATTTCGCGCTAATTTGCGCTCTCGAAGCATCATCGTCAAAGCAACAAGTCCACAAATCCAAATAAATACTATAAAAATAGCTGAATCCAAATCTGAATACGGAGACCATTCCCAAGCGTCCGGATGATTAATCGCCGGATTGGATGGAAGAAACCGAATAAGAATCTTACCTGATTCATGCAATGTTATGACTAAATCATTCGGAATTCTAGCCTTATCGGAATATCCAATGCCCGAAACGTCGAATGTGTATCTGACATATGACCCACCTCCACGTGCATTGGTCAACCTAATCACTTCGCCGACAGCTTCGCGACCATCTTTGCGCAAAGCTGTTCGTTCATGTGTTTGTTCTACGGAGTTATATACAAACCAACCACAATAAATCGCTCCGCCTACAATTACTAACAACGCCATAATTAGAGACAAAGCATTATTGTCTAGATTTATTCCCACTTTTCTAGGCAATGGCCCTGTTAGCTCGCTTGGGATTGTTGCTGCCTTCTGGCCGAAGATATCATCATTCATGAGTTCAATTCCTCCTGTTTCAATCTCCAGTTTCTGCTCATATTCCAGCAACGACACACATAAACTCTACGCCACTCCAAAAAATTCACTTGCAAAATAATATCGGTGCCTGTCGGTGTCAATCGGTGTTAAGTATTTATCTCATTCAGCCCACAAAGCCAGGTCAGGCCATCGGCGTCCTTCGCGCGATAGCGGAAGGCATCCGAGAGATGGGCCAGCGTGTCGGTGGCCAGGACCGTGTGCTCGTCCATGGCGCGAGCGGCAAAATCCGCGGCGAGCCCGTGCAGCGCGACCGCAGCCTCCACCGCGCGGGCAACATCGTTGGAGAACTGGGCAAGCATTGCGGCGACGATTCCGGTCAGAATGTCTCCGCTGCCGCCCTTGGCCATCGCCGGGTTGCCGCTGGTATTCACCGCGACCGAGCCGTCGGGATGGGCAATGAGCGTGCGCCATCCCTTCAGCACCAGAGTCAGCTTGTGTTCCGTGGCAAAGCTGCGCGCTAGATCGATGCGGTCCGCCTCGACCTGGGCGACCGACAGGCCGGTGAGCCGCGCCATCTCGCCGGGATGCGGGGTAAGCACCAGCGTGCGCGGCTTGCCCTTTGCATCTGTCATTGCAGCTGCGCGCTTCAGCAACTCGGTTTTGCCGGCAAAGGCGTTGAGCGCATCGGCGTCGATCACAATCGGTAAACTGCAATCCGCAACAAATCCGCGAACAAACTCTGAGGCATCTCCTTTCGTGGAGAGCCCCGGCCCAAGGGCCACCACGGAGATCTTTTTCGCACTCAGCAGCGCCTGTAGGCCATCGGCGTTCCCATCCGCAGCAAGATTCTCCAGCGAGACCGCGCCCTCCTGACCCTCCCGCAGCGGCGCAAGCATCAGCTCCGGCGCAACTCCAGCGACCAACTCCAGAATGCCCTTTGGCACTGCCGCCGTCACCAACCCCGCGCCCGCGCGCAACGCCGCCAGCGAGGCCATCGAGGGCGCGCCCGCTGTCCCATAGCATCCGCCGACCACCAGCACATGGCCGTACTTCCCTTTGTTGGCATTCACCTCGCGCGGCTCTTCCGCGATTTCCTTCGCTGCTCCTGCCCAACTCAATCCGTTGGTCGAGACGACCGCCTCGGCGGGTGATCCAATCTCCGCAACCACAACAGGGCCAAACGTCGAGTGCGTCAAGTGACCAAAGGCGTGCGCCAGCTTGGGACGGGTAAATGTGACCACCGCGTCGGCGCGGAAGGCATCCTGCGCGGCCTGCTCAAGCGAGTCGGCGTCCCATCCCGACGGCAGATCGACCGCAACCACCGGAGCGGCGGAGTTTGCGACCAGCTCGCGCAGAGCAGCGGGCAGCCCACGCAATGGCGGCTTGAAGCCGGTGCCCACCACCGCGTCGATGAGCAGGTCCGCCGAAGCTATTGCGCTACTCGCAGCCGCGAGCGCAGCTTCGTCTGTCACCGGCCAGATCGCGACCGATGGGGCCTGGGCGCGAAGCCGCGCGAGCGCTGCCGCCCGGGGTCCCCGGCGAGTTTGCTCGCTGGGGTGGTCCGCCTCGCCCTTCACCTCATCATCGTGCCCCAGCAGCAGCACGGCGACGTCCACACCCGCCTCTGCAAGCACGCGCGCCGCGACGAAGCCGTCGCCGCCGTTGTTGCCCTTGCCGCAGAGCACGAGCACGCGCTCCGCAGCCGCATAACGGCGCAGGCAGAGGCGCGCGACCGCCGTGCCTGCGTTCTCCATCAACTTCGCCAGCGGCACGCCGAACTCGTCCGCCGTGCGCCGGTCCGCCGCGCTCATCTCCGCCGAGGTCAAAATCTCCATCTGTCCCTTCTACGCGCATTGGGGCGGCAACGCCAAGCCCCTCCGCGGAGCGGCCCACAATCCCACCCTGCATCTCTCATCCGCCGGTCCGTCCGGGTGCGTCTTTTTTCCCGGAGCAGCCGTCTTCGTCTGAAGGAGATGTTCTCTATGCGCCTTTCCGCACTCACCGCATTCGCCCTCGTCCTGCTCCCACTTGCCTGCCTTGCGCAGACCACACCGGGCGGTCCGATGCCGCCGCGCAGTTGGGTGGACAAAGACACCGGCCATCGGGTCTGGCGGCTGAGCGACGAGCCGAACTCGGGCGCCTTCTACTTCAACATCAATGCCTATACTCCGGACAACAAGCAGATGGTCTACACCGCGCCGGACGGCATCCATGTACTCGACCTGGCCACGCGCCAAACCAAACTGCTGGTGCCCAATCCGCCGGGCACGGCGACCGCGACCACGCCCGTTCCCGGCACCATCCATATCCTCGTCGCCGGCCACAAGACCAGCAGCGTCTTCTACACCACCACCGGCGCCAACCACGTCACCACAGTATACAAAGCGAACACCAACACCGGCGCCATCCGCAAGCTGGTTGTGGTGCCGCATCTGCCCCACACCTCCGGCTGGTCGGTGGTCAGCGTGAATGCGGACGAGACGCTCATCGCCGGGACCTACGTCGAAGGCGACGACACGGGCAAGGAGTATGGCAGCAACATGCCCGCCGCAGCGCAACCCGCCGGCGCTACAGACAACCGCGTCGGAAGCGCAGCCCAGGGGCCGCACTATCAACCCCCCAACAAGAGTCAGATGATGGCCCGCCGCCTCGCCGCGCGCCTGCCGCTTGTCCTCTTCACCCTCCGCCTTGAGCCCGGGCCGAATGGCGCCAAACCCGGCGACCTCAAGCCCCTGCTTCACTCCACCGACTGGATCAACCATCTGCTCTTCTCGCCCACCGATCCGACGCTGCTCATGTACTGCCACGAGGGCACCTGGCAGGATGTCAACCGCATCTGGATGGTCCACACCGACGGCACCCACAACATGCCGGTCCACAAGCGAACGATGTATATGGAGATCGCGGGCCACGAGTTCTGGGGGCCCGACGGAGAGACCATCTGGTACCAGTGGGACTATCCCCGCAACGCCGACTCCTCCTTCGTCGCCGGCTACAACGTGAAGACCGGCGAGCGCATCGCCTACCACACCGAGCGCGACGACACCTCCATCCACGTCAACGTCACCAGGGACCTCTCGCTCTTCGCCGGCGACGGCAGCTTCCCCGGCCAGGGGCCAAACGGCAGCGATTGCGCATGGATCATGCTCTTCCGTCCCCAGATGGTCCGCGGCGATTCGCTTGCGCTCAACTCGCCAACCTTCTGGCAGCCGGGCGTATTCCACACCGAGCGCCTGGTCAACATGGCGTACCACAACTATCGCCAGGAGCCGAATGTGCGCTTCTCGCCGGACAAGTCGCTGGTGATCTTCACCGGCAACATGTTTGGGCCGAGCTACGTCTTTGCCGCGGAGGTGGCGAAGGCGGAGAATCCGCCCGCCGGGGACGTGCAGTCGACGCCAGAGCTGGCGCGCAGGTTCAACCCGGCCGGCCCTCCGGCCGGCAGGGGGCTTGGGATGCCGCAACGGGTGCAACGCGCGCGTTGAGCCGACCGGGGCGGTTTCATCGCAGGGGATTCCAGAAGCGAAGGTCCCGTGCCGGGTCTTCCGCTGCGCCAGTTCGAGAAATACTCCCGTCCGGCCGCGTTTGGCACAAAAGTTGCATAAGCATAGCGAAAGTGGCATGGTGTTCTGCGGCTGGGACTTAGTAGCTTTGGGGCAGGAGATTTTCCGATGACCCTGCGCATTCGTGCGTCCCTTCTGCTGGTTCTATTTAGCTTGCCGCTTGCCCTGTCGCTTACGGCCTGCAACAAGATCCAAGCCCTCTCGATCGTTCCCGGCCCGGGGATTGAGGTTTTGACCGCCGCTGGCCAGACGGCGCAGTACACGGCGTTTGCACAGGAACAAATGGGATCGGGGCCCATGACGACAGCCAATGTTACCAACTCGGTGACCTGGTCGACCAGCAACCCGAATGTTGCGACCATCAACTCCTCCGGATTGGCGACGGCGGTGGGGGCCGGATATGTCGAGATTACGGCGGTGGCGTCCGATGGAGCGATTGCGGCCTCTGACCTCACGGTGATATCGAATACAACGACGACACAGTCCATCCCATCGATCACGATCCTCCCAGGCGAGGCGGCGGAGACATTTATCGGGGAGACGACGCAGTTTACCGCGACCGGAAACCTGACCGGCGTCGGCGGCGCGCAGAACCTGACCACCCAGGTGACGTGGCTCTCCAGCAATGCGCAGGTCGCCACCATCAATTCCAGTGGACTGGCGACGGCCACAGGCGCCGGAACAACGATGATTATCGCCCAGTCCGGCGGACTCAGTTCGAGCGCGATGGTGACAGTGACGATCTCCACGACAGGGTCAGGGACCCCGTCGCTCACCGTGACCCCGAGCTCGGCTTCAGACACATTTGCCGGGGAGACGACGCAGTTTATCGCCAGCGGCAACCTGACGGGCGTAGGCAGCCCGCAGAACCTCACCAACCAGGTGACGTGGGTCTCCAGCAATGCGCAGGTCGCCACCATCAATTCGGCTGGGCTGGCGACGTCCGTTGGCGCAGGAACAACCACAATCACCGCTGTGTCCGGCGGACTCAACGCAACCGCGACCCTGACCGTGACGGTTCCTGCCTCTGGAACGGGGTCGGGGACCCCGACGCTCACCGTGGTCCCGAGTTCGGTGGCGGAGACCTTTGCCGGTGAGACGACGCAGTTTACCGCGACCGGCAACCTAACCGGCATCGGCGCCATACAGGACCTGACCAGCCAGGTGACCTGGGTGTCGAGCAATGTGCAGGTGGCCACCATCAATGCGACTGGACTGGCCACGGCAGTTGGTTCCGGAACGACGACGATCATCGCCGAGTCCGGTGGACTCACTGCAAGCGCGACCCTGGGCGTGTCGATCTCCGCTTCGGGCGCGCCGTTCCTATCGGTGATCCCCAACACGGTGGCGGAGACGTTTGCCGGGGAGACGACGCAGCTCACCGCGAGCGGCAACCTGACCGGCGCCGGCGGCCCGCAAAACCTGACCAACCAGGTGACCTGGCTCTCCAGCAACGTGCAGGTCGCCACGGTCAGCGCGAGTGGTTTGGTGACGACCGTGGCCGCCGGAACGACGGCGATCATCGCCGAGTCGGGCGGGCTCAATGCAAGTTCGACCGTTACCGTCACGCTCCCGGCATCGGGCACGGGGTCGGGAACCCCGACGCTCACCGTGACCCCGAGCTCGGCTTCAGAGACGTTTGCCGGCGAGACGACGCAGTTTCTCGCCACCGGCAACCTGACCGGCGTCGGCGCCTCGCAGAACCTGACCAGCCAGGTGACGTGGTTCTCCAGCAATGCGCAGGTCGCCACCATCAACGCCGCCGGGCTGGCAACGGCCGTGGGCGCGGGGACGACAACCATCGTGGCCCTCGCCCCATCGGGAGGACTCAGTGCAACCGCCAGCCTGAGCGTGACGATCTCGGCGTCGGGAACTGGAACTCCGACGCTCATCATCACCCCAAACTCGGAGACGGAGACGTTTACCGGCGAGACGACGCAGTTCTTCGCCACCGGCAACCTGACCGGCGTCGGCGGCACGCAGGACCTGACCGGTCAAGTGACGTGGAGTTCCAGCAATGCGCAGGTCGCCACCATCATCGCGAGCGGGGCGTCGGCCGGGCTGGCGACGGCAACCGGATTCGGTTCGACGCTGATTACGGCACAGTCCGGCTCGGTCTCCGCGGTCGCGATCCTGACTGTGTCCAATAATCAGACGACCCCGCAAACACCAACCCTGATCATCATTCCAGGCTCGCAGTCGTTCATGGGGCCCGGTGGCACAGCGCAGCTTCTTGCGATCGGCAATCTCTCCGGCAATGGGCAGGTCCAGAACCTGACCAACACTGTCACCTGGATCTCAAGTTCTCCAGGTGTCGCGTCGGTCTCCGCGACGGGACTGCTTACATCGCATGCCGACCCTCCATTCGGTCTCAGCGACTCGACGGTTGTTACCGCAATCGCGCCGACGACCACCGGCAACAACTCGGTGATTACATCAACAATTCTAGTGACGGTGACCTCCCAATACCTCACCGCGACCCCCAATGAAGTGCTGACGGTCACCTTACTGGGGACCCAAAATGGCTCGGTGACGGGGATGAGCGGCACAACGCAGGTAATCAACTGCGGCGGCGGAGGTACGGTCTGTAGCGCTGAGGCCACGCAGGGGACGCCAATCACCCTGACCGAGACTCCAAATGCGGGAGCGACGTTTGGAGCGTGGTCGGGAAACTGCACGGTCACGTCGCCGACTTCATGCAGCGTTACTTTATCGAACGACGTGACGGTGAGTGCAACCTTCCACTAACAGCTTCACGCCACGAACCGCAGCTTCAAGAACAAAGGCGGGCCATGCGACCAAACGCGCATTGGCCCGCCTTGAAATTTATGGAACCGGTCCGATGCATGGGCTATGCAATCCCGGTTGCGCCGGGAAGCCGTAAGATGGCTTCCAGCATGTCTCTGGCCGCAAACCTCGCCCGCATTCGCGAACAGATCGCCGAGGCCTGCCGCCGCGCCAACCGCCCGGAGGCGGAGGTCGCGCTGATGGCGGTCACCAAGACGCACTCCGCCGAGGCCGTCCTTGAGGCCTACGCCGCCGGGGTGCGACTCTTCGGCGAAAACCGCGTGCAGGAGTGGCAGGAGAAGTCTCTCGCCCTCACCCACCTCCCAGACGCCGAGTTCCATCTCATCGGGCCGCTGCAGTCCAACAAGACCGCTCGCGCCGCGGAACTCTTCCACGCCATCGACGCGGTCGACTCGCTCCGGATCGCCACTCGGCTCGATGCCGCCGCGCG
This sequence comes from uncultured Acidobacteriaceae bacterium, assembly GCA_963767315.1. Classification (GTDB taxonomy): domain Bacteria; phylum Acidobacteriota; class Terriglobia; order Terriglobales; family Acidobacteriaceae; genus Edaphobacter. The sequence continues at coordinate 416,084 of CAVYDK010000018.1, read as the reverse complement.
TGCGCTGGGCAAGCGGCTGCCCATCCTGATCGAAGTCAAGCTCAGTGACGAGGAGTCCAAGCACGGCGTCTCGCCCGCCGAACTCCCGGCCCTGCTCGCGGGCCTTGCTCCGCTGGAAAATCTTGTCCCTGCCGGGCTGATGACGGTGCCTCCGTGGGACGACGATCCCGAGCGAGCGCGCGCATATTTCCGCGAACTTCGCCGCCTGCGCGATCGTTCGCTGGCCGTGTGTCCCACGCTCACCCAGCTCTCGATGGGCATGTCCAACGACTTCGGGGTGGCCATCGAGGAGGGCAGCACCTGCATCCGCATCGGCACCGCGCTCTTCGGCACACGGCAGTACACGGCTGGCGCGCTCCGCTCAGGATGATGGGATGTTGGGGGAGAGAATTAGGGCTGGCAGTGGAGGGTATTGCTGCCTACTCGATGCCGCTAAACATAGCGACCACGCAGGGTGATAGCAACATACCGACAAAGAGCGTGGCAATCAGAAGGCTGTGCATCGGAAGCTCCTCTGCTCTGCCGGAGCGCGGTGGCGCTGCCGACCCTTCCAGAATCAGCCTATTGGGCCATTTTGCCCATTCCACTACAGCAGTCCCGCTATTGCACTTCTGTGTTAGCTGGGAGGGTGTGTTCTGGAGCAGTCTTTTGGCGGCAGACTGGGGCGGAGCAGCGATGTCATAAGATAGAGGAATGCCAATCGATATGAGTGCACCCCTTGCCGTCGCGGACCCGGAGATTGCCAGCCAGATTCAGCAGGAGATTCTGCGCCAGCACGAGGGGCTGGAGATGATCGCGTCGGAGAACTTTGTCAGCCGCGCGGTGCTGGAGGCGGCGGGCACGGTCTTCACCAACAAGTACGCCGAGGGCTATCCCGGCAAGCGCTACTACGGCGGATGCGAGTTTGCCGATGTGGTGGAGAACCTGGCGCGCGACCGCGCCAAGCGGCTCTTTGCAGCGGAGCACGTGAACGTGCAGCCGCACTCCGGCTCGCAGGCCAACGCGGCGGCCTATATGACGCTGTGTTCTCCCGGCGATACGATTCTGGGGCTCGATCTGGCCCACGGCGGGCATCTGACGCACGGGCATAAGCTGAACTTCTCCGGAAAGCTGTATCGCGTGGTTGGGTATCAGGTGCGGCGCGACACCGAGACCATCGACTACGACGAGCTGGAGGCGACCGCCGTGCGCGAGAAGCCGAAGGTGATCGTCGGCGGAGGGAGCGCCTATCCGCGGCAGTTCGACTTTGTGCGGATGCGGGCGATCGCGGACAAGGTGGGAGCGTCGCTGATGATCGACATGGCGCACTTTGCCGGACTGGTGGCGGGCGGAGTGCATCCCTCGCCGGTGCCGCACGCGCATGTGGTGACCACCACCACGCACAAGACCCTGCGCGGGCCGCGCTCGGGAATGATTCTGTGCCGTCAGGAGCTGGCGGCATCCATCGACCGCAGCGTCTTTCCCGGGCAGCAGGGCGGGCCGCTGATGCACATCGTCGCGGCCAAGGCGGTGGCGCTGGGCGAGGCGCTCCAGCCGGAGTTTGCCGAGTACGCGCGGCAGATCATCGCCAACGCCAAGGTGCTGGCCGAGGAGCTGGCCCAGGCCGGCTACCGCATCATCTCCGGCGGAACGGACACGCACCTCATCCTGGTGGATGTCTTCCAGAAGGGAATTCTGGGCAGCGAGGCCGAGCACGCGCTGGGCCAGGCGGGCATCACGGTGAACAAGAACGCGATTCCGTTCGATGCCAATCCGCCGATGAAGCCGAGCGGGATCCGCATCGGCACTCCGGCGATGACCACGCGCGGCATGAAGGAGCCGGAGATGCGCGTGATTGCCAAGTGGATCGTCGAGGCGCTGGAGCAGCGCGCGGACGCAGCCAGGCTGGCGCGGATTCGCGGCGAGGTGCTGGAGATGGCCCAGCGGTTCCCGCTGTATGGCTGGCTGCGGGCGTAAATCGCCGGTTGCGGCCTGGTCCACGAAGTTGTACCCAACGGCCCCCTGTGCGTGAGACACTTTCCGTGCCGGCGATTTGGCTGGCAGAAGGCGCATCGAACATTGAGCGCGGGTCCGAGCGCAGTCGCCCGCGCGATGCTCCAGAGGTGGTTTCATGCTGATCGCAATTATGTCCTGGCTGCTGGCGATCCCTCTACTCGGCGTGACGACAGGACTGCGCGCGATGACGCCGATGGCCGTTCTATGCTGGTTCGCCTACCTGGGCTACCTTCCCCTGGAGGGCACCTGGGCGGCGTGGATGGCCAGCATTGCGGCGGTTGCGACGTTCACCGTGCTGGCGCTGGCGGAGGTTGTCGCCGACAAACTTCCGCGGACGCCGGACCGGATCTCGCTCGGCCCGCTGACGGCGCGGCTGGTCTTGGGCGGGCTGATCGGCTCGATCGCCGCGACGGCGATGGCTGGGCCTGGGTTGGAGGGCGTGCTGCTGGGCGTGGTGGGCGCGGCGCTGGGCGCCTTCGCGGGGTACATGGTCCGGCGCGATGTGGTGGAGAGGACCGGCTGCGCGGACTGGAAGGCTGGGGTGGTGGAGGACCTGATCGCGCTGGCCTGCGCGGGCTTCGCCATGCATGTAGTGACCAACTAGCGGCGGTGCTTCGTGGCCCGGCGCGGGCTACTTGGGCAGCAGCGAGAGGACGCCCTGGCTGGGGCTGGGGATGACGTGGGCGGCGATGAGTTTGCCCAGGCCCTCCACGTGGGCCTTGCCCGCGTCCACCGCGGCGCGGACGGCGGCGACGTCGCCCTTGATGATGATGGTGATGTATCCGCCGCCCAGCTTCTCGCGGGCCAGCACCTCGACGTTGGCGGTCTTCAGTGCGGTGTCGATGGCTTCGAAGGCGGCGGTGAATCCCTGGGTCTCGATGAGTCCCACGGCAAAGCTGGCTTGATCGTTCATGGTGTTCTCCGGTCTTTGGACGGACGGCTGTTCGATGAGTGGGTTGAAGTCGGGCGCGGCCTCCCAGGCGGCGCGGGAGCCCTCCGCCGGCTGCGGGATGACGTGCGCGAGGATGGGGGTATTCATGGCCTGCGCGGTTGCTTCGGCGGCGTGCGCGGCGGACTGGATGTCGCCGATGCGCCCGGCGAGCTTGATGCAGACCCCAGGCGCGTCGTTCAGCTCCGTCTGCAGCACGCGGACATTGGCGGTCTTCTCCATGGTGTCGAGCACCACCATGGCCGGCGACCAGCCGCCGATCTCGAGGATGGCGAGCGCTTCAATCAGAAGAGGCCCCGATTCTTGATCTCATGCACCACCTTGTAGACGATCTGCTCCAGTTTGTCGTGCGCGAGATCTCCGGTGCGCACCGGGCATCCGGAGGCCGGCGGGTTCACCAGCTCGAAGTCGGCCAGGATGCACTGCATCACGTTGCCGAGGACCTTGTGCTGGGAGTGCTGCGCGCCGGTCTGGGGCAGCCGGGTGTGGCCGAAGTGGAAGCCGCGCAGCGCGGCCGCGGCGCGGAAGCCATCGGGAAACTCGAAGGGAAGGTTGAGCATCACGTCGAAGAGTTCGAGGATGCGGTACTGCCACTGCATGGCCCCGGCGGTGTCGCCCGCGCGGTACATGTCGTACATCCTGCGCGTAATCTCCGGGACCACGTTCGAGCTGGCGTGCGTGCCGCCGTCGCAGCCGATCATCAGCATGGGAATCAGCACGGCCTCCCATCCGGTGAGGAAGGTGAAGTCGGGCCGGTTGGGGCGGATGGCCGCGATCATGCGCATCATGAAGGCAAGGTCGCCGGAGGAGTCCTTGATGCCGATGACGCGCGGGAACCCGTCGGCCAGGCGGCGGATGGTGTTCACGTCGATGGGGCTGGCGAAGGCCGGGATGTTGTACAGCGTCAGGTCGATGGGTGAGTTGCGCCCGATCTCCGCGAAGTAGGCGTACACCGACTCCGGCGCGAGCTTGTAGTAGTACGGAGCCACAATGGCGACGGCGCGCACGCCCATGTCGGCGTAGGCCTGGCAGGCGAAGAGCGTCTCCTTGACGTTGGCCTCGGCGGCGCCGGCCAGGATGGGAACGCGGCCGGCACACTCCTCGGAGACGATGTGGACGATGCGGCGGCGCTCGGCCGGGGTGAAGCGGGTGAACTCGCCGGTTGACCCGTTGGGATACAGGCCATGCACGCCCTTCTCGATCAGCCAGCTGACAAAGCGGCGCAGCTCGGCCTCGTTGATCTGGCTGTTCTCATCCAATGGCACCAGCAGCGGAGTGAAGATTCCTTCCAGTTTGCTCAATTTACTTCCTTTCACGGCTCATTCAGGGGGTGCAGCAATCTTACTCCCAGGCTTCAGCCGAACGCATCTCTTCAACCGGGAAAATTGGTGGCCCCGCAGACCTATCGGAGAGCGGGGCCACGTCCCATGCAGGCGGCCCGTAAGCCGGATTCTGTTTTAGACGATCATTCCTCTAGGCGACGCGTTGCCGCGCCGCTCTAGCAACCTACCCGCAAGTTCCGGCTGATTCGTTCAAGCAATCCCGCCCTAGCGAAGCTAGGACGGGGCACCCGGACTCCTCTGAACTCTCCGCCTGGGCGCATCGGGCCGATACGCCGGTGCCCGCTGGAGAGTGCGGGCGCCGTCCCTGCCTATTTGGTCTTGCTCCGTGTGGGGTTTACCGTGCGGCGTCCATTGCTGGCCGTCCGGTGCGCTCTTGCCGCACCATTTCACCCTTACCCCCGGCGGTTTGCCCGGCTTGGCTTGCGCCACGCCGTCCGTTCGTGGGCGGTATATTTTCTGTTGCACTGGCCGTCTTTGCGCCTTGAAGCGCAAATCCCGGACGTTATCCGGCACACTGCCCTGCGGAGTCCGGACTTTCCTCCCCCTCCCGGCGCGCTGGCCTGGTTCGACCGGGCGCGGGAGGCGGCGATCATCCAGCCGCCTGCTTTGAAAGTGTATCGCTGAAGCGGTTGATACGCGAATTTCTTTGAAGGATGGGTCTTTCGGTCGGTTTAGCTGCGGTACTCTGTTCGACGATTTGAATCTCAGTTTCCGTCAGCCCGTAAAGGTTATAAACAATCCTGTCGATTTGGCGGTCGAGGGCAGCGCATTTGTTTTCGTAATACGTCTTGTCTCTGTCCGTCTCGGCCTCTGCTAGTTGATTCTTTGCTTCGAGCATCGCGTCCACTTTCTGCACAATCAGGCCATGCTTCTGTTTTGCGGCAGGTTGAGAAAAGTCGATGCAGGGGATTGGTAAGCGTGCCAACTGGTTTGTCCGCAATTTCGTAAACGCACCTTTAGTAAGTTCGAGCGCGACTTTTTTTACGAAGTAGCTTGCGACAGATGAGTTCAGGACGGCCAGGATATAACGCAACTCAAGTCTTTCAGACTGAGACTTCGAATATATTGCATATAGAGAGCTGAGGAAGTACCGATTTTCTAGATCAAGCGTTGCAGTGATTCGGCTCCCGGTCTCCCGTATTGCAATTTTTGGTGTTTCGTAAAAGGACTTATTCGCCCAATTGCGCGCAAGCCACGAGCCATATTTGACAAAGAGGTCTTTCTCTCTCGTGAAGTACCGCTCAATTGATTTCCCCCGTAATGATGGTTTCCAATGTGCCATCGGAGAGGCCAGAGAATATTGTACATATTTCTTGTCATTTCCTGTTTTGATGCATTGTCTGATAAAGTAGTTATCGCCTAGTGGTTGTCCTGCGGATGAGATTTTAGTCAACAAACTTGATTCTAGTGGGTCGAAGAAAATATCGAAAACACAATTCGTATTCATGCCAAGTTTATTTTGCGGAATTTCATAGTCGTATGGCTGACGTAAGGCGTCTTCAATCATGACTTGCTTGCGCACCTTGACGCTAGCGTTAGGCTTATGTCTACCTTCTAGGATGATGATGCAGGAATGAACTGTGGGGTCTGCGAAAACCTCGCATCCAAAGTTTGTAATTTCCTCTATGGAGCAGATGTCAAGCATATAACGACGAAGACGTCGTGCGTATAGATTACTAAGGAGAGGACTAGGTAGAATATAACCAACCAATCCGTTGGGGGATAGTTTGGTTGCTCGTTCTAAAAAAAGAGCGAACGTGTCGAATCTACCTTCCGTTGTAGTGAAATGGTCTCTAAAATATGACTTCTGAACTGGGTCGATTACCATCCCGTAGGGTGGGTTACCGACAATAGCGTCGAAGCCGCGGCTCTTCATTGTCTCCGGGAATGCATCCTCGAAGTCCATCGGGTTAAGTTTACGTTCCTCTCTGTCGAAGAGCTGACCGTCGAGAACATCTCTGCCGATCAGCGAGTTTCCGGGGAAGATGTTCTTGCTCAGGTCGGGTAGCAGCTTTTTCATCTGTGCGATGTGCGCAAACTCAAGCTGATACTGGTGAGTGCTGCCAGTGGTTTCTTCCTGGAGAAGTTTGAGGTATAGGGACAGCTGGCAGACCTCGACAGCCTGGGTATCTATGTCCACCCCGTAGATATTGTTAAGTAGAATCTCGCGTTTCTTGCGCAGAGAAAGGTAAAGTTTGCCGTCACGGATGATGCAATCGCCCTTGCGAGCTTTCTTGGGATTCTCATTGTAATAGTGGCCGTGATAGGTCAGCAGTAGGTCGAAGACTCCGAGCAGGAATGAGCCGCTGCCGCACGCGATGTCGGCAAAGCGCATCTCTGCAATTTGGTCAGGGCTTTTATCATGGATGATTTTGCCAATCGTATTTTCGACAATGTATCGGACAATGTATTCGGGCGTGTAGTAGACGCCGCCGGCCTTGCGAACCTCTGGCTTAGGCACGACGCTAGCACGTTTGTTTGTGGCGACGATGACGTTTCCGAGGAATCTCTCGTAGATGGAGCCGAGGATATGGATAGGAATGGCGTCGAAGTCATACGGCGAGTTGATATGCGCTAGACTCTCGCAAATGCCGGCAAATGCGGTGTTTTCTACGTCAAAGTTGGTACTGTCAAGAAGCGCGTGGTGCTTGAAGACAACGCCGTTGTAAATGCTGTCGAGGCGCTGACTCGCGGCTACAAAGTCCTCCCACGGTGTGCCGTGATCTCCGAAATGCTCTACGATGCGCTGGGGTTCAATGCCTTTGTCTTCAAGGAATCGGAGAAATACGAGGCGGTCAAGTGTACGCTGAACTAATTCGGTAAGGGTTTCACCGTCGAGCTTTGAGTTCTTGTTTTTGAACGCGCGCGCGAGAGCTTTGCGGTATTCGTCGAGTTCCTTGAGAAATGATTCGTCAATGCTCTGGTATCCACCGGGGAAAAGTCCGCGCTGGATGGCTTTGCCGCGCGGCTTCGGAAGTTCCTTGGCGCGCTTTTCGAGCGAGCCGTCGGCAACGGCCTCGCGCGAGAAGAGCCAATAGATTTCGGCGAACTTCTCGCTATCCACATATTCGCTGTAATAGTATTTGGCAATACGACGGTTTAGTGCTGTGTCAATGTCGGGCATGTAGCGACAGTCGAGAACATGGAACTGCTCGAAGTCAGTAAGCACAGCCAATGGCGTCTCACTGTTCCATGCGTATCGGATGGTCTGGAAGTAGTTGTCCTCGGTTGCGAGATCTCCGTGTGGTTTTTTGGCCTCAACGAAGAAGCGCACAACGCGATAGTTCGGGGCAAGATGAAAAGCGTAGTCGGCGCGGCGTTGACCGCCAGCCGAGACGGGCGGTTCAACCTTGACTTCCTGCTCGTAGGGATTGGTCTGCTCGTCGTGATTTACGTCCCAGCCCAACGCAATGAAAAACTTGTCGATGAAATCCTTGCGAGCTTCGGCCTCTTGGTAGTTTGGCGACAGATAGCGTTCCTCGCTGGCCTTGAAGGTCTCAACAAGTTTGGCGATCTTCTCGCGGGCATTCTCAAACGCGGAACTTTGCACCATCGCAGTGTATAGCAACGCAGGGTCCGCAGTTCGGCAAAGACATTTCGTGAACCATATAGGGAAGCTCTGCGTACAATCAACCAAGAGCGATGGAATTCCAAGAGGCGATCAAGCTGGCGTTGCAGTCCCTGTGGCAGAACAAGCTGCGCACGGTGCTGACCCTGCTGGGCATGATGATCAGCGTGGCCAGCATCATTGCGGTGGCGACGCTGGTCAACGGCGCGGAGACCTATGTGACGACCAAGTTCACGCGCTATGGCGCGGATGTGTTCACGGTGTCGCGGATGCCGTCGATCATCTTCAGTTCGGAGGATTACGAGCGCTATCAGAGGCGGAAGAACATCCTGTACGACGACTACACCTATGTGCGCGACAACTGCACGCGCTGCACCGCGATCGGGCAGTCGCAGGGGACAGTTGCCAAGGTGGTGCGCGGGACCAACTCGGTGACCGACTGCACAATCCGCGGGTACACCTGGCAGATGCCCATGCTGCAGAACCTGGACATTGCCGAGGGGCGGGGATTTACGTCGGTCGATGAGGAACATGCGTCGCGGGTGGCGATCATCGGGACGGACATTCGCGACAATTTATTTCCCGGGGTCGATCCGCTGGGCCTGGAGCTTCGCGCGGACGGGATGCCGTACACCGTGGTGGGCGTGGCGGAGAAGCAGGGCAGCACCTTCGGCCAGAGCCAGGACAACTGGGTTGCGGTGCCGCTGACGGCATACATGAAGACCTACGGGACCATGAAGTCGGGGACGATCTATGTGAAGGCGGGATCGGCGGGCCCGGCGCTGGAGGCGGCGGGCGACGAGGTGCGCGTGCTGATGCGCTCCAAGCGGCACGACGCTCCGGGCGCGGAGGACTCCTTCGAGCTGGACGTCAACAACACGCTGGTGAGCTTCGCCTCCAAGGTGACGGGGATGTTCGGCGCGGTGGTGGGAGGGGTTGCGCTGATCTCGCTGGTGGTGGGCGGAATCGTGATTATGAACATGATGCTGGCCAGCGTGACCGAACGCACGCGGGAGATTGGGATTCGCAAGGCGCTGGGCGCGCGCGGACACGACATTATGCTGCAATTTCTGGTGGAGTCGTGCGCGCTGGCGCTGGTGGGCGGGTTCTTCGGCGTGCTGCTTGGCCTCGCAGTGGCGCAGGGAGTAACGCTGGCGCTGGGGTTCCCATCGACGATTGCGCTGTGGAGCGTGAACTTGGGACTGGTGCTGGCGTTTTCGGTGGGGATCTTTTTCGGGGTGTATCCGGCGCGCAAGGCAGCCAACCTGGACCCCATCGTCGCGTTGCGGGCGGAGTTGTAAAGGCAGGGAACAGGGATTAGGGAACAGGGAACAGGAAAACGACTATGAGGATGGGCGACTTCAAAGAGACGGTGACGATGGCCCTGGGCACGCTGCGCGCCAACAAGATGCGCAGCGGGTTGACCATCCTGGGCATCGTGATCGGCGTGCTCACGGTGATTGCCATCTCGTCGGTGGTGAATGGGTTGAACTCCGGCGTGGAGGGGCTGGTGCAGTCGCTGGGCTCGAACATTCTGTTTATCTACCGCTTTCCTGCGTTTACCGGACGGCCGACCACCGAAATGCTGACGCGCAAGCAGTTGACCTACGACGATGCGATTGCGATGCGTTCACTGCCGCATGTGGTGGCTGTGTCGCCGGCGCTGCAGTATACGGACAATACCGCTCCGGGGCGCAGCGGAGTGACGGCGATCAAGGGCGGCGGAAAGAACATGCAGAGCACGATCCTGACCGGGGTCTCCGATGAAGAGAAGGATGTCTCCGATCTGGACATGCTGGACGGGCGGTTCATCGACGAAAGCGACCAGGAGCGTGCGGCGCGAGTGACCGTGCTGGGCTACGACACGGCCGACCAGTTGTTCCCCGGGCAGAGCGCGATTGGCCGCGAGGTGGAGGCCGCGGGAATGATCTTCACCGTGGTCGGCGTGCTGCAGAAGGAAAAGCAGGCCTTCGGCGGAGGCAAGAACCCCGACGACAACCAGGCTTTCTTTCCGGTTACGACCTTTCACTACATGCACCCCGAGGATCTGGACTACTGGATCACGCTGAAGTACGACGACCCCAAGAACCGGCTGACCGTGGTGGATGAGCTGACCGAGCTGCTGCGCCGGCGGCGCAAGGTGCTCAACGAAAAGCCGGACAACTTCGCCATCTTCGGCACGGACGTCATCACGCGGCTGTGGGACGAGGTGACGGGAGGGCTGTTCCTGCTGCTGTTCTCGGTGTCGACCGTGGCGCTGATGGTGGGCGGCGTGGGCGTGATGAACATCATGCTGGTCAGCGTGACCGAGCGCACCCGCGAGATCGGAGTGAGGAAGGCGATTGGCGCGACCAAGAAAACAATCCTGACCCAGTTCACGCTGGAGGCGATCACGCTGTGCGCCGTGGGCGGGGTGATCGGTGTGGTGCTGGGCAGCCTGATTGCGCTTGGCGTGGGGCATTGGCTGCCCACGGTGCTCTCTCCGCTGTGGGTGGCGACGGCCTTTCTGTCTTCGTGCGCCATCGGGCTGATCTTCGGCATCTATCCGGCGTGGAAGGCGGCCAACCTCGACCCCATCGAGGCGCTGAGGTACGAGTAACAGCGGTGAGTCGAACCTCGCGTCGCGCCGGTTGGATAGACTGGTTGCATGATGGCGACGGCGGTTGAGATCGCGACAACGCTCGTGACGGTGGGCGGGCTGTTCTACATGCTGCTGGCGCTGGCGGGCGCGCGGCAGTTTGGGCGGGATTGCCGCCGGGTTGCCGCCACACGCGCGAATGGGGCGGCGAATGCTCCGGGGTTTGCGCCGGATGTTTCGATCCTGAAGCCGGTGAAGGGCGTGGACGCGCGGATGTACGAGGGGCTGGCGAGCCACTGCCGGCAGCAGTATGCTGGGCGGTTCGAGATTCTATTCGGCGTCGGCAGCGCGGACGATCCTGCCGTGGGCGAGATCGTGAGGCTGCGGCGGGAGTTTCCCGAGTGCGCGATCCGGCTGATCGTGTGCCCCCAGCGGCTGGGGACCTCGGGCAAGGTGAGCACCCTGGTGCAGATGCTCGGCGAGGCGAAGTACGAATTTGTCCTCATCAACGACAGCGATATACGCGTCTCGCCGAAGTATCTCTCTCGCGCGATGCGTGGATTCTCGGACACGAAGGTCGGAATGGTCACCGCGCTCTATCGCGGCCGGACCGCCATCGAGGGCGCGGCGCTGACGCTGTGGTCGCGGCTGGAGGCGCTGGGAATCTCAACCGACTTCATGGCGGGAGTGCTGGCGGCGCGCAGGCTCGAAGGCGGGATTCGCTTCGGACTGGGCTCGACGCTGGCGATGTCGCGCGCGGCGCTCACCCGCGCGGGTGGGTTGGGGCCGCTGGTGGACTCGCTGGCCGACGACTACGAGATGGGCGCGCGGATCGCGCAGGCGGGCTACCGCGTCGAGCTATGCAGCGAGGTGGTGGAGACCACCGTGCCCGCGTACGGGCTGCGCGGATTCTGCGAGCACCAACTGCGCTGGGCGCGGACCCTGCGCAACGCGCGGCGTTGGGGCTACCTGGGGCTGGGAATCACCTACTGCATTCCGTGGGCCGCGCTGAACTGCGTGGCCAGCGGGTTCTCCCCGTGGAGCTTCAGCCTGCTGAGCCTTGTCGTTCTGGCGCGGGTTGCCGTGGCGCTGACGGTCGGCGTCGGCCTGCTGGGCGATGCGCAGGTGCTGCGCGACATCTGGCTGCTTCCGCTGCGCGATTTCTTCGGCCTCGGTTTTTGGGCGTGGAGCTACGCGTCCGACACCATCGTCTGGCGCGGCGAGCGCTTCCACCTGCACAACGGCCGCATCTCGCGCGTGGCTTGAGGCGGCTAATTCGCCGAAGGCCGCTCGATGTGATCGATGACGAAGACGTCGATGGGGGCTTTGACGGCGTTGAGCTTCAGCCCGAGCTGCTCCTGGATGGCGGTGAATAGGCCGGGGGGCGCGTTGGGGTCGGTGGCGTGGGCCTCGTCGTAGGTGTAGCGGAGGGTGAAGTCGTGGCGGCCAGGAATGCCGGTCTGGTTGACCAGCGGGCGGTCGAAAAAGAACTGCATGCCGAGAATGAAGTCGGCCATGGTGGCGGTGGTGATGGTGACGGTGGTTTCGGTGCCGTGGCCGCTGGCGTCCTGATCGGCCTCGGTATCAGGATTGGCAGGCGGCTTGAGTTTGGGTCCGCCCTTGGCGATCTGGATGAAGTAGACGGGCAGTTCGCGCTTCTCGTGGTGGAACTTGAGTTTGAAGCGGTCGGCGAGCAGCTTTTGCAGCATCTCCTGTTGTTGGTGGAGATTTGGTTCACCGGGGGTGTCGGTGGTGCCCTCGATATCGAAGCGGTCGGTGCGGGCCCAGTCGGGCGCGTCGACAACCTGGTGTTTGTCGATGGAGTAGGCGAACATCATCAGACTAGTGATGGTCTGGCCGTGGATGGTGTAGCGGTCGCCGACGGCATCGAAGCCTTGGCGGTTCGAGTTGGGATCGCTTGGCTTAATGGTGGCGACCTCAAACGACGGATGAGCATCGGCGGCCATCGGTTTGACGGGCGTGGGCGTTTGGGCAAGGGCGTGGGCAGCGGAAAGTGTAACGGCGGCAACGATCTTCCAGGGTTGAATACGCATCGAAAAAACTCCTTCGCATCGAGGATGACACACCAGAATACGCAGAATTGTCATGGCCGGTTCCGCTGGTTGCTGACGATCTCCTTGCCGCCGGATTTTGCGATGACGTAGATGGGGCCGGGCAACGCGGGCAGCGGGCTGGGCTGGTTGGCGAGGTCTTGCCAGAGGAAGATGCGCTGCGGGCCGGGCCATTTTGCGGCGAGCGACTGCGGCGTCTCGAAGATCGCCGGCGCGTCGGGGAAGAAGCTGCCGTACCATAGGTTCGAGCTGCGGCCGTAGTTGGCGATGCCGTTGTACTCGGGATCGGTGAGGATGTGGATGGGGTCGATCGCGACGGCGCGGCCGTATTGCCGCTCGTAGCTGGGCCGGCGGAGATAGAAGCCGAGCGTGCCGGCGAACTCGTACTCCTGATGGACGACGATGAGGTCGCCGGAGTGAAGCTGCGGAGAAATTGCGGCGGCGAGTTGTTGCGAGCTGAGCACCGGGGCGAAGGTTTGCAGCCCTAGATGCGCGGCGAGGAGAAAGCCGAAGGCCCCAGCGGCGAGCGCGAGGGTTGCGGCGTGGGGCTGGTCCTTTTTCGCAGAAGATACGAACACGGCGGGCCGAGGAAGAGCGCGGCGGCGGCCAGCGCGAGCGGCAGACGGAAGAGGGCGAGGGCCTGCGAGTTGAGGTCGAGGAAGTGGCCCATGCTGAGGGCGTAGTCGGCGGGGTTCTGTTGCAGGAGACTTGCGAGATCGGTCGAGGGCGTGGGCGCACGGCTGCACAGCAGGAAGACGAGCGCGGCGGCGGCGAAGATTGAGCCGAGGACGACGAGGACGGTGGTCGCGCGGAGGTTGGCGCGGCGGATTTTTTTTGCGCCTTGAGTCGCGGGTAACCATCGGACGAGGGAGTCTTGTGCAAGCCAGCCAGCGATAAGAATGGCGAGCGGCGGCAACGCGGGAAGGACGTAGTACTCCTGCCGCGTGGAGAGGGAGAAGAACAACATTGGAAACGCAGCCCAGAGAATGAGCAGGAGGCTCGTCTTCTGATGCGCGTTGAGGTTGCGATTGCGAAGGGCTTCGCGCCATTTCGCTGAACTGAGTGGGATGGCGCGGGCAACGACACTGAACGCGAAGGCCGACCACGGCATCAGCCACACCACGCAGAGCCCCCAGAAGAGCCACAGCGGGACGGTGTCGTAGTCGTGCGGGACACGCAGGTTGAGGTAGCGGAGAAGTTGCTCGTTGACGAAGTAGAACCAGAGCCAGCCGTGGACGTTGCCCTGCGTCGGCAGTGGCACAGAGAGGGCACCGTGCGCGTAGGTGAGGCCTGCAGGATGGCCCTGCGCGGGATTTGCCAGCGCGATGAGGATGTGCCACGGCGCGGCGATGGCGAGGAAGATGGCGAGCGGCGAGAGCGGATGGAGCTGGCGGATGCGGGTGATTGCGGCGCGCGGGCCGCACGTCAGCAGCAGATAGATCAGGACGATTGCGACGGGGAAGACGACGCCGATCAGTCCCTTGGTGAGGACGCCGAGGGCGCAGCAGGCGGCGAAGGCGTAACAGAACCACCTGAGATTCTGTGGCGCTTCGAACGAGAACCGCAGGTCCTTCGACTCGGCGTCTGCGACGCCTTCGCTCAGGATGACAGATTCAGCGATGGGTTGGAGTGAGGATTGTTCCGTCAACCAGAAGCAGAGCAGGGCGAGGGTGAGCCAGAGGCAGAGCATCGCGTCGGGAATGGTGATGCGGGTGAAGAGGAAAAATCCGAAGCTGGAGAGCAGGATGAGCGCAGCGTAGAGGCCGGCGCGGGCGCTGCGGAAGGCGCGCCGTGCGAAGCTCTCCACCGCGAAGGCGAGGGCGAGAACAGTCAGCGCGAGCGGAATGCGGGCCGCGGCTGCGCTGACTCCGAAGAGCTTGAAGCTGGCGGCCATCGACCAGTAGAGAAGCGGCGCCTTCTCCAGGTAGCGAATGCCGTTGGCGTAGAGGGTGACCCAGTCGTGGCGCAGCAGCATCTCGCGCGCCACCTCGGCGTGGACCGAGTCGGCATCGTCGAGCAGGGCCGGGCCCATGAGGGTGAAGCTGGCGTAAAAGACAACCCAGAGCGCGAGCGGGAGGAGAGTGTTGGCCAGCGGACGCTTCGGGATGCGGGTCTGTGGCGCGGTTGAGGGCGGCATGGGTCAGAGGACGGAGATGTCTTCGTCGATGGCGAGCTGGTCGACGCAGATGTAGAGGGCTTCGCCGAGTTTTTTGAAGGCGAGCTTGCACTCCGCGGAGCAGTTGCTTCTGTCGTCGCGGCGGAAGAGTTCGTTCCAGATGTTCTGCGCCTGCCACAGGTTGACGTCGAAGGGCATGGTGCGCAGAGCCAGCGCGATGGAGAGTGCGGAGCGCAGGGACGCCTCGGGGGACTGGCCTGCGTTGACGGCGGCCTCGATCTGGACCATGGCGCGCTTGATGCGCTCGGCGGCGGCGAAGCTGAGCGCGGCTGAATCGATGGCGACGTGGTCTGTGGCGGCGCGCAGGAAGAGCGCCTCGATCGCGGCGGCGTCGAAGTGGTCCGCCTCGATGGCGCGGCGAAGGCTGGCGTTGATGGCGAAGTTGGCGGCGATGGCAAGCACGGGCGGCGCGGCCACGCCCGACTCGGTCAGGAAGTGGAGAAGCGACGCGTGGTCTTCGTATATCTTGCGCAGCGAATCTTCCATCTCGGAGAGGGTTTGGTTGAGAATCGTGCGCAGAATGCGCTGCTGCTCATCGGCGAAGAGCGAGGTGAGCGAGTAGGCGATGGCGCCGAAGAAGCTGTCGATCAGGCGGATGACCTCGGGAAGATTGGCGCGCTGGATTGCTCGGCGGATGTCGTTGGCAAAGGCGGCGAAGGCCGCGCCGTTCTCCGGGCCGTCGGTGGAGTAGCGGCGCACGGCGGCCGAGAGGTTCTGGTCGCCCAGGTGCAGGACGGCGAAGCATATCTCCTCATTCTCCCCGGTGATGCGCGAGCGGAGATGGGCGCGTCCGACGGCGACCTTGCCGCGGCCGGAGGTGAAGCTCTCGTAGAAGTCGCGGTGCAGGTCGAAGCAGAAGAGCTGGCCGTCCACGGGGTAGCTGCGGAAGATGGAGCTGATGGCGTAGTGCGCGCCCACCTGCTCCAGGCCGATGCGCAGTCCGGTCACAAATCGGCGGTAGATACTGGCGCCGTCGCCCATCTCCGCGACGTTGGACTTGGCGCGGGCGAGAATCTCCAGGAAGCGGTCTTCCAGCGCGGCGCCGGCGGGGCCGAAGAGCTTGGCCGCAAGCTGCAGCACGCGCCCGGCGTAGGCGATGATCTGGATGGACTCGATGCCCGCGATATCGTCGAAGAACCAGCCACAACTGGTGTACATGAGCTGGGCGTGGCGTTCCAGCTCGAGCAGCTCAAGCAGAGTGATGCGCTCTTCGGGCGTGATGCGACGCCTGGCGTGGAGTGCGAAGAAGCGGTCGATGGAGGCCGGCGAGCGGTCGAGGACGATGTGGATGTAGTCGTCGCGCGCGCTCCAGAGGTCGAGCAGCAACGGCGCGGCGAGCGCTTCGGCCAGCGGCGCGGTGGCGTCGCGCAGGAAGTCGAGCGCCTCGCGCAGGGGCACGCGCCACTGCTGGTTGAAGCCGGGCTTGCCGGTGTAGCAGCCGCAGTTGGCGCGCCAGCGTTCCACGCCATGCACGCAGCTCCACGAGGTGTTCTCGACCACCTCGGCCTCCCACTCGGGCGGGAACTTTTCCAGGAACTCGCCGTAGTTGGTCAGCGTTGCGTGGCCGTTCGACTCGATCCAGTGCATGGCATAGGAGAGCGCCATCTCGCCGTACTTGTGGTGGTGGCCATAGCTCTCGCCATCGGTGGCGACGTGCGAGAGCTGGGCCCTGTCGGCGGAGTTTGGCGCGGGCGCGTGGAAGCCGTCCAGCAGGCGGCTGCCGAAGGCCTCGCCGCTGTTGAGCAGGCCTTCGAAGGCGATGGCGCGCGAGGCGGGGCTGTTGTAGAAGAAGACCGCGATGCTTCTTCCTTCGTCGAGCCGCACCAGGTAAGGATGGGTCGTATCGACCGTGGCGTTGAGAGTGGGAACCCAGGGGATGTTGTCCGTTGTCCGTTGTTCGTTGTCTGAAACGATAGGTCGGACGCGCGCACATTGATGGGGAGCGAGAATGGTGAACTTGATCCCCTCGGCGGCCATCATGTCGAGCGCCTCGCGATTGACGGCGGTCTCGGCCAGCCACATGCCCTCGGGGCGGCGGCCGAAGCGGTGCTCGAAGTCGGCGATGCCCCAGCGGACCTGCGTGACGGCGTCGCGCCGGCTGGCCAGCGGCAGGATGATGTGGTTGTAGACCTGCGCGATGGCCGAGCCGTGGCCGCCGTAGCGCTGCGCGCTGGTTCGGTCGGCGTCCAGGACGGTGCGGTAGGTGCGCGGGGTCTTCTCCGCCATCCATTTCAGCAGGGTGGGGCCGAAGTTGTAGCTCATGCGCTCGTAGTTGTTCACGATGCGCACGATCTCGCCCTTGCGGTTGGTGATGCGCGAGGCGCCGTTGGGCGCGTAGCACTCCGCGCTGATGCGCTCGTTCCAGTCGTGGTAGGGCGCGGCCGACTCCTCCACCTCGACCGTCTCCAGCCAGGGGTTCTCGCGCGGCGGCTGGTAGAAGTGGCCATGCACGCAGACGTAGCGCTGGGTTGCAGCGGCGGATGAGGAGGTTGGTTTCGCGTCCTTCGGGGAGCTTGAAGACTTCACCATGGAATTATATGGGGCTCCCGCGCCGGACGCTCTCTGGCTGCGCGATGGTCTGCCAGGAGGGCTTTCGATGGAGACTCAAGGCTGAGGCTTCAGTTTATTTTGAGCGAGGTCGCAGGCGCGCCACAGATACCAGCTTGCCACCGAGCGCCAGGGTCGCCAGCGTGCGGCGCGGGCCTCCATCGCGGCGGGCGAGGGCAGATCGGCGGGCGTGACTTTGTCCGTTGGCTTCAGCTTGCCGAAGGTCAGCGCGAAGCCCTTGCGCACGCCGTAGTCGCTCACCGGCAGGACGTCGGGCCGGCCGAGGCGGAAGATGAGAAGCATCTCGACCGTCCAGCGCCCGATGCCGCGCACCTGGGTCAGATGTTCGATGATCGCCTCGTCCGTCATTCGCCGGATGCGCGCCAGCGTGGGGACGGTGCCGTCGATCGTCTTTGCGGCCAGGTCGCGCAGCGCGAGGGATTTGTTGTGCGAGAGGCCCGGCGGCGCGCAACTGCTCATTGGGGCAGTCGATCAGGTGCTCGGCGGAGAAGTGGACCGGATCGCCCTTCGCGCCCACTCCGCAGACCGGCGCGAATCCTTCCAGCAGACGGCGGTGAATCGTTGCCGCGGCTTTGCCGTGCAGTTGCTGGTAGACGATGCTCTCCACCAGCGCCTCGAAGGGCGACTGCGCGCTGGCCAGGCGCAGGGTGAAGGGGCCGGCGCGAGCGATGAGTCGGGCGAGTTTGGGGTCGGCGGCGGCCAACTCGCGGCAGGCGAGCGCGGAGTCGTAGCGGGGAGGGCGCGGGCTTTGGCGCGGACGAGGCATCTCTCGACGGTATCGCAGCGGGGAGTGCGGTGTCTCCTGCGGCAGCGGAAAATCTCGCCGTATCCGAAGCGGCAAAAGAAGAAGATTCGTCGCTCTCTGCCCTCGCAACCTCCAATCGGCGACTCCGAATGCAGTACGATTTATAGGTGCACTCTCGCGGCACGCGAAGCGCAGGTTGAAGGAGGAGGCACGGCTTGCAGCGACTCGGGATTCTGCTCTCTGGACGCGGTTCGAACTTTCTGGCCATCGCCGAGGCGGTCCGCGAGGGCCGTCTCCCCGGCGCGGAGATCGCCGTCGTCCTGTCGAACCTGCCCGACGCCGCCGGCCTCGAGGCCGCGCGCCAGTTGGGTCTGCCCGCCATCGCCATTCCATCGGCGGGGCGCAAGCGCGCCGAGCACGACGCCGAGATCGTCGCTGCGCTGCGCCAGCATCGCGTGGATCTGGTCTGCCTGGCCGGATACATGCGCATCATCTCGCCGGAGTTTGTGCGCGCCTTCCCCAACCGCATCCTGAACATCCATCCCGCGCTGCTGCCCGCCTTTCCCGGCCTCGACGCGCAGGCCCAGGCGCTCGAGTTCGGCGTCAAGGTGGCCGGATGCACCGTGCATTTTGTGGATGAGGCCGTCGACCACGGCGCAATCATCCTGCAGCGCGTGGTGCCGGTGCTGGACCAGGACACCGCGGAGAGCCTCTCGGCGCGCATTCTGGAGCAGGAGCACATTGCCTACGCGGAGGCCATCGCGCGCGTCCTCAGCGGCGAGTATTGCCTGGTGGGACGGCGCTACGTGCATCGCACTCAACAGTAACGCGAGGGCCGCGGGGCCCTCGCATTCGCGCAAAAAGCCTGCGACGTCAGATCTCCATGATCACGGGCATGATCAACGGGCGGCGGCCCATGTTCTTCTGGATGTAGCGCTTCAGGTCGCCGCGGATCTTCTCCTTGATGACGCCGTAGTCGGCCTTCTCCTCGTCGCTGGAGGCTTCCAGCGTGCGCTGCACCACCTGGCGCGCCTCGGCGATCATGGCCGGGTCTTCGACGGTGAATCCGCGCATGACGATCTCCGGCGCGACCTCGACCTTGCCGGTGCGCTTGTTGATGGTCAGAATGGGCAGCACAATGCCGCCCTCGCCGATGTGCTGGCGGTCGCGCAGGATGATGTCCTCCACCACGTCGATAGACCCACCGGCATCGATGCAGACGCGTCCCACGGTGATCTTGCCGTTCTTCTGTGCGCAGTTCTTGTCCAGCTCCAGAATCTCGCCGTCCTCCAGCAGAATCACCTTCTCGACGACGTCCATGGCGCCGGCCAGCTCGGCGTGGCGTTTCAGGTGGCGATAGTCGCCGTGGATGGGAATGAAGAACCTGGGCCGCATCAGGTTGATCATCAGGCGCATCTCCTCCTGCGATCCGTGCCCGCTCACATGGATCAGGCCCTGTGTGCCGTCGTCGTAGATGACCTTTGCCTCGCGGCGTTCGAGGTGGTCGATCATGCGGTAGATCGACTTCTCGTTGCCGGGGATGATGCGCGAGCTGAGCACCACGGTGTCGCCGGCTTCGATGTGCGCGTACTTGTGGTTGTTCACCGCGGCGCGCGAGAGCGCCGACATCGGCTCGCCCTGCGTGCCGGTGATCATCACCAGCACCTTGTTGGCGGGCATGTCGCGCAACTGGCCGGGATTGATGATGAGACCCGGCGGCGGGTCGAGATAGCCCAGGTCCTGCGCGATCTCCGTGGAGTTGTCCAGCGAGCGCCCGATGACCGCCACCTTGCGCCCATGCGCGTCGGCCAACTCCATGGCAATGCGGATGCGGTGGATGGACGAGGAGAAGCAACTGAAGAAGAGCTTCTTTTTGGTCTGCGCGAAGATCTCATCCAGCCGCGGACGCACGGCGCGTTCGCTCGGTGTGTAGCCGGGCCGGTCCACGTTGGTCGAGTCCTGCAGCAGGCACAGCACGCCCTGCTTGCCCAGCTCGGCAAACGCGTGCAGGTCGAACGGCTTGCCGTCCGGCGACGAGAGGTCGATCTTGAAGTCGCCGCTGTGCACCACCACGCCCACCGGCGTATGGATCGCCAGCGCCACGCAGTCCACCAGGCTGTGGGTCACGCGAATGGGCATGATGGAGAACGGCCCCAGCGTGAAGCGGCGGCCGGGTAGAATCTCGATCAGCTCCGCGTTGTCCAGCAGGTGGTGCTCGTCGAGCTTGCCCTCCACCAGAGCCAGCGTGAACTCCGTGCCGTAGACCGGCACGTTCAGCTCGGAGAGGATCCAGGGCAGCCCGCCGATGTGGTCCTCGTGCCCGTGGGTCAGCACAATGGCGCGGATCTTCTCGCGGTTCTCGGTCAGGTAGCTAATGTCGGGCACCACAATGTCGACGCCCAGCAGCTCTTCTTCGGGAAACATCAGGCCGGCATCGATGACGATGATCTCATCCTGCCAGCGCAGGGCCGTGCAGTTCATGCCGAACTCGCCCAGGCCCCCCAGGGGGATGATGCGTAATTTATCTTGTGCCATTGATCTTCAAGTTTATCAGGTGTGCCGAGTGGATCACCGCAGCAGCTCTTCCAGCGTGGTCGACAGGTCTGTCTTTTCGTCGCGATACTTGACGATCACCGGCGTGTAGACGCTCAGGTTCATCTGCCTGCCGTAGCCTGCGGGCACCGCGCGCGAGCCGGGGACGACGACTGCGCGCTCGGGGATGATGAGCGGCGTGGCAGGAGTCGCTTTCAGGATCGTGCGGTTGACCACATCGTAGACCGGCGTGCCACGCGTCAGGATGGTTCCCGCCGCCAGCACCGCGCCGCGCCGCACAATCGTCCCCTCATACACGCCGGTATTTCCGCCCACCAGCACATCGTCCTCGACGATCACCGGCGATGCGTTCACCGGCTCCAGCACGCCGCCGATCTGCGCCCCGGCCGACAGATGCACGCGGCGTCCGATCTGCGCGCAGGAGCCCACCAGCGCGTGCGAGTCCACCATGCTGCCCTCGTCCACATACGCGCCCACGTTGATGTACGCCGGCGGCATCATCACCACGCCGCGCGCCACATGCGCGCCCGAGCGCACCGAGCTGCCGCCGGGAACGATGCGCACGCCGTCCTCCGGCACAAATCTCCGCGCCGGGTAGGTCGCCTTGTCGAGGAAGCTGAGCGCGCCGCCGCCGCTCATCTCCGTGAGCGCGCCGATGCGAAAGCCCAGCAGAATCCCGCGCTTCACCCACGCATTCACCCGCCATCCCGTGGGCGCAGCCGCATCCGGCTCGGCCGCGCGCAGCGTTCCCGTCTCAAGCGCGTTGCGCAGTTCGAGGAACGTGTCGAGCGCGTCCACATCGCTGACGGTATCAGCGCCCGCGGCAAAGGACTCTTCGATTCTGGATTCGAGGCTTGCGGTCGTCATGGTCTGCTCCGATTGTAGCGGGAACGTATTGCAGCGCATCACTGTGCAGCAGTTGCATGGAGCTGCGAGCGGCTACGGCTTGCGCGGGACCTACGCGTGCGCCAACAGATCAAGCTCGCCTAGCAGCTTCTCCAGCTTCTGCCGCGTGGCTGCCGTCACCGGAACCATGGGCAGGCGCAGGTGGTCTTCGCCGTGGCCCAGCAGTGCCAGCACCGCCTTGACCGGCGCGGGACTTGGCTCCGTGAAGTGCGCCTGCATCAGGCGGAAGAAATGGCGGTTGATCTCTCGCGCCCTGGCCCAATCGTCGGCCAGCGCGGCCTGCACCATCTGCGCCATCTGCGCGGGGATTGCGTTCGACGCCACCGACACCACGCCCGCTCCGCCCAGCGCGATCACGGGCAGCGTCATCGCATCGTCGCCGCTGAAGACATTGAAGCCCGTGGGCGCGTTGTGGATGATCTCCGCAATCTGCGCCACGTTGCCGCTCGACTCCTTCACCCCCACCACGTTCTTTATCTCAGCCAACCGCAGCACCGTCGCCGGCTCCATGTTGGTGCCCGTGCGCGATGGAATGTTGTAGAGCAAAATCGGCAGCGGCGCGGCCTCGGCGATGGCGCGGAAGTGCTGGAACTGGCCCTCCTGACCGGGCCGGTTGTAGTACGGGTTCGCCGTGAGAATGCCGTCCAGCCCCGGAATCTTCGCCAGCTTCCGCGCCCGCGCCACCGCTTCGCTGGTGGCGTTGTGGGTGCAGCCGCCGAAGACCGGCACGCGCCCCGCCGCGGTGTTCACGGTGGTTTCGATGACGCGCACGTTCTCCGCCTCACTCATCGTCGAGGCCTCGCCCGTCGTCCCGCATGCAACCAGAAAGTTGACGCCCGATTCAATCTGCCAGTTCACAAGGCGAACCAAGGCACGCTCGTCGAGACTGCCGTCCGCGAGGAAGGGTGTTACCAGTGCTGTGCCACAACCGGAGAGTTCCATAATGAGTGTCAGTTTACCCCTTTCAAACGCCGTCATTCCGACCCTGAGCTTGTCAAAGGGCAGAATCTTTGTATTTTGCTCGAGGCGCAACGCTCTATTCCAGCGGTGAAAAGTACCTACACCCACTCGCCAGCGCGCATCAGCGGCTCGGCCGCGCCATTGGCAGCGATGCCGTCCACGTCCATCTGCGCCGAGCCGATCATCCAGTTGACGTGAATCAGGCTGGAGTTCGCGCCCAACTCCGCAAGCTCCTCCTGGTTCATCTTTTCGCCGCCGATCAGGCACGTGGAGTAGGCCTGCCCCAGCGCAATGTGGCTGGCTGCGTTCTCATCGAAGAGCGTGCTCCAGAAGAGAATCCCCGCCGCCGCAATCGGCGACGAGGCGGGAACCAACGCCACCTCGCCCAGCCGCCGCGCGCCCTCGTCGGTGGAGATGAGCCGGTTCAGCGCCTCCTCGCCCGCAGTCGCCGAGGCCTCCACAATCCTTCCGCCCTCGAAGCGGCAGCGGATGTTCTCGATCAGCGTGCCCTGGTGCGAGAGCGGCTTCGACGCCCGCACCACGCCGTCCACACGCTCCTTGTGCGGCGTGGTGAAGCACTCCTCGGTGGGGATGTTTGGCTGGCAGTAGACTCCGTTGCCCGCGGTCGTTCCTCCTCCCGCCCACAGATGCTGGTCGGCCAAACCGACCCACAGATCGGTCTCGCCGTCCGGCGACTTGAAGTGCAGCGCCGCGAACCGCTTCGCATTCAGCGTGTCCACGCGCTCTTTCAGGCGCGCTCCGTGGGCCAGCCAGTCGGCCACGGGATCGTCCCCCGTAACCCGCGACGCGGTGAAGACCGCCTCCCACAGCTTTGCCACCGCCTGCTCCACCGGCTCGCCGGGGAAGACCAGCTTCGCCCACTCCGGCGTCGCCGCGGCAACGATCGTCCAGTTGATCTCGTGGCGCGTGATCAGCTCCATCGCCGGCTTTGCTGCCTTCGATGCCGCAACATTGGCGCGCGAGACCTTCGCCGGGTCCTGCCCGGCCAGCAGCGCCGGGTTCCCGCCCGCAATCGCCACCCGCGCCGCGCCACTCTTGAACGCCGCCGCAATCGCATCGTGCAGCCACACCGGCGCGTAGTCGAAGCTTGCGTCCTGTGCATTTTCGTAACGCGCCAGCACGCAGGGATCGTCGCTGTAGAAGGTCGTCACCAGCAGCGCGCCCGCGCGGTACGCATTTTGCGTAATTCGCCGCACCAGAGGCAGCGCCTCCGTCGGCGCGGTCAGCACCAGCTCTTGGCCAGCGCGCAGGTTCAGCCCCACGCGCACCGCGACCTCGGCCAGCCGGTCGAGCTTTTCATCGAAAGAGAGCGAAGCAAACGGAGCGGGCACGGAAGTGGAAGTACACATGAAATAAAGGCTATGGGGCAGGGAACCGAAACGCAAGTCGCAACCGCTAATGGGCCAGTCTGAACAACAACTCAGCCAGAATCGTTTGATCGGAAGGGCACGGCTTCAGCCGTGCCGAAGAGCGCATTTTTTAAGACTGCGGCTCCTTGATTGCATCGCAATCAAGGGGCCGCAGATACAAGTAGTCAAACTGACCCACGGCCATCCATCCCAATCTTGTCCAGCTCCCGCTTGATCGCCATCGAATCCAGAGACTTTAGCGGCAGCGCAAGCAGTAGAGAGATGCGCCGCTCCAGAATCGTGAACGCATCGCGATAGGCCCTCGCGATCTCCGCCGGCGTGCCTGCCGCGGCCGCCGGATCGGGCACGCCCCAGTGCGCCGTCATGGGCTGTCCCGGCCACAGAGGACAGCTCTCCCGCGCCGCGTTGTCGCAAACCGTGAAGACGAAGTGCATCTGCGGCGCGCCGGGCGCGGCAAACTCGTCCCAGGACTTGCTGCGCAGCCCTTCGCTGCTCAGGCCGGCCATCTGCAACTGGCGCAGCGCCTCCGGCCGCACCGCGCCCGCCGGATGGCTCCCCGCGCTGTATGCGGTGAACTCCGGCGCGCCCCTGCGGTTCATGATTGCCTCGGCCATAATCGACCGCGCGGAGTTCCCCGTGCATAGAAACAAGACGTTATAGTGCGCCATCAAATCTCCTCAAACATGAAGTCGTCATTCTGGCCCTCAGTGCGCCCACGAAAGTTGTCATTCTGAGCGCAGCGCAGAATCCCCGCATTTTGCCTATCGCGCAACACTCTACACCCTCTCCATGAATATGCCGTGAACCTACGCGCCCGTGCCACCCTTGATCGCGTACACCTTCACGCTGGCCGCCGCCGCGTTGATGTCGTACTGCTCCAGCAGCGTCTTCAGATCCGTGTGCAGCGAGTCCTCCGGCTTCTTCGCCGTCGAGCAGCAACACGACCCCGCGCTCGTGCTATCCATCGCCGGCGAGCAGCAGCCCGACTGGTTCTCCACCTTGGCGTACGCGTTCAAGTCCTTGCCGCTATCCACAATTTCGACGTGCTCGAACCCGGCCGCCAGCAGTCCCGCGCGATACTCCTCAATTTGTATCGCTCCGGCGATGCACCCGACGTACGCCGCCATGCTCCCGGCAACGGCCTCCGGAAGCTCATGCTTCAGCGCAATATCGCTCACCGCAACCCTGCCGCCGGGCTTCAGTACGCGGGCAATCTCGCGGAAGACGGCCGGCTTGTCGGGCGCCAGGTTCAGCACGCAGTTCGAGATCACGCAATCCACCGATGCATCCGGCAGCGGAATCCGGTCGATGGTGGACAGATAAAACTCGACGTTTGTATAGCCTCCAGCCAAGGCATTGGCGCGCGCGCGCTCGATCATCGCAGGCGTCATATCGATACCGATGGCGCGGCCCTCCGGCCCCACCATCTTCGCTGCCAGAAATACGTCCAGCCCGCCGCCCGAGCCGAGATCGACCACCACCTCGCCCGGTTGAATGTGGGCCGTCGCCGTGGGATTGCCGCACGAAAGCCCCATGTTGGCCTCCGCCGGAATCGACCGCAACTCCTCGGCCGTATACCCGAAGGCCTCTGCAACCGCCTTCACTCCCGCGTCCTTGCTCGATAGCCCGCTCTCCGCCACCGCACCATACTTCGCCCGCACCGACTCCAGGACCTGCTGCGCCATCCGACGCCTCCAGAAAACATATCTGCCAATGCGACTATATGGCTTGCCAACATATTCGTCAAGGCGTATAAGTAAGTCATGGCAAAAAAATCGCCAGGCCCCAATCCGCCGTGCTGCAATTTGCAACGCTTCTTTCAGGCCCTGGGAGACGCTACCCGCCTGCGCCTGCTCAACCTCATGGGCGACCAGGAGCTTTGCGTCTGCTACTTCGTCGAGATACTCAAACAGGCGCAGCCCAAGATCAGCCGCCACCTGGCCTATCTGCGCCGCGCTGGAATCGTCGAGGCGCGACGCGAGGGCAAGTGGATGCACTACCGCATCACTCGCCCGACGGACGCCGGAGCCGCCCAGCTCCTGCGCCAGACGCTCGCCTGGCTCAAGCAGGACCGCGCCATGCAGGCCGACCGCGCCCGCCTCGGCAAGGCCTGCTGTAGCCCGGCGAAGTTTGTAACCCTGCAAAGCGCACCCCAACCCACCACCGCCGCCCGCACCCGGAAGGCCCGCTAGCCATGCCTCCTACGCCGCACATCCAGGGCCAAAACTGCGCTCCGCACCAGCGCAAGCACCTCTCCTTTCTCGACCGCTTCCTCACCCTCTGGATATTTCTCGCCATGGCCGCCGGCGTTAGCCTTGGCCACTTCGTGCCGCACGTCTCCGCCTTCGTCAACCGCTTCCAGAGCGGCACCACCAACATCCCCATCGCCATCGGGCTCATCGTCATGATGTTCCCGCCGCTGGCCAAGGTCCGCTACGAAAAACTCGGCGAAGTCTTCCGCAACCGTCGCATCCTTGCCCTCTCGCTGGCGCAGAACTGGATCATCGGCCCCATTCTGATGTTCTTCCTCGCTCTCGTCTTCCTGCGCGGCGAACCGGCATACATGCGCGGCCTGATTTTAATCGGTATAGCCCGCTGCATCGCGATGGTCCTGGTCTGGAACGAACTGGCCGAAGGCGACACCGACTACGTCGCCGGCCTGGTCGCCCTCAACAGCATCTTCCAGGTCCTCTTCTATAGCCTCTACGCCTGGGCATTCCTCACCGTTCTGCCTCGCTGGTTCGGCCTTGCGGGCAGCGTCGTCGCCATTGGCATCGCGCAGATCGCGCGCAGCGTCGGCCTCTATCTCGGAGTCCCGTTTGTGGCCGGATTCCTCACCCGCACCCTCCTCATCCGTCGCAAGGGAGAGGCTTGGTACCGCGCGCGCTTCCTGCCCCGCATCGGCCCGCTCAGCCTTATCGCGCTGCTCTTCACCATCGTTGTGATGTTCTCGCTGAAGGGCGATCTCATCGTGCGCCTGCCGCTGGACGTGGCGCGCATCGCGCTCCCGCTGGTGCTCTACTTCCTCATCATGTTTCTGGTCAGCTTCTGGATGGGCAAGCGGCTGGGTGCGGACTACGCGCAGTCCGCCGCGCTCTCCTTCACCGCCGCAGGCAACAACTTCGAGCTGGCCATCGCCGTCTCGGTCGCCGTCTTCGGCCTCAACTCCGGCGAGGCCTTCGTCGGAGTCGTCGGCCCGCTCATCGAAGTCCCCGCCCTCATCGGCCTGGTCAACGTCGCCTTCTGGATCCGCCGCCGCTTCTTCGTTCCCGCCCCGCCGCAGACCGCCTCACCCCGAGCTGCCGCCTGAATCCTCGAACCTCGAACCTATATCTGGCAGCTCACCATGCCGCGCTTCTCCAAGTAGCGCTGGTGGAACTCCTCTGCCTTCCAGAAGGCGCATGCCGGCATCACCTGGGTCGCCACCGGCCTGCGATAGGCGCCGGTTGCATTCAGCTCGGCGATCTTGGCCCGCGCCTGCCACAGTTGGTCGTCCGAATTGGCGAAGATGACGCTGCGGTACTGCGAGCCCCAGTCCGGCCCCTGCCGGTTCACCTGCGTCGGATCGTGCATGGCAAAGAACGCGTCCAGCAGCGTATCGAAGGAGACACGCGACGGATCGAAGGTCACGTCCACCACCTCCGCGTGGCCCGTGTGGTCGCTGCACACGTCCTTGTACGTCGGGTGCTCCAGATCGCCCCCCGCGTATCCCGCCGCCGTGTCGATGACTCCCGGCATCTCTGCAAATCGGGCCTCAACGCCCCAAAAACATCCAGCTCCAAATGTTGCACGCTCAATTGCCACTGTGAATTGCTCCTTTACTGCCCCAGTGCTGCTCGGATGGGGTTTTTCTATCGCCCGGCTGCCGTCAGCCTTCTTCTCTATCGGCCAATCTCCGCCCGGCTTCGCTCTCCGGTTCGCCGCCCCGGTTCGGTGCTTCTGGCGATGACTCTATTTGGATGCATCAGCCCCCATTTTGTCTTCCACCGCAGCATTAAAAACTGCGAGTTTCATTAGGGCCGCGTGTATTTCTAGGCCCATCGACCTACTCTCGTCAAACCCCATTTGGGGCATGTACTAGATCGCCAACCCCATCCCGCCCCACCGGAACTGACACCTGCCAACTCACATCTGTCTTCGTTTCTTCATTCCCGGGGCCTTCAACTGGGCAAACTCCGGCACGCGCTTCTTCGGCGCCACCTTCTTGCCCGTCGCCGCGCGCTCCAGCGCCATCACCTCGCCCGGCTTTAACTCGCGGAACTCGCCCGGCGGAACGTCCAGCCGCAACGCGCCGTAGCCAATGCGCCGGATCTTCTCCACGTGGTGGCCGATCTCCTCGAACATCTTCCTTAACTGGCGGTTGCGCCCCTCGGTCAGGGTTACCTCGTACCAGGGATTGTCGCCGCCGCGCACCAGTTCCACCCGCGCCGGAGCGGTCACAATCCGGTCCCTCCGCCCGGCCCTCACCTCGTCCAGCCGCCCGCGGTCGATCACGATCCCGCGGCGAATCTGCTCCAGCCCAGCCTCCGCCGGCACGCCGCTCACCTTCACCAGGTAGGTCTTCTCCACCCCCGTCGCCGCCTTGGAGAGGGAATTGGCTAGTTCGCCGTCGTTGGTCATCAGCAGCAGGCCCTCGGAGAGATAGTCCAGCCGCCCCACCGGATACAGCCTTCCCAGACTCCCATGCGGCCCAGCCTTCGGCTTCATCATTAAATCCATGACTGTAGCCCGCTTCTGCGGATCGTCGAGCGTCGTCACATAGCCGCGCGGTTTGTTCAGCAGGTAATAGCGCCGCGCCTCCGGCCCCTTCAACAGCTTGCCATCCACGCGGATGTGGTCGCGGCTGGCGTCGTGCTTCGTCCCCAGCTCGCAGACCACCTTGCCGTTCACCTGCACTCGTCCGGCCAGGATGATCTCCTCGGCCTTCCGCCGGCTGGCCACGCCCGCCGCCGCCAGTATCTTCTGCAGCCGCTCCCCCTTCCCATCGTTTTGAGGGCCGTCATTCTGGACTGCTCGCAGTCCAGAATCTCCGTAGTTGTCCTGCTTCTCCGCCCCTGCCAACTTCTCAATCGCCTTCGTCATCCCTGCCTCATCCTTCTGACCACGGAATTGCTCATCGCGGTCGCATCCATCGCAAGTGGCCAATGCAAACCGGCCCTACTCCATTATCGCCCACCCCGCTGTTCGCCCCCGGTCCCTTCCCTCGGCATACGACAGGTGAATGGGGAACCCAAAATGCTATAGTGGCTGCACCACCCGCCGAGTAGGGTCTTATGTGTGCGTAGACACAGCACCTGTTCCTATCTTTACGAGTGAGGCGCAACGCGTCTACCGGCGATCATCCAACGCGGATCGCTATCCGATAGGGGGGCTTAAGAGCGATGTCTAGGAGCCTTCGTTCACTCGTCGTTACTACCGCGCTCATCTTCGCGGTTCTTTTCACGGCCGTCGCGGGCCTGCAATACTGGTTCTTGCGTTGGCAATTGAATCAGAAGACCAAAAACAATCTTCGGCATTCCGCCGAAGTCCTGCGCGATCAGATTGCCTTCCAAGATACTTGGAATCTTCAAGGATACCGCCGAACATCGGAAGCGCCAGAGAATTACCTTGTGATGGAGCGGAACGGAACCCTGATCGACACGCACCCAGACACGACCGTGGGTTTACCGGGAATGATTCTTCATGTCTCGCTTCCCTTTGCCGTTGAGTATGACAGCCCGATCCATTACATGTCAGACGTAGGCGAAGATTGGAGCTTGTACGTTCACAAGCTTCGTGATGGGCTGGTCGTACTCGGAGTTCGCAAGGAGGAAATCCCGAAAGACATGAACAGGCGATTCGCCTTGAATGCCGCCCTCTTTGGGACCAGCGTTGAAGAGGCTAAGGAAACCCCCGAGCGAAAAATCGATGAAGCGTTCGATTATGCCATTATCGACAAGGACGGAATCTTAGTCTCGGTGATGGGGGGAATTCCGCTAAAAACTCCACCACCGGCTATGCCAGCAGCGGCGACCTTGGCTTCGATTCGACAACTTGACGGCGAGAAGTATGCCGTATATCTCGATCCGATTGTGAGCAGGTCCGGGAGTGAGGTGGGTCTCATCTCCGTCTTCGAGGACGTCACCAGCGATCAACGGGTAATTCGAGAATCAGTGGCGTTCAACTCAATTGTCGCTGCCCTCTTATGGTGTGTTACGGTCGCGTTCTCTGCGGCCTTTCTGAGGCGTGTTCGACCGAGCACAATATCAGCAACCCAGATCCCATTCTTGGATGAGGGAGAGACCGTGGAATTCAAGTCATCGCTACGATGGGACTACGAGCAGCAGAAGCCGAACAAGGAACTAGAACGAGCTGTCGCAAGAACAGTTGTTGGATTTCTGAATTCCGAGAACGGTGGCACTCTGATTATTGGTATGAGTGACTCAAAGGAAGTCCTCGGCTTGCAAGCCGATTATGATAGTTTCAAAAACGTAAACCAGAATCGCGACGGATTTGAATTGACGCTTCGCGAGGTCTTAATCGGAGCTATTGGTGAGAGGCGGTGTGCGCGATTGGTCAAGACCAGTTTTTGCTCATTGGAGGGCAAGGAACTTTGCGTGGTCACCGTCGCTCCTTCCAGCGATCCAGTTTTCATCAAAGATAAAAACGAAGTGCCACAACTGTATGTTCGCCTGGGAAACAGTACACGCGCATTCGGCGTGCAGGAAGCGCTGACTTACGCCGAAGAACGTTGGGTATGAATTGCGCTGCCGTGGTTGAATACACGCAGAAACATTCCCCATCCAGCTGGTTAGTTGAAAGAGGCGGGTGGCCCGCCCATAACCCCATGCCGGGTGCCCCTTCCATCGCAGTCTCACAGTGACGGGTGAGATGGAAGAGACTCACGAGGCCTCGCCTCTTTGAATAACGTCCTAAGCCGCCGATGGGCCGGACGCATCTTCCACCGGCTCCAGCGCGTGTGGCTCTGGCTCTTCGGCTGGCTCGGGCGGCGCAGACGGCCCGTGCTCCATCGCCATTTCCTCCTGCTCGGCCAACTGGCCGGCCATCTTCTCGAACTCCTCGATAGAGGGAAGCTCGGAGACGTCCTTCAGTCCGAACTTCAGCAGAAACTCGCGCGTCGTCTTGTACAGGATGGGCCGCCCGATCACATGCTTCCGCCCCGCCGTTGCAATCAGCTTGCGCGCCAGCAGCGAACCCAGCACGGCGCTGGAGTCCACGCCGCGAATCTCCGAGATCTCGGGCGCCGTCACCGGCTGCTTGTACGCCACCACGGCCAGGGTCTCCAGCGACTGCAGGGTCAGCTTCAGCGGCGGCTTCAACGTCTTCACAAACCCGCGCACCGTGTCGTGGTACTCCGGCTTGGTGGCAAAACGGAAGCCGCCGGCGACCTCGCGAATCTCCAGTCCGCGCTCCGGGCTGGCGTACTCTGCAATCAACTGGTCGAGCAGTATGCGGAAGTGCGCGCGCAGCCGGGCCAGGCGCGACCGCTCCGTCCGCGCCGCCGCCGCTGTCGCCGCGGACGCAGCCGCATCGACCGCAGAGGAGTCCGCAGCCAAGTCCGCAGCCGAACCTGTTTGCTCCGCAGTCTGCGGGTTCGGCCCCGTTGCAGCAACGCCACTGGCCTCGTCCGCGTCCGAGTTGCCCGGCGAATCGGGAGAGTCTGGCGCGGCTGGCGGACCAGCCTCCGCGACGGGCCCTGCATTGTCCGCATCGAACTCCGGCCCCAGCGCCGGGTCTGCCTCCGCCGCTTCCAGCTCGTTCAGCGAGAGCGTCTGCTGCGCCGAAACCGAGCGGTCCAGCTCGGCCTGCGCCTCATCGCCCAGCAGTCCCACCAGTTGCGCCAGCGTCACCGGCTCTTCGCAGGCATAGATTACAGCTTCGATCTTAGCTTTCAGGCTCATGGTTAGTGTCAGACGTAAGCATATCAACCCACAAGGCCACGCGGGGAGAATCTCCACAAAGTAGCACGGCCCGCCGAACGGCGGCTGTCGTATCAAGTTGACAAAAGGTTAGTGAGCGATCGTGTTGAAGAGCCAGAAGAGCGTGCCCGATAGCAGCGCCGCCGCGGGCAGTGTGAAGACCCACGCAGCCGTGATGTTGCGGATCGTGGCCCGTTGCAACCCGCTGCGATTGGCCGCCATCGTCCCCGCCACGCTGGAACTCAGCACATGCGTCGTGGACACCGGAAGGCCGAATGTGCCCGCCGCCAGGATCGTCGCCATCGCCACCAGTTGCGCAGATGCCCCCTGCGCGTAGGTCATGCGCGCCTTGCCGATCTTCTCGCCCACCGTCACCACGATCCGCTTCCAGCCGATCATTGTGCCCAGCCCCAGCGCCAGAGCCACCGCCACCTTCACCCAGCTGGGAATAAACTTTGTCGATTTGTCCAGATAGCCCGTATAGTTGGCGACGATCTTTGCGTCCGCCGCCGACATCTGCGGCCCGCCGCTCTTGGCCATCAGCCGCAGCGTCTCGCTGGTCAGGTACATCTGGTTGCGCACGTTGGCCTGCATCGCAGTCGGCACGCCTTCGAGCGTCCCGTACTGCGTGGTCTCGTTGCGGATGTCGAGCACCATCTGTTGCAGCGCCAGCGTCACTTCCGGCTCATACTTCTTGCTGCTGACAAAGTTCTCCAGCTCCGCTTCGGTATTTTGCGCCGCCGTTCCCGGCTGCACATAATGGTCCAGCGCCCCGGCCACCTGCGTCGAGACCACCGCAAATGTCTGCACCTGGCTGGCGCCCATGGTATGGTTCAGCGCATAGGCAGTAGGCACCGTGCCCACCAGGATCAGCATCATCAGCCCCATGCCCTTCTGCCCGTCGTTGGAGCCGTGCGCATAGCTCACTCCGCCGCACAGCAGAACCATCAGGCAGCGAATGTAGAACGGCGGCGGCGCGGCCCCCTTCGGCGCCTGGTACAGCCGCGGGTCTCGCGCCAACAGCTTGAACAGAAGAAACACCAGCCCCGCCGCCACAAACCCCACCGCGGGCGAGACGCACAGTGCCGCAATCACCTTCTTCACCTGCTCCCAATCCAGGCCCGACGTTCCCGTCTTCCCGATCATCATTTGGTACGCCAGCCCCACGCCCAGGATCGAACCGATCATGGTATGCGAACTGGACACCGGCAGCCCGCGGTGCCAGGTCGCCAGGTTCCACAGGATCGCCGCCACCAGCAGGGCAAAGACCATCGCGAAGCCCGAACCCGAGTTCCCCTTCAGAATCAGCTCCACCGGCAGCAGCGAGACGATCGCCCAAGCCACCGCGCCCGAGCTCAGCATCACCCCCACAAAGTTCAAAATCCCCGAATAAACCACCGCGACATGCGGCTCCAGCGAGTGGGTATAGATCACCGTCGCCACCGCATTCGCCGTATCGTGAAACCCGTTCACAAACTCGAACCCCAGCGCAATCAGCAACGCCAGCCCAAGCAGCAGGTATGGAAACAGATGCACCGTATGGACGACCGAAAGGTCGCCCCACACCTGCGCCGCGATATAGATCAGTCCACCCGCCAAAATCAGCGCAAATATCCCTGCGCCGATCTTTCCGGCGGACGACTTCTTCAGATTGTTTTCGAGTAGCTTTTCTTCGAGAATCGAGGGCTGGGGCAGCGTGGCGGGCGTGGCCATGAATCACCTAACTTGAATTGCTGATCCACAGCTAACGCTACTCTATTCACACGCCAGAAATGTTACAGTTCCGTGAAAGATTCCGTCGTTCCGCAACCTCCGCTCGCCCCAAACTCGCATCCAGACGCAATCTAACCCACTTATTAATCAATTGCTTATAAACGAACCGGACGGCCCGGCGGACTGTGGACAACAGGACACGAAGGACGAATAACGCACAGCAGAAAACGAATAGCGTACAACCGGGCTACCGCCAGTCGTCCCGCGCCGGCGCCTCACCGGCAAAGACCAGATCGAAGCTGTCCGCCTTCTTGATCAGAATGTCGCCCAGCTCGCGCGGCTGGTGCAACAGCACCGCCTGCAACCGCACCAACTCCAGCATTGCCAGAAACATGCAGATCAGCGCCCGCTCCGAGTGCGTGCGCTGCAGCAGCCGGCGCAGGCTCACCGGCCGGTCCTCCATCATCAGCCGCTGCTTCACGTAGTCGATCATCTGCGCCACGGTCACCGACTCCTCGTCCACGTCCAGCACGGGCCGCTCGCGCAGCCGCTCCAGCACCTGCTGAAAGACCCTCACCAGGTCCACGGTGTCCGCCGCAATCTCCTGCTCGTCGCCGGCGCCCGCCTTGTCACCGCCCGTCTCGTCGCGCAGAAACGACTTCATGCCGGGGTTCGACCAGGTCGCCTCTTCTATCTGCTGCTTCTGCATCAGCATCTGCGCGGCGGCCTTGAAACGCTCGTGCTCCAGCAGCCGTTCCACCAGCTCGCGGCGCGGGTCCTCCGCATCCGCCCCCGCCACATCCGAGGGATCGCGCGGCAGCAGCGTCTTCGACTTGATGTGGATCAGCAGCGACGCCACATAGATGAACTCGCCCGCCGCATCCACGTCCGTCTGCCGCAGTTGGTGGCAGTAGTCCAGGAACTGCGCCGTAATCAGCGCAATCGGAATGTCGTAGATGTCGATGTTCTGCTTGCGGATCAGATCCAGCAGCAGGTCCAGCGGCCCGTCGTAGACCTGCCCCACGGTCACCGAGAACGGCGACTGCGAGGCCTCTTCCTGTTGTGCCGCCGCGTCGGGGCGCTTTGGCTCATCGGCGGGAACGACCGGCCCCGGTCGCAACACCAACGTCTCCCCTACCGGCTCAATCGCCTCATCCGCGCCTACTGCGGAAGTCGCAGCCGAGCCGGCCTCGACCGCACCAACGCTTGGCTCGCCTGCTGTCGCGTCGCTCTGCGTCTTCTTCGCCATCGCTATCCCAGCCCCACCGCAGAGCGCACCTGCTGCATCGTCACCTCGGCGCGCGCATTGGCCCGCAGCGCGCCTGCGTCGAGGATTGTCTGCACCTCTTCGGGATGCGCCTCGAAGTGCTGCCGCCGCCGCTGGATCGGCGCGAGTTCCTTCACCACAGCATCGGCCAGCCAGCCCTTGCACTGAATGCAGCCGATCCCCGCCGAGGTGCAGCCCGCGCGCACTTCCGCCTGCGTCTCGCCCGAGGAAAATACCTTGTGCAGATCGAAGACGGGGCACAGATCGGGGTTGCCCGCGTCGGTCCGCCGAATCCGCGCCGGGTCGGTCACCATCGTCTTCAGCTTCGCCCGAATCTCCGGCTCCGGGTCACTGAGCAGGATCGTGTTTCCGTAGCTCTTCGACATCTTGCGGCCATCGGTCCCCGGCAGCTTGGGCGATGGCGTCAGCAGAACCTTCGGCTCCCGCAGGATCTCCCGATCGTCTCCGCTGTAAAAGTGATTGAACCGCCGCGCGATCTCGCGCGTGATCTCGACGTGCACGGCCTGGTCCTGCCCCACGGGCACAAAGTCCGCCTGATAGACCAGAATGTCGGCGCTCATCAGCAGCGGATAGCCGAGAAAGCCGAAGGTTCCGAGGTCCTTCTCCTTGAGCTGCTCCTGCTGGTCCTTGTAGCTGGGCACGCGCTCCAGCCAGCTCAACGGCGTAATCATTCCCAACAGCAGACTCAGCTCGGCGTGCGCCGGGACATCGCTCTGCACGAAGATGGTGCAGCGCTTGGGATCGAGCCCGGCGGCCAGAAAGTCCAGCGCCACCTCGCGCACATTCTCCTTCAGCCCGCTGGTGTCGGCGTAGTCGGTCGTCAGCGCGTGGTAGTCCGCGATGAAGAAGTAGCACTCGTACTTCGGCGCGCCGCTGGCGTTCGTCGCGTTCTGCAACTCCACCCAGTTCTTCAGCGCGCCCATGTAGTTGCCCAGGTGCAGCTTGCCCGTGGGCCTCATGCCGCTCAATACGCGCTTGCGCGCCGCTTGGTTTGTCTCTTGGCTCATAATGTTCTCAATCCAAAGCGTACAGGATGCCGCTGCTTACAGCGAGAGCAACAGCCGGTCGTAGACGCCCATCAACGGATAATAGAAGCTCGCGATCCAATGTCCGCCAAAGAGCAGCAGGACGATGAGGCCGTACATCCCGATCCGGTTGTATACCTGCTCCACGCGGTAGGGCAGAAAGTGGCGCAGAACGTGGCTGCCGTCCAGCGGCGGGATCGGGATCAGGTTGAAGACAAGCAGCAGCAGGTTGATGAGCACGCCGTAGTAGAGCAGCATCGCCACCGGAAACAGAGGCAGCGCGCCGACATCCACCGGAATGTGGTTTGCCGTCGCCATCGCAGCAGCGATGGTAAACAGGCCTCCCGGTGCCGCATGTTTAAAGACGATCAGCAACAGGAGAGCGACGGTGGCCATGGCAAGGTTGCTGGCCGGTCCGGCCATTGAGACCAGAATGTCGTCGCGCCGGAGGTGGCGGAAGTTGCGCGTGGTCACCGGGCAGGGCTTGGCCCAGCCGATCAGCCATCCGCCATAGACCAGCGAGATGAGCGGGACCAGCACCGAGCCCAGCGGATCGAGGTGCTTCGCCGGGTTCAGCGTGACGCGACCCAGCATGTAGGCCGTCGGGTCGCCCAGGCGCATGGCCACATAGGCGTGCGCGCTCTCGTGCACCGAGAAGGCAAGCACCAAGACCACCACCTGGAAGAGGACCAGGACAAACTCCTGCTGACTCATCTGTCCAGTTTACAGAATCGCGGCGAGCTTCATCCTTCGCTGCCGTCAGAACTGCCGCTCAGCAAATCCGCCAGTGTTTTCTTGTGCTTTGGCTTGGCGGCGGCCTTCTGCTTGGGATCGGGGATGACGCGCTCCGGCGGCACCGGGCCGACGCGGTCCCGCGCGTTTTGCTTGACCGCCTTCACCACCGAGAAGACCCGCTTCTTTGCCTTGCTCATCCCGAGACCTCGCGCAAACGAACCGCTGCCCCGAGCAAAATGCGTCGCTGCGCCGCAGCACCGATTATGCAATACTTTTCATTGCACCGGTATGGCCAGGATTGGCGGGCCGGACCCGCGGGCGGCCAGTCCAGGAGGGTTCCAGTATGGAAGAACGCGACTTTTTCGACGAAAAGCCCGAACAGCGCACGCATACCATGACCTGTCCGCACTGCGGTCAGCCGGGCGAGTACCAGATCGGCTGGCTTGTCCGCCGCAAGAAGGCGCAGGTGCCGCGCGGAGCCGACGAGCGCGACCGCGCCCGCTTCGCCAAGGCGCAGAGCTATATGGTGCGCACCGACGACCTGGTGGGATGCAAGAACATCCGCTGCCGCAAGCGCTTCGATGTCGCGGGAATCCAGTCCGTCGCCTTCCTCTAATCTCTCCAACGAACCAAGCCGGGCGCCGGGCGCTGGGCGCCCCACATCTCGACCCTGAGATGTGGGCCTCGTGACCACAACTTCGCCAACCTCTGTTTATAGGACAATAGAGGCTGGCGAGGAATCGTGGATCGCCTGATCACATCCAATCAACACAGGCTCGCGGCGCAAGCGGTACAGCTTTTGGGAGAACACGCAACACATGGCGGAAGGTAGCGCAGCACGCGTCGTCGGCATCGACCTGGGGACGACCAACTCGCTGGTCGCGTTCATGCAGGGCGATCAGCCGACGATCATTCCCGGCGAGGACGGCGACCGGCTGGTGCCTTCGGTGGTGGCCTTCGATGCCGATCAGCGCGGCTTCGTGGTGGGTAACGGCGCGCGGGCGACGCTGCTGAAGGACGCATCCAGCGTGGTCTACTCCGCCAAGCGGCTGATGGGACGCGGCGTCGAAGACGTGCAGGAGGAGTTGAAGCTCTTCCCCTTCAAGCTGGTGGAGGGCCTCGTGCCGGGCGACGTGCTGAAGCTCGAGGTCGGCGGGTTGCAACTGACGCCGCCGGAGATCTCGGCATACATTCTGCTGCAGTTGAAGATGAACGCGGAGCGCTTCTTCGGCGCTCCGGTGACGCGGGCCGTCATCACGGTTCCCGCATACTTCAACGACGCGCAGCGGCAGGCGACCAAGGACGCGGGGCGGATTGCGGGGCTGGACGTGCTGCGCCTGGTGAACGAGCCGACGGCTGCGGCGCTGGCCTACGGACTGGACAAGAACCGCGACGGACTGATCGCGGTGTACGACTTCGGCGGTGGAACGTTCGACATCTCCATCCTCAAGCTGCACGAGGGAATCTTCGAGGTGATCTCGACCGGTGGCGACACGCACCTGGGCGGCGACGACATCGACAACCTGCTGATCGCGATTGCGCTGGACGACATTGCGGGCGACGCCGACCTCTCCATCGACAAGGACGCGATCCCAACCGGCGAGCTGGTGCAGGCAGTGCGCAAGGCCGTGATCGAGGCGAAGATTGCGCTCTCCGAGGCCGATGAGACGAAGCTGGATGTGCTGCTGCCCAATGGGAAGCAGTACACGCGCAAGATCACGCGCGAGCAGTTCGAACAACTGATCGCGCAGACGATTCTGCGCACTGCGCGGCCCTGCGTGCAGGCGCTGAAGGACGCGCACCTGACGGCGGAGCAGATCGACGAGGTGGTTCTGGTCGGCGGATCGACGCGCATTCCGGCGGTGCGCGCGCTGGTTGACGAGCTCTTCAGCCTGAGCGCGCGCGGCAAGAAGCCGCACACGGATCTGAATCCCGACGAGGTGGTGGCGCTGGGCGCGGCGGTGCAGGCGCAGATTCTGGCCGGAGCCAATGCAGGCTCCGCGCTGGACAACCTGCTGCTGCTGGATGTAACGCCGCTCTCGCTCGGAATTGAAGCACTCGGCGGAGTTGTCGCGCGGATCATCGAGCGCAACTCGACCATCCCGGCCAGCGCGACCCAGCACTTCACCACCGGCGTCGACGGGCAGACGAATGTGGCGATCCATGTGGTACAGGGCGAGCGCGAGTTGGCCAAGGACTGCCGCAGCCTGGCGCGCTTCGACCTGAAGGGCATTCCGCCGATGGTGGCGGGAATGGCGCGCATCGAGGTCAAGTTCCTGATCGACGCCAACGGCATTCTGCACGTGAGCGCGCGCGAGCAGCGCAGCGGCAAGGCGGCCGAGATCGAGGTGAAACCGACCTACGGGCTGACCGACGAGCAGGTGGAGACGATGATCCTGGCGTCGTTCGACCACGCCGAGGAGGACCTGGATGCGCGCCAGCTCATCGAGATGAAGAACGAGGCCGAGACGATCCTGACGGCGGTGGAAAAAGGCAGCAGCCATGCGGCTTGGCAGCAGTTGACGAGCGACGAACTGGCGCAGATTGCAGCCTGCGTAAACGAGTTGAAGATCTCTTCTGCGGGCGGCGACTACAAGCTGATTCGCCAGCAGATCGAGCAGCTCGACAAGGCCACGCGCCGCTTCGCCGAGCTGATGATGGACAGCGAGGTGATGGGCGCGATGAAGGGCCAGACGATGGACGCGGCGCGCGAGAGCATGGGAGCAGATCTCACCGCGCCGCACGCCTTCGCCAAGGCCGAGTTCGACGAGGGAACCGAGACCCAAGAACAGGCCGCCAGCAGCTCCGGCAAAGGCTAGAATGAGGTTCCAATGTCCGATCATGTTGCCGATTTGCCTGAAGTCGATCTATCGAAGCCGCCCGCCGAGGGCATGGTGCGGGTGACGTTTCTGCCCGAGGGCAGGACGGTGGAGTTTGCCTTCGACACGCTGCCGTATGAGGGCCATGGCCAGCCGATGTCGTTCCTCGACGTGGCGGTGAACTACGGCATCTTCCTCGACCACGCCTGCGGCGGAGTGTGCGCCTGCACGACCTGCCATCTGCATGTGAAGCAGGGGGCGGAGGGAATCAGCGAGGCCGAGGACATGGAGCTGGACCGGCTGGAGACGGCGGCTGGCATCGAGCTGAACTCGCGGCTGGGCTGCCAGGCGGTGATCGAGCGGCCGGGGACGTACGTGGTCGAGATTCCCAAGTGGAACCGCAACTACGTGCAGGAGGGCAAGCCGGCGCATGGGCCGGGGAGCTAGGATTTGTGACTGGCGGAGAGAAGGCTTAACACCGATCGACACCGATGGAGACGATCCGGTGCAAGCCCATCTTGATGGGCAAGGGGTGAATTACATGGCGCGCGAACTGGAGTGGACGGACACGGAGGAGATTGGGATTCAGTTGCAGGAGATGTTTCCGGAGACGGACCCCTACACGGTGCGGTTCACCGATCTGCACAAGTGGGTGGTGCAGTTGCCGGATTTCGTGGGCGACCCGGCAAAGTCGAACGAGGGGATTCTGGAGGCGATCCAGACGGCATGGCGCGAGGAGTATGTGGACGCGAAGGACGCATAGGGACGGTTATTAGTTGGTAGTTGTTGGCTGTGTCAGATGACTAGCTTTTTGAACGGTCGTCGGCATCGTTGGCGCGAGGAACTTCCTGGAACTGTCCTCTCTTAAGCACTGTCGCCTTTATGAGCGGTCCTCCCGGTCGTATTGGTAATTCTTCCCGAATATATGGATAAATGTCTTCGATCTTGGGAAGTCCGAAGGGCTTGTCGCTGCCTGCGCAGGAGTAGACCTCCAACGTACTCAAGCTGCCATTGCATGCGAAGAGCAGAACTCCTACGGGCTGATCGACAACTGTGGCACCGAAGTCACTGATGAGCCTCTCGCCTTTGCGTAGTGGTGGATTGCCTTCCAACGCAAAGTCGACTGTGGGACAGCCGCAGGTGCATTTGGAGACCACTCGGAGGGCGTCGATCTGCGAGGCGAGTGGCAGATACTGCGGATCGCCGTGCTCCAGGAGCCAGCGGACGATCTCGCGTTCCTGCTGGGTAGCAGGACGATCCAATGCTTCGCGCACTTTGCTAGCCTCGCTCATGCCTTGATTTTAGGGTTGCGGCGGCGATGCGTCGGAGCTATTTGCCCTTGTAGGGGACTCCGTTGACGGCATTTACCAGGCCCGTATAGCCGCCGGACTTCTTGTCGCCCCAGGCGATATACCAGACGGGGGTGTTCAGGGCGGCGGTGTTGCCGAGTTCAAGCGAAGTGAGCGGCTTGTCTGGATTCTTAGCCAGCCAGGCCGCAGCGGCGGCAGCGGAGACCTGGTACGCGGCGTCCGAATCGGTATTGAAGAAGGAGATGTCAATGGGCATGGCGTCGCGCGTGGGGCCGCTCCAGGGGCGGGGAGCGCCGGCTGTGGTTCCCTTGTAAATCTCCGGCAGCGCGTTGGCGATTGAGTAGGTATAGAGGCGGTACTGGCGCAGACTGGGTGAGCCGACCGCAACCTCCCACATGGCCGCTTTGCCCCCTTGGTTCTTGAATCCCGGGAGCTCTTTCTGCGAGAGGCGCATGATCTGGGCGTCGCTGCTCCAAGCCATCGCAGCCTTGTAGATGGGCCCAAAGGCGGTCTTGCCGGTAACGAGTTGGGGCGGTGCGGCGGGCGTGGTTGCAGTTGCCGCGGACTGACCGCTGCCTGCCGGTGGGTTCGATTGCGAGCATGCCGCCATCATGGCAATAGCAATAGCAACTACGGCGACAGAGCATTTCTTGAGCCTGGCTCCCATGAGTCCTCCCCGTTCGCGTGCAGATTGTTTGCCAGGAGACACCAGCCATGGTTGGCCGCGTCTCCAAATACCGGGAGACGGGTACGCACGCTGGTGATCCCAGCGAAACGGTACCGCTTGCCGACGTTGAATTCGGCCAGCTTCCGCGGAGAGAATTGTACGGATTGCGAGGGGCCGGCTCTGTGATACGGATCACTAGAGGCGCGCTATTTGCGGCGGAGGACCTGGGCGGGGAGTTTGGAGCCGGTGGCGAGGAGGGTGAGGGCGGCGGCGGCGAGCCAGGCGATGCTGGCCAGCGCGATGGTGAGGAGGTCCTTCGCGTAGGTGGAGACGGGCGGCAGAAAGTGCGCGGCGGCGGCGGTTGCGGCGAAGGCGACGAGCGCGGCGAGGAGGGCGCGAGCGAGTTCGCCGAACTCCAGGTGGGAGAGCGAGACCAGGCGCTTGCGGTGGAGGAGGATGGCGAGCGCGGCGGTCTGGACGAGGATTCCAATGTCGGATGCGATGGCGAGGCCCATGAGGCCGAGCGCGTGGAAGAGGCCCCAGTATATGGGGATGGAGAGGACTGTGATGAGGGAGCCTGTGATCATGGGGGTGCGGGTGTTGCTGGCGGCATAAAACGCGCGGGCGTAGATTCCCTGCACCGCCCAGATGGGCAGCGTGATAGCGAGGATGGTGAAGAGTTGCGCGATGACGCCGGCGTCGGCGCGATTGAACTTGCCGCCGCGGAGGAGGTCCATGAGCCAGGGGGCGAGGGCGATCATCCAGGCGGAGAGGATCATGCCGACGGCGAAGAGGCGGGAGACGGAGCGGCCGACCGAGGCGGAGAAGTCGTGGGCGCGGTTCTGCTGGAAGAGGGAGGCGAAGAAGGGCAGCGAGGCGGCCCCGGCGGCCGGGCCGATGACACTGAAGGGCGCGTTGAAGAGGCTCTTGGCGTTGGTGATGAGGGTGATGCCGCCGACCTGGGCGGAGGCGAAGTACTGGAGGAAGTAGCGATCGAACATGACCAGGGTGACGCCGATCATGAGCGGGAGCGAGAGACGGAACCACTCGCGGAAGGCGGGATTGCGGAAGCCGACGATGGGACGATAGCGCAGGCCGGTGCGGAATGCTCCGAGTGAGTTCAGCAGAGCCGCGCCGACGAAGGAGCCGGCGAGCACGCCAAAGGCCAGCGAGTAGACGCCGAGCTGTTTATGCAAACACAACGCGCCGAGGATGATTCCGGCGTTGTAGATGAGCGGGGTGAAGGCCTGGTAGATAAAGATTTTGCGCACCTGCAGGCGCGCGCTGATGACGCTTCCGACAAAGAAGAAGAGCTGTGCGGGAAGCATCCATCGGGTGAGCGAAGTGCAGAGGGCAAAGCGGACGGGGTCTGTACGAAAGCCTTTATAGAAGAGCCAGACATAGGCGGGAGCGAAGATCTCGCCGAGCAGGACGCCGATTCCGAGCACAACCAGCATGGTGGTGAGGATGACGGAGAGCGCGCGGTCGCCGCCCTCTTCGTCGCCGGCTTCGCGATAGCGGTTGAGGATGGTGATGACAGAGATGGAGGCCGCGCCGCCGATGAGGAAGTAGGAGATGAAGTCGGGTAGGCCGAACGCGGCTTGATAGGCGTCCTGCTCCACGCCCGCGCCGAAGAGGAAGTTCACGTACTTGATGCGAACCAGGCCCAGCAGGCCGGAGAGCAGCGCGCTGAGCATGAGAAGCATGGCGGCGGAGCCTGCGGTGTGTTTGCCGGTGAGGCGAGGGGATGCGTCCGGGGGCGGAACTGGCTGCGGCTGAGGGGTCAAGCTAGCGCCCATCGTCTTCGGAGATCGAGCCGGGGGTCAGGGCTTCGAAGAGGGGCTCGCCGGGGGAAGTGCGGCCGGATGCGCGCGCTGGAGAGGCTGGAGGCGGGCCGGGCTGGGTGCGCGAGGAGGCTCGGCGCGGAGTGCTGCTGCCGGCGACGGGCTGGCTGCCGTTGGCGGGTTTGGGCTGGAGCTTGCGGGCGGGTTGCTGTGCAGCGGAGCTTCTGGCGGCGACGGGCTGGGAGAGCATGGTGGCGAGAGCGGCGAGATCGCGGCGCAGATTGCGCAACTGCTTTGTGTCGGGCAGATCGGATGCGATCAGGGAGAGCTGCGGCTGCTTCTGCCTGAACTCGGCCTTGAGTACCTGGCGGGCGCCGGGAATGGTGTATCCCTCGTCCTTGAGGAGGGACTTGACGCGCAGGGCCATCTCGACGTCGCGGCGGCGGTAGAGGCGCTGTCCGGTGCCACCCTTGTTGGGCTTGAGCTGCGGGAACTCACTCTCCCAAAAGCGCAGGACGTAGGCGGGGACCTCGCAGAGGCGGGCCACCTCGCCGATGCGGAAGTAGAGCTTGTCTGGGATCTCGGACGCGAGCGCGCCGGAGCCATGTGGAATGCCGTGGATTGGCTGGTTGCATGCCATTGGCCAGACCCGAACCCTTCCTTAAAGTCGAGACTGAAATACTAAACCTGAAGTGCTTGTTTTGAAATCAGGTTTTGCAAACCCGGTCTTGAATCCGATATGGCCCCGTCGCCGAACCATCCTGTAG
Source organism: uncultured Acidobacteriaceae bacterium (assembly GCA_963767315.1). Taxonomy (GTDB): domain Bacteria; phylum Acidobacteriota; class Terriglobia; order Terriglobales; family Acidobacteriaceae; genus Edaphobacter. Next base: position 372,253 of record CAVYDK010000018.1, on the reverse strand, counting down.
CAGCCCGGGGCAAACCGGCACACGCCCCATAAGCTACCTAGAAGGGATTCAGTTTGGCGAGGCCCTTCTTCTTCTTGTGCTTGCTGGAGGACTCGTCGGATTTGTCGAAGGCGGGCTTGGGCTTCTTGCCGTCTGCTGGGGCAAGTTGCGCGGGCGGCTGCGATCCGGGAGTCACTTCGTTGACGGCGTCCGGAGCGGCGCCGGGTTTCTCGATCGGGGCCGTAAGAGTCGCGATGGGCGGGCCTGCGGGCTTTATCCCTCCCATGTTGTCGTTGGGGCCCGGTTGGGCTGGGCCGCTGACGGGTTCGGACTGCGCGGGGGCGGGGGACTCCGGGCCGGGAAAGACCGGAGGCGAGGACGGAGCGACGGTTGGCGCAGGCGAAGCCGAGGAGGGCGGAACGATCTCGATGCCCACGGAGCTTCCGGCGGAGGCGGCTGCCGGGGTTGCTTCGCTTACGCTGGAGACCGCGGCGGAGGAGTCGACGGCTGCGCCAGCGCCGGCGGCGGGCACGTCCTGAAGCGCGAGCGGCGCGGCGTCGGCGGCAGGCGCCGGCGCGGGGGCAGGCGAGCCGGCGGTGGAGGGAGCGAGCGGGGCGGCAGGCGCAGAGGTCCGCGGTGGGAAGGCCGCAGGGTTCATCGCGGTGTTGAAGTCGACGATGGCCTGGCGGGTGACGGTGGGCGCCAGCGTGGGCTTGGCGTCTTCCAGCGGCGGTTCCCCGAGGGTGGCGGCGGGAACGGTGTCCGCCTTGTGCAGGACGAAGAACTCGACGCGGTTGCTGAGGGTGTACTGGCCGCGGCTGTTCTCCAGCGCGGCAGAGGCTGCAACTTGTTCCGGCGTGGGCGTTGGGATGGGAAGGCCCATGCCAACGATGCGGTCTCGCGCGTCCTCGACGTGCGCTGCGGCGGGGTGTTCGAGCACGACCTTGCTGTAGGCTGCGTATGCCTGGTCGTCGTAGATCTTCTCCAGCCTCGCCTTGCCCGCCTCGGGGAGCTTGAGGGAGCGGACAAAGCGCGCCTCAGTCTCGAAGGCGTCGCCCAGGTTCACCAGCACGTCGTCCATGTGGCTGTAGAGGGGGTAGGTATCGACGACGGTCTGGTAGCGGGCGATGGTGGCGGGCCAGTTGGCGTGGGTGGCGTAAAAGGCGGCGATATCGGCTTCGCGAGAGGCCAGCGTCTCCTGCACCTCGCGCAGGCGCTGTTTGGCCTGCGGGATGAGGATGGAATCGGGGAACTGCTGCAACATCAGGCGGTACGCTTCTTCGGCGTGGAGGGTGTTGGAGTAGTCGCGGTCGGGCTTGTCCATCTGGCGGAAGTAGATGTCTCCGACGCGCATCTGGGCCTCGGCGGCCTCGGGCGAGTTGGGGAAGAAGGTGATGAAGTCCTTGTACTCCTGCTCGGCCTGGGTGAGGGCAGCGGTTCCACCCTCCTTGAACCAGCTATCGGCGACGCCAAGCTTGGCGCGCATCATGTACTGCGAGTCGGGGTATGTGTTGAGCAGGGTCTGGAGGTCGAGGCGGGCAACATCGTAGCGTCCGCGCTTCACGGCGTCCATGGCCTTGTCGTAGAGCGCCTTGTCGGGGAGCTTGGCGTCCTGCGCCTCGATGGGGTTGATCTTTTTGACCTTCTTGTCCTCTTTTTTGGTGTCCTTGGACAGGACGACTTTCTCATCTTTCTTCTGTTTGCGAACCTTGGGGGCCTTCTTGTTGCTGAGAGCGATGTCGGGCTTCGCCGGGGCGGCGGCTTGCGACGCATCGGTCTGGGTGGCGGCGTCCGGAGTTGGAGCCACGGCCTGGGCGCGCGCTCCGATGGTGGCCGCCAGAAGCGCGGCCACGGCGAGCGTTGCGCACACATCTGGAAAGAGGGAACGTGCCTTGCTGCTGACGACCTTGCTGCTGGAGAGCTGAATGCTGCTGGAGGTGGTGCTTAGCGTCATGCTTGGAAACTCCGTCTGCCACAGGCTGGGCGTTCTGGCGGGCACGCACTCGGCGGTATGCGGGCTGGATTCTATTCTAGAGCAGATTCGCCTTGGCCGTGGCACTGCGGGGACCTCCCGGTTCACGAGACAGCGGCGCTAACCGGCCGGGGCCGCGGCGCGGGCGACGCGCAACAGCTCGGCCGCGTTCTGCTCGGTGCGGCCTTTCTGGAAGACGGCGGAGCCTGCGACGAGCAGTTCCGCTCCGGCCTGGACCACGGAGGCGACGGTGTCGAGAGCGACGCCGCCATCGACCTCGATGCGGAAGTTGAGGCCCATCTCTTTGCGCAGCGCCGCAAGGTAGGCGATCTTCTCGACGGCGAGGGGAAGGAACTGCTGTCCGCCGAAGCCGGGATTGACGCTCATCACCAGGACGAAGTTCACCATGGGGAGGACTTCGATGAGCGTATCGACGGGGGTGGCGGGGTTGATGACGACGCCGGGCAGGACCTTGTGTTCAGTGATGTGCTGGAGGGTGCGATGCAGGTTGCGGCAGGCCTCCTGCTGGACGGAGATCATGTTGGCGCCGGCCTGGGCGAAGGCAGGGATGTAGTCGTCGGGGTCCTCGATCATCAGGTGACAGTCGAGGGGGAGTTTGGTGATGGGGCGCAGCGCCTTGACCATGGGCGGGCCGAAGGTGATGTTGGGGACGAAGTGGCCGTCCATGACGTTGATGTGGACGATGGTGCCGCCGCCGCGCTCGGCTGCGGCTACTTCATCGGCGAGGTGGGCAAAGTCGGAGGCGAGAATGGAGAAGGCGAGTTCGATCATAAGGGCCAGGTTCGAGGTTCAAGGTTCGAGGTTCGAGGTGAAAGGTGCGCTGAGGGAAGTGTACTAGCTGTTAGCTATTAGCTGTTAGCTCTTAGCTTCAGATGTGAGTGTGGGGTCGCCGAGGGAGATGCGGGCGGCGGCGTTGAGGATGCGACGGATGGGCCAGATTGCGTCTTCACGGGAGAAAAACACCTCGCCGATGCGCTGCTTTTCGGGGCGGTAGTACCAGCGGCGGAGGAGCGAGAGGTGGTCGGAGAGCGTGGCTAGATCGGGGGCTGATTTGGGGTGCGGTTTGATTCGGGTTGATAGATCGTTGAGGAGTTTAACGGCGTGGTCTTCGGGACTCGGTGTGGGAGTGACTGCGGAATCGGACGCTGTCTCAGAGTTCATCGCCGAAGTGGATGAGAGACGCGCCGGGCCGACCAGAGAGCCGCTGTCGACGAGGAAGAGGGCAGAGGAGGGTTCATCTTCGGAGGGCGCGGACTTTGCGGCGGCCTGCATGATGACGGCGCGGAGACGGGGGATGGGCCGGACGAGCGGGTCGGCAAGGGCGGCGGCGGATTTGACGCGCAGGAAGTGGGCGTGGAGCTGGGCGGCGCGCTCGAAGTCGAGGTTCGCGGAGGCGAGTTCGCGGTCGGCGGTGAGCTGGGTCAGGAGGGATTCGCCGTGGGTGGCGAAGAAGGCCTCGACCGCGGCGGCCTCGGCGGCGTAGGCGGCCGCGCCCTCGGGCGTGCAGGCCTGGTTGCATGGAGCCAGGCACTTGTTCATCTCACCGTAGACGCAGCCGGGATGCTCGGGATACGGCGCGAGGTCCTCGGTGCAGCGGCGGAGCTTGAAGAGGTCGAGGACGGCGTCGCAGTAGCGGTCGGCGGCGGCGCGCGAAGGGAAGGGGCCGTAGGTGTGGGCGAGCGCGCGGCGGCTGAGACGGTTGGTGGAGTAGACGCGCGGAAAGGCGTTCTCGGCGGTGAAGCGCAGGAAGAAGGGCGTGTGCAGACGCAGGCGGCGGCGGGCTTCGGTCTGCGAAAAGATGCTGACGGTCGCGTGGTAGAGAGTGAGCGTGGACTCGAACTCGGAGCCGGTGATGGTGAAGTCGATGCGGGCAACGCGGTCGCGAAGGTTGAGGCGCCTGGATTGGGAGTCGGGCGGGGCGAGGATGCGGGTGATGCGGCGGCGGAGGTCGGCGGCGCGGGTGAGGTAGGGCTGATCTTCACTGCGTGGGCCGTAGAGGGCGAAGACTCCGGGCAGCGCGGGGATGGCGCGCAGGACTTCGGCGGAGTTCTCGGGCGAGAAGGGGATGGAGCGCTCGAAGTGGAAGGACGCGGCCACAGGAGGATTGTAGGGCGTTCGCACGCCTTTTTGTCGCTTCGCGTGGCCCTCCCGTTGGTCGGCACGGACTTTCAAGGAATTCAACCCATCCTGCCGGCGATCCTCGTAATGATTCACCCGAGCGCACTAACTACCGGCGATGGTCATGCCATCGATGCGGAGGGTGGGGGCGGCGGTGGCGGTGCGGAAGACGAGGTCGTTGCCGATGGCGGAGATGTTTTTGTACATCTCCTTGAGGTTGCCGGCGATGGTGATCTCTTCGACCGGGTAGGCGAGCTCGCCGTTCTCGATCCACATTCCGGCGGCGCCCTGCGAGTAGTCTCCGGTGACGAGGTTGACGCCGAAGCCCATGGTCTCGGTGACGTAGAGGCCGGACTTTACGTCGGCGATGATCTGGGCTGGTGTCAAAGTGCCCGGCTCCAGGAAAAAATTGCCCGCGCCGATGCCGGGGTTGCCGGCCAGCGAGCGCGCGGCGTTGCCGGTTGAAGTGGCGAGGCCGAGCTTGCGGGCGGTGTAGGTGTTGGTGACGTAGCTGCGGAGGATGCCGTTCTCGACGAGGACGGTGCGGCGGGTGGGCAGGCCTTCGCCATCGAAGGGCGCGGTGCCGAAGCCGCCGGTTTTGATGGAGCCATCGTGGGCCGATTCGCGATCGAAGACAAGCGTTCCGTCGTCGATGACGGTGACGTTTTCACCAGCAACGCGCTCGCCCAGCATTCCGGCGAAGAAGCTGGCGTGGCGATAGATGGCATCGCCGTTGGCGGCGTCGAAGATGTTGCCGACGATGGAGCGGGCGATCTCCGGCGAGAAGACGACGGGGGCCTGCTGGGTTTTGGCCTGGCGCGCGCCGAGCCTGCGCAGGGTGCGGCGTGCGGCCTCCTGGCCGATGGCGACGGGGCCCTCCAGCAGGCGCGTGGAGCGCGCGGCCGAGTACCAGTAGTCGCGCTGCATCTTGCCATCGGTGTCGTGGGCGATGGGCTGGGCGGAGAAGCCGCAGTAGCTGCGGCGGTACTCGCCTGTAAAGCCGCGCGAGTTCATCAGGATCTTGTGCGAGGTTGCAGCGTCGTAGTCGCCTCCGCCGGAGTTCTGGATGCGGGTGTCGAAGGCGAGGGCGGCTGCCTCGACGGCGCGGGCGATCTCGATTCGTTCGGAGGGCGGTTGAAGGTTGACGTTGTCGAAGTAGAGGCGCTGGTCGGCGGCGTCGTGCTGGCCGAAGTCGGAGGCGTCGGGAAGTCCGGCGAAGGGGTCCTCGGAGGTGATGCGGGCGAGGGTGACGGCGCCTTCGACGAGGCGGGCTAGACTCTCGCCTGAAAAGTCCGAGGACGAAGTGCTGGCGGTTCTTTGTCCGATGAAGACGCGCAGGCCGATGGCGCGCGAGCCGGACTCCTTGAGCGTCTCGACCTGGCCGAGACGGACGAGGGTGGAGAACTCATCGCCCTCGTAGACGACGACTTCGGCATCCGTGGCCCCGGCGCGGAGGGCTCGGGCGAGGACATCGGAGGCGAGCTGCTTGAGGTCGGCTGCGGTTGCTTTGGTCGGCATTCTTACAGCGTATAACTCCTGGGGAACTCCTGGATGCGGCGGCGCGAGACCCCCTAGCGGACGGGGTGCTCGGAGAGGCGGGGCTGGCGGCCGTCGGTGGCCTTGCGGAAGTACAGACCGGAAGGGCAATACTCGGAGTCGGTCTTGAGCTTGTGGGCGATGTGGGGCGGGGGCGCGCCGGGAAGGTGATGGCGATGCAGCTTGACCGCGCCGGTGCAGTCGGAGCAACGGAACTCGGTGTCGTCGTCGATGAGGGCCTCGGAGACGGATTTGAGCTTCCAGAAGGGCTCGTAGCCACCGCCGGTCTTGAGGCGGCGGCGTTTGACCTGGCACTCGTAGATTTTTTCCGATTCGGCGGCCATGAGGAACTCCTTTTTGCGTGGTGCGGTTGAAGCGAGCGAGTCGTGCTTCGCTGGCCTGAAACGGTGGAAGAAGCAACGCCGAACGACGGAGATTCTGAGCTACGCTCAGAATGACGAGCTTGGCGGCTATGCGACGGGGTTGGCGGAGGGTCTGGCTTGGCGGCCGTCGGTGGCGCGCTGGAAGAGCAGGCCGCTGGGACAGAACTCGGCGTCGGCGGCGAGCTTGTGCTCGACGTAGGCGACGGCGCCGGTTTTACCGTTGCGGCCAAGCAGCTTGACCGCGCCGAAACAGTCCTTGCATCGGAAGTCGGTGTCTTCGTCCACCAGGGCGACGGCGACGTTTTTAATCTTCCAGTAGGGCTCGTATCCTCCGCCGGCCTTGAGACGGCGGCGGCGGACCTCGCACTCGTACATCTTTTCCCGTTCGACTGCCATTGAGCGACTTCTCCTCTCCTGCTGCTTGGTACGTTTCGAATTGCCGTCGATGCTTGCAGACGGCGCGACAGTTCAGTTGCAACGCTTCCTGGGAGAAGAGATGCTGTTCTACCCGGTTCCGCCGACCGTCATGCGGTCGAGCTTGGTGGTGGGCATTCCGACACCGACGGGGACGGACTGTCCGGCCTTGCCGCAGGTGCCGATGCCTTCGTCGAGGGCGAGATCGTTGCCCACCATGGAGACGAATTTGAGTGCCTCGGGGCCGCTGCCGATGAGGGTCGCGCCCTTGACGGGCTGGGTGACGCGGCCATCCTCGATGAGGTATGCCTCGGAGGCGGAGAAGACGAACTTTCCGTTGGTGATGTCCACCTGGCCGCCGCCGAAATTGACGGCGTAGAGGCCGCGCTGGACGGACTTGATGATGTCTTCGGGCTGGTCCGTGCCGGAGAGCATGTAGGTGTTGGTCATGCGCGGCATGGGGATGTGATGGTAGCTCTCGCGGCGGCCGGAGCCGGTGTTGGGCGCACCCATGAGGCGGGCGGAGAGCTTGTCGGAGAGATAGCCGCAGAGGATTCCGTTCTCGATGAGGACGGTCTCCTGGGTGGGATTGCCCTCGTCGTCCACATTGATGGAGCCGCGGCGATTGGGCATCTGTCCGTTGTCGACGACGGTGACTTTACTGCTTGCGACCTTCCGGCCAATGAGGCCGGCGAAGGCGGAGGTCTTCTTGCGGTTGAAGTCGGCTTCGAGACCGTGGCCGACGGCTTCGTGCAGCAAGACGCCGGGCCATCCCGAGCCGAGGACGACGGGCATCTCGCCGGCGGGGGCGGCGATGGCGTTGAGCTGCAGGATTGCGGTGCGGGCGGCCTCGCGGGCGAAGTGCTCCGGGGAGTGGGCGCCTTCAAAGAAGTCGAGGGTGACGCGGCCACCGCCGCCACTGGTGCCGCGGGTGGTCGAGCCCGCGCCTTGGTCGGCGCTGGCGTCCTGGGCGATGACGAAGACGTTGAGGCGTGCGAGGGGCTGGGTGTCGGAGGCGAAGGTTCCGTCGGATGCGGCGATGAGGATGCGGCGGAGCTCGTCGTTGAAGCCGGCGCGAACCTGCGTGATGCGTGGGTCGAAGTCGCGGGCGGCGCGGTCGGCGCGCTGGATGAGGAGCAATTTGGCGGCGATCTCGGCGTCTGCGGCGGCCCCTGCGATGGGATAGAGCGTGGGCTTGCCGGATGTGTGGCGGAAGCCCGCGATGGGCTCCCTGGCCGGGCCGCTGGCGATGAGCGCGGCGGTGCGGGCGGCGCGCAGCAGGCGGGCCGAGGAGAGGTCGTCGGTGTAGGCGTATCCGGTGCGCTCGCCGGAGAGGACGCGAATGCCGCAGCCGACGCTGATGCCCTGGCTGGCGGACTTGACCAGCGACTCGTCGATGCCCAGCGAGGTGGAGGTGACGGACTCGAAGTAGAGGTCTGCGAAGTCGCCGCCGGCCGAGAGCGCCTCGCCCAGGCAGCGCTCCATCAGCCGCTCGGTGAGGCCGAGCTTCTCGATGAAATAGCGCTTGTGGCCGGGCGTTGGGACGGGAGTTTTGTCGGTCTGCGGCAGGGGCACACTTCAATTCTAGGCTTCTGCATGGTTGGCGGCAAATAAAACGCGAAGAAAAGGGTCTCTGGCGTGATACAGTTGCGGGTTCGGCTCTGTTTCCATTCGATGCGGAGGAGGTAGGCCTGGCCTCAAAATGAAAGAGGAATTGCAGCTAATGACGCCCCGACCGCTCAAGAGTTCGCTTGCGCTGTTCCTGGTCACGGTGATTGCGGGGCTTGCGGTGCGGATGGCTCCGCTTGGGCTGCCGGCGGTGGTGGTGAAGTATGGCGGATCGATGCTGTGGGCGGTGATGATCTACTGGATCGTCTCGACTGCGCTGCCGCGGTGGCGCCTGCCGGTCGTGGCGCTGATCTCAGGGGCGATCGCCACGGGGGTCGAGTTCTTCAAGCTGTACCATTCACCGGGGATGGATGCATTCCGGCTGACGCTGCCGGGAATGATTCTGCTGGGGCGGTACTTCTCCGTGCGGGACATCGTGGCGTACTGGGTTGCGATCAGCCTTGCAGCGTGGCTGGATGGGGGCATTCGGCGGATGGAACGCTAGAGTTTTTGCACGACGACGGCGGTGCCGTAGGCGAGGACCTCGGTGACTCCCTGCATCAGCTCATTGGCGTCGTAGCGGGCCATGATGACGGCGTTGGCCCCGGCCTGGGCTGCGTGCTCGGCCATCATGACGAAGGCGTCCTGGCGGGTCTTCTCGCAGAGCTGGGTGTAGAGGGTGATGTTGCCGCCGAGGAGCGTCTGCAGACCGGCGCCGATGGTGCCGAAGAGGTTGCGCGAGCGGACGACGATGCCGCGCACGACGCCGATGTTGCGCACGATGCGGTAGCCGGGAAGTTCCAGGGCGGTGGTGACCATTGAGGGATCGAGCGAGGCGGCGGGCTGTTGGGGATATGAGGCCATGGGATTCTCCTGAGTGCGAGGTTCTGGAGATGTGTACGCGCGGGGAGGGGTTATGGTTCCGTGCGGGCGAGGGCTGCGACCAGCGCGGTGACGGCTCCCGAGTCGATGGCCCGGGCGGCGAGAGCGATGGCGGCGCGGAAGGCATCGTGGCTGTCTGGCGTGGAGGATGGGACGACATCGGCGGCGATGAGGACGGCGGCGGCGTTGAGTAGGACAACGTCGCGGCGGGGGCCGGGTTCGCCGGCAAAGATTGCGCAGAGGATGGCGGCGTTGGCGGCGGCATCGCCTCCGCGCAGGCTGTCGATTGGGGCGGACGCGAGGCCGACCTGCTCCGGCGTGAGGCGATAGAAGGTGACGGAGTCGGCGCGGACCTCGGCGAGCTGGGTTGGGCCAGAGATGGAGAGCTCGTCGATGCCAGAGCCGCTTGCGGATGCTTCTTCCGAGACTGCGCCGTGGACGACGAAGGCGTGGCGGACGCCGAGCAGGAGCATGGCCTCGGCGACGATGGGGAGCAGGCGGGCGGAGTAGACACCCATGACCTGGGCGCGCGCTCCGGCGGGGTTGGCCAGCGGGCCGAGGACGTTGAATGCGGTGCGCACGGCGAGGGCGCGGCGGACGGGCATGACGGCCTTCATGGCAGGATGCAGGCCGGGAGCGTGGAGGAAGGCGAAGCGGTGGCGGCGCAGGGCGGCGGCCCCGGCGGCGGGGGTGAGCGAGATGGGGATGCCGAGGGCTTCGAGGACATCGGCCGAGCCGCAAAGGGATGTGACGGCGCGGTTGCCGTGCTTGGCGACTGTAGCCCCGGCGGCGGCGGCGACCAGGGCGGCGGCGGTGGAGATGTTGAAGGTTCCGGTGTCGTCTCCACCGGTGCCGCAGGTGTCAACGAGGAGCGCGCGCTCGGTGTCGTCGAGGGGGACGGGGACTGCTGCGGCGAGCATGGCTTCGGCGAATCCGGCCAACTCGGGGGCGGTCTCGCCGCGGGCGGCGATGGCCCCGAGCAGCGCGGCGAGCTGGAGGGAGTGTGGGCTGCCGGGCTGATCGGCATCGGTGCTGCCGGCCAGAACGAGATCGAGCAGGGCGCGCGCCTGGCTGCGCGAGAGGAGTTCACGCTGCTCGACGACGCGCTTCATGTATTCATGCAGAGCCATGAGGGAAAGGGTATCAGGCGCGGGCGGCTGCGAGGCAATGGGTTTCCGCGGTCTCGCTTTGAGACCGCGGGCCGCCATGCCGCATTTGCGCGATAATCGACTATACTATACGATAAACGCGCAAAAGTGGCCGGTGCGATTGCTACTGTTCGCGCCGATCCACTACTATCGAACGGCGAGAAATTTTCAAACAGGACCGAGACAAACAACCATGAAGATCCACGAGTACCAGGCAAAAGAGATTCTGCGGAGGTACGGCGTTCCCGTGCCCGACGGCGAGATGGCCACCACGGTGGAAGAGGCGGACACGGCGGCGAAGATGCTGTTCAGCAAGGGCAATCTGGCGGTGGTGGTGAAGGCCCAGATTCACGCGGGCGGCCGGGGCAAGGGCGGCGGCGTGAAGGTGGTGAAGACGGTGGAGGCCGCCGAGGCAGCGGCGAAGGCGATCCTGGGGATGCAGTTGGTGACGCACCAGACCGGGCCGGCGGGACAGAAGGTGCAGCGGCTGCTGATCGAGGCGGGTTCGGCCATCGAGCGCGAGCTGTATCTGGGGCTGGTGCTGGACCGCGCGACGGCGAAGATTGTGTTTATGGCGTCGCAGGCGGGCGGCATGGAGATCGAGAAGGTGGCCAAGGAGACTCCGGAGCTGATCTACAAGGAGACCATCGAGCCGGCGATTGGATTCCAGCCGTACCAGGCGCGCAAGCTGGCGTTCAAGCTGGGGCTGAATGCGAAGCAGATCAACCCGGCGGTGGCGTTCATGACAGGGCTGTACAAGGCGTTCATGGAGAGCGATGCGTCGCTGATGGAGATCAACCCGTTCATCACGACGGCGGACGGAAGCCTGATGGCGCTGGACTGCAAGATCAACTTCGACGACAACGCGATGTTCCGGCACAAGGACCTGAAGGAGCTGAGGGACCTGGCGGAGGAAGACCCGCTGGAGGTGCAGGCGTCGAAGTTCAACCTGAACTACATCAAGCTGGACGGCAACATTGCGTGCATGGTGAACGGCGCGGGGCTGGCCATGGCGACCATGGACATCATCAGCTACGCGGGCGGATCTCCGGCGAACTTTCTGGATGTGGGCGGAAGCGCCAGCCAGGAGCAGATCGAAAATGCGTTTGAGATTCTGCTGAGCGATCCCAATGTGAAGGCGATCTTCATCAATATCTTTGGCGGGATTCTGAGGGTGGACATTCTGGCGTCGGCGGTGGTTGAGGCCACGAAGAAGCTGAATGTGAAGCTGCCGATCATACTGCGGCTGGAAGGCACGAATGTGGAAGAGGGCAGAAAGATTCTTGCCGAGTCGGGGATTAAGTTCCAAGTGGGAGCAACGATGAAAGAGGCTGCCGACCTTGCTGTCGCCGCCGCGAAGAGGTTGTAAGTTGTGAGTTGTAAGTTGTAAGTGAAAAGGTTGTTGGTTGTTAGTGAATCGGGTTTTTTGCGACGAGGACAGTGTGAGCAAATCGTTTCGCGAGCTCAAGGTTTGGCAGTTGGCTATCGATTTGTCGTTGACCATCTATAAACTTACTGCGGACTTTCCCAAGCACGAGATATACGGAATGACTTCGCAGATGCGGAGAGCATCGGTTTCGATAGCCAGCAACATCGCAGAGGGATCGGCACGGGGAACGAGGAAGGATTTCAGGCAGTTCGTTCTGATTGCAAAGGGGAGTATCTGCGAACTCCAGACACAATTGCTCATTTCTCGGAGATTGGACTATGCCGATTCGGAAAGAATCAGCTTTGCGGAACAGCAGGCTCAGGACGTAGCTCAAATGTTAAGCGGGCTATCAACGTATCTTGCGGCACCTGCTCCGCTGAAGAAAACGAAGTGAAGACATACAACGTATAACGTACAACGTACAACATTGAACGGAGAGAACAATGGCGGTACTGGTTGATAAGAATACACGGCTGATCGTGCAGGGGATTACCGGGCGCGAGGGGACTTTTCACGCGAAGGGCTGCGAGGAGTACGGGACCAAGGTGGTGGGAGGAGTGACGCCGGGCAAGGGCGGGACCGTGCACGAGGGCTGGCCGGTCTTCAACACGGTGGAGGAGGCGGTGAAGGCGACGGGCGCGAATGCGACCATGATCTTTGTTCCGCCGCCGTTTGCCGCGGACGGGATTCTGGAGGCCGAGGCGAGCGGGCTGCCGCTGATCGTATGCATTACGGAGGGCATACCGACGCTGGACATGGTGAAGGTGTGGGAGATTGTGAAGCGGTCGAAGTCGCGGCTGGTGGGGCCGAACTGTCCGGGGGTGATCTCTCCGGGCAAGGCCAAGGTTGGCATCATGCCGGCGCGCATCCACAAGGAAGGTCCGGTGGGGATCGTGTCGCGCTCGGGGACGCTGACGTATGAGGCGGTGTACCAACTGACGACGCGCGGCATTGGGCAATCGACGGCGATCGGCATCGGCGGCGACCCGATCATCGGGACGACGCACATCGACGCGCTGCGGCTGCTGAACGACGATCCGGAGACCGAGGCGATCATCATGATCGGCGAGATCGGCGGAACGGCGGAGGAGAAGGCGGCGCAGTTCATCAAGGAGTTTGTGAAGAAGCCGGTGGTGGGATTCATCGCGGGGCAGACAGCGCCTCCGGGACGGCGGATGGGCCATGCGGGCGCGATCATCAGCGGCGGCGAGGGCACGGCCGCCAGCAAGATGGCGGCGATGACGGCGGCGGGCATTCATGTGGTGAAGTCGCCGGCGGAGATCGGCGAGATGATGGCGAAGGTTCTGGGCAAGGGCTAGATTCGCGTACGACGGATGCAGAGCGTGGCGAGCCGAGGGGTGCGCCACGCTTTTTTATTGCTTCTGCTGGCGGTAGAAGAGGCCGGCGGCGAGGAAGAGCATTGCGATCATGAAGGCGAACTGGGCGTGAGGGACCGCGTGGACGTGGATCTGCACGATCCCGTCCATGGTCCAGGCGGCACATCCGACAAACCAGATCCAGGCTGTTCTTCGCATAGCTTAGATGATTAGACGCAGGAGGGGTCGCGCGGGTTTCTATTGTGGCTCAGCGCAGGGTGCGGTGGTTGCGATGGAGGGCACAGCACAGGGAGCTTACGCACCTGTGCTGCGCACCGGAGAGGCACACGAACTGGCCCACTCCGGACGTTTCAACCCTACTTCTTCTTTTTCTTCTTATCGCCGTCCGGGCAATCCCGTTCGATGAGGAGTTTGACGACCCAATCCCCACCCTCGCCATGCAGGTTGAATGTCAGATAGCCTTCGGTGGCAGTGTCCGGCAGCGGTTGGTCGTTCACGTCGGTGAGGTCTCCGGCCATTCCACCATGGATCAGCGACTTTAACGATGCATCGCAGGAGAATATCCCACTGATGGATATTCGCATCTGGCCGCCGATGGGCTTTGTGGCGATGGACCAGGCATTGTAGAGGTCCTTCGAGAGGGCATCCACCGCGCCACTCAATTGTGTGAGTCCCGACAACGAACCCGCGCTGCGCAGCCTTACCGACGATCTCATTGACCACGGTCTTGAGGTCGGTAGCCATCTTGACTCTCCATGCCGTGATGGAGACCGCGCCGACCAGCTTGCAGTGGTGATCTGGAATGATGGTCGCCGAAACGTCCTTCTGGTTCTTGGGCGACGTGGTCTCCCCTGTATCCAACGCATAATATTTTTCATTGGGGGGCCAGGTAGCCCCGGATGCACCGTTAGCTTTTCTACAAGCGATGTGATGGCAAAGTCGTGTCGGTTGCCGTAACGGCGAACGTAGAGTCTTATTGATAACCTTCACCGATAAAGCTTGCGATGAGAGCATCGCAGCAACATCCATCTGCATCATCCGTGCTCAGGCCTCCATCCGGTTTCACGGCTTTTGGTGTCACGTCCTTTGGTGGGGGTACATCCTTCGGTGCCACGTCTCCAGTGCCGTTACCCATCTTCCTACCCTCCTTAAATTGAACTCATCAGAAATGGAATTTACAGGAATGAACTCATCGGTTCTGAAACAAGCAGTCGATTGGCCCGGGGAGTCTCGATTCTTACCTTAGGTCAGTCTGGCTGTCAATAGCGGCCTCGCGGCGGACAGGGCCTCGCCGGTCTGCGGCATCCTCTGGGTGCTTTACACTGGAGCAGCGCATTTTTGCGCTCAGGAGAACGATTTTGTCACAGAGGACATTCAGCATTATCAAGCCGGACGCGGTGCGCAAGGGGCATACGGCGGCGATTCTGGCGCAGATTGAAGAGGCCGGGTTCAAGATTGTGGCCATCAAGCGGACGTCGATCTCGCAGGCGCAGGCCGAGGGGTTTTATGCGGTCCATGCGGGGAAGCCGTTCTTCGCGGGGCTGACGGAGTTCATGAGCTCGGGGCCGATCTTCCCCATGGTTCTGGAGAAGGAGAACGCGATCGCAGACCTGCGCACGCTGATGGGGGCGACCGATCCGGCGCAGGCCGAGGAGGGCACGATCCGCAGGAAGTATGCGGAGTCGATCGGGGAGAATGCGATCCACGGCTCGGACGGGGAGGAGACGGCGGCGTTCGAGATCGGCTACTTCTTCGCGGGGATTGAGCTGAAGTAGGTTCATGGGGTGGGTCGGCCGGCTCGGCGGTGACGACGGTCTTGGCGTTGAGGAACTCGCGCATTCCGGCGGCGGAGAGTTCGCGGCCATAGCCGGAGCGCTTGACGCCTCCGAAGGGCAGGCGGGGATCGCTGGCCACCTGGGCGTTGAAGAAGACGGCGCCGCATTGGAGCGCGGAGGCGAAGCGGCGCTGCTCGTCGCGGCTGGCGGTCCAGACGGAGGCGGCGAGGCCGAATGGGGTGTCGTTGGCGATGGCGATGGCCTCGTCGATGTCGGCGACGCGGAAGAGCATTGCGACGGGGCCGAAGACCTCTTCGCGGTAGACCGGCGCGGTGCGGGGAAGGCCGGCGAGGACGGTGGGCTTGTAGAAGTTGCCGCGGCCGGCGATGCGCTCTCCGCCGGTGAGCAGGCGCGCGCCGGCGTGGATTGCGGACTGCACCTGGGCGTCGAGTTCGTCGAGCTGCGCGGCGGTGGCGAGCGGGCCGATCTGGGTGTCTTCGCGCGTGGGGTCGCCGACCTTGAGGGCGTCCATGGCGGCGACGAAGCGAGATTCAAATTCGGGGTAGATGGAGTCGGCGATGAGGAAGCGCTTGGCGGCGATGCAGGACTGGCCGCTGTTGACGCAGCGGGCGGCGACGGCGGCTGCGACGGCGGCGTCGAGCGAGGCCGAGGGCATGACGATGAAGGGATCGCTGCCGCCCAGTTCGAGGACGGATTTCTTGATGAGCCATCCGGCCTGGGCGGCGATGGCGCGGCCGGCGGACTCGCTTCCGGTGACGGTGACGGCGGCGACGCGCTCGTCGGCGAGCACCGTCTCCACCTGGCGGGCTTCGATGAGCAGCGTCTGGAAGCTGCCGCGGGGAAAGCCGGCGCGGCGGACCAGGGCCTCGATGGCGAGCGCGCACTGGGGGACGTTGGAGGCGTGCTTGAGCAGGCCGACGTTGCCGGCCATCAGAGCGGGCGCGAGAAAGCGGAAGACCTGCCAGAAGGGGAAGTTCCAGGGCATGACGGCGAGGATGACGCCGAGCGGGTCCCAGCGGACGGCGGCGTCGAGCGGCGGTGCGTCGATCGGCTCCGGCGCGAGGATGCGGGCGGCGTTTTCGGCGTAGTAGCGGCAGGCGGCGGCGCACTTGGCGATTTCGGCGCGGGACTGCGCGATGGGCTTGCCCATCTCGGAGGTGATGAGCGCGGCCAGGTCGGCGGTCTCGCGCTCCAGCAGGTGCGCGAGCTTGTTCATGCAGAGCGCGCGGTGGGCGAGCGGGACTTCCGCGGAGCGGGAGAATGCGGCCTCGGCGAGAGCGATCTTTTCCAGCAGCGCCTCGTCGGTGAGCGGGGTGAAGCTGCGCAGCAGAACTCCGGTGGCGGGATTGATGGATTGGATGGGCATGGATTGGCTCAGAGGCAAGCTTACCAAGAGCGGAGGGTCGAGGGGCTTGACATGCGATTTTACGGGGAAATTCGAGGGAAAAATCTTCGGTTCGGGTGGGAGGGAGTTGGCGCCGCCGAAACCCATGTCTCAAAAGCGAGACATGGGGCACCCGATTTCGGGACTCATTCAGACCTGGGCCACCCGCCCAGAACTCGTCTCCTGACCCCACCCATCGCGATGAGACCGCGATGAATGGGGCACCCAGGATGTATTTATGGGTGGGCCACCCGCCAGCTTTTATCTCTTGTCTCTGGCCGCAGTGAAGTCACCTTCCGTCATCCAGGCAACACCGTGCCGGTCAACTTTGCAGCCGATCTTTTCTAGACGATTTAGTACGTCATTTCTTTTTTCCTTCGAGTTTGTGAGACGTATCACGTGTCAACCTGCTATATCGGAGAAACCACGGACCTTTCCGATCTGGACGATCAGAGTCTTAGATGGGTGTCTTGCCAAAGCCATTCCCGCCTCAAACAGAACGTTTGCCCTTGGCTGACCGCTGGGTTTCTTTTCTGATGCAGGCTCTTTTCTGGCCCAGAGTTTGGAATTGAGCATGGTATCGTCGTCGGGAGAGAAGAGTACGACTACGGCCTGAACTCTCGCCATGAGAACGTCTAGCACGTCGTCTATGTGTGGGTTGACATCCTTTGCTTGCAATAGGGCATGTTCCCATTCGAGGGGCTTAAGGCCTACCGACCGGAGGAAGGCGTAGATAGATCTCTTAAGCGCTTCGTCGCGGCCATGTACTACGAACACAGAGTTCTCATCAGTCCGCTTTGCCGGCCTCTTCTGAGTTGTCTTCCCCGATCGAGACGGAGGTTGCGATGATGGCCCGATATTGGATGTCTGTGCGGCTTGGGATACCTGGCCGGAGCGCATCATTGCCCTCTGTTCGGGCGTCGAGTAGAGCTGAATGGGTATCTTCTGTTTGGCTGCCAGTATCAGTGCTGCTGTGTCACGCTCGACTAGTCTGGAGGTCGCTACATCCAGTATCAGTTCATAAAGGCGTCGGCGACGTACTCCAAGCTTCTTTTCCAGCCGCTCCATGAGCTTGGGACTAATTGGTGGCATTTGCCTTCTTGCCCTTCTTTTGTTTGGCTTCGTAGATAAAAACGCTAACGCTGTTCTCTGAGATATCGAGCATCTCGCCGATCTCTGCATTAGTAAAGCCACCAGCCCGAAGTAGAACGACCTGATCCATTTTCGCTTTCACGTTTTGGGTTGCGAGGATTCCAAGCATGCGCGCTATTTTTTCTTCCGGAGGGAGCAGTTCCATACGCAGCTTACTTACTGGCTTTTTTCTGCTTGCCACTTGTGTCCCCTTTCTTGGAGCGCAGCCTTAGGAGTTCAGCAATGGAAGCAGGGCTGGAACCGAGCATTCTCGCGATTTCATCCTTGTCCAGACCTAAGCTCTCGAGAAACGCCGCACGCTCCGATATCGTCTTCCCGTCTATCTCAGCTAGGTGCATGGATACCCGTGCGAGAGATCGGGCGATCACTGGGAGCCAAACTTCTTCGCTGTCGTTACTCATCCGTTTTCCTCTCCTTGGTTACTTTCCCTTTCAGTCTAGTTCTTCGAACGGCTACAGCGTTCTCGGTCAGACCTAGGGCTACAGCTATCTCAGCATTGTCCCAGCCGGATCGGATGAGCACTGGAAATCGTTCAGCTTCATCAAGCTTCTGAAGTTGTATGAGGAGGAGAGCGTTTAGTATTTTGCGCAAGCCTTCAGTATCCGAACCATTGCTCATGTGAGGCCCCCAGCTGCGAATTGAATGTACTGGATTGGAGAATTCTACTCAAAAATCGCAATTGTGGCCAACAATTTTGCTCTATTTAGGATATTTAGCCCATTTACTCCACGGTGACGGATTTGGCCAAATTGTGGGGGCTGGTCGACGTCACAGCCGCGGCGGACGTGCTTTGCCCGCCCCACCTTAGCCGCGATGAGGCTGGGCGAAGATGGGGCACCCGGCTCATTGAGATGCCCGTGGCTAAAGCCACAATTCAATCAGGCTGCATTCAGGGGCCTGAAGGCCCCTGCTCCCTCCGGAAAGACAGGGGGCAGGGGCAAAGGAAGAAGCAGATTCCCTCCGCTGCGACTGACGGAATGACAAGCAAAGGGAGTCGTCCGCGAGACAATACGGGCGTCCCTCCACCTAGCGCTACGCCTCCGGCTCGGGATGACGCGAGTTGAGTCGGTGCGGCACCAGGTAACGGCGGAATGCGGTTGCTTCACGCGCTGCGCTCCGGTCGGGATGACGGACTAAGTAGCACGCGATAAGGCTGGTCGTTCGCTCCACGAACGATGCGGCACTCCACCCAGCGAGCATAGAGCGTCACCGGACCGGCCTGCCGCGGATGAAACGCGAGGCAGCCTGGGGCACCCAGCTTGGGAAGCGGGGGGCGGTGGGGTATGGCTCACCGTGGCGGGGGACGCGGGTTGGGTCGAAGCGGGTGGTTCCTCCGGTGTCCCATGTGGCGCCGGGGGGGACGAGGATGTTGTCGGCGGAGCGTCCGGTGGATTCGCCGGTGCGCAGTTCGATGCGGTTGGCGTCGATGCCCTTCTCGGCGGTGAGGTACTGACGGACGTTGAGGGCGCGCTCGGCGGAGGTCTCGGGGGCCTCCTGGGGATCGTGCTTGCCGACGATGATGAGGGTGGCGTCGGACTCTCGGTTCATCTCCAGGGCGATGTCGTCGAGGCAACCCTTGGCCTCGTTGTCCACGCGGACGGGGCGCTTGCGGTCGCGGTCGAAGGAGATGGTGCAGAGGGTGCGCGCGGCGGGCGCGGGCGGCGGCGGCGGCGCGACCACGGTGACGGTGGTGGTGGAGGAGGCCGATTTGCCGAGGTCGTCGACGACGTTGCATGTGACGTCGATGATGCCGGGGCTGACGTCGGCGGCGGAGAGGGAGCCGGTGGCCTTGTTGCCGGCGATCTGGCCGGCGGTGGTGGCGAAGGAGAAGTTGAGCGGGCGGTTCTGCGGGCTGCGTCCCTCGGAGGTGATGGTGGAGACGCCGCCGGGCAGGATGCTGCTGGGGTTGGCCGAGCAGGAGATGGTGGGCGGATCGAAGGCCTGGATGCGGTAGCCGGCGGCGCACTCGGCGTGCTGGGTGGGCCGGCTGCCTTCGCTGACGCGGCCGGTGACGACGTAGTCGCCGGCGGCGAGGTCGGCGGTGGAGATGGTGGCGACATCGTCGGTGGCCTCGATCTGGCCGCCGTTGGTCTCCCAGGTGTAGACGGGCTTGAGCTTGCGGCCGGTTTCGAGGTTGATGACGCTTCCGGTGACGGTGATGGGGTCGCCGGGGAAGACGGTGACGGGCTGCACGACGCAGCCATAGGACGCGGGAAGCTCTTCGGTGGAGCCGCCGAAGCGGATGACGCCGCCGGCGCTGAGGCGGTAGGCGGTGATCTTGGCGACTCCGCCGTTGAAGAAGGTGGGCGCGGTGTTGAGGCCGAAGTTGATGTCGGAGTACTCGATGTCTGCCTGGATGGGGCGGAGCGCGAGGCGATTGTGCAACGGCGCGTAGGGCAGGATGTAATCGAAGCCGGCGCCGAGGGTTGCGCCGTATCCCCAGGTGCAGGGCTGGACCAGCGGGCCACCGGCGCGGGCGCCGCCGAAGAGCAGATGGGCGAAGGGAACGGACGCGGCCGTACTGCCAGCGGTAGATGGGGCCGGCCTGGGCGACGTAGGAGCAGTCGTCGGGGCCGTAGGGGGAGGCGGCGGCCTGGAACTGGGCGCCGAGGTGGTTGCCGAAGTATCCGGCGACGCTGCCGATTCCTCCCTTGACGATGGGCCCGTAGGTGTAGCCGTTGAGGGTGCTGTTGAAGGGACGGAAGT
Organism: uncultured Acidobacteriaceae bacterium; assembly: GCA_963767315.1. Classification (GTDB taxonomy): domain Bacteria; phylum Acidobacteriota; class Terriglobia; order Terriglobales; family Acidobacteriaceae; genus Edaphobacter. The sequence continues at coordinate 352,388 of CAVYDK010000018.1, read as the reverse complement.
AGGCGTATCCGCCGAAGAGGTCGAGGCGCGATGGGATGGGCGCCTGCGTTCCCGCGGGCGCAGCCTGGGAGGCGGCCGAGAGCGGAAGCAGGGAGGCGGTTACGGCCAGCAGAAGCGCGTGGAAGAGGCTGGATGAGCGCCGGTGCATCATGAGTTCCTCCACATCAGTATCAGTGTGTCAAACTTCCGCCGTTATGTGTGGAACGGGAATCGAGCAAGTTACTCCACCGGTCGGGTTACTCCTGGGCCACGGTGAGCGAGACCGAGGTCGATTGCGCAGCCACTCCGCTGACGGAGGTGGTGCCGGTAATGGGGATGGTGTAGACCTGATTGATGCTGGACAGGCACGCGCAACCGGCGAGGCCGATGATGGCGGCGGTGCAGCAAAGCGCGAGGAGCAGGCGGAGGTTCGGCGAGCGGGTGGCACGCGGGTGGTTCCGCTTGCGGCGCGAGAGGCCGAAGAAGGCAAGCAAGCCGAAGGGGAAGACGGCGGCAAAGGCGATCGGCGCAAGGCCGTTGGGCGTTCCGCCGGCGGGAGCGGGAAGCGCGGGAAGGGTGAGCCGCGCGTCTGCCAGGGTGGTGGTGACGGTCATGGTGGTGGTGACGCTGGCCCCGACGCCCGTGCCGGTGAGGGTGACGGTGGGGGTGGCGAAGGTGCAGGTGGCATCAGCCGGAAGTCCCGAGCAGGCGAGAGTGACCGGGCCGGCAAAGGCCTGGACAGAGGAGACCGTGACGAGATAGACAGTCGAACCCGGGCCGCTGATGAACTGGGTTGGCGGAGCGGCGGTGAGGGTGAAGCTGCCGGGGTTGACGACCTGGGCGACTGTGCCCGAGCTGGAGGCGAAGTCGAGGGTCGCCTGGTAGGTGGCCGTAATGGTGAGAGCGCCCACCGGGAGCGTGGAGGTGGGGCAGGTGGCGACGCCGGATGAGTTGAGCGTGGAGGCGCAGAGCAGCGTTGCGCCGTTATAGAAGTTGACGGTGGCGGCCGTGACAGGAACGCCGGCCCCGTAGGTGACGGTGGCGGTGAAGGTGACGCTGGCGCCCTGGGTGACGGGAGAGGCGGAGGTTGTCACGGTGGTGACGGTGGCGAGCGGCGTGATGGCCAGCGTGCCGGGGACGACCGTGATGGTGGCGTAATTGGCGGCGGCGGCGCCGGAGACGGTGGCGGTGATGGCGTAGTTGCCGACGTGGAGAGAAGGGTCGCCGTGGTCGAGTAGGTGACGGTGAAGGTGTCGCCGTTGAGCGCTCCGGTGATGGTGCTGGTGAAGGTTGGGTTGGGGGCGCCGTAGGCGCGCGCCGCGTTATTGACCGTGATCACCAGCGGCGTGGCCACTGGGGTGATGAAGAGCGTTCCGGGATCGACGGTGATGTTGGTAGTTGGCGGCGGCGGCGCCGGAGACGGTTGCGGTGATGGCGTATGCGCCGACGGGAGATGTGATGGTGGCGGTGGTGGAATAGGTGACGGTGACGGTGTCGCCGTTGAGCGAGCCGGTGACGGTGCCGGTGAAGGTGGGGTTGGGCGTGCCGTATGGGCGGGTGGCGTTATTGACCGTGATGACCAGCCCGTTGCCGCCGCCCGTCCCGGCGGGCGTGATGGTGAGCGTGCCTGGAATCACGATCACGCTGTAGTTGGCCGCGGCGGCGCCGGAGACGGTAGCGTTGATGGCGTATGTGCCTACACCGGAGGTGATGGTGGCGACTGTCGAGTAGGTGATGGTGAAGGTGTCGCCATTGACCGCGCCGGCGATCGTACTGGTGAAGGTGGGATTGGGCGAGCCGTACGGGCGCGAGGCGTTATTGACCGTGACCATCAGCCCCAAAGCCCCCGACGCCTGGGTAATGGTCAGCGTGCCGGGGTTCACCGTGATGTTGTAGTTGGCGATGTTGGCGCCGGAGACGGTGGCGTTGATGGCGTATACGCCAACGCCGGAGGCGATGGTGGCGGTGGTGGAGAAGGCGATGGTGAAGGTGTCGCCATTGACCGCGCCGGCGATGGTGCCGGTGAAGGTGGGGTTGGGCGTGCCGTATGGGCGGGTGAAGCTGTTGACGTTGACCGTCAGGGGGGCCTTGGTGACATTCAGGGTGGTGGTGCCGGTCACCGAGCTGTAGTACGAGTTGGTGGAGGTGAAGGTGAAGCTGACGGTGTAGCTGCCGAAGGCGAGGCCGCTCGGGTTCGCGTTGCATGTGATGGTTCCCGCCGATGCGTTGCTTATCGAGGTTGTGCAGAGAACCTGGCTGCCGTAGTAGAAGACGATCGAGCCGCTGGCGGGGAAGAGCTGCCGGTGAAGGTGAACGACTCCGAGAAGGAAAAGCCGTAGACCTCGGTCTCCGAGAGGAGGGTGAAGGGCAGAGGCACGGTGCTGTAACCGCCGGAGCCGCTGGTGCTGAAGAGGACGGTCTGCTGCGAGTTGTAGGAGTTGGAGGGCAGGTTGGACTGGCCTGCGGGGGCGGGGCCGACTGACGTGGGGGTGAAGGTGTATCCGATGTCGCAGACGCCGCCGGAGACCGTCGTTCCGGTACAGGTTGTCGCAGCCGCCGAGACTTTGTAGTGCAACGTATCGGTGGTAGTAAAGGGCAGCGACGTCCAGGTGAGAGTCGCGTTGCCGGCGTTGGCCAGATACTGCAACTGCGGGGAAGAGGTGGCGCCGATGAGCACGTTGCCGAAGCCGATGGTGCTGGTGCGCGGGTAGGAGACCTCGCGCAGCGCGTTGTTGGCGGAGTCGATGACGAAGAGGTCGCTGGACCCATCGAGGGCGATGGCCGAGCGGCGCGTCGAGTGTGGCTGAGATGCTGGGGCCAGTGTCTCCGGTGTAGCCGGGGGTCCCGGTGCCGATGACGGGCCAGATGTCTGTGCCGTTGCTGATGACGGAGAAGACCGCGTAGACGATGTTGGCGGTATCGTCGGCGATGTAGATGTCGCCGGCGGCGTCGATGGCGAGGCCGTCCGGCATGAGGAGGCCGGTGCCCGTGGCCACGCCGGCATTGTTGGTCGACGATGTGCCGTTGCCGGCGACGATGTGGATGATGCCGGAGTTGTCGATCAGGTAGACGTAGTGGGTGCCCGCATCGGCGACGGCAATGCCGTTGGGGCCAAGCGCGATGCCGCTGGGGTCATAGAAGACGGCAGTGGTGGCGGCGACGTTGTTCGCGCCGGCGACGGAGCCGCTGCCGGCGACGACGCGGCGCTGCCCGCCGGCGTAGATCTCGGTGACGTTGTGGACCGAGCCGCCCATGGCGACGAAGAGGTCGTCGAAGCCGTCGACCGCCATGGCATTGACGTAGAGCAGACCGGTGGCATACGCGAGATTGATGGAGCCGTCCGCGCCGAAGCGGGCGATGCTGGTGCTGGCGCCAATCCCGGCCGGAGTATTGGCGATGAAGATGTTGCCCGCGCCATCGACCGCCATGGCGGAGGGCGAGACCAGGCCCGCGCCCGGGGCCACGACGACCTGAGCGGCCCCGCCGGCCGCCGGATAGAAGAGGACATCGGCGGTGGAGGAGCCGTTGCCCTGCTCCAGCACATAGGCGTCGCCCGCCGAGTCGGTGGAGACGGCGATGGCGGCGCGCAGGCCGGAGGCGCGGGTGGAGGCCACGCCCGGGGCCAGCAGGCTGAGCGGGCCGAGGCCCAGGCCTTGCAGTTCGACGCCGATCAGCTTGCCGCTGATGGAGTCTTTGAGTTGCAACGCGGAGTAGCGATAGCCGGGGCGGGTTGGCTGGAAGTTGATTACCACCTGGCAGGTGGTGGAGGCCGAATGGGCGCCGCTGCATGTTGTGCTGACGATGTTGTAGTCCGTCCCAACGGTGACGGTGAGACTGACCGCCTGATTGATGCTGAAGACGATGGTCTGGCTCGCACTGATCGATCCGACATTGGTTGGCGGGAAGGCCAGGTTGGTGCCCAGCTTGCGCACAATGTTGTTCTGCGAATCGGCCAGGTAGATGTTTCCGCCGGTGTCGGTGGTGACGCCGAGCGGCTGGTTGAGGGGAACCAGCGAGGCAGCCTGGCCCTCCTGCGAGACGTTGTACGGGCCGGAGGCCCCGCTGGGCAGGCCGGCGATGAGGGACAGGGCGTTGGTTCCGGAGTTGAAGCCGAAGACATTGTTGTGGCCTGTGCCGGACTCCGAGATAAACAGCAAGCCGTCCGCCGAGAAGGCCAGCCCGTAAGGATTGTTGAGGGCGGTCGCGGTGCTGCCGGAGCTGTCGTTGACGCATTGCCCGACGGCAGTCTGGGGAGTGGTCAGACCGGCGATCTCGCGCACGCAGTTGTTGCTGGAATCGGCGATGAAGATGTTGCCGTTCTTGTCGAGGGCAAGGCCGGCCGGGCGATCGAGTGTGACCGTGCTGGCGATTCCCGAGCAGAGCGCAGTCGGTACATCGGTTGAGTGCTGTCCGGCAATGACGCAGATGGTGGTTGCGGGGTCGGTGGCGAGATGGCGAACCACCTGGTTGATCGCATTGGGATACAGCGAGTTGACGATGGAGATGTAGAGGTTGGAGTTGCTGTCCACCGCCAGGCCGTCCGGCAAAGGCGTGTTGGAGCCAGTGTGCACAGACGAGCATGTGCCGGCCACCGGGGTGAGGGCGGGGTGGGCGAAGTTGTCGACCACTCCACTGGCCAGGCTGCGCACACAGTTGTGCTGGCTGTCCGCGATGTAGAGCGTGTTGTTGCTGTCGATGGCGAGGCCGGTGGGTTGCAGCAGTCCCTCGGCGGCGATTGGGGCGGGGTTGGACGAGGTATTGCAGGTATCCGGCCCTCCGCTCACCCGCAGACCGGCCACCGTGGACACATTGCCGCTGGTGTCGACCTTGCGCACGCAGTTGTTCTGGGTGTCGGAGATGTAGAGGTTGCCAAGCGAGTCGAAGGCGACGTTGGACGGCACGTTCAGGGTGGTGGCGGTGGCAACCCCCGTGTCCTGGTTGTAACCGCCCGTGCCTGTGCTGTTGCCGGCGAAGCGCGAGGTTGTATCCAGAATGGTTGCAAACTGGCCGCGAGCGCTCAACGGTGCCAAACCGATGAATCCTGCGAGGAGAAGAACGAAGGGCCGGGGGAATACAGCACACAGACGGGGGGTGGTCATTATGGAAAAACTCCGGGGAAACAATCACCGTTCAGGGACATCTGCACAGACCTCTCACAGGACCATGTCGGGCGTGCCGGAAATTGCTGTCACTCCGCGCATTTTCAACATTATAGGTTCGGCCTGAACGGAAAGACACGAAAATCGCCGGTGGCGACATGGATTTTAGTTATAGGTTGGAGACGTTACCGCCTGAGTACTACCGGTTACCCGCGCGGGATTGCAGGACCGGGAGCGATGGTTCCCGACCTCCGCGCAGTCATTCTGACCGTGGCCCTGAACAACGGGAAGGGGAAGAGGGAGGCCCAAGTATTTTGCTTGAATGCTGAGAAGTGACGCGATACACTATACGCATGATCAAGAGCTTCCGGCATGCCGGCATCGAAAAGTTCTTCGCCACCGGAAGCAAAGCGGGAATTCAACCAGCCCATGCCGCCAAGCTGTCGCTTCAACTCTTTCAGTTGAACCGGGCGAAGACCGCAAACGACATGGATGCTCCGGGGTGGAGATTGCACCCTTTGCACGGCGATCTCAAACGCCATTGGACCGTGAAGGTCAATGGCAACTGGCGATTGACATTCACCTTTGAGGGCGAGAATGCCATTCTTGTCAACTATCAGGACTACCACTAGGAGAGACGATATGCGCATGCACAATCCCCCACACCCAGGCAAAGTGCTTCGGGAGTTTCTGGGCGATCTGGATGTAACGACTGCCGCAAAGCATCTGCAAGTCTCTCGCGCAACGCTCTCTCGCATCCTCAATGGGAAGGCGGGAATCTCCGCCGATATGTCGCTGCGTCTCTCTGCCGCGTTTGGCACTCACGCCGAGATCTGGTACGAGTTGCAAACCGACTTCGATATGTGGCGGGCATCGCAAAGAAAACAGCCAAAGATTGAGCCGTTCAGCCGGGCCGCGTAGAACTCAAACCATCAGGAGTGGGCGACGCCGTATGCGTCGAGGACGTCCTGGAGGGTCACGATGCCGACCAGCGTGTGTACATCGGCGCGGCTGACCACGGGCAGCAGGTCGATCTGGTTGCTTCCCATGCGCTCCAGGGCCAGGTCCAGCCCCTGATCGGCGTGCATGTGGGGAAAGAGGGGCGTGGTGATGATGTCGTCGAGCAGCCTGCCGGAGTCCTCGTCCACTTCGACCTCCATCTGCGACTGGGTGACGATGCCGATGACGCCGCGGCGGTCCGTGACCAAGGCCGTTCGATGGCCGCCGGCGCGGATGCGTCCCAGGGCCTCGCGCACCGTGATTTCGGACTCCAGCAGAAGCCCAGGAGCTTTCATGATCTCCGCGACCGTGTGCTGCTCGAGATGCAGCCGCGTCCTGGCGCTGGGCAGATGGATGCCGTCCTGCACGGCCAGCGCCTCGTAGATGGGCCCATGCTGCAGGAGGGAGGCGACGAAGAGGCTGACCATGTTGGCGATCATCAGGGGAACGATGACGGCGTAGTCCTGGGTCATCTCGAAGATGATGAGCACCGAGGTCATGGGGGTGCGCACCACGCCGGCGAAGACCGCACCCATGCCCACCAGCGCATAGGCCCCGGGCGTGGCCGTGGCCAGCGGGAAGAGATGATGCGCCGCGGTGCCGACCACGCCTCCCAACATGGCGCCGAGGAAGAGCGACGGGCCAAAGATGCCGCCCGCGTTGCCCGAGGCATAGCTGGTGGTGACGGCGAAGAGCTTGAGCACGAGGAGCAGAAGCATCAGGTGGAATGCCATGCGTCCGTTCAAGGCGTCGCCGACAAAGCCGTATCCCACGCCCAGCACCTGGGGCACAAACCAGCCCATCCCGCCCACCAGCAGCCCGCCGACCACCGGCTGGAACCAGACCGTCTTCTGCGGGAAGCGCAGGAAGCGCGCGCGCTGGTTCAGCAGTAGCCATGAGAAGGCCGCCGAGACCACTCCGCCGGCCACGCCGAGGACCGCATAGACGGCAAACTCCGCCGAACTGACCAGGTGATACCTGGGGACATTGAAGAGCGGATGATCGCCGAGAGATAGACGTAGAACGACCCATGCCGTCGCAGAGGCCAGCACCACGCCGCCCATCATGGGCGCGTTGAGGTCGCCCATGATCTCTTCCAGGGCAAAGACGACCGCGGCCAGGGGAGTATTGAATGCGGCTGCAATGGCCGCCGCCGCGCCGACAGGGATGAGGTTCTTCACCTGCTCGGTGCTGAGGCCGAGGGCGCGCCCCAGAACGGAACCGATGCCCGCGCCCACCTGCACCGAAGGGCCTTCGCGGCCGAGGGGGATCCCGCTGGCCAGCGTCGCCGAGGTGCAGAAGAACTTGCCCAGCACAGTGCGCAGCGTGATGCGGCCGTCGCGGGCAAAGAGCGCGGCCTTGGTCTGGGGCACGCCGCTGCCGCGCGCATTGGGGAAGAAGCGATAGAGCAGATAACCGATGCCGAGCGATCCCACGACAGGGAACATGAGACGCCGCCAGGGCGCGCCCACCACCGGATACAGCCGCATCCCCATGCGTTCCGTCAGCACGATGAAGGCGACGACGGCGAGGCCGGTCACTGCGCCGATGACCAGCGACAGCCCCAGAAAGACCTGGCTCTCGCGTTGCCGGAGCACGTTCATGCGCTCGGAGAGCGGGACCTGCCACCAGCTCCTGCCCGCCATCTGGTCGGTTTCTTTCATCTTTCGGGAATTTCCTCCCAAACAGAATATCCCACTGGATTCGCCTTAGATGCGCCGTGTGGCTTGAGGATGGGCTGAAAGCGGGCGGCAACGCCGGACTTGTGCCGTATGCTGCGGTGGGACAAGCCCATGGGCGGTTCTGAATCTGCCGCGATGATTCTGAAACCGGCGCGGGCAATCCCGATCCGCGCGCAGACGGTACAATCGACAGAGAGGGGGGAGCCAAAAAATGTTTGAGGTCACCGTGGAAGCCGGCTTCTCCTCCGGCCACTATCTGCGCAACTACAAGGGCAAGTGCGAGAACCCGCACGGCCACAACTACCGCGTGCTGGTGACGCTGGAGGGCGCGGAGCTGGACGAGGCCGGGCTGCTGCTGGACTTCAAGCTGTTGAAGACGCTGCTGCGGCCTGTGGTGGACGCGCTGGACCACCGGATGATCAACGAGATTGAGCCGTTCACCGAGCTGAACCCGTCGGCGGAGAACCTGGCGCGGTACTTCTACCAGCAGACCGCGCGACAACTTGAAGAGATGACCGGCGGGCGGGTGCGGGTGAAGGACTGCACGCTGTTCGAGACGGACAGCAGCTTCGCGCGGTACTACGAGTAGCGCCTGCGAATTCTCTTCTCTCTTCGTCGAACTCTTCGCCTAAGGAAGGTCTGCACAAGTGTTCGAGATTCCCTCGGGGGCTAAAGCCGCATTGGAAATAGGCCGCAACCGGCGGGACTAAAGTCCCGCCCTATCAAAACTGGGACTGATTCAGAGATTCCCTAAGCGGGGAGCTGCTTGCGGTAGAGGAGGGCGTGCAGGTTTTGCGCGTAGAAGTTCTTCGCCACGCCCACGCGCGCGTAGCCGATTCCTTCATAGAAGCGGATGGCCCCCGCGTTTCCGGTGAAGACATGCAGCTCCATGCGCACGGCGCCGGCGGCGTGGAGTTTGCTCTCGATCTCGGCCATGAGACTCCGCGCCAGTCCGCGGCGGCGGAATGCGGGGGCTACGTCCAGGGTTACGACATAGCCGGTGCGATCTTTCAACTGCGCGAGACAGAAGCCTGCCAGTTCACTCTCTGGATTGGCCAACTCGCTCTGCGATTCGGCCAGCTCGCGCTGCGCCTCGGCCAGCACGGTGATTGCTCCGGGGGCCTCGGCGAAGGCGCGCATGGCCCCGCGGCTGAACTGGAAGACCGGCTCGAAGCAGACGAGGTCGAGCGCGTACATCGCCTGCCAGTCGCCGAGCCGATAGCTGCGCAGCGTCGCGCGGGCCGTGCGGGCTTCGGAATTGGCCTGGGAGTGGTTCGGAGCCGCGGTTGGGGCCACCGGCGCGCTCAGGCCTGCCGGCTGGGCGCAGCGGCCGGCGCGGCGACCAGATTGTACAACCAGGCGAGGATGAGGCCGGCGCCGGCGCCGTCGAACAATCCGTAGACCGTTCCAACCAGAGCGTCACCGAGGTTGCGGGCCCCATGAAAACCCGGGTAGATGGAACTGACAAATTCAAGGAACCCTGTACCGTAAGAAGGGAATGCGAGGTGAGCCAATGCAGCAAATGCAACTCCTCCTCCCCAAATCAGTCCAAGCGCAAATGCCATAGCTTTTACGGAAAGTCGCATGATGTCATCCTCCCGATCTTATTTGCTGCGGTGGCTGCGCCTGCTTTTTCAGGAGACGAATTGGCAAGCCGCCGCCTTCTCTATCGAACCGCCTGCATTCTAGAACAAATCTTCTCCAGGCTGCAGACGGGTGTGCCGCCGCCGGGATGAATCCCGGTTAGAGCCACCGGCGCACCAGCCTGCGCACCAGCTCGGCGGTGACGCCGTAGACGACGTAGGAGGTGATCTCGCTGCCGCGCTCGCGCGCGGTCTGGTCCTCGGGCTGGGCGGCGAGGCCAAGCGCGGGCTGCGCTGCCTCGTGGCCCAGCGCCTCCAGTGCCAGGCCGAAGCTGGCCCCATGCCTGGCCGTCGCCTCGGGGTAGAACTCGGCGACCGCGCCATAGGCCGCGCCGACCGTCGCGCCCAGTCCCCAGCGGAAGGCTTCGCTCTGTCTCGCCTTGGCAAGCGCCGCTTGTGTTTCGCCCATCGTGTGTTCGGCGGCCGGACCCTGCTGTTCCGGTGGGTGGTTCGGCTGCGGGGGAAAGATGCGCTCGGCGAGGGATTTGGCGGCGGTTGCGGCCAGCCCTGCGATCAACCCGGCGATGAGTCCCCTGGCCAGCGACTTGCGTTTTTTCACCGCCGCACCTTTTGTTTCGCTCATGACAATTCCTTTGAGGGTGCTGAAAGAGGCTTGATGGCCACTCTTGGAAGAAGATCCGGGGCTAAAGCCCCATGATTCCATGGACTGGATTCAGGGGGCTGAAGCCCCCTGCTCCCTCCGAAAGGCAAATACGGGAGTTCACAGCATCCTCATTAACTTCTATCCCTCAAACCTAGCGCAAGTCCGGTCCTGGGGCTACGCCCCAGGCTAGGATAGAACGGGCCTTTGGCCCTTTCCAGGCAAAGACAAAGATAACGGTTGCGACAAAGACAACGGCTGAGGCAAAGTCAGCGAAGGCCGGGTTCGGGCCACTCGTAGACCACCACGCCCATGTCGCTGAGGGTCTTGATGGCGGCTTCGACGTTGCGGCGGACCGCGGGACGGGCCGAGGGCGGCGTGTCGTGCGCCTCTTCGATGGCAACCACGCGTCCATAGGGCCAGGAGCTCTCCGGCACCGCGTCCAGCGCGGCGGGCAGGTCGCTCAGGCGCACGGTGAGGTCCTGGCGGCGCGCGGAGACCGGACGCGGCACTCCGCCCGCGCCCAACTGGCTGGGGTTGGCGTCGGCCTGGGTCACATGCAGCGTGGCCATGTTCTGCTGCACGGTGAGGTAGGGGTTCTCCCAGTCGGAGAGGTTGGGGATGGCCATGTAGCGGCTCTTGGAAGGCGGAGGGATCAGGTCCAACTGCTGGCGCGCGGAGTCGACCGCCTGCGGGCTGGCGGTTGGGATGGTGGTTCCCGCCGAGGCGCGTTTGCAGCCAGAAAGCAGCATTGGAACCGCAGCCAGACAGAGGGCCGAAGCCAGCGCAAGTCTTGTTCGGGGAGAAGAAGTGGGCTGCATGGAGACGATGCGGACAGAGGATGAAAGAGGAGGGAGAGTCATACGCACGCCTTAAGCATACCAAGAGGTTGGATGCGGTTTCCACTGGGCGGGCTTCGGTGACGAACAAGCTGCAACCAGCAACCTGCAAGCCGCAGACGATACAATCGAAGGATGGTCAAGGGAATTACGCTGGTGACGCAGGTGGCTTCGGTGGCTGCGCAGGAGAGGCTCGCCAGCCTGTTGGGCGCGCTGGGCTTCGAGGCGGGCAAGGGCTGGGAGGATGGAAGCGGGCGGGGCGCGGCATTTCTGGCGCCGCTGGGCAACCTGGAGCTGGTGGCGGGACGCGCGCCGGCTGTGCCTCCGATCCTGATTGAAGTGACGCAACTCGACCAGGTTCGCGCGGTTGTCGAAGAGTGGATGAAGGCCAACTGCAAGGCCGAAGAGGTTGGCGAACGGCCCTCCGAGGTTGCGCCGACGCACTGGAAGTCGCGGCTGTTTACGGTTGCGCTCGACCCATCGCTACTGGTCGGCTTCTGGGAGTCGGAGGATGCGCTGCACGGCAGGCCCGTCGCTGTCGAGGGCGATCTGTCGGCGGCTGGAATGCGGTTTGCGATTGTGGTGGCGCGCTGGAACGCGGTGATCACCGAGCGGCTGCTGCAGGGCGCGCTGGACGGGCTGCTGCGCTCGGGCGCGGCCAAGGCCGAGATTCAGATTGTGCGCGTACCGGGCGCGTGGGAGATCCCCGCAGCGGCGCGCACGCTGGCGGAGTCGAAGACGGTGGATGCGATCATCACGCTGGGCTGCCTGCTGCGCGGCGAGACGGCGCACTACGAGGCGATCTACACGGAGGTTGCGCGCGGCATCGGCCAGTCGCAGCAGGCGACGGGCGTGCCGCACAGCTTCGGCGTGCTGACCTGCGAGACGCTGGAACAGGCGCTGGACCGCGCCGGAGTGAAGGCGGGGAACAAGGGATTTGAGGCGGCCATGGCGGCGATCGAGATGGTTTCGGTGCAAAGAAAACTGGCAGGGAAAGAGAAGCTCGCGGGGAAGAAGTAGGTGGGCACGCGTCGCAAGTCCCGCGAGCTGGCGATGCAGATGCTGTTCCAGGGCGACCTGGGCAAGCAGACGCCGGAGGAGGTTCGCGCGCTCTTCTGGCCCTCGCGCGACGACGTGGACGCTGAGACGCGCGGCTTTGCGGAGGACATTTATCGCGTGGCCAGCGAGCGACAGGCGGAGATTGACGCGCTGATCGAGACGCACGCCGAGAACTGGCGGCTGGAGCGGATGGCGGTGGTGGACCGCAACCTGCTGCGCGCCTCCGTCGCCGAGCTGCTGGGCTATCCGAACACCCCGGCCGCCATCGTGATCAACGAGTCGCTGGAGATTGCGCGGCGCTACGGAGCGCCGGAGTCGGTGCAGTTTCTCAACGGAGTGCTGGACGCCATTGCGCGCAGCGTGCTGAAGCAGCGCCTCGGCTGACCTGAACGACAACGTCAAGTCCATTAAACAACTCCGGCCTCCCACTCGGGGAGGCCAGATGGTTTCATTTCGTCTCAATCGGGGCTTACAAGAGGGGAGCTGCGACTTGCACGGCTGCGGCTTCATTGAACTTTGCGATGGGGCGGACCGAGTTGCGGCCGGTTTCCTTGGCCTCATACATGGCGGCATCGGCGCGCCGCATCATGCCTTCCCAGCCGCCTTGCGCGGGGTCGAGCTGGGCGACGCCGGCGCTGATGGTAAAGCGGATTGGCTCGTCCTCGAAGGGAACTTCGAGGGCTTCCACGGTCTGCCTGACGCGCTCGGCTGCCATGATGCCCGCCGATGCGGTGGTGTTGGGCAGCAGGATGGTAAACTCTTCGCCCCCGGTGCGGGCCAGCACATCGTTGACGCGCATCATGGGTTTGATCTGGTTGACCAGGGCCTGCAGGGCGGCGTCGCCGGCGGCGTGTCCGCGCGTGTCGTTGAGGTGCTTGAAGTGGTCGATGTCCAGCACGATCATGCAGGGCAGGTGGCCATAGCGGATGCTTCGGGTGGTCTCGCGCAGGGCCGCTTCCTCCATGGCGCGGCGATTGAGGGCGCCGGTCAGCGGATCGGTGCGCGCCTGCTCGGCCAGTTCCTTGCTCAACTCGGTGACCAGGAACCAGAGGACGCACATCACCATGCAGGTGGCAAGAAAGGCCATTCCGGCCAGCGAGTAGACCCATCTGGGATCGGTATGGGCACGGTCCGTCAGGTCAGCCTGCTTGTAAAACAGATTGGTCAGCAATGCGCGGTATGCCATGATGACCGCATCCGCGCTGAGGATCACCGCCGTGACCCGCGATACAGCGGCAAACGGGCCGCGCCCGTGCTTCAGCAGGATCCACGCGGCTACGATGCAGACCAGAATATTGGGAAGGTTGATGACATTGCTGATGTATGGGACCTTGTCGAGAAACAGGACGGTATAGGTCACCAGGGCAATTCCGATGGCGATGAAGGGCCACCAGTGCCGTATCGGCTTGCGCAGCACAAACCAGCGCAGGCCCAACAACTGCATCACGAACGAGACCAGGTAAAGCTCGTTGGTCACCATGTCGCCGAGGACTGGGGGGATATTGCCTTCCAGGCCCTGCAGCACCAGTTTGACCAGGCCGACGACCATGCCGCCGGCAAACCACTGCATCCCTGTCACCTTGCGATTGTTCCAGGCAAGCAGGCAGAGGCAGGCCGTGAACACGGTGACCGAGACGATGTTCGTGAAGAAAAACGTACCGTAATGGATCACGTTGAGATTGCCGCTCCCTCGCAGAACATAATAGACGCTTTGCGATGGGTTGTATGTTGCTTTAAGAAACAATGTCGTTCCGAACCGGGAAGAATTTCATTCAACTGAAAACCCGTCCTGGCCGGAGCCTGAATGAACGATGCCGCCCTCCGCTTCCCGCTCTTCAGACCGGAAGCCCCGCCGTGGGGTCTTCAGCATCTTGCGGAAGAAGGAACAGCTTCATTGTAGGAGGATTGCAAGAACGCGCCTTACAACTTTTGGGGGGGAGGACTACACCAATGGGGGGGAGGACTACACCAACGAGCCATGGGACCGCGCCGGAAGCGGCGTTGGGCGGGTTTGCCGAATGGAGTACCAAGATGGAGGAAATCTGCGCGGCTTGTCGCGGAGCAGGCCGCTTTGCAGGAGATCGCGCGACGGCGGGGCGGGGAAACCTCTCTAGGTTGTCTTGCGCGGCTTCTGCACCATCAGGTTGACCGGCACAACGGCGCCGGCGGGGGTGGTCAGATTGGGCGCCAGCGTGGAGCTGTCGATCCACCGACCGGGAGTCGTACCCGGTTTGATGAGGTGGACGAGGTTGTCTCCCGAGGTGGCCGCGTAAAACGTGGAGTTGTCCGCGCTGACGACGCCCGCGATGGGGGCCGTAGCCGCGCCGGAGAGCTTGATGTAGGCGGTCGTTCCCTGTCCGCTTGCCGCCGGAGCATAGGCCGGAAGGACGCCGCCGGAGCCGGTGTAGGTGACAAAGGCGAGCGTCGAGTCCGAGGTAGGCCAGACCCCGGTGATGGCCGTTGCAGTGACCGGACCCAGAGGCGTGGTGGTGAGCGTGTTGGAGAAGCTCATCGTGCCGGTGAGGGGGCAGGCAACGCTGACGGTGGCGCCATTCATGTTGCCGGCAGGGATGCTGACCCGCAGATCGCTCAGGGTTGGCGTCGGCGTGGTTGCTGTGGCGCCAAGCACGTGCATCCCGTCGTTGGTTGCGGCGAGCCGGTCGGTGATTGCCGGAGAGCTGTCGGCCGGCGGATAGAAGACATTGGTCTCGTTGGTGGGTGTGGTTGGGGTGCTGATCGAGCAGTAGCTGCGCGCTGTGGTGGTTGGGCCGGCAAAGTAGGCCCCGACAGCGGGCACCGTGACGGCCACGTCCGTCACCGGCGTTCCGGCCGATGTTGCGGGAACGATGTTGGTCCACCCGGTATTGGCCGAGTAGACCAGAAGCTGATTGCCGGCGGTGATATAGACGGTCTGGCTGTCGGGGGCGAACTCGGCGTGCGTTGCCACACCGCCATAGGTGGAGATGACGCCCCCCGTCGAGTTCTCGAGCGAGATGATCTGGCGCACCGGATCGCTGAGGACAATGGTGTTTCCGTTGGGCGAGATGGCGAGCATGGCGCCCGGCGACGAAGGGTCGGTGCGCGTGATGCTCAGCGTGTTCACCGCATTGACCACCATCAGCGCCGTCGAACTGCCCAAGTAGATGTTGGAGCCGTCGTTGCTGATGACCATGGAGTTGGGCACATAGGGCAGCAGGAAGGGCTGGCCCAGCACGGAGGTCGTGAAGTCGATCTGCACCATGTACTGGGACTGCGTGCTGGCCATATAGAGGACGGTGCTGTTGGTTCCGGGAACGGAGAGATTCACCGAATTGGACGTGACCGGCTTGCCGTTGCCGAAGAGACCGATCTGGTTGTACGCCGAGGGATTGCAACTGGGCGGCTGGCAGACCGCGGAGATGGAGGCCGCGCCGGCCAGGGTCGGCGTCACCGGTGCAGCCGCGGTAATCGTGGTTGGCTCGGTCGACACATACTCCAGCGCCAGCCCTGTGAGGGTTACTCCATTGGTGTCGATGGCGGTAGCGACAATCGGCTGCGGGTTGTTCTGGTTGACCAGCACCGGATTGGCCGTTGAGCCGGGTGTCGTGAGGGTGATCGAGGCGGGCGGACAGGTGGAGAAGATGCCCGCCGAGCTGGCTGCGTTGGCTATGTTCGCCGAGATCAGCACCGATCCCGGTTGGTTTGCCGTGGCCACGCCGTTCTGGTCGATGTTGACGACCTGCGAGATTGCGGTGGTGGACGTTTCGCCCTGCGCGCTCAACTGCAGATGGCCCGCCAGGCAACTGATGTTGGTCTGGTTGGCGCCCGTTCCGGCGTAGACCCGGGCCACCAACTGGGCGGTCGATCCCTGCGAGACGCAGGAGTTGGCCAGGTACGGCGGAGCAGTGACCGCGCCCGCCGTCGCCAGCGGGCAGCAGGCGGTGGTGGGATCGGTTGTACAGTTGGACGACGGACCTCCCAGCACAATGCTGGTGACCACCGGATGCACGAAGACCGGCAGCGGATTGCTGGTGACCCCGTCCGCGCTTGCCGTGACGTAGGCGACGCCCGGCTTATTGGTGGGAGTGCAGTAGGTGAAGTCGGGAATTCCCCCGCCGGAGTTGCGGTTCCACGTCCCCGCGCACAACTTTCCGGTTGTCGGCTGAATGTCCGCAATGGTCATGTCCGTGGTGCCGTAGGTGTATGCCAGGATCCCGACGCTCGAGCCCTTGCAGTCCGTCGTGGTAGGCCCCTGCAGCTGTCCGATCTCGGCGTAGTTCAGCGAGACTCCATAGACGACCGGCTGCAACGTGATGGTCGCGGCCTGGGCCGTGGTCATGCCCGAGTCGCCGCCATTGCAGAAGGTGGGCGCGGCAGTACCCCTGTTGCAGCCCGAGATCGAGACACCGAATGGGACCGTAGATAGAAGCAGAACAAACAACGTGACGAACCGACGCATTAACCCTCCCCGTCCAACCGGAACCAGAGCTGGACGGTCACACCGCAGACGCTAGAACCACAGATGTCAGTGTAGAAGCTGCGCAGACGGGACGCAAATAACCGTCGCGGTTTCGACGCGCCGGGCGAGCGAAGAAAAGCAGATGCGCAAGCGCGGCACCTTTGGCGGCATCTGGGCCTGGAACCAGCCGATGGTGCGCCGCAGCAGGTCGCGGCTAGTGGATGGGGAGGAGGAGCTGGCGGGTGTGGAGGGTGGACTGGGTCTCGGGGACGCCGCCGTCGTTGACCTGGACCTCGGCGGGCGTGCCGGCGAAGACGATGCGCGTGGAGGCGGAGGAGCGGCCGGGGATGCGCAGGCGCTGGGTCTCGGATGCGGTACTGGAACGGACGGTGACGGGGACCTCGGCTGCGGCGTAGCCGTCGTTGCGGACCTCGACGGCGATGAGCCATCCGGCGGGCAGGCCGGCGCGCGAGGTGAGCTGGCTGGGGGTGACGCTGACAATGGAGAGATCGGGCAGGCCGCGGTCGCGGTAGACCCAGTCGTCGAAGAACCAGCGCAGGTTCTTGTTGGAGGTTTTTTCGAGGGTGCGCTGGAGGCCTGCGGGGTCGCGGTCGAGGCGGGAGGCGTCGAGGCGGTAGGTTTGCAGGGCCTGCTTGAGCGCGTCGTCGCCGACGATGGAGCGGAGCATCCACCAGACGGCGGCGGCCTTGGTGCGGTAGAAGATGTCTCCGGTGGCGGAGACGAGGCTGGAGCCTGCGGGGCTGACGGATGCACATTCGGGCGATGTGTCCGGCTCTACCCCACTCATGACGATGGAACCGTCATGAATGGGGCACCCAGATAAGTCGGCTGGCACTTCGGGTTCGGCGAGGGCGAGCGGGCGGGCGGCGTCCTGCAGTTCTGTGAGCGCGGCGGCGCGGCCAGCGGTGCGCTCGGTCCAGAGGAGCGAGAGGAACTGGGCGAGGCCCTCGTCGATCCAGGGATGGGTGGAGTGAATCCAGGCGTGAGTGAGGGAGTGGGCGAGCGCGGGAGCGAGGGTTGCGGGTTCGGCGGAGCGCATAGGACGGACAAGGAGTGCGTCGTCCTCGAAGGGCTGCCCGGGGTGGTCGATGAGCGAGAGCGTGGCGAGCGGCTGCGGGCCGAGCCAGTCGGTGAGGAGGGGCTCGACCAGCGCGGCGGCGGCGGCGTAGGCAGGGAGAGCGTCGTAGTGATCGGTGACGGCGGCGATGAGGTCGGGGTTGGCGGGCGTTCCGGACTGGCTGGGGGGGCGGTCGGTGATGAAGAGGCTGGGCGAGCGGAAGCCGAGGGGCTGGGCGTCGAAGAGGGCGGTGGCGACACCGGGAGAGATAGCTGCGGGGAGGTTGGCGTTGTCGCTGATGGCGACGAGCGGCTGGCGGCGTCCGCAGAAGAAGGCTGCGTCGGGCGGGTCGCCCGTGTACTCGACGGCGAGACGGAGGCGGACGGTTGCGGCGGAGTTGCGCAGGCGGGAGCGGCCGACGGACTGGAAGAGACGCGCGCCGTCGCCGAGGAAGACGGGCGGCGCGGAGGCGGGAAGCCAGAGGACGTTGCCGAATCCGCGCAGGGCGGTGAGGGAGGGAGCGATGGAGTCCCCGTCGGCGGCGAGGGCCTGGTCGCCGGGCGCGCCGATGCGGGTGAGACGTTCGGCTGAGGGCGGGATTGCGCCGGAGTAGAGCGCGATGAGCGAGATGGACGCGCCGGGAGCGAGAGGAAGCGGCAGCGTGACGACGGCTTCGGTCATCCGGCCGGTGTGGTCGGCGTCGGTGTCGATGAGGCGGGCGGCGAAGGGGAGGGAAGCGGTCGGGCCGTTGGGGAGGCTGCGGGTGGAGAGGGCGTCCCAGTGCAGCGAGGAGGAGATCTGGAGGATGAGGCGAGTGAGGGGCGCGGGGCCGTCGTTGCGCACGGTGAGGCCTGCGCGGACGGAGATTGCAGCGGAGGCTGGAGTGAGGTGGACGTTGAGATCGTAGGCGGTGAAGGTGAGGGCGCTGCGCTCGGCATCGGTGACGGCGAGGGGGCCGGATTGCGCAGGCGCGGAGGTTGGTGCGGCGGGATTCGGAGAGACGGTCGGCTGCGCTTCGGGTGAGTTGGCGTCGCGCGAGAAGAGGACTTTGCCGGTGGGTGCGGGTTCGGCGGAGTCGGGTGGATTAGCGGGAACTGGAGCGGGCTGCGTCTGGGCACGCAGTTGAACTACGGCTGGGAACCACGCCAGTGAGAACGCCAGAACGAAGGATACTAAACGTCGTGGCAGAACGGTTCGGACGGCAGTGGCGCAGCGAGATTTATCGGGGTCCTTCGACTCCGTTTGGCGCGGCGCGTGCCAAACTCCGCTCAAGATGACGGCGTGAAACAGAGAACGGCGGGTCACGAGCCGAGTCCTTTGCGGGGCTTGGCGGGCGCGGCGGGCTTGGGGTTCGGGGTTGGTTGCGCGGGGTTGTTGCGCTGGCGCATCGCTTCGTACATGACGACCGCGCCTGCGACTGAGACGTTGAGCGAGGAGACCGCGCCGGCCATGGGAATGCGCAGGATGTGGTCGCAGGTTTTTTTGACCAGATTGTGCAGGCCGGCGCCCTCGCGTCCGAGGACGAGGACGCAGTCGGTGCGGAAGTCGAAGGCGGTGTAGTCGGGCGTACCGCGCTCATCGAGGCCGAGCACCCAGATGTTGGACTGCTTCATCTGTTCGAGGGCGCGGACGAGGTTGGTGACGCGGGCGATTCGGACGTGTTCGGAGGCCCCGGCGGAGGTCTTGGCGACGGTCGCGGAGACTGGGGCGGAGCGGCGTTCGGGCAGGATGACTCCATCAACTCCCGCACCATCGGCGGTGCGCAGGAGCGCGCCGAGGTTGTGCGGGTCCTCGATGCCGTCGAGGGCGAGGAAGAAGCGATGCGCGGATGTGGCCGCGTCGCTCGTAGTTTTTTTTGCGGGCTGGGGGGCGAGGAGGTCTTCGATGGTGAGGAAGGCGCGCTCGCGAACCAGGGCGACGGCCCCCTGGTGGGCGTCGGTGCGACTGATGCGGGTGAGCTGGTCGCGGGATTCGAGGGTGAGGCGGACGTTGGCGTCGCGGCAAAGCTGGGCGAGGCGCTCCAGACGGGCGTCGCCGCGCTCGCGGGCCAGCAGGACGCAATCCAGCCGGCGCGCGCCGGAGCGGACCGCCTCCTCGACCGGGTGCAGGCCGTAAAGAACTTCCATCGGACTAGTTTACTTCCGAAATAGGTCTCGCCAAGACCGGCTGGCTGGCCTTACAATCGGCTATCGGGCTATTTTTCAGCGGTTTTGGCCTGCGGACGCCGGCTTTGGAGGGAATCTTCGGATGAGGGTGCTATTTTGCAAGGAAAAGAGCGGACGCGACCGAGACTTTTCCCAGCGAGATGGCGTCTCTAAGACTATGGGCAGCGCAGCGATCGCCATCCCGGTGGAACAGGCGGAGCAGAACCAGCGTGATAACGCGGCCATCGCGCGCGGCCTGAAGAACCAGGACACGGAACTTCTCGACCATCTGATTGAGCTGTACCAGCACCGCCTGCTGCGCTACCTGCTGTTTCTGACGGGCAAGCGCGAGGTGGCGGAAGACCTGTTCCAGGAGACATGGATGCGGGTCCTGCTGCGCGGCGGGCAGTACAACGGGAAGGCGCGCTTCGACACCTGGCTGTTCACGATTGCGCGCAACCTGGTGATCGACCTATCGCGCAAGCGGACGATGGCGTCGCTGGACGAGATGAGCGAGCCGGGCGATGAGGGGCGCGCGTTCGAGATTGCCGCCGACGGGCCTTCGCCGCTGGAGCAGTTCGAGGGCAGCGAGGACCGCGCCGAGGTTGCCGCGGTGCTGCTGAAGCTGGAGCCGAACTACCGCGAGGTGCTGACGCTGCGCTTCCACGAGGAGATGTCGCTGGAAGAGATTGCCAGCGTGACGCGGGCGCCGCTGTCCACGGTGAAGTCGCGGCTGTATCGCGGGCTGGCTGCGCTGAAGCCGGAGATCGAGCACCTGCGCGGCACACGCGCGATGGAGGCGACCGGATGAAGGCCTCCTTCGAAGCACAATTCGATTCCCAATTGAATTCTCTGCCGGATGATTCGGCGGCCCTTGCGTGCAGTGAGCAGGACGGCGTCGGTCTGGGGGCGCGCGCGTGTGTGGTGAACCGCACGCACCGCGTGGTGCGCGAGCGGGCCACGGTGATGCAGGCGCGGCGCAGCCATGCGCGCAGCCTGATGGTCCCGTTGGCCATTTGTTCTGTTCTATTGATTCTGATCGGCCTGGCGATATGGACCGGCATGTATCAATACCAGGCCGCGGAAGCGGCCCAGGCAGACGTTACTGCGTTGGCAACCACGGACTCCACCAACCATTTTGTGGTGGTGCTGCTGTGGTTTGTGCCGGTCTCCCTCTTGCTGCTGGGTGCTGTCTTGTTTCGCCGCCCGCGCCACAACTCCAACGACGAGGCGCGCTAATGGCGGAGAGCTGGAACCAGAGGACATCTGAATCTTCCGACGGGCAAAGCGGTGCAGAGCACGATGGCCTGAAGATGTTCCCGGTCTGGTCGATCATTCTCGCTGTCCTGGTGTTTGCGGGATGGTTGTACTTCAGCTATTACGCGCAGCCGCATCACCATGGCCCGCAGCCGATCCGCCTGCTGATGGTCTATATGACTGGGGTCGTGCTGGCCAGTTATGTGCTTCTGGTGGGATATGTGAGCCGCGACGTGAAGCGCCGCAAGATGCCGGCGCTGCTGTGGATGCTGATCGTGGTGGTGATGCCGGGGGGGATCGGCGCGGTGGTGTATTTTCTGTTGCGCCAGCCGTTGATGATTCGCTGCCCGAACTGCAGCACGGAGTTGAATGCGAGCGTCCACTTCTGTCCGCAGTGCAGGTTTCAGGTGGCCCCGGTGTGCGGGCAGTGCTTCCGCGGAGTGCAGATTACCGATGCGTTCTGTCCGCAGTGCGGGCACGACGTCTCCCAGGACGGCGGCCCGGCGCGGCTGCACGCCTACAGCGACAAATAAAAGTTGCAGGTTGTCAGTTGCAGGTTGCCAGTTGAATGAAACATCCTTTCGTTCTCCCCTCGACAATCTGAGGCTGACAAGGGTCTGCTCCAAGCACTAGAGTGGACAGTGCGTTCTGTTCGTACCGTTGATTCGCCGACGACCAACTGACAACCTGCAACCTGCAACGGACAATCTTGCCCCTGACCGCGCTCATCATCGACGACGAACCGCTTGCCCGGCAGGAGTTGCTGTACCTGTTGCAGTCGGCGGACGGGGTGGAGGTGGTGGCGCAGGGATCGAACGGCATCGAGGCGGTGGAGCTGGTGCGCGCGCACCGGCCGGACGTGGTTTTTCTGGACGTGCAGATGCCTGGGTTGGACGGGTTTGCCGTGCTGAAGAAACTGATCGACAAGAAGATGGGGTTGCCGCAGATCGTCTTTGCCACGGCGTTCGACCAGTACGCGGTGCGCGCGTTCGAGGTGAACGCGGTGGATTACCTGTTGAAGCCGTTCGACCGCAAGCGGGTGCTGAAGACGATCGAGAAGGTGCGGGCGAGGATCGCAGGGCAGGCTGGGCAGACGGATTCGGGCACCACCGACGCCCGGCTGGACGAGCTGCTGCGGCTGGTGGAGGAGCGCACGCAGCCGGCAAAACCCCAGCCGGGCAAGGTGATCGTGCGCGCGCAGGGGCGGCTGCTGCTGGTGGACCAGCGGGAGATATGCTTCATCACAATCGAGGGCGGAGCCATCCGCGTGGTGACGCGCGGGGTGGAGGGGCAGTCGAACTGCCGCACCCTGGAGGAGCTGATGGAGCAGCTCGATCCGGAGGCGTTCTGGCGGGCGCACCGCTCGTTCATCGTGAACATCCAGCATATCCGCGAGGTGGTGCCGTGGTTCAAGTCCAGCTACCAGTTGCGCATGGACGACGCGAAGAAGACGGAGGTCCCGGTGAGCCGGGCGCAGACCAAGCGGCTGCGCGAGTTGTTCAACCTATGATTCGGCCACCGGGCGCGTCCCCTGCGACTCAGGGCATGCCGAGCTTGCCGAAGCGGTAGACGAGGCCGATGGATCCGAGGGTGGAATAGAGCTTTCCCGAGGCGGTTGGCACGGAGCCCCATTGCTGGTATTGGCCATCGATCTTGATGACAAAGTGGTTGCTGAGGTCGTAGTCGAAGCCTGCGCCGGGGGAGTAGACGTAGGACGTGGAGACCTGGTAGCAGTTGTTTCCGAAGACGTATCCGAACCCTCCCGTCGCGTTACAAGGCGTTTCGGTGTAATTCATCTGGCCACGGCCGAAGAGAAAGTCGCCGTAGGGGTGCATGCGATGGCCCAGAAGGAAGTCCAGCCTGAGGCCTCCGAGGACATCTTTCTGGGAGACGATTTTCCCCTTGTCGATGGGGTAGATGCCGCGGAGCTCCAGTGTGGGGCGCATCCTGTGCCAGGGGGCAAGAGCGAGGTCGATGCCGGCGGTGACGCTGAGGTTCCTGCCGCCGGAGAGGCCGGTATAGTTGCCCGATGCCGCGCCGAAGACCGAGAGCTGAATGTCCTGGTCGGCGGTGGGCTTGGCCGACTGCGCCGTTGCAATGCCCGGCAAGAAGAACGGTGCCAGCAGCAACGCCAGCGTCAAAAGAGCTTTGTCTTGCTTCATCCCGGTCCCGGCCCCTTGGTTTGCGATCCACGGGTTGTGGAGAATTGAACGCATTCCATCTTCTCATCTTGCGATGCATTCGGGGCGCAGAAAATCTTATTGGCGGGTTTTGACATGCACATCATGGGCTTTGCGCTTGACGCGAGCGAAAGAGGCCGCGCGAAGATCGGATTGCGGCGGTATGCTTATCCGCAGTGTTTGCTCGATAGGAGATTGTTCGATGAAAAAGATGGCACTGATGTTCCTTTTGCTGCAAACTACTCTACTGCTTGCCGCTGCAGACAAGCCGAGCCCGGCGGACTTTCCCGTCAAAGTGCACGTTGTGTTTTCGCGCGCTGTCCTTGTCGGCGGCTACCAGCTGATCGAGGCGGTGATCGACGGCCAGCGGGTGGAACTGACTGGATACAGTCTCGGCTATCTGGGGCTCGGCGATTATCCAGCGCGCATCTCACTCAAGGTGCACGGCCCCAAGAATCCGAACACCTACGACATCTACAAAGGCTACGACTTTCTGATGCCGGATGGGAAGGTGCGCACCTATCATGTGACGGCGGTCGGTCAATCCGAATTCCCCGCGCCACCGCCGCCTGCGCCACCTGCACCGCCAGACGTGCCAATACCGCCAATGCCGACAACTCCTTGAAGTTAAACCGGGTCCGCATCCAGGCGGGTCGCAGTAAAATCTAAGGAGTGATGAATGTGGCTGGCGCAGTCCCGGTGGACTCTCCCCGCGTGACGCGCTCGCGCCGCGATCAGCTCTAGCTGCGCCTATCCGGTGAATGCCAGCAATGCCCTGGCGATGTGCGCGTTCTGCCCGATTCGAACGAAATGCGGGGATCCTTCCCCTTCGCAGGCTCAGGGTCAGGATGACAAACTTGCCAATTGAAGCAACAATACTTTGAAGTCCTGCTAGCGACTATGACAGGGAGCGAGGAGAAGACCCATGTTCGATCGGCTGGAACAACTGGAAGTACGCTACGAAGAGCTTGGCCGGCAGATGTCCGACCCGACGCTGGTGAACGACCAAGAGAACTTTCGCAAGGTGGCGAAGGCGCATCGCGATCTGGAGCCGGTGGTGGAGAAGTTTCGCGAGTATCGCAAGATCAGGGACGGGATCGCCGAAGCGAAGGCAATGCTGGCTGACACTGACCCGGAGGTGAAGGCGATGGCCGCCGAAGAGCTGGCGCTGCTGGAGCCGAAGTTGGGGCCGATGGAGGAGGAGCTGAAGGGCTTGCTGCTGCCCAAGGACCCGAACGACGAGAAGAACGTGATTCTGGAGCTGCGCGCGGGAACGGGCGGGGACGAGGCGGCGCTGTTTGTGGCGGAGGTCTTCCGCATGTACATGCGGTTTGCCGAGCAGAAAAAGTGGAAGGTTGAGGTGCTGTCGCAGACCGAGTCGGGGATTGGATATGGGCTGAAGGACGTGACGGCGATCATCGAGGGCAATAATGTTTACTCGCAGATGAAGTACGAGTCGGGAGTGCATCGCGTACAGCGCGTGCCGGAGACCGAGACGCAGGGGCGGGTGCATACCTCGGCGATTACGGTGGCGGTGCTGCCGGAGGCGGAGGAGGTGGACGTGAAGATCGAGGCGAAGGACCTGCGCATCGATACGTTCTGCTCGTCGGGCCCAGGAGGGCAGAGCGTGAATACGACCTACTCGGCGGTGCGGATTACACATCTGCCGACGAACACCGTTGTCTCGTGTCAGGATGAGAAGTCGCAGATCAAGAACCGCGAGAAGGGGATGCGCGTTCTGCGCGCGCGTTTATACGAGGTAGAGAAGGAACGGATTCATCAGGAGCAGGCCAAGGACCGCAGGCAGCAGATCGGGACGGGCGACCGGAGCGAGAAGATCCGGACGTACAACTTTCCGCAGAACCGGATGACGGACCACCGGATCGGGCTGACGACGCACCAGTTGGCGCAGGTGATGGAAGGGCAGCTGCAGCCGACCATCGACGCGCTGATTGCGC
This sequence comes from uncultured Acidobacteriaceae bacterium, assembly GCA_963767315.1. Classification (GTDB taxonomy): domain Bacteria; phylum Acidobacteriota; class Terriglobia; order Terriglobales; family Acidobacteriaceae; genus Edaphobacter. The sequence goes on along the minus strand of CAVYDK010000018.1, from coordinate 327,432 downwards.
ACGCCACGGCGGAGAAGCTGAAGGCGGAGACGGTGGCGTGATCGGCGCCGTCTAGTTTTCATCCGGTTTTCTTCGACTTGTATGCAATTGCGCGCATCGAATGGGGTACCGTTTGTGTGGGATAATTTTTCAGATTCAGATGTTAAGACCAGGCAGAAGTGAATAAGGAGAGACGATATGGACCGCAGTGCGAGCGCAGTTTGGCGGGGCAGTTTGAAGGAGGGGAAGGGAACGATCTCCACCCAGAGCGGAACGCTGAAGGAGACGCAGTACAGCTTTGCGGCGCGGTTTGAGAGCGGCGTGGGGACGAACCCGGAGGAGCTGATTGCGGCGGCGCATGCGGGCTGCTTCAGCATGGCGCTGAGCGCGGAGCTGGGGAAGGCGGGCTTCACGCCGGAGTCGATTGAGACATCGGCGGTGGTGACGCTGGACCTGCACGACAAGCCGACGGTGAAGAAGATCCGCCTGACGACCAAGGCGAAGATTCCCGACATCGACAAGGCGAAGTTCGATGAGATTGCCAATGGCGCGAAGGTTGGCTGCCCGATCTCGCGGCTGCTGGCTGCGGCGGAGATCACGCTGGACGCGACGCTGCTGTAGGCCCTCAGTCCCCTACGCCGCAGGTGATTCGTTGCCAATATAAAGAACGCTGAAATTCCCTGAGGTAAGCCCAAAAAGCCACGGCGATTGCGGGGCCCTTCCGGTTTCCTCCGGCTGAGTTGGCGTGGTCCTCAGGCGTGAGACAGCGGAGGGCATTCCGGGCAAGGGAAGGCCGTTGCAGGGGCAGGCATATAATCTGGGTCATTCGATACTAAAGTTGGGTACATGGTTCGAGACAGCAGTACGGCACCTCCTTGCTTTGGCGGATTAAGGCCTACCGGCCGCGTTACGAGACAGCGTTGGGTGGTTTGCACGCTGCTGTTTCTTGCGACGGTCATTGCTTATCTGGATCGCGGGGTAATCGCGTACCTCGAGAACTTTCTTGAGGGCATCATCCCGGGACTGGACAGTGAGAAGTACGGCATTGTTCTGGCCGGGTTCCAGGTGTCCTATGCCATTGGCATGTTGTTCGCCGGGGGATTGGCGGACCGGCTGGGAACGCGCAAGGCATTCGCGCTTGCAATCGGGTTCTGGAGCGTGGCGGCCATGCTTCCCGGCGCTTCCTTCTCGGTGCTCACGTTCGGCATTGCCATGTTCCTGCTGGGCCTGGGCGAAGCGGCAAACTTTCCCGCGTGCATGAAGGCCGTGGCCGAGTGGTTTCCCAAGCGGGAGCGCGCCCTGGCCACGGGAATTTTCAACTCCGGGGCCAACATCGGCAACATCGCAGTGCCGCTGGTGGTGCCGCTGCTGGTGGCTGTGTTCAGTTGGCGGGGAGCCTTCGTGGTGACCGGAGCCATGGGACTGGTGTGGCTGACGGTCTGGCTGATCTACTACCAGCCGCCGGAGAAGCACCGCAGCGTTTCGGCGGAGGAACTGGCGCTGATCCTGAGCGATCCGGTGGAAAAGGTGCAGAGTGTTCCGTGGCAGCGGGTGTTTCCGCGCAAAGAGACGTGGGCCTATGCGATTGCGAAATTTCTGACCGATCCGATCTGGTGGTTTTATCTGTTCTGGCTGCCTCGATACCTGCAATCCACCTTCCATCTAAGCCTGACTGCCAACCGCCTGCCGGTGGTTGTGGTCTACGTCATTTCCATCTTTGGCAGCGTCGGCGGCGGATGGCTCTCCTCGATCCTGATGAAGCGGGGAGTGTCCACCAACACGGCGCGCAAGACCACGATGCTGATCTGCGCCCTGGCTGTGACGCCGGTGTTTACTACTCCGTTTGTGCATCACCTGTGGTTGGTCGTGGGGCTGATCGGCGTGGCCGCGGCGGCGCACCAGGGATGGTCGGCGAACCTGTTTACGTTTCCGTCGGACGTGTTTCCGAAGGCAGCGGTGGGCAGTGTCATCGGAATTGGGGGGATGTTTGGGGCGCTGGGCGGAGTGCTGCTGCAGCCCGCGACGGGCGTGATTGTGCAGGTGACGCACAGCTATGTGCCGTTGTTCGTGCTTGCCTGCTGCGCGTATCTTGCGGCGCTGCTGGTTATTCAGGCGATTTCGCCGAGGCTGGATCCGGTGGAGATGGAGTGAGAACGGCGCTTGAAGCCTAGTGGGAGTGGACGTGGTGGGCGTGGGCGGCTTCGGGCTCGGGCGGGGCGGAGCAGCCGTGGGTGGTTTCGCAGCCGACGATCTCGAACTGGATGGTGGTGTGGGTGATGTGGAAGCGGTCGCGCAGGGCAGAGTTGATGGCGTCGAGGATGGAAGCGGAGCCGGAGACGGGCATCTCGGCGATGGTGACGTGGCTGGCCAGTGCATGAGAGGCAGAGCCGAGCGACCAGACGTGGAGATCGTGTACGTCGAGGACGCCGGGGACGGCATTGACGGCGGAGCGGATGTCGGCCAGCGAGAGGGAGCGGGGCGTGCCTTCGAGCAGGATGTTGAGCGTCTCGCGGACGATGGATGAGGAGGACCAGGCGATCATGGCGGCGATGAGGAGCGAGAGGGCGGGGTCGAGCCACATTGCGCCGGTGGCCAGGATTCCCGCGCCTCCGGCGATGACCGCGGCGGTGGAGAGGGTGTCGCCCAGCATGTGGAGGAAGACGGTGCGGATGTTGACGTTGCCGGAGGAGCGCCAGAGGAGCGCGGCGATGGCGCCGTTCATCAGGACACCGGCGGCGGCGACGGCCATCATGATGCGCGGCTGCACGGCGACCGGAGCATAGATGCGATGGATGGCGGCGAGCGCGATCCAAGCAGCGAGGAAGATCAGCGTAAGCGCATTGACGAAGGCGGCGAGCACGCCCGCACGCTGATAGCCGAAGGTCTTCTGGTCGGTGGCGGGGCGGCGCTGGAAGTAGACGGCGACAAAGGAGAGACCAATGGCGAGCGTGTCTGAGAGGTTGTGGCCGGACTCGGAGATGAGGGCGAGGGAGTGCGCGCGCAGGCCAAAGGTGAACGTCGCCACAACGTAGCAGAGGGTGGCGGCGAGCGAGATGAGGAGGACGCGTTGGATCCTGCGCGAGTTGGCCGCGACCTGGTGCATGGGTCGAGTATACGAGGTTCAATCCTGGCAGGCGATATACTGGGAGTTGCTCATGAAATCGAATTTTGACGACATTGCGAAGTTCTCGATGAAGAACAAGATGGCTGGAACGGACGCTCATCCGCTGGATTTGGGCCGCGACGAAGACGGGAAGACGCGGCGGGTGCGCTCGACGACGGTGCTGTGCGTGCGGCGGGGCGACTCGGTGGTGATGGCGGCCGACGGGCAGGTGACGCTGGGCGCGAGCGTGATGAAGCACTCGGCGAAGAAGATCCGGCGGCTGTATCAGGACAAGGTGCTGGCGGGCTTTGCGGGATCGACGGCGGATGCGTTTTCGCTCTTCGGGCGGTTCGAGACCAAGCTGGAGCAGTACGCGGGCAACCTGGGACGCAGTGCCGTGGAGCTGGCCAAGGACTGGCGCACGGACCGGATGCTGCGGCATCTGGAGGCGCTGCTGATCGTCTGCGACACCACGGCGACGTTCGTGCTCAGCGGCACGGGAGATGTCATCGAGCCGGACGATGGGATTGTGGCGATTGGGTCGGGCGGGAGCTTTGCGCTGGCCTCGGCGCGCGCGTTGATGGAGAACACCGAACTGAGCGCGCGGGAGATCGCCGAGAAGAGTTTGAGGATTGCTGGGCAGATCTGCATCTACACCAACGACCAGTTGACGATTGAAGAGCTGAAGAAGGGGTAGGGAAGGTTCGAGGTGGGGTGCGAGGTACAAATACGGAGGAGTTCGGTTCGACCTGCGCTCAGAATGACAACTTTATAAGTTTGGCGTGGCTTGAGTGGGGACGACGAGGAAATAATTAAATGGCGATTTATTTACCGGGGACGGCGGACGACCAGGCCCTTGCGCTGGATGAGATGACTCCGCGCGAGATTGTGGCGGAGCTGGACAAGTATGTGGTGGGGCAGGGCGCGGCCAAGCGCGCGGTGGCGATTGCACTGCGCGACCGGATGCGGCGGCAGAAGCTGGCGCCGGAGCTGGCCGAGGACATCATGCCCAAGAACATCATCATGATTGGGCCGACGGGCGTGGGCAAGACGGAGATTGCGCGGCGGCTGGCCAAGCTGACCAGCTCGCCGTTCCTGAAGGTGGAGGCGTCGAAGTTCACCGAGGTGGGATATGTGGGGCGCGATGTGGAGTCGATTGTGCGCGACCTGGTGGAGATCGCCATCGACATGGTGCGCGAAGAGAAGATGGAGGACGTGGAGGACAAGGCCGAGTTGAACGCCGAGGACCGGCTGCTGGACCTGCTGCTGCCTCCTCCGCCGGCGCAGACGGTTGCGGCTTCGGCGAAGAGCGCGGGGCCGACCGCGGTGATGATGACCCCGACGGGAATCCGCGCGATGCAGGTGATGCAGTTGAAGGTGCCGGAGGACGAGGAGACAGTTCCCGGCACGATCGAGGGCAAGATTGGCGACACGGCTGCGCAGCAGGAGAACCAATCGAGCCACGAGCGCACGCGGGAGAAGCTGCGCCAGCAGTTCCGTGAGGGAAAGCTGGACGAGCGGATGGTGGAGATCGATGTGCGCGACCGCAACAGCCGAGCTTCGAGTTCCTCTCCACGCAGGGGCCGGAAGAGATGGACATGAACCTAAGGGAGATGCTTCCGGGCCTGTTCGGGCAGAGAACGAAGAAGCGGAAGATGAAGGTGGCGGAGGCGTTCGAGTACCTGGTGCAGGAGGAGGAGTCGCGGCTGATCGACATGGACCAGGTGACGCGGCTGGCGGTGGAGCGGGTGGAGGACTCGGGGATTGTCTTTCTGGACGAGATCGACAAGATCGCCGGGCGCGAGGCCGGGCATGGGCCGGATGTGAGCCGCGAGGGCGTGCAGCGCGACATTCTGCCGATTGTGGAAGGCACGACGGTGAACACGAAGTATGGGATGGTCTCGACCGACCACATTTTATTTATTGCGGCGGGCGCGTTCCATGTGTCGAAGCCGAGCGACCTGATCCCGGAGTTGCAGGGGCGGTTCCCCATCCGCGTAGAGCTGAAGTCGCTGACGGTGGAGGATTTTGTGCGGATTCTGAGCGAGCCGAAGTCGTCTCTGGTGAAGCAGTCGACGGCGCTGCTGGAGACCGAGGGGCTGAAGCTGGAGTTCACGCCGGAGGCGCTGGCGGAGATGGCGCAGTTCGCGTTCCGGGTGAACGAGACGACGGAGAACATCGGCGCGCGGCGGCTGCACACGATCATGGAGCGGGTGCTGGACGAGATCAGCTTCCAGGCGCCGGAGCTGTTCAAGGGGCCGAGGGCGGAGGCTTCGCAGGAGGGCGTGATCGCCGAGGTGGGCGCGTCTGCGCCGCTGACCGGAGGGCCGCAGAAGCCCTCGCCGCCGCTGCCGGTGATCGAGCGGAAGAAGGACGATGGGACGGTGGAGAAGGTGATCGTGGTCGATCCGGAGTACGTGAAACAGCAGGTGGCTTCGATCGTGAAGGACCAGGACCTGAGCCGCTATATCTTGTAGCGCAGGCAACGCTGGAAGGCGCGGCGGGCGCGGCTGGCGTGCGCGGCGAAGCGTTGCGGAAGGATTGCGGCATCGCCCAGTTCGTCGGCACCGAACTCGGCGAGGATGAGCCAGTCGTGCCATTCGCCGCCAGCCTGTTGCAGCGCGGCAAATCGCGCGGCGAGGCGGTGGGCTTCCAGGAATGACTGCGGAGCGGACTCGGCGAGATAGCGCGCAAGCTTGGCGCGCTTGCGAATCTCGTGCAACTTGGCGGTGTCTTGCGGGGCCGCATCCATTGGGCTGGCTACGCGGCGATTGCGGTAGCACTCGCGCGCCAGGGCGATCAGCTCGGCTTCGCTGAGCGCGACCGACTGCGCGGGAGCCAGCGCATCCAGCAACTCCTGGAAGACGAGTGGAAGCCGCGCACGCTGCTTGCGGAGCAGCCGCAGCAGACGGTCTGCCGCTTCCTCTCCCTTGCGTTTGAGCGCGCGACGGAGCCGGCGCGCCTCGCGGCGAAGCCCAAGGTCCGGAGGCGGCGCGACCTCAACCTTGCTTGCGGCCACTTCACCGCGGACCAGATCGCGTTGGACATCGATGTCGCGGAGTTGGCCGGCGGCCTGGCGAAGCTGCTTCAGCAGACGGACCGCATTGCGGGTTTGCGGCCCGTGAGGCGGAAGACCGGGAAGCATGGAGAGCAGTTCGAGCTGGGCCTCAACGCGGCGGGTGGAGGTGCGCAGGCGATGGACCGCAATCTTTCCCGGCTTGGCCAGGCAGAGCAGGACCGATGTCTCGAGAGACGCGACGGCCTCGCGAAGGAGTTGCACCGGGCGGGCTGATTGGTCTGCCTGGGCCATGGGAGTTGGATGCCTTCCGAAATACTGGTATCAGCTTCGTGTCTCCAGTTCTTTGCCGGCGGTTGATGGGGTGAGGGGGGAGCGATCTTCACATACATCGACCATCGTGCGCCAAACTGCGACCCAGCGATGATGCTGCCGATGGAAGACCCAGATGTCGCGGCCCTCTGAAAGCTCGCGGTATGCGGCACGCTGATAGAGCATTCTGAAGTGGTATGTGGCGATGGCGCAGTCGCCAATCGTATCGATGCGTTCATCGGTCTCGTCATACTCGAGGACCTGCGCGTTTGTGCAGAATTCTTGAAATCCGGCGATGAGAGCGTTACGTCCATGAATGACGCCCTTGAAGCCGGGAAAAACCATGGCAATCTCCGGATGAAGATGTTCCATCATGGAGTCCGGATGCCCTTCGCGCCAAGCGAGATTGATGGACTGAAGGACGGAATGGATGTCGTTGTTGCTGTTCGTCATGGCAGCTCCCTCCGAGTTTGAACCACTATAGCGCCAGAAGCGCTGAGTGCGGGGCCGGCGAGTTTTGAGGGAGAGCCGGAGAAGCGAGACGGCGGCCCATGGAAGGACCGCCGCAATCTGTTCCTGCCGATTCGAAGGCTTAGGGAAGGTCTGCCCAAGTGTTCGAGATTCCCTCGGCGGCTAAAGCCGCATCAATAATAGGCAGCTTGCGGCGGGACTAAAGTCCCGCCCTTTCAAAACGGGGAGTTATTCATAACTTCCTTAGTGCGCTGCGACCGCTTGTTTCTCGCTGAGCTCGGCGAGGCGCTTGGCAAGGAGCTTTTCCAGGTCTTCGAGGGCCTTGGAGAAGCCTTCGATTCCCTCCTTCAACTTGTCGTGGGCCATGCGGTCGGCGGCGTGCATGCGGTCGAAGGTGGCCTTGTCGATGGTGAGCCGCTCGATGTTCATGCCGGCGGCCTTGGCGGGGTCGAGCTTGCGCGGCAGGTTCTCTTCCTTCGAGTCAAGCTCGGCCAGCAGCTTGGGCGCGATGGTGAGCAGATCGCATCCAGCGAGTTCGGTGATCTCGCCGATGTTGCGGAAGCTGGCGCCCATGACCTGCGTCTTGTAGCCGAATTTCTTGTAGTAGTTGTAGATGGTGGTGACGGACTGGACTCCGGGGTCGTCGGCGCCGGTGTAGTCCTTGCCGGTGTCCTTCTTGTACCAGTCGAGAATACGGCCGACGAAGGGCGAGATGAGGGTGACTTTGGCCTCGGCGCTGGCGATGGCCTGATGCAGGCCGAAGAGCAGGGTGAGGTTGCAGTGGATTCCCTCGCGCTCGAGGACCTCGGCGGCGCGGATTCCCTCCCAGGTGGAGGCGATCTTGATGAGGACTCGCTCGCGGCCGATGCCGGCCTTGTCGTATTGCGCGATGATCTCGCGTGCCTGCGCGATGGTCTTGCCGGTGTCGTAGGAGAGGCGGGCGTCTACCTCGGTGGAGACGCGGCCGGGGACGATGGCGAGGATCTTGCGTCCGAAGGCGACGGCGAGGGACTTGAACGCGAGGGCGGCGACGGCCTGGCCGGTGGCGGAGGGGCCGGCCTCGGCGCGCGCCTGCCGGAGGACGCCATCGACGATGGGCTGGTAGGCGGGCATCTGGGCGGCGGCGGCGATGAGCGAGGGGTTGGTGGTGGAGTCGGTCGGCTTGAACTGTTCGATGGAGTTGATGTCGCCGGAGTCGGCGACCACCTTGGTCATGGTGCGAAGCTGTTCGAGAAGGGTTGCCATGGATCTCCTTGTGCGTTGCCTGCGCTTCAATTTTACCAAGACGGCGCGGGTTGTGGCGATGCGAGAGCGTGCGGCAGCGCGCCGCCGGCGGGCATCTATACTAACGAGGGTGATGCTCTTGCCGGTGAACGCGATAGAAAGGAACAAAGGAGATTGATGAGAGCGCTTATGATCGACCGGCCCGGCGAGGCGCGGGTGATTGAGATGGAACGACCGGCGGCCGATCCGCAGTTCGCCACGATGCGGGTGCGGCGGATCGGACTCTGCGGCAGCGACCTGACCACCTATCTGGGCAAGAACCCGATGGTGACGTATCCGCGGATTCCAGGGCATGAGGTTGCAGCGACGCTGGAGCATGTGCCGGCAAACGAACTTGGCCTGGCGGCGGGAATGAATGTGACGATGTCGCCCTACACGAGCTGCGGCAAGTGTTCGTCTTGCAGGCAGGGGCGCTTCAACGCGTGCCGGTACAACGAGACTCTGGGCGTGCAGCGCGATGGCGCGCTGATGGACTACCTCGCGATGCCGGTGGAGAAGATATATGCGGCGCCGTTGCCGCTGGAAGAGTTGGCACTGGTGGAGCCGCTGACGGTGGGCTGCCACGCAGTTGCGCGCGGTCTGGTGACGGCGAAGGACACGGTGGCGGTGTATGGGTGCGGCGGCGTGGGGCTGGGCGCGGTGGCTGCGGCGGCCTTCCGCGACGCGCGCGTGGTTGCCATCGACATCGACGACAAGAAGCTGGCGATTGCGAAAGACTGCGGCGCGCGGGAGCTGATCAACACCACACGCGAGGACGTTCACGCACGGCTACAGGAGATCAGCGGAGGCCACGGGCCGGACGTGATCATCGAGGCCATTGGCAGACCCGACACCTATCGCGCCGCCGTGGAGGAGGTCTCGTTCGCCGGGCGCGTGGTCTACATTGGATACGCGAAGGAGAACGTCAGCTTCGAGACGCGGCTTTTTGTGCAGAAGGAGCTGGACATCCGCGGCTCGCGCAACGCGCTGCCCGAGGACTTCCGGGAGGTGATCCGCATGTTCGAGCAGAAGCGGTTCCCCACCGCGGAGGCGATCAGCGCGACCGTGCCGCTGGACGAGGCGCCCGCGATCCTGCGCGCGTGGAGCGAGAACCCGGCGGCGTATACGAAGATCATGATTGCGCTGGATTAGCCGTATCCCACAGTCAGAGTTGTTTGAAAGAAGACTTAACACCGATCAACACCGATAGACGCACCGATCAATGCAAGACAACAGCAGGATAAAAGGCGACTCAGGCTGGCGGGATTAGAGGGTGGGGGATTGGTGGTGGAGGATCTGCTGGACGACGGAGTGGACCTGGAGGATGGGCCAGGGGGTGGAGACGGTCTGAGGCTGGGTTTGGCTGGGCTGGTGAATCAGAAGCGCGGGGCGCGGATCGAAGAGTCCGCGGGAGGCGACTTCGTCCTCCTCGGTCCAGGCGGGGAGGCCGCGCCAGATGGCGGTGCGCCAGGAGTGGTCTCCCTGGACGATGAGCGTGGTCTGGCCCCAGCGGGGGGAGGACTGGAGGGTGGCGAGGAGCTGGCCGAGGACGCGGTCGGTGAGGGCGAGATTGTCCAGGTAGGAGCTTCCGCACTGGTTGGTGAAGGCGTTACGGGCGCGGCTCCAGGTGTTGGGGCTGTGGGGAAGGGAGAGGTGGAGGAAGACGAAGTCGGCCTGGTCGGTGCGCAGGATTTGCAGGGCGTGTTGCTGCAGGTCGATCTGGGTGAGGTGGCGCAGGCGGAGGTCGAAGGCGCAGAGATCGCGGTCGGCGCGGGCGGGGGAGATGAGTTCGACGGCGAGCTGATGGAGCGGGGATGCGATGTTGGCGGCGAGGGTGGCACGCTGCGAGATGGGGCCGTCCTGCATGTCGTGGTCGGTCCAGTAGCAGTCCTGGATGTCGGGGGAGTAGATGGAGCAGTAGGGGTTGTACCAGCCGACGGCGGCGGTGCGCCATCCGGACTGCACGGCGTCGCCGAAGACGGAGCCGGCGCCGTCGACGAGCTGGCGGCCTGGACCGTCGGCGTGGTGGACCCAGAGGCGGTTGCGGAAGGTGTAACGGACGCCGTCGACGAGGCGGCCGGTGAGCAGCGAGGGAAGGACCTTGACGGTGTGAATGCCGATGGACTGGGTGTTGGTGAAGAGCGTGCTCTGGGCGCGGAGGGCGTCGAAGTTGGGGAGAGCGAGGTTGGGAGCGCGGTGCTCGAAGAGCTGGTCGTAGGAGAGCTCGTCGAAGACGATCCAGACCAGGAGAGGATGTTGGCGCGGGGACTGGGAAGCGGCGGCGGGCTGGTTCCAGGAGGCGGCGATCTGGTTGGGCGCGGGCTTCCATGCGGCGACCCAGAGGAGCTGCGCGATGCCGGCGAGGGCGAAGAGGACGAGGGCTGCGGCAACGAAGCTGCCGGTGCGCATGAGGCGGCGATACCACTTGGCATAGCGCAGGAGGAGCAGAAGAACGATGGCGGCCCAGAGGACGAGGAAGAGCGCGACCAGGCCTTCGACGAGATCAAACGAATTGATGGACTGGGTGCGCTGCAGCAGATAAGGCGGGACGGCGATGGCGAGCAGAAGGCGCAGCCAGGGGTAGAAGCGGGTGCGCGCGAAGGCGGCGAGGAGGAGGAAGAAGAGCAGGGCGAGGAGGAGGAGGTCCGCGATATGCGCGAGGCAGACCTGGGCGAGGGGGAACGGGGTGTGCATGCGGACGTCCGCGCCGCCACCCAGCAGGTCGCCGTAGTTGGTTACGAGAATGAGCGATGCGAGGCCGAGAGATTGGCAGAGCTTCTTCATGGCAATTCACTGATGGTTTAGCGTGTCGCGCCTCGAACAAATACGGGGATTCTTCGCTGCGCTCAGAATGACAATCTTGTTAATTCCCTCTTCAGAAAAGGTGAAAATGCTTTAGCATTCGGTGGTCCGCTCGGGTTCGATTTTCTCGAAGAGGAGGAGGATGCGGCCGTTGGCGAGGGGTTGGCGGTCGAGCAGGCGGAAGCGGCCGGTGCAGGCGTCGAGGAGATCGGCTTCGGAGAGAGAGCCGTAGAGGTCGTCGCGGCCGCGGAGGAGGCCCTGGAACATGGGGTCGGCGACGGGGACCCACTCCAGGACGAGATGGCGGCGGGTGAGGCGATGGCAGAGGGCGAGGACCTCTGAGAGCGGAACCTGGTCCATCAGGAGGAGGTGATGGATGACGGCGAGCATGAGGACGAGGTCGAATTGAGATTCCAGGCGGGGGAGCAGGGCGAGGGATTCGGCGTTGCGCCAGCCGACGGCGGGAGTGGGGCGGGCGAGGTCGGCGTGGATGGTGAGGATGGAGAGATTGCGCCGGCGGGCCATGCGGAAGAGGCGGTCGGCAGCGGCCTGGTCGCGCTCCAGTGCGACGACGCCGGCGCCGAGCGAGGCGGCCTGCGCGCTGAAGTCTCCGGTGTTGGCCCCGATGTCGAGGACGCGGGCGGGGCGGGTGGTTTCGAGGACGCGGCGGACCCAGTCGAGCTTCTGGCGGCTCTCGTCGGGGGTGTAGTGCGTGAGGGTCTGCGGGTAGTCGCTCCAGTTGGAGGAGGCGGAGCGCGGCGCGGCGCGGAGGGTGCGGCGACGCAGGTTCTTCAGGGTGCGCTGCAGGATGTGGGTTGCGATTTCCGGATCGTGCGGGCGGGATTTATTTTGCGGTGCGTCTTTTTTTGCGGGCGCGTGGGCGGACCTGCGGCGCTCGAGCAGGGTGGGCAGGGTGATGGGCCAGAGCGCGGCGCGGGAGAGGCGATGACGCCAGCCGAGGGCGGCGAAGCATTCGGCAGGCTCCAATCCGTCGCGGCGAAAGAGGCTGAGGGAGAGCGGCCAATAAAGGAGGCGATTCATCAGCAGAGGAAGCAGGAAGGTGCGGACGTACTGTCCGTAGGCGAGCCAGATGGAGGGGTTGGGACCGCGGCGCGCCGGACCGCGGCGTTCGAAGGAGAGAATGTCGACGAAGATGGGACGGGGGCCGAGGAAGAGGACGTTGAGCGGGGTGGCGTCCTTGAGGACCCAGCCGGCGGCGATGGCCTCTTCGCAGAGGTTGAGGGTGAGGTCGGCGGCGGCGAGCCACTGCGAGGGGGTCCACTCCCACGGGTAGGTGGGGACGGGGATTCTGGGATGGCGGAGGATGAGCTGCGGGCCGGAGTCGTCGATTGCGGCGGCGATGAGGTCTCCGCGCTGCTGCATGGCCTGGCAGAGGGGAGACTGGAGAAAGTCGAGCACTTCGGCGCGCGCGGAGGGGGCGATGCGGCGAACGGCCAACTCGCCTTCAAAGCGGAGCGAGCCTGCGGGATCGCGGAATGTGGCGCGGGGCGACGCGGCGGTCATGCGAGTTCGCGGGACTTTGTGGACTCGGGTGCGACCGGATGGGCCAGGGCTGTGTCCTTCTCCTTGCTAGCGAAGAATGCACGGATACGGCGGCGAATGAAGTAGGCGTAGGCAGCGCCGACGGAGGCGAATGTCTGGAGGGCGATGAGGCCGGAGCCGGGATCGACGTATCCCCAGGCGCGGCGGTCGGTGGCCACAAGCAGGAAGAAGGTGATGAGGAGGGTGAGCGAAGAGGAGATCAGTCGCTTCATAAAATGCCTTTCTCTGAATGGATCCTGGTTGAGAGGCCGCTTTAGCGGAGTAGAAGCGGCGGAGGATGATCCTGAGGGACAACGCCTTGTGCAAGCCGTTTTTCTAACAAACACCGGTTGAAGGAGATAGTTGCGCGCGAACGAAGATTTTGAGATTCGTTCCGGGAGACGCTTGCTGGTAGGAAGGACGCGGTTTTTGCAGGGGAAGATGCAGCGTCGAGGAGATTTCCCCGGCGCCGGGTGGCGGGAGAAAAGCGGGCCTCGGCCAGAACGCGATGGGGATTCCGGAGATGGGGGAAGCGGGACGAGGCGGAGCGGATTGTGGATGAGGCGGTGGGGATGAGGGCGGGGCATGCCCACTCATCGCGGGAGACAAAGGCGGGATGAATGGGGCACCCGAAATCCCACTCATTCCGCAAAGAACGCGGGATGAATGGGGCACCCGAAATCCCACTCATTCCGCAAAGAACGCGGGATGAATGGGGCACACGGCGAGACGCTTATGAATCGAAGAACTCTTCGTCCAGCTTCTTGATGTATAGGGTGTCAACAACCCTACAGCCTACGTTGTGCCGGATCATGAGTTTCGCGAGTTGGTCTCCGTCGATAAGAACGATCCTCTTGCTGAGGAGTTCAGCCGTTTCTCTTGCGGATGGCGAAAATGCTGACGTGGTCACAAACAGACCTTTGGAGGCTTTGTGGCGGTCGAGGCTGCCAAAGAAGTCCCTGATGGCACCTGATCCGATGTTGTTTCCGGTTCGGTAGCGTTTTGCTTGAATGTAAATGCGATCTAATCCCAAAGCGTCTTCGTCAATTACCCCATCAACACCATCGTCACCCGACCGGCCAAGCGTTCTCGCCGCGCTTTCCTTTGAACCGCCGTACCCCATACTGAGAAGAAGACTCACAATCAGTCGTTCAAAAAAATCTGAGGGCGCTTCCAGTATGTGTTCAAGCAAATCCTGAGCAAGCGCAGTTTCAATTTGTCTGTGCGCTGCTATCATCGATTCGTCTGGCGTTTGGTGATCCTCAAGTGGCGGAGCCGTTGGTGCGTTCGACTCGCCGTTGGAGGTCGCTGACCTTTCGCGAAATTGCCTAAATTCCTCAAATTGCATGAGAAGTTTGTTGTCGATCCGGGCAGGATTGCTCGCGAGGAGATCCTTGCCGCGTTGAGTAATCGTGAAGTAGCCCCGACGGGTAATCTCAATAACGCCTGCTTTGCTCAGGTACGACTTTGCCCAGTGGACACGATTGCTAAACACAGTTTGCTTCCCAGATGGTAGAAATTCGTTTTTTTGCTCCGGCGTAAGTCTCATCTGGATCGCTAACTCATCAACGATGGAGCTGATGCGTACCTCGCCATGTGACGATGCGATCAGTACCGGCAACATTAGGGATTGGTAATCAGGTAAGTTCATTCGAGGACATACTTTCTCAGGCCTCCGATGCTACGCTGACGTGAGCCGGCGAATCAACTGAGTTTCTGCTTCGGTTTTTGTAGCTGGCGGCGATGAAGTCGCGGAAGATGGGGTGGGGCTCGAGGGGCTTGGATTTGAACTCGGGGTGGAACTGGCAGGCGAGGAAGAAGGGGTGGGTGGGGATCTCGACGATCTCGACGTAGGTGGCGTCGGGGGTGGTCCCGGTGAGGCGGAGGCCGGCGCCGGTGAGGACGGGTTCGTACTCGCGGTTGAACTCGTAGCGATGGCGGTGGCGCTCGGAGATTTCGGTGGTGCCGTAGGCCCTGGCGGCGAGGGAGCCGGGTTCGAGCTTGCAGGCCCAGGCGCCGAGGCGCATGGTGCCGCCCATCTCCTCGACGCCGGTGAGCTCGCGGAGTTTGTAGATGATGCGGTGGGGCGTGGCGGGGTCGAACTCGCCGGAGTTGGCGCCGGCGAGGCCGCAGACGTTGCGCGCGTACTCGATGCATGCGGTCTGCATGCCGAGGCAGATGCCGAAGAAGGGCGTGCCGGACTCGCGCGCGTAGCGGATGGCGTTCAACATGCCCTCGATGCCGCGCTTGCCGAAGCCTCCGGGGACGAGGATGCCGTCGAAGCCGGCGAGCTGTGATTCGTAGTCGCGGTTGGGCTTGCCGGGCGCGTCGCCGATGGGCGGGTCGTGGGTTTCCAGTCCCTCGGCCTCGACCCAGGTGGCCTTGAGCTTGAGGTTGTGGGCGAGCGCGCCGTGGACGAGGGCTTCCTTGAGGGATTTGTAGCTGTCCTCGAACTCGACGTACTTGCCGACGATGGCGATGGAGACCTCATCGGCGGGATGGTAGGCGCGGCGGACGACCTCCTGCCAGCGGGTGAGGTCGGGGGCAGGGGCGTCGATGCGCAGGAGTTCGAGGACGAGGGCGTCAACTCCCTCGGCGGCGAAGGTGAGCGGGACCTCGTAGATGCTGGCGACGTCGCGGGCGGCGATGACGGCGTTCTCCTGCACGTTGCAGAAGAGGGCGATCTTGGCGCGCATCTCGCGGGGGACGGCGCGGTCGGAGCGGCAGAGCAGGATGTCGGGCTGGATCCCGATGGAGAGCATCTCCTTGACGGAGTGCTGGGTGGGCTTGGTCTTGAGCTCGCGGGCGGCGGCGATCCAGGGGATGAGGGTGACGTGGACGAAGAGGGTGTTGTCGCGGCCGAGGTCCTGGCGCATCTGGCGGATGGCCTCGAGGAAGGGGAGGGACTCGATGTCGCCGACGGTGCCGCCGATCTCGACGATGAGGACCTCGCAGTCGGCGGCGACCTTGCGCATGGCGTTTTTGATCTCGTTGGTGACGTGGGGGATGACCTGGACGGTCTTGCCGAGGTAGTCACCGCGTCGCTCCTTGGTGATGATCTGCTCGTAGATGCGGCCGGTGGTGAGGTTGTTGTCGCGGGAGAGGCGGGCGTGGGTGAAGCGCTCGTAGTGGCCGAGGTCGAGGTCGGTCTCGGCGCCGTCGTCGGTGACGAATACCTCGCCGTGCTGGAAGGGCGACATGGTGCCGGGATCGACGTTGAGGTAGGGATCGAACTTCATCATGTTGATCTTGATGCCGCGCGCCTCCAGCAGGCAGCCGATAGAAGATGCCGCAAGACCCTTGCCGAGCGAAGACACAACTCCGCCTGTTACAAAGATGTATTTCGCTGACATCTCCGCCTCCGACTATTTAATTGTTTGGATTGGCCACGCGTGTGGGGCACGTTTAAGTATCGCAGGAATGAGGGGCGAGGGCAATGGGGAGATTTCCGCAGGCCGGGTTGCGCTGCGCGAGAGAGATTGATTTACGCGCAGTTGCGCGATGTGCGATATGATCGCGTGCATGGCGGCAACGGGGAAGATGGCGAGGCGGTGGATCGACGCGCAGGAGTGGGCGCTGGGGCGAATGCATGGCCTGTGGGCGCGGATGGGGCGCGGAGCGGCGACGGCCCCGCACCTGGCTACGGGCCTGGAAGGCGAGCGGGCGGCATACTTCGAGTTGAAGCGGCGCGGATTGAGGGTGGTGGCGCGGCGCTGGACCAGCGAACGGCTACGTGGCGATGTCGACGTGATCGGGTGGGACGGGGACCTGCTCTGCTTTGTCGAAGTGAAGACGCGGACCGAGCGGGACATCGCCCCGGCGGAGAGCGCCGTGGACGAGGAGAAACGCACGATGGTGCGCAACCTGGCGAGGGCCTATCTGCGGAGCCTGCACGAGAGCGAGCGGGTGACGGCCCGGGTGCGCTTCGACGTGGTCTCGGTGTACTCGATCGGCGGGGCCAGCGAGGTTGAGGTCTTCCGGAATGCCTTCGGGTGGCAGTGACGGCATGGCCGTTGGGAGCGCCTTCGGTGTCTAATGAATGGGAATATCGGTACGGAGGATTTGGGCGATGACGCTGCTGAATGCACCGGAGTTTGACGAGCGAAAGGAAAACCGCAGACGCAACATCTGGGTGGGGTCGGGGATATTTGTCGCGGTGCTGGTGGTGCTGACGGTTGCGGGCTTTCTGCTGGGGCACGGATGGCTGTTCACCAACCTGCCGGCGGAACACAGGGTGAATGTGTTTCTGACGGCGGTGCAGGCGGGGGAGTATCCCGAGGCGTTCGGGATCTTCAACAACGATCCGAACTGGCAGCAGCATCCGCAAAAATATGCCGACTATCCGCTGCAGCGGTTCACCGAGGACTTTACGACAGAGAGCACGTGGAAGGGGCCGGTGAAGTCGTTCCATGTGGACTTCTCCAAGCGCGACTCGACGGGGACCGTGGTGGCGTCAACGATCAACGGAACGACCAATCTGACGATGAAGATCCAGCGCTCGGATGGGACGATAGCGTTCTTCCCGTATGAGCTGACGCGGGGATTCTGAGGGGCTAATCAAAGCGATGGAGCTTCGTGGGAGAAAGGGGCGAGCGGTTGTGGCGTCCGAGAGTGTTTCGGGGTCCTTCGACTCCGTTTGGCGCAAAGTACGCGCCAAACTTCGCTCAGGATGACGGCTTAATTAGCGGCGGAGGCGGCGCGGCGGATGGATTGCAGCTCGGGCAGGATGCGGCCGAGGGCGGCGGGCGAGGCGCCGGGCGTGCCGAGGGCGAAGTAGGCGTCGCGGAAGAGGGGGAAGAGGCGGTCGTAGCGCGCGGACTCGGCGGGGTCGGGCGCGATGGTTTTGAAGGGCGGGCAGAGGGCGTTCTGCGCGGCCTCGATGGTGGGGAAGTCGCCGGCGGCGAGGAAGGCGATGATGACCGAGCCGAGCGAGGTGACGTCTCCTTCGGGGACGAGGACGGGCTTGCGCAGGACGTTGGCGTAGATTTGGTTGAGTTTGGCGTTTTTCTTGGGAATGCCGCCGCCGTTGATGACGCGGCGGATGGGCACGCCGTTCTCGGCCATGCGGTTGAAGATGACGCGGGTGTGCAGGGCGGAACCTTCGATGGCGGCGAAGAGCTCGTCGGCGGCGGTGTGGTGGAGGTTCCAGCCGAAGGTGACTCCGCCGAGGGCGGGATTGACCAGGACGGTGCGGTCGCCATTGTCCCAGGTGAGGCGGAGGAGGCCGGTCTGGCCGGCTTTGAAGCCTGCGGTGGCATCCGAGAGCGCGGCGACGGAGGTCCCGGCGCGGCGGGCGATGGCGGCGAAGACATCGCCGACGGCGGACATTCCCGCCTCGATGCCGACGTGCGCGGGATCGACCGAGCCGGGAACGACGCCGCAGACGCCGGGGACGAGGGTCTGCCGATCGCTGAGGCCGATGATGCAGGTGGAGGTGCCGATGACGTTGACTACGTCGCCGAGGCGGATGTTGGCGCCGAGCGCGTCCCAGTGGGCGTCGAATGCGCCGGTGGGGATGGGGATTCCGGGGGTGAGGCCGAGGGCTTCGGCCCACTTTGCGGAGAGATGGCCGGCGATCTTGTCGGAGGTTGCGTAGCGCCCGGTTGCGATTTTGTCGCGGACGCCGGCGAGCAGCGGGTCGATGGAGGCGAGGAACTCCTCCGGCGGCAGGCCCCCCCAGCGCGGGTTCCACATCCATTTGTGGCCCATGGCGCAGATGCTGCGCGGGACCTGGTTGGGATCGGTGATGCCGCAGAGGGTGGCGGCGACCATGTCGCAGTGCTCCAGCGCGGTGACGAAACGGGGGCGCAGCTCGGGGTTGTGGCGCAGCCAGTGGAGGAGCTTGGACCAGCCCCACTCGGAGCTGTAGACGCCGCCGCACCAGGCGATGCCCTCGAAGTTTGCGGCGTGCGCGGCGCGGGTGATCTCGGCGGCTTCGCCGGCGGCGCGGTGATCGCACCAGAGGTAATACTCGCCGAGGGGCACGAGGCCTTCGCCGACGACGATGACGCTGGAGCCGGTGGTGTCGAGCGCGATGGCTTTAATCTCATGGCCGTCGATGCCGCTGACGCGCACGGCCTCGCGCATGGCGCGGGTGAGGGCGGACATCTGGTCGTCGTGCGACTGGGTTTTGAGCTGCGGGTCGGTGGGCGAGCTGCGCAGCGGGTACTCTGCTACGGCGGAGCCGAGCTTGCCGCGGAGCTTGTCGAAGATGGAGATACGCACGCTCAGCGTGCCGAAGTTGAACGCCTGCCACTACGCTCACGGATGTTTCTCCCTTGTGTTTTTCGGGTGAAAGTGTTGCATCCGCATTCTAGAGCAAAACCAGTGTTGGAGTGGTCCTTTGAACACTGAAGGCCAACGACAAGGCGAAGACGAAAGGCATGATTCCTGAGCTGTAAGCTATCAGCCATCAAGCTATCAGCGAAGGCGATGGATCCAGCGTCCCTGGTTTTGTTCTAGCTGTATTTGAGCCAGCGGAGGAGTTCGGGGAGGGTGGGCCGTTTGCCGTACATGAGGACGCCGACGCGGTAGATGCGGCTGGTGACCCAGACGATGGCGTAGATGGTGGCCGAGGTGAGCGCGATGGAGGCGACGATCTCGGCGTGGGTGGGATGTCCGAGGGAGACGCGCAGGTACATCAACAACGGTGTGAAGGGCGGGACGAGGGCGAGGACGCGGGCCATGGCGCTGTCTGGGTAGTTGAGGATGCTCATCAGGGTGGCGAAGCAGACGACCAGCGGAAGGACCAGGAACATATTGAGCTGCTGGAGTTCCTGCTCGGAGTTGGTCATGGCGCCGAGGGCGGCGGCGATGGAGGAGTAGAAGGCGTAGCCGAGGATGAAGTAGACGAAGAAGTAGACGATCTGAGCGGCGGAGAGGGCGATGTGGACGCCCTGGCCTCCGGGATGGGAGGCGACTGAGCCGGCGGAGAGGAGCAGGGCGGCGGTGAGCCAGATGCCGACCTGGGTGAGGCCGACGGAGCCGACTCCGAGGATCTTGCCGGCCATCATCTCCTCGGGGCGGATAGTGGCGAGCATGACCTCGAAGATGCGCGATGTCTTCTCCTCGATGATGGAGCGGGCGACGTTCATGCCGTAGAGCATGATGACGAAGTACATGAGGAAGAAGAGGATGGCGACGCTGACTACGGCGGACTCGCGGTCCTGGCGGTGGGGGGCGCGAGCGGCGAGGACGTCCACGGGCTGGAGGAGGGAGTCGGCGTCGGAGGCGGCGATGCCGCGCCGGGCAAGCTGCTCGCGCATGAGGACGGTGCCGAGGGCGGCGGCAAGCGTGCTTCGCAGATAGTCCTGTTCGCTTGATCTTGGGGTAAAGGCGAAGGTGGGACGGGTGGGCACTGCCTTGTCGGGTGTGGCCGGGGGTGTGATCCAGAGGTAACCGTCGATGTCGCCGGAATCCAGTTCCCGATCGAGGATGGCCCGCGTGGCTTGCGCACTCTGGGGACGGAGGTCGATGGCGTTGACGGTGATGCTGGGTTGCCTGGCAGAACGCGGGCGCGACTGCTGCGGCTGTTGCAGCTCGGTCTGCAGGTCGAGGGCGAGCCGGGTGTCGGAGCTGACGACGGCGATGTGGGCGACGGACTCCGGGTTTGAGTTGATGAAGGCGCTGGCGAAGATGAATCCACCCATGATGAGCGGGATCATGACCGTGGTGATGAGGAAGCCGCGGGTGCGGATGCGTTCGACGTACTCGCGGCGCGCGATGAGCCAGACGTTATGCATCGAGGCCGCCTCCGTTGGCTTGGTTGAGCTGCGCCATGGAGAGTTCGCGGCCATTTTTTCCGGGCAATGTCTCCTGGACCTTCTCGATGAAGATCTCTTCGAGGGTGGGTTCCATCACCTCGAAGCGAGTGACGCGGGCGCGGGCGACGGCCTGGGTGAGCAGGGACTGGGTGTCGTCGGCCAGAGTCGCGGAGGGGCGGAGCTTGATCTCAACGTTGCCGTTGTAGCGCGTGAGGTGCTCGATGCTGGGATGGTTGAGGAAGCTGTCGTCGCCCTCGAAGCGGATCAGGACGCGGTTGCGCGGGTAGCTGGATTTGATCTCGCGCATGGAGCCGGAGAGGATGAGATGGCCGCGATGGATGAGGGCGATGCTGTTGCAGAACTTCTCCACCTGGTCCATGCGGTGGGTGGAGAAGAGGACGGCCTTGCCGATGCTGCACAGGTCGACCAGGGTGCTCATGAGCAGGAATGAGTTGACCGGGTCGAGGCCGCTGAAGGGCTCGTCCATGAGGATGAGGTCGGGATCGTGGAGCAGGGCGGCGATGAACTGGATCTTCTGCTGCATGCCCTTGGAGAGGTCTTCGGTCTTCTTGGGGATGGCCTCGACGATGTCGAGCCTCTCGCACCAGAGGGTTGCGCGGCGGGATGCTACCGAGGCAGTGAGGCCGTGCAACTGGCCGAGGAAGACGAGCTGGTCCAGCACGTTCATCTTCTTATAGAGGCCGCGCTCCTCCGGCAGGTATCCGACGCGCGCGAGCGCAGAGCGGGTGAAGGGCCGGTCGAAGAGCGAGACCGAGCCGGAGTCAGGCAGGGTGATGCCGATCATCATGCGGATGGAGCTGGTCTTGCCGGAGCCGTTGGGGCCGAGCAGTCCGAACATCGTCCCCGGTTCGATGGTGAAGGAGAGGTCCTCCACCGCGACCTTGGTGTCGTAGACCTTTCGGATGTGATGGAGCTGGACGATGGACATGGGCGAGCCAGGGAGATGAGCAAAGAATTAGTCTAGCAGCGGAGGCGGGGATGGCGGAGCACGATGGTAACCCGGCGGGTCAATTTGAAGTGAATGATCGAAGTTTCCGATACGGTGATTTTGCGGGAGGCTAGAATACTCGGCATGACAGTTTCTTCCACTGAACGGTTGCCGGGTGAGTGACTGGATCAACGCCAGAGCGACCATCATAGCCTGCGAGCTGCGAGCGCCGGAGGGCCTGACTTTGGAGGGCGAATACTGTCCTCCAGGGTACCTCGTTACCTTCTCATACTCGGTCGATGGCCAAACCTTCAAGGGGACGTATCGGGCGAACTCTCCGCAGGAATGCGGCCACGACTTCGAGATTCTCTATAATCCCAAACACCCGAGCAGGAACACCGGCTCGGACGGATTGACTCAGAGCTGGGTCACGATGACCGCATTCGTGCTGGTCGTAATTGCACTCCTGTGGTTTGGGTGGTTCTGCGTAAAACATGATTGGGATTGGTAGTCCGAATCGCTCTGTGCCATAAACACCACCTTTAGAAAATGAATTCATATCAGATGGTGTTGCACCGACCGGTTGAGACCGCCTGGGTTATCGGTAACATCGTCCGCCCGGGCTTCAAACTGACCGTCCGCCTGGGAACTGGGTCGGGTTTACAGCGCGGCGGGGGATTCGCTACACTTGAAGGGTTCCAGCGGCCGGGCGGTTCATCCGGTCGCAGTCTGTTCCTCATCGCCGACAACGCCAATCCATACAAAATTGGCTTCGCGAAAGATGTCGGTTTCGCGAATCGTCTGTCGCCGGAGTTGCCATGCCTGCTGTAAAGGGCGCGGCTGGATGAGGACGCGCAAGGCTTACTCGCTGACAGGCGAACAACCGCAGTACCGACCGACGGCAGAAGCCGGGTCGAAGGAGACTACCCCATGCGTCATCGCAATGCAGGATACAAACTTGGCCGCAACCCCAGCCACCGCCGCGCGCTTCTGCGCAACCTCGTCACGTCGATCCTGCTGATGGACCGCATCGAGACCACCATCACCAAGTGCAAGGCCGCCCAGCCGCTGGTGGAGAAGATGATCACGCTGGGCAAGCGGGGCACGGTACATGCGCGAAGGCAGGCGCTGAGCTACCTGATGACGCCGGAGAGCGTGGACCGGCTGTTCAACGTGGTGGCCGTGCGCTACGGCGACCGCAACGGCGGATACACGCGGATCACGCGCAGCCGCGTGCGCCAGGGCGATGCGGCCGAGATGGCGTATATCGAGCTGCTGGGCGCCGAACACGAGCTGGATGAGAAGCGCCAGAAGCGCGAGGCGGCGCGCGCCAAGAAGCGCGAGGAGATCGCCAAGCAGATGGAAGAGCAGAACCCGCCGCCGGAGGCTGGCGAGGCCCCCGCGGCAAAGGATGAACCCAAAGCTGAGGAGTAATCGACGGGTTGGAGATTCAGACAGGAGTGCCCAGGTCGCAAGGCTTGGGCATTTTTGCGTTTGGGGCAACGAGGTTATTGCGTGGCGGGCGGGGCGAGGATGTCGCTGAGGGCGGCGCGGAGTTCGGCGGCTGTGAGGCCGGCGATGCGCAGGGACTTGCTGCGGCTGGCGGCCCCGGTGAGCAGGGTGACGCGGGCGCGCGGGATGTGGAGCTCGCCGGCGAGGAAGGCGATGAGGGCCTGGTTGGCGCGGCCACCGGTGGGCGGCGTGGTGAGCGAGACCTTGAGCGCGCCGTCGTGGATGCCCGTGATGGCGTTCTGCCGCGCTCCGGGATGGACGCGGACGGGGAGGGTGCAGCCGCCGGGGATGTCGCGGATTGCGAGGGGGGTGGTCACGAGAGCGCTCACACCGTTAGTGTTTATAAACCTTGCTGCGGTGTCCGATGGAAACAACAAGCACGATGAGCTTCTTGTCCTGAATCTCGCAGAGGATGCGGTAGTCCCGCACGCGATAGCGCCATAGCCCGGAGAGTTCGTGACCGAGCGGGTGCCCGAATGCCTTCGGATTGGCTGCGAGAGCTATGCGATCATCCAGGTAGCGGCTGATCTCACGCTGGATCGACTTATCCAGTCGAGCGAGGTCGCGTTGCGCCTGCTCGTCGAACTCAATCGTCCAGGCCAAGGTTCCTCTTCACTTGCTCAAAAGGGATGCGCTTTCCGGGATTCTTCAAGCGTTCGGTCGCAATCGCGAGGTCTTCGAGGTCTTCGAGACGGGAGAGTATCGCCTCGCGAAGGAAGGCGTCGCTCGTCTCTCCTGCGCTCTGCGCTCCCTGCGCCATCTTGTTCGCAAGTTCATCGGGGATGTGAATGGTGGCCATACGAACCTCCGTGATTGGAGTATAGCGAAAGGGACTTATCGTCCGTGGTCTTCGAGGAATTTTTCGGCTTCGAGGGCGGCCATGCATCCTGTGGCGGCGGCGGTGATGGCCTGGCGATAGCGGCGGTCCTGGATGTCTCCGCAGGCGAAGACGCCGGGGACGGGCGCGCCGTTGCGGGTGGCGAAGACGTTGGAGTGAGTGAGGATGTAGCCGTCGGCGTCGAGGTCGAGCTGACCGCGAAACATTTTGGCGTTGGGGATGTGGCCGATGCCGAGAAAGAGGAAGGCGACGGGGAGCTCGCTGCGCTCGCCGGTCTTGACGTTGCGCAGGCGGAGGCCGCGGACCTCCTTCTCTTCGACGCCGAGCACCTCTTCGACCACCGTGCTGGAGAGGAACTGGATGCTGGGATGGGCCATGGCGCGCTCCATCATGATGCGGCTGGCGCGGAAGCGGTCGGTGCGGTTGATGAGCGTGACTTTGGTGGCGAAGCGGGTGAGGAAGAGCGCCTCCTCCATGGCGGAGTCGCCGCCGCCGATGACGGCGATCTCCTTGCCGGAGGCGAAGAATCCGTCGCATGTGGCGCAGGAGCTGACGCCGTGGCCGATGAGCGCCTGCTCGCTGGGCAGGCCGAGCCAGCGGGCGCTGGCTCCGGAGGCGATGATGAGCGTGCGGGTGTGGACGGGCTCCTTGCCGGGGCCGAGGTCGAGGACGCAGGGGTGCTTCGAGAGGTCGGCGGAGACGAGCTGGGCCATCCTGAGTTCCGCGCCGAAGCGGACGGCCTGCTGCTTCATGTTCTCGATGAGCTCGGGGCCCTGGACGCCCTCGGGCCAGCCGGGGAAGTTCTCGACCAGCGTGGTGATGGAGAGCTGGCCGCCGGGCTCGTGGCCCTCGAGGACGAGCGGCTTGAGGTTGGCGCGGGCGGCGTAGATGGCGGCGGTGAGGCCGGCGCAGCCGGAGCCGAGGATGACGGTGTCGCGGGTTGTGGTGTCTGACATAAGGATTGGATTCGATTCCATGGGTTGGGTTTCGTGGCTACATGTTGCCGGAGCCGATGTTGGTGTCGTGGGCGTCGGGGTTGTCGGCGTCGAGCAGGGCCGCGATGGCGGCGTCGAGCTTGCCCTGAGCGGCGAGGATGAACTCGATGGCGTCGCGGCCGGCGCCCTGTCCGCCGGGGTTGGGGGTGATGTAGTGGGCCTCGGCCCTGGCCTGCGGACGCGCGTTGGCGGTGGCGATGGCCAGGCCGCAGGCGCGCATGACAGGCAGATCGACGACATCGTCGCCGACGAAGGCCAACTCGGCGAGGGTGCAGCCGACCTTGGCGACGATCTCCTGGGCGGCGGCGAGCTTGTGCGACTGGCCCTGGTAGACGAACTCCAGGCGAAGGTCGCTGGCGCGGATGGCGACGGTGGCCGACTCGCGCTTGGTGATGAGGCCGACGCGCAGGCCGCCCAGGCGGGCGATATTGATGCCCAGCCCGTCGTGCGCGGTGAATCCCTTGAACTCCAGACCGTGCAGCCGGCCGTCTGCGCCGGGCTGGCCGCCATCTTTGGGAAGGAAGTAGAGCTGGCCGTCGGTGAGGACCCCATCGACGTTGAAGAGCAGGACTTGGATGCGGCGGGCGCGGTCTTCCGCGGTTAAGGTCATGGGAAGATGATACCTTGACGGGCCGACGGTCTTCCATGCGGCCGATCAAAGCGGCGCGGCAAGCCCGCCAAGGCAAGCGCCTGCGCGCGATGCGGCCCCATCGCGGGAGATAAGGGCGCGGGGAATGGGGCGCCCGGAATTGCGGCCAGGATGGGACCAGTGGGCCTGCCGGCCGCCTGCCTCCAACATCCTTCGCTGGACTAGAAACGAAATGCGGCGGTTGCGACGCGGAATACGCCGATTGCGATAAGAAAGAGGAAGACTGCGACCCCGACTCCCACATGCAGCGCGGTGCGCCGGGCGCGGGCAAAACCCGGGTCGTCGATGCGGAGATCGCCGAACTTGGCCCACCAGCGGATCGTCATCAGCGGGATGGCGGCTTCGAGGAACCATAAGGCGACGATGGCCATCAGATTCAGGACCGGGACAAACCTCAGGAAGTAGAAGGTCACGGCGGAGCCGGCCGTGATCTTCAAATAGCTGGCGTCGCTGCAGGCTTGATTCACCCGGGCGAATTGCTGTGCGGCTGCTGCCGCAGCGGCAGGGTCGATTGGGGCGCAACAGAAAGAGCATACCTGCATGGAGGTGTTGATCGTCTCTTGGCAGTTGGGGCATGGAAAAACCCCGACCCTTGCGGAAAGGCCCAAACCATCCGACATGGCATTCCAGCCTCGTTGATTCACTGGAAAGGTTAGCATAGGCACCGATGGGCGTTCGCTACACACGCCTGCGCGCGATGCTCCCTCATCGCGGGAGAGGACGATGCGGTGAGTGGGGCACACGTCCGTTCAATCGACGGCGGGCCCGCCTAGAGCGGAACCAGAGTAACAGTACCCAAGCGATGCGCATAGAAAGTGGCTTTTACTTCCACCCCAGCGACGAAGACCCGTCGCCGGGGCCCCGGTTGAGGAAAAAGCCACTCGGAGGGATTGCCCCCGGGGTATACCTACTCTGGTTCCGCTCTAGCTGCCCAACTGGAAGACGATCGTGACGGTTGTCTGCACCTCGGTGGGCTCGCCGTTGAGCCTGTATGGCTTGTAGCGTGCCGCCTCCACCGCGGTGAGCGCTGCGTTGCGCAGCATCGGCGGACCACTGATCGCATGCAGGTTCTCGATCCTGCCCGTCTTGGAGATGACCGCCTCCATTACTACCGCTCCCTGCACTCCTGCTGCCTTGGCTATGGCCGGGTACACCGGCTGGATCGGCGTCAGGAGCATTCCTTGCAATACTCCCTCGGAGATGCGCAGCGGGGCGACTGGCTGGTTGCGAACTACGGTGACGCTCGGCCCAGTTCCGCCGCCGGGGAGGGTTGCAATGCCGAGCGGCCCCGAGCCTGCCGGTGTCATCCGCAGATTCGGGTCTACGATCGGCGCAGGGCCATCCGACAATCCGCCGGGGGGCGAAAAGACAAACGGATGCGGGGAAGCCGCCGCCGAAGCAGCCGCAGGTGCGCCGATTGCGGCAGAAGATGTTCTGGACGTCATATGCTGCACCGCCGCCGCGGGAGGCTTTGAAGGCGTCGAAACCTCCAGCCTGGGCGCATTCACTAGCAGAGGCAGGGCCTGCGGCCGCAGCAGAGGAAATGCAATCAGCAGGCCCGCCAGCGCACATTGGAAGGTGATGGAACCCAGCGTCGCCCAGCGCTCAGTTCCCGTAACAACCAGTCCGCGTGACTCGATGAGACATCCTTCGAACATAAGGCACCTCCGAAAATCGTCGGTGCGCATCTGCGAGGAATGCGTACTAACCCCTTTGACACCGGAGGCGCTGCAAAGGTTCCCGCGCGAGATCGGGGCCGGATGAGCGATGATGAATCAGCCATGCAATGGAATTGGGCCTGACTCGTTATCATGGAAGACGCCTCGGCTGGTCCGAGGCAGGAGCGCGCACGTGGCCTATACCGACCTACGCGACTGGATCAAGCAACTGGACAAGGCAGGCGAACTGAAACGGATTGGCGAGGCGGTGAGCCCGTATCTGGAGATGGCGGAGATCGCCGACCGCGCGGCCAAGCTGGGCAAGGGAACGGCCAAGGCTGGCGGGAGCGCCTGCGGCCCTGGTGGGCCGGCGTTGCTGTTTGAGAACGTCACGGGATTTCCCGGGGCGAAGGTGCTGATGAACCAGTTCGGTTCGGAGCGGCGCATGAGGCTGGCGCTGGATGTGGAGTCGCTGGACGAGATCGCGGGGCGGATTCGCGCGCTGATCCATCCCGAGACGCCGACCACGCTGATGGACAAGCTGAAGCTGCTGCCGAAGCTCGCCGAGGTGGGGAGCTACTTCCCCAAGGTGATCGCGTCGAAGGACGCGGCGTGCAAGCAGGTGATTCATCGCAAAGTGGAGGATGGAGGAGAGGGGATCGACCTGCGGAAGCTGCCCGTGCTGACGACGTGGCCGGCGGACGGAGGGCCGTTCATTACGCTGCCGTGCGTGGTGACGCGCGATCCGAAGTCGGGGAAGAGAAATGTGGGTATGTATCGCATGCAGGTGTACGACGGCGAGACCACAGGGATGCACTGGCAGCGGCAGAAGAACGCGGCGGAGCATCTGCGCGACCGGCTGCGCGCGGCTGCGGAAAGTGGCGCGAACGACGCATCCGCGCGGGTGGAGTTGATGGCGCAGACTGCCGGCGGAACTGTTGCTGCGGAGAATACTGCGACAATTCCGGCGACGACGCTGAGCAAAGTGCGCGAGGGACGGATGGAGGTTGCGGTGGCGATCGGCACCGATCCGGCGACGACGTTTGCGGCGATTGTGCCCGCGCCGCCTGAGGTGGAGGAGTATCTGATCGCTGGATTCCTGCGCGGCAAGCCGGTGGAGCTGGTGCAATGCGAGACGGTCGATCTCGAAGTTCCTGCGCACGCGGAGTACATTCTGGAGGGCTACGTGAACCTGGGCGAGTTGCGGACGGAGGGACCGTTCGGCGATCACACCGGCTTCTACACCATGCAGGACGAGTACCCTGTCTTCCACGTCACATGCATCACGCACCGCAAAGATCCGATCTACGCGGCGACGGTGGTGGGCAAGCCGCCGATGGAGGACGCGTGGATGGGCAAGGCGGTCGAAAGGATTTTTCTGCCGCTGATGCAACTGACGCTGCCGGAGATTGTGGATGTGTGCCTGCCGCCCGAGGCGGTCTTCCACAACCTGATGATTGTGTCGATCCGGAAGTCGTACGCGGGGCACGCGCGCAAGGTGATGCACGGCATCTGGGCGATGGGGCAGGCGATGTTCACCAAGTGCATCGTGGTGGTGGATGAGGACTGCGATGCACAGGACATGGCCGAGGTGACGCTGAGGGTGGCCAACAACATCGATCCGGAGCGCGACATCCAGTTCACGCTGGGGCCGGTGGACACGCTGGACCACGCCAGCCGGCTGCCCAACTACGGATCGAAGATGGGGATCGACGCAACGCGCAAGTGGGCTGCGGAAGGCTTCACGCGACCGTGGCCGCAGATGCTGAAGATGGAGCCGGGCGTGGTTGCGAAGGTGGATGCGATGTGGAAAAAACTGGGGATTGAGTGATACTAATCAACTAGATCGCCTTCGAGAGCTGTGTGCAACATGATTGAGAAAATCGACATCATTGGCTGTATCGCCAGCGTCGGAGGATTGATATTTAGTGGCCTCGCCTTAGTAGCTGCGAGATCAGCAAAAAAAGCTGCGGAAGAGGCGAGAAACGCCGTTTATCGTGAGAATCTCAAACAAGAACTTGGAGACTTGACTGTTTTATCGTCTCAGATGCTGTCGGCAATTGGTCGAACAGACTCTGCGACGGTGGGATCAGCAGCCACATCCCTTTTGGCGCGCACCGAACACGCAATCTCGCGATGGGGTCATTACTTAGGACAAGAACAATTGGCAAAATTGAAGGAAGTTCCCGATCTAATAGCGAGCATCAACAGAACGGTCTTGCTACAGGGTATTCCGACTGAGGTGACACCATTGAAGAGAATGGTGAACCAGTGCCAAAACTCAATGCGTACGATGAACTCTGTTTTGGGTTCGATTCAGATCGAATCGGAGTCTGCCAATGAGTAACAGACAGGATTTTAAAGAGGCATCCAAACTGGCTAAATCACTGTTGGAGCGGACGAGGGACGGAAAGGTTGACTGGGCTGTCCTTGACGACCAACAGTTCATATACTCAACTCCGCAGGGGATAACTTTCGTGATCTCCTCTTCAGCGAATGAACTCGGTTTTAAGATGCATGACGGGCATGGTTACAACCTGTTAGCGGTTTCAACGCAGCGATACAAAGAATTGTGGGATATGGAAGATGGCGAAGCACCTCTGGTCGAAGTTCTGCCGGAGCTGTATGACTTAGCCCGCCGCAACGCCCTCAAGGTAAATCAGAAAGTAAGCGAGGTAAGTAAGTACCTTGATAGTCTATGAAGTGAGGGCGTCCGAGCCAAATCTTGCGGCTACGCCGTCATCTTTCCGGAGGGGGAGATGAGAAGGAAGGTGACGGTGCCCGCGGTGGTGCGGCGGTGCGGAGTGCCGCGCGGGATGGTGAGCATGTCGCCTTTGTTCAGGGTCAGCTTGGTTGCGCCATCGGAGGCTGGGGCGAGCTGCTCGCCGGGCCGGGTGGTGCGCGCGTTCTTCAGCGTTCCGCCGACCTCGTAGAGGGTGCTGCCGTCGAGAATCTGAAGGATGTGGTCGCGGCCCTCGTGCTGCTCGAACTCCGGGGCGGTCTTGGCGATCTCGGTGGTCATCACCACGGCGCAGGTAAGTCCCACTGAGGCAGCGAGCAGGTTGTTGTTGCCTCCCTTGGCTTGCAGGGCCTTGGCGTCGTCGGCGAGTTGTTGCGCGGTGAAGAGCTGGAAGGGCACGGGCGGCACGGGCGCTGGGGCAGCGGTCTGCACGGGCGCGGGCGTCTGTGCGGCGAAGAGCAGTTTGTCGGTGAGGGCGATGCTGGCGGCTGCGGCCACGGGGGCCGTGCGCAGGAAGTTGCGGCGAGACGTGTGATTGGCCATGCGTGGAAGTGAACCACATCCGGGCCTGTTCTGCCAAGAGGCAGGCCCGTTGGCCCGTCTCATGCCTACCGGAGCGCGGTGCCGCCGTCGTATACTCAAGCCATGTCCATCGTGAAGAACGCCGCTGCGATTGCCAAGGGGATGAGCATCACCCTGGGGCAGATCTTCCAGCCGACCGAGGTGGAAAACTACCCCGACGGCAAGGGGCCGATGCGCGGCGCACAGTTTCAGGAACGCTTCCGCGGCAAGCACCAACTGCAGCGCGACGAGAACGGCCTGGAGAAGTGCGTGGCGTGCTTCCTGTGCGCGGCGGCGTGCCCGGCCAACTGCATCTACATCGAGGCGGCGGAGAACACCGCGGAGAAGCGCATCTCGTCGTCCGAGCGATACGCCAAGGTGTACAACATCGACTACAACCGGTGCATCTTCTGCGGCTACTGCGTGGAGGCCTGCCCGACCGACGCCATCACGCATGGGCACGGCTTCGAGCTGGCTTCGCTGAACGCGACCAGCCTGGTGATGCGCAAGGAAGACCTGCTGGTGCCCACGCACGGCCTGCCCGATGCGGTTGCGTCGGACAAGGACGAGGCAGAGATTCTGGCCTGAACCTTCGCGCGGCGCACACTTGCGATGCGCAAGATAAATAGAGCGCAATAATAGAAGAGTGAAGACCGCACCCAAGCCGCCGCTGCCGCCGCTACAGGACGCGCTCGACCGCATCACCGGGAACACGCGCGCGCTGGTGCAGGCCGAGCGGCTGGCCGTCTCCGAGCATGCCAGCGAAGAGCTGTTTGCCACGGGGATCGAAGACCGCATCCTGCGCGCGGGCGCGTCGATGCCGGAGTTCACGCTGCCCGATGCGCTGACCGGCAAGCCGGTGTGTTCCGCCGACCTGCTGGCGCTCGGCCCGCTGGTGGTCAAGTTCTTCCGCGGGCGGTGGTGTCCCTACTGCGTTACAGAGCTGGAACGCTGGCGCGAAGTGCATGACGAGCTGCGCGCGCTGGGCGCGTTCCTGGTGGCCATCTCGCCGCAGACGCCGCGCCAGAACGACTTCATGCTACAGGAACTTCGCCTGCCGTTTCCCATTCTTTCCGACACGGGCGCGGCGCTGGCGGAGAAGTTTGGCATCGCCTACAGCGTGCCGGCGGCGCAGCGCGACTACTACAAAGGAATCCTGGTCAACATTCCGTTCGTCAACTCCGGATTGATGTACAAAGACGCGCCCGAATCGAGCTGGCGGCTGCCGCTGCCCGCCGTCTTCGTGGTGGGGCAGGATGGAACGATTGCGTTCAGCGAGGGCCACGCCGACTTCCGCGTGCGCCCCGAGCCGAGCGATGCGATGGCGCGCTGGCGGCCCTCGTTCCTTCACCCCACCCATCGCGATAAAGCCGCGATGAATGGGGCACCCGGCCACATTTACATTTGTAATTCAGCCAGAGAGAGCTAAAATCGGAACGACTCTTGTGGAGGCGTTATGCGAGTTGTTTGCCTATTGGTATTAGCGAGTTGCATCCCTTGTTTCGCCGCCGACCCTGTTCTGATTAAGATTACGGTGGTTGACACGACCTCGACGGGAAAGGTTGTTACGAATACCACTCCCGGTACAGCAACCCATAACTCGACTAACTGCAACGCGAATGCTACTGCGACCAGCTACGGAAATAGTGCTTCAGCAAATGGGACGGAGAGATGTAAGACGACCATGATTCGGGACAGGCACCTCAGACTCACACGGCTGTCATTCCTCAACAGAATGTCCATGCCATCATGCCTGACGGAACTCACATAACTCTGTGGTGCCAGGCGCAGTTCAGGCACTGTGTGGCACTTGCGCCAGGCGAATACAAAGCTGAAGTCAAAGGGAATGTTGCTTGGATTCATGTTGCCAAGCTTGACGGGAGTGACGATAAGCTCAAGTACAAGGCAGAAGGCGGTTGGTAGGCGGTCGGCATGAGCTTTCATAACATTCTGGATGACGTAACTATATACAGCTTTGGGGCATGCGTGCTATCGCTGCCCCTGCTGATATTCAGACCAGTCCGTCCGTTCATCGCTCTGGCGATAACATGGCTGAGTTATCTATGGGGCTTTTGGTTATGGATCACCGCGTTTGGATTTTTACTTAGCAATTGGGGATGGCTTCCGGTTATCATCGGGATATTGCTTCTCGGGGTTGGCGTTGTTCCAGTAGCCATGTTTATGGCTCTAATCCACGGCGACTTCGGCAATTTCTTTTTCTTCCTCGTCGCAATCGTGTTGCTTCTAGGAGCCCGCCTCTTTGCTCAACGTTTGGTCGGCATTCGTCTATCAGACTATCCAGACTATGAAGGGTGATTACTATGACATCTCTGAAATCATTCTCGCCAGCACATCTGACTCGCGATGCGGAACAGAGCGGATTCTTTCAGTGTAGAGAATGTGGACTGATATGGTTTGGAAGAAACGACATAGAAGACTGTCCATCAGGGGCGCACGGTAAGCCCGTTCACGTTGCGATACTATGCAGAACGTGTGATGCCATAATCCCGCTCGCTCAATTTGCGGTACATCTCGTCAGCGAACCGCACACAAAGCCGCACTAAACTCCATGGCGGGTGGCCCACCCTAAGTTTTTGAAATCTTGATTTTCCCTCAAATGTGGGTGCCCCATTCTTCGCTTAGGCTGCTCGCTTTTTCTAGTGAAGGGTGAGTTACTTCTCGCCCAAGCAGCAGGCATGTCTCCTCATCTTCCTCGATGAAAGCCCGCACGGTCTCGTGCGCGGACCGCAACTGCGCTTCAATCTCCCTCATCGAACAGGAGCTTCACGCCGCCAGGGTCTCCGACTTGCGCTCACGGTCGGCCGCGAACGCCAGGCACGCGCGAATGTCCTCTTCCGTCAGGTATGGAAAATCGCGCAGTATCTCCGCGTGCGTCATCCCCGACGCCAGGTATCCGAGCACATCCCCCACGGTCATGCGCAGTCCGCGAATGCACGGCTTGCCGCTCCGCTTGCCCGGCTCCATCGTGATGATCTGCGAATAGTCCATAGACGCAGACTAAGCCATTGTTGGGCCACAGGTGAAGGGAAATAGGGCGGGTGGCTCACCCTTTGAATCGCCACAAAACTTCGGGTGCCCCATCCTTTCGCGCCTTTGTCGTATGCGAAAGGGTGGGAGACCACAAAACTCCGCCCACCCGTTTTGAACGATTGAACCCACCCCATCCCTCCTCAAACTATTTTTCGGGGATTTGCTCAGCAAAACAGCGTGTCAAGCCCCAAAGTGACTCATCTCCATGAAACAGAACGAGATAGACTTGGCATGTTAGTTATCCCAAGTTGTTATACTTAAAGTAGGGGGAAATTTACGCAAAGTGCAGAGCCAGGCCAGCGCGGAGACAAGCGAATCCAGCAAATCTTCGCACTATAATCCGTTTGTTTTCTTATGTTTGACCTGTAACTCGTCTTGAATGACGATTTTGCAGACGAATCCCTGCATCCTCTTGATTTTGGCTATTTTAGCGGAGAGGGGGGAGGGGGGTACCCCCCGACAGATGGCCCACTTACTACTTGCTGGCGCGGTAGCGGCGGATGAGGCTGGTGGTTGAGGAGTCGTGCGAGATGGCGGGTTCGGTGGGGCTCTCCAGTTCGGCGAGGATCTTTGTGGCGAGGACCTTGCCGAGTTCCACGCCCCACTGGTCGAAGGAGTCGATGTTCCAGATGGACGCCCTGGGTGAAGACGGAGTGCTCGTAGAGGGCGACGAGCTGGCCGAGGACTGCGGGGGTGAGCGCGTCGGCGAGGATGATGTTCGACGGGCGGTTGCCCTCGAAGACGCGGTGCGGGACGAGCCATTCGGGCGTGCCCTCGGCGCGGACCTGCTCGGCGGACTTGCCGAAGGCGAGCGCCTCGGCCTGCGCGAAGACGTTGGCCATCAGCATGTCGTGGTGGCGGCCGAGCGGGTTGAGCGACTTTGCGAAGCCGATGAAATCGCAGGGAATGAGGCGCGTGCCCTGGTGGATGAGCTGGTAGAAGGAGTGCTGGCCGTTGGTGCCGGGCTCGCCCCAGAAGACGGGGCCCGTTTGGGTGGCGACGGGCGTGCCGTCGAGCGTTACATGCTTGCCGTTCGACTCCATGGTGAGCTGCTGGAGGTAGGCGGGGAAGCGCTTGAGGTACTGCTCGTAGGGCAGGACGGCGATGGTTTGCGCGTCGAAGAAGTCGGTGTACCAGAGAGTAAGCAGCCCGAGCAGGACGGGGAGATTTTTTTCAAAGGGCGCCGTCCGGAAGTGGACGTCCATCGCGTGGAAGCCGTCGAGCATCGCGCGGAAGTTTTCGGGGCCGATGGCGATCATGGTGGAGAGGCCGATGGCGGAGTCCATGGAGTAGCGGCCGCCGACCCAGTCCCAGAAGCCGAACATATTTTCGGTGTCGATGCCGAAGGCGGCGACTAACTTCGGCGTTGGTGGAGATGGCGACGAAGTGTTTGGCGACGGCGGAGGGATCGCCGCCCAGGCCGGAGAGCGACCATTCGCGCGCGGTGTGCGCGTTGGTCATCGTCTCCTGCGTGGTGAAGGTCTTGGAGGCGACGAGGAAGAGCGTCTCGCCGGGGCTGAGATCGCGGACGGCTTCGGCGAAGTCGGTGCCATCGACGTTGGAGATGAAGCGGAAGGTGAGGTTGCGCTGCGCTGTAGTGCCGGAGCGCCTCGTAGGCCATGACGGGGCCGAGGTCGGAGCCGCCGATGCCGATGTTGACGACGTTGCGGATGGGCTTGCCGGTGTGGCCCTTCCACTGCGCCGGAGCGGATTCGTTCGGAGAAGGCGGCCATCTTGTCGAGCACCGCGTGGACGCCGGGGATGACGTCTTCGCCGTCGACGAGAATCTTCTCACTCTTGGGCGCGCGCAGGGCGATGTGCAGGACGGCGCGGTCCTCGGTACGATTGATCTTGTCGCCGCGAAACATGGCTACGATGCGGTCGCGCAGGCCGGACTCTTCGGCGAGGGCGACGAGAAGGCGCAGGGTTTCGCTGGTGACGCGGTTCTTGGAGTAGTCGAGGAAGAGGCCGCCGGCCTCGGCGGTGAAGCGCTCGCCGCGAGCGGGGTCTTCGGCGAAGAGATCACGCAGATGCTTTGTGCTGATCGACTGGAAGTGGCTTTGCAGCGCCTTCCACGCGGGGCGTTGGTTGAGCGGCAGGCGGGTTGAGGATTCGGAGTCCATAGGCGTCAATTTTCTCACAGCAAATCATTTAGAACCTGTCGAAATGCTCATTGAGAGATGACTCGATCAGTGACCTCAGGGGCTAAAGCCCCGGTGATTCTGCTGTTATTACGGCACGGCTGAAGCAGTGCCCTTAAGCAAAACAGGACAACGACGGAGATTCTGGCTACGCCAGAATGACGAACAGGAACAAACAACTACAAGGACAACTACGGAGATTCTGGCCTTCGCCCTTCGACTGCACTCAGGGTCACGCCAGAATGACGACGTGGGGGATGGTTGCGACGGGGACTTTGTGCGTTTATCGTATAGATAGTCCGGCTATCGCACCCCGCTCTTTCCTTGGCCATTCGCTTCCAGTTCCAAATTGAGCCGCTACAGCCCCGCAATTCGTCTCGCGTTCTTTGTCGGAGAACAAGAAGGAAGACCGATGAGTCCTGCGTCCCGTCGTCCCGCTGCCGCATCTCTCGCGCCCAATCCCGCGGCTGCCAGCAAGGCGCGGTCCGCGGGGCCTGCGTCCGCGCGCACAGCGCCAGCAGGCGCAGCCGCCGCATCCGCGAACGCCAAATCCACACATGCCTCGACCCTGGACGTTTTTGCGGGGGACCCCAACTTCATGACCTCGCTGGCGCGCGGGCTGCTGGTGATCCAGGCATTCAGCCCGCAGAGTCCGCAGATGACGATCTCGCAGCTTGCGGCGAAGACCGGCATCTCTCGCGCCGCCGTTCGGCGCTGCCTGTATACATTGGCCAAGCTGGGATTTGCCGGGGCGGAGGAGGGGTCGCGCTACGCGCTGCGCCCGCACATGCTGGCGCTGTCGAACAGCTACTCGGCCTCCAACTCGCTGTCCACGGCGGCGCAGCCAATCCTGGAACGCATGTCGGCTGCGCTGCACGAGAGCTTTTCAGTGGCCACGCTGGACGGCGACGAGATAGTCTACATTGCGCGCTCGACGGTGTCGCGCGTGATGAGCGACGACCTGCACATCGGCAGCCGCCTGCCTGCCTACTGCACCAGCATCGGGCGCGTTCTGCTGGCCTATATGCCCGCGGAACAGTTGGAACAGTATCTGGCGCGCGTGGTGCTGACGCCGCATACCGCGCGCACGGTGAGCAGCGTGGAGAAGCTGCGCCTGGCGCTGCGCAATGTCCGCCGCCACGGATACGCGCTGGTGGACCAGGAGTACGAGGTGGGCCTGCGCTCGATTGCGGTGCCCGTCCATTCGCCTACGGGGCGCGTAGTGGCCACGGTCAACCTGAGCGGAAGCGCGCCGCGCATCTCGCTCTACGAGATGCAGACGCGGTTTTTGCCGCATCTGCGCAACGCAGCGACGGAGCTGGGCGCATTCCTGCGCTAGCAGTATTCGAGCGGTTGCCTTTTCGCGTTCTCTCGATCGCATCGTGATCGAGAGAACGCGAATCTTCCAATTAGCACTCATTTCGGCACGGCTGAAGCCGTGCCCTTCCGATCAATCGGCAATGGTAGAGGTGTTGCTCCAAATTGGCGTACATCCGTCGCTCGCCGCTACTGCTTGACAGCGGTAAAGGTTCCGTCCGCGCCCATCGGGGCGACAGAGATCGTGCCGTTCATCTTTGCGCCGCCGGGGGCCAGGGTTGCGTTCATGGAGAACGAGATGGGCTGGCCCTGGTACTCGTCATCGAAGCGCCAGTTGACTCCCTTCGGCGTTGCTGTTCCGATCAACGCACGCGGCGTCCTGCCTTCGCCCGCTCCGCTACAGCTTCCGGCCAGCTTATGATCTTCTTCGGTAAGCACGCAGGTCATCGTTACCGGATTTCCCATCACATTGCCATCGATCTTCCATGTGCCGGTGGCAACGGGTTGTGCCGGTCCGGATGCTCCGGCTGCTGCCGCCTCATCCCCGGCCTGCGCCGCCTTAACTCCAGCCGCAGATGCTTCAGCCCCGGCTGCCGCTTCGTTGCCGGCTGCCAGGCCAGCCTGAGCCTCTGCTGCCCAGGCCTGGGCTGCCGCTGCGTCCGTCTGCGCCGCTGCCGCGTCAGCCTGTGCCGACGCCGTGTCGTGTTCCAGCTCCTTGATCGCCGAAAACAATCCGCCGACGGCCATCGGTTCCACGTCCAAATCGCCGTCCATTTTGGTGCGGTCCTCGTTGAGCGTGCCGCTGACGATCAGGGTGAGGGGATTACCGCCAATCGCGGTCTGGAAGTAGAACTGCATCTTCTGCGCCTTTACGCTGCCTGCAACCTTGTGCGCGGCGTAGCCGTCCTGGGCGCCGGAGCAGACGCCGCTCAAATTGTGTTTGGTCTCGGTGAGCGCGCACATCATCCTTACCGGTTGGCCCATCATGTTGCCTTCGATCTTCCACAGGCCCGTGGTGGAGGGCGCGTCCGCAGCGGGCGCCGCAGGCAGCAGCCCCGGCGACAGCAACAGAAGCACCATGCAAGCAAATTGTCTCATTGCGTTCTCCCGGCAGAGTTGGAGCTGCCGCGTCTTCCGTTGAGTTGTTATTCGCGTGCTGCAACGATGCGTGCTTTGGCCCCGGCGCTATTGCCGAGCGCGGGATCGAGCACCTTCTCCAGCCCCTTGACCTTGATGCGCTGGGCCAGCGGCGTCGCTCCGCCGACGCGGGGCGCTGTCCCCATCAGTGCGATGTAGAGGAGCGCGGCCACGGCGAAGCCGACGAACCAGGCATAGTCGTAGAGAAAGCGCAGGTCCGGTACAACCAGTCCGATCAGCGCGGCGAGGACGCCGGCGGCGAGCGCGACGAGCGCGCGCGGATTGAAGCCCTTGCGGTACTCATACGGCCCCTCGCGGCGGTAGAGCGACTCGGTATCCAGCCGCGTGCCGCGAACCAGGAAGTAGTCGGCGATCATGATTCCCGCCACCGGGCCGAGCAGTCCCGAGTAGCCGACCAGCCATTGGATGTAGTCGATGTGGCTCGCCATCAGCCTCCAGGGCATGATGGCAAGGCCAAGAAAGCCGGTGATCATGCCGCCGGTGCGGAAGCTGATGAGACGGGGAACGAGGTTGGAGAAGTCGTTGGACGGGCTGACCACGTTGGCCCCGATGTTAAGGTTGAGCGTCGCAAGCAGAATGCCGATGAGCGTGAGGAAGGCGACGAAGGGCCGATGGAAGAGGCCGAGCAGCGTGATCGGGTTCCAGATGGCGCGGTGGAAGACGACGATGGAGGCCGAGGTGCATGCGATCCCGATGAAGGTGTAGAGGGTCATGGCAACCGGCAGGCCAAAGGCCTGGCCGACGATCTGCGACTCCTGCGAACGGGCGTAGCGCGTGAAGTCGGGAATGTTGAGCGAGAGCGTGGCCCAGTAGCCGACGATGCCGGTGAGCGAGAGGAAGAAAAAATGCAAATAGCTGGAATGGGTGTGGAACTGGCTGGGCGCGCTGAGCATGGGGCCGAAGCCGCCGGCCTTGTGGGTCATGTAGCCGAGCAGCACCAGCGACATGACAAGCAGAAAGGGCGCGGAAAAGCTCTGCAGGAAACGGATCGACTCCACGCCGCGCCATACCACGGCCATGTTGAGCAGCCAGAAGCCGAGGAAGCAGGTCCACAGAACGGAAGGCATTGACGCGGACGCGGGCCACAGCACGTTGAGCATTGCGTAGATGGCCTGGCCGCCGATCCAGGTCTGAATGCCGAACCACCCGCAGGCCACCAGCGCGCGCAGCATGGCGGGAATGTTTGCGCCGCGCACGCCAAACGAGGCGCGCACAAAGACCGGGAAGGGAATGCCGTACTTGGCGCCCGCGTGCGCGTTCAGCAGCATGGGGACAAGGACGATGAGATTGCCCAGAAGGACCGTCGCGAGCGCCTGCTTGCAGTCCATTCCGCCGGCGATGAGGCTGGACGCAAGCATGTAGGCCGTCACCCCCATCGACATGGAGAACCAGAGCGCGATGTAGCTGTATGTGCCCCAGGTGCGCTGCTCGGGTGTGGTGGGGGCCAGGTCCGCGTTGTAGAGCGTCGGGTCGGCGCGCAGGCCGTAGGCATCGGTGAGACTGGCCGGCCCCTCGGGGTAAAGAGTCATCGCCCGGCAACCTCACGATGCAGCGACCGGCCGCGTTCCGCCGCGGCGATCGGGCGTGCCTGCCCGACCGCCGGTTGGCCGCGCGAGAAGACAGGTCGCGCGTTGCAGGCGAGTTCAAAGCCTTCGAAGATGGAGGAATTGGGGTGCATGTTCCGGGCCGCTGCCGTAATCGTATACTTTGCCAACGGGGTTCCACAGCAGAATATCCGCGATGGAACCGGCGGGCACAATCCTATTCTTCGCAACCCCGGTCCGTTCTCCGGTACCAGCCCGCATCGAAGGAACCTCTGAACAAGTCCTCAACCTTCTTTCGGGGGCTAAAGCCCCATTGATTATTCACACTTTACGGCGGGACTGAAGTCCCGCCCGTTCAAAACGAGGACTTAAGCGGAGGCTTCCTAATGTGTGCCGGAACTGCTCGCCGCTGCGTTTACGGTTTAACCAGATCGCCGTACAACTCCGGCCTGCGGTCGCGATAGAAGGGCCATGCGCGGCGGACTTCGGCGATGAGATCGAGGTCAAGATCGGCGGTAATGATCTCGTCCTGGTTGCGCGAGGCTTCGGCAAGAATCTTGCCGCGCGGATTGCAGAAGTAGCTCTGGCCGAAGAACTCGCCGAGGTTCCAGGGCGCTTCCGTCCCCACGCGATTGATGGCGGCGACAAAGAATCCATTGGCCACGGCCAACGCGGGCGGCTCAATCTTCCACAGAAAGTCGTTTGGCCCGGCGATGACGGCCGAGGGATTGAAGACGACCTCGGCGCCGTTCAAGCCCATCACGCGCGCGCCCTCGGGGAAGTGACGGTCGTAGCAGAGATAGACGCCGATCTTGCAGCAACCGAGATCGAAGACGGGAAAGCCGAGGTTGCCGGGGCGGAAATAATACTTCTCCCAGAAGCCCGGGGCGGCGTGCGGGATGTGGGCCTTGCGGTATGTGCCGAGGAAGGAGCCGTCGC
Organism: uncultured Acidobacteriaceae bacterium; assembly: GCA_963767315.1. GTDB lineage: Bacteria > Acidobacteriota > Terriglobia > Terriglobales > Acidobacteriaceae > Edaphobacter. The sequence continues at coordinate 287,129 of CAVYDK010000018.1, read as the reverse complement.
GTCCGATGACGGCGGCGGAGTTGTAGAAGATTTTCTCTTCCCCGGCGGCCTCCTCCTCCACTTCATAGATGGGAACGACCAGCGCGACGCCAAGCTCTTTTGCCAGCGAGATCATGAGTTGCACGGTGGGGCCGTTGGGGACGCGCTCGGCAAAGCAGTGCCAGCGCGCGGTCTGCTCGGCGCAGAAGTAGGGGCCGCTGAAGATCTCCTGCAGGCAGACGATCTGGGCGCCATCGGCCGCCGCCGCGCGGACCATGGAGATGTGTTTGTCGATCATCGGCTGCTTGATTGCGGCCAGCGGCGCGCCCGCGCCGTCGGGCCCCGCGGGGACTACATTCTTCGCCTGGACCAACGAACATCGAACAATTCGCGCCATGGTTCTCCGATGCCAGCCACTTGCTGAGTTACAAGCTCTTCCTCAAGTCAATCTGCCTCGCCGATTCGTGTCAAGGCTGCGCGATTCGTATCACGCTGTTGGGAGCGGATGTTGAGAGGCGAACAACCCAGCAAGGGAACATATGGCGCGATGGTTGCAAGTACGAAATTCACCATTTACTTGCGTGGCCGAAGGGGTAAACTAGTTGGTGCTGTACTATTTCTGCATACATTCTGCAACTCACAGCAGATGCACGACTCCTCGCCGCCGAGCACTGCCAGTGTGCTTCCCTCGGTGCTCCTGAAGCAGAACGCGACACTCCCCGAAAGAAACCTCCTATTCATGGCAACAGCGACACTCCGGCCCGCTCCCGATTCAACGATGGACTGCTCTGACAGTCGGCCCAGCCGACGATCCAGAATGCGTCTTCTGCTGATGGTGGCCGCGGCCTGGGCGCTGCGCATGGTGGTGGTCGCCCTGATCTTCCGCGAGTTTCCCGATCCCGCCCGCCACTACGAGCGCTTCGGCAACGAAGTGGGTTGGATCGCCCGCTCCATCGCGCAGCACCAGGGCTTCTCCTCGCCGTTCTTCACGCTCACCGGGCCCACGGCGCTGCTGCCGCCGCTCTATCCATTTATTCTCTCGGTCATCTTCCGGGTATTCGGCATCTACTCGGCAAAGTCCGCGCTGGCCATCCTGACACTCAACAGCATTTTTTCCGCGCTCACCTGCGTGCCGATCTATATGGCGACGCGGCTCTCGCTCAACGCGCGCGTTGCAATGTTTGCGGGCTGGGGCTGGGCGATCTATCCCTTCGCAATTTATTTTTCCGCAGGGCGCGTGTGGGAGTTCCCGCTGACATCCTTGCTGCTGACGACGTGCTTCTGGCTGGCGCTGGGCCTGCATCTCGATCCGCAGCCGGCGCGCTGGCTGGGCTTTGGGGCGCTGTACGGACTGGCCGGGCTCTGCAACCCCGCCGTCTTCTCGCTGCTTCCGGTGCTGCTGCTGCTTCCGCTGTGGAGGCTGTGGAAGCTGCGCCGCGCCGGTTCCCGGTTCTCCAGCGACGTTCTGCGCAGCGGAGCGTTCGCGGCGGTTGGGCTCTTCGTTGTGCTGACGCCGTGGACCGTGCGCAACTATCGCACCATGCATGTGCTGTGCCCGGTGCGCGACTGCTTCTGGTACGAGTTCTGGTCGGCCAACAACGGCGACAGCTCCAACCCCACCCTGGAATGGACCCACCCCGCCAGCAACCCCGACGAGATGCGGCTCTACCAGTCGCAGGGCGAGGTCGCCTACATCGCCCACAAGCGCGCCATGGCGATGGACTACATCAGCCGCCACCCGGGCTTCTTTGTCCGCCTTACGCTGCGCCGCGCGGTCAACTATTGGACCGGCTTCTGGAGCCTCGACCCAAACTACATCCGGCAAGAGCCATTCCAACTGCCCAACGTCTTCTTCTGCACGAGCCTCACCCTGCTGTTGCTCTTCGGCGCGCGCGACTGGTGGCGGAGGGACCGCGACGCCGCACTGCCTTACCTGCTCTCGATCGCTATCTTTCCCATCGCCTACTACATCTCGCACCCGCTGATGGACTATCGGCAGCCCATTGAGCCGGAGATTGTGGTCCTGGTGGTGGTCGGCCTGCGCGCCGTCAAGGCGCGGATCGGCGAGAGGGCCAAGGAATCCGGGACGATGCGCGAGAGCGAAGCGGCTGCAATCTTCGCCCAGATGGGCGACTCCGTGAGCTTCCCGATGGAACACGCCTTCGGCGCAGACGATTGCTCCTGCGCCGTCTGCATCGCCGCCAGCGCCGCCGGCGAGCCCTCCACCAGCGCAGGCTGACGCCGGCGCCCTTGCCGTCTGGCATTCTGTAGAGTGTTGGGAACGGTGCGTTCAATTGGACGCGAGTGGGGAGGGATTGCGCATTGGAGCGATCGCTGGGGGCGTACATCTCGGTGCCGTTCTGCCGGGCGAAGTGCAGCTACTGCAACTTTGCCTCGGGGGTCTTTGGCGCGGGTGCGTTCGGCGCGGGGGCGTCCAGTTCAGACCGGATCGATAGGTACATCGAGCGGGTGTGCGCGGAGATTCGCTCGTCGCGGGGGCGGGCGGCGGAGTTGCACGCGGAGCTGCCGGGGCGGGTGGATACGGTTTACTTCGGCGGAGGGACGCCGAGCCTGCTCTCGGCGGAACAGGTGCGGCGGCTGTTTGCGGCGCTGCGGGGTGAGTTCGAAGTGACGGCGGATGCGGAGATCACCGTTGAGTGCGCGCCTGGGCAGTTGGGCGACGAGACGCTGGACGAGCTGCTGCGGCTGGGGATGAACCGCGTTAGCTTCGGGGTGCAGTCGTTTGTGGATGCGGAGGCCCGCGCGGTGGGGCGGATGCACACGCGCGAGATCTGCCTTGCGGAGATTGCGCGGATGCGCGCGGCGGGCGTGGAGGAGATCAACGTGGACCTGATTGTTGGGCTGCCGCGGCAGACTCTGGCAAGCTGGCGCGAGTCGGTCGATGTGGCGATTGGCAGCGGGGTCCCGCATGTGAGCGTGTACATGCTGGAGGTGGATGAGGATTCGCGGCTGGGCCGCGAGCTGCTGAAGGCAGGGAACAGTCACCCCAGCGAGCCAAGACCGCTCGCCGGGGGCCCCGACAGGGAACAGAGAACAGGGAACAGGTTGAAGTACGGGGCGGACGATGTGCCGGGCGACGATGCGATTGCGGAGTGGTATGCGGCGGCGTGCGAGTGGCTGGAGGCGAATGGCGTGATGCAGTATGAGATCTCGAACTTTGCGCGGGAGGGCCATGCATCGCGGCACAATATGAAGTACTGGCGGCGGGAGCCGTATGTGGGATTTGGGCTGGACGCGCACTCGATGCTGCGGGCCTGTTCCCCTGGGCCCAAGGCTGGTGAGGGCGCGGTGCGGTGGGGGAATACGGACGATCTGGAGCGGTTTTTGGAAGCGAGGTATGAGCTACGAGGTATGAGCTATGAGCAAGACGGGGCGTTGGTGCAGCTTACTTGCGGTGCGGGGCCGGAGGTGGAATGGATTGGCATGGAGAAGGGATTTGAGGAGGCGATGTTTCTGGGGTTGCGGATGAATGTGGGGGTCGATCTGGAGGCGCTGCGGGCGGAGTTTGGCGAGGCGTTGGTGCAGGGGGCGGTGGCTGCGCTGAATGAGGTGGAGGAGGCTGGGCTGGTGGAGCGCGAGGGCGGTTGGGTGCGGCTGACGGCTCGGGGCCGGATGGCGTCGAATGAGGTATTCAGCAGGTTGCTGGTGTGAGTTGCCGGTTGCGGTGCGCTGGTGCACCGCGTCAGTCGCCGTTGAGGTTGAGGATGGGTTTGGCGGCGAGGAAGACGCGTGCGGTGGCGCCGTGGGCGGGGCCGTCGGTGCGGCTGGCGAGGTCGATGGAGCCGGCGTGCTTGCGGATGATTCCCTGCGAGACCCAGAGGCCGAGGCCGGTGCCGCGTTCTCCCTTGGTGGTGAAGAAGGGCTGGAAGATGTGTTCGCGGACCTGCGGGGGGATTCCCGGGCCGTTGTCGGTGATCTCGACGATGGCCCCGCCTTCGAGCGCCGGGGATGAGGCGGCGTCGGCAGTTTGGGGCGTGATGCGGACGGTGACGGCGCCGCCCTGGCCGGCGGCCTCGGCGGCATTGGTGATGAGGTTGGTGAAGACCTGGCGCAGCTCGGCGGGGAAGCCTTCGACGGCGATTTGGGGGGAGAGATCGGCGGAGACGGTGACGCCGAGGATCTGGAGGCGGCGCTGCATGAGCAGGAGCAGGTCGTCGAGCATCTCCTTGAGGTTGACGCGGACGGGCGCTTTGGATTCGCGATAGAGGCTGAGCATGGCGCGGCTGATCTGGGTGACGCGGGCGAGTTCGCGCTGGGCCATCTGGAGGAACTGTTTGGATTCTTCTTCTTTGGGTTCATGTTGAAGGAGGTAGAGAATGTTGGCGACGGAGTCGAGGGGGTTGTGGATCTCGTGTGCGATGGTGGCGGCGAGGCGTCCGGCGACGGCCAGCTTCTCGTTGGCCAGCAGGGCGGCGCGGGTTTTCATCTCGAGGGTGATGTCGCGGAAGACCATGACGATGCCGGTGATCTGGCCGGTGGCGTTGCGGATGGGGGCGCCGCTGTCGTTGACGGAGAGTTCGGAGCCGTCCTTGCGCAACAGGGTGGTGTGGTTGCCGATGGTGACGATGCGCTGCAGGCGCTGGACCTTGACGACGGGATTTTCGACGGGCAGGCGGGTGGTCTCGTTGACGATGTGGAAGACCTGGTCGAGCGGGAGGTTGCGTGCCTCGGACTCGGTCCATCCGGTGAGTTCCTGGGCGACGGGGTTCATCATCTGGACGCGGCCTTCGGCGTCGCATGCGATGACTCCGTCGCCGATGGAGGCAAGCGTGGTGCGCAGGTGCTGCTCGGACTGGAAGAGCTCTTCGGCGCGGCGTCGCTGCAGGTCGATGGCGCGGCGGAATGCGGCGTAGGCGGACTCCATGCGGCTGCGCGTGTAGAGGCCGATGAGCAGGCCGATGGCCAGCGCGAGCGCAATGAGCAGGAGCAGCAGATGGCGGGTCTGCCGGCGCCATAGGGCGATGCGATCCACGCGGTGCTGTTCGGACGATTTCACGATGTCGTCGATCAGGGCGAGCATGGAGTTCATCCTGGCCCTGCCGGTCAGGTTGAGATCGTCGTCGTTGGTGTGGCCGGCGGCGGCGATGGTGGAGATGAGCGGACCGGCGAAGTCCCGATGCCAGGCCTGGTGCTCCTGGATGAATTGCTGGAGGTTTTTCCCTTGTCCCCCTGGCTTGAGCATGGGCTGGAGTTGGGCGATGGCCTGCTGCATGGGGGCTTCGGCGTCGTAGTAGGGCTGCAGAAAGCGCGGGTCGGCGGTAATCTGATAGCCGCGCAGGCCGGTCTCTTCGTCAACAACGAGCTTTTCGATCAGGGTTGCGAGGGTGATTCGCTGGTCGGAGTCCTCGATGAGGCCGACCGTGGAGATGGCCCTGCTGATCTGCCAGACGAGGACGCCGGCCAGCAGGAGGCAGGCAACAATTGGGAGAAGTAAAACCTGCCGCAGTGTTCGTTTGAACCGTTTAAACTCCAAGACTTTTCGTCCTTTGTTCTCTTTCGTGGAGGATTTTCTCGACTGCCCTTTATTCCATTACAACTAATTCCGATCATCGATCTTGGTTTGTCCCGGGATGTCGGGTGAGATGCGGCTGGGGTGAGAGCAGGTTGCCCAGATTGTCGAGCAGGACGGGCGCACCCTCTCCCTTGGTCATGTAGAGGTCGGCCAGCGAGGTGACCTCGGCGGGGAGATCGAGGTAGGCGGAGAGCAGCAGGATGGGAACTTCGGGCTTGATCTGGCGCATCTTCTTTGCGACTTCGCCGCCATGCATTCCCGGCATGGCGTAGTCCAAGACGACGGCATCGACGGGCTGGGCGGCGAAGAGTTCCAGGCCGGAGGCGCCGTCGGCGGCGGTGAGCACCCGGTATCCGGCGCGTTCCAGCAGGATCTTCCGGATACCGAGACCGACGGCTTCGTCGTCCACGCACAGAACCAGATGCGATCGGTTCTTCAAAATGCAACACTCTCCTGGGACTTGCCCGATCTGTCGCAAGTATACCTTTGGGGTGGGGCGGGGCGGGTGTGGGGTGGAGGGATGCGAAGGATTTATCGTATGTTTGCAAAAGGAAGCATGTGCGTGGGCTATGCTAAGTTGGGCCGCGCCCGAGGGTTTGGGCGGCGGCAGACAGGGGCACTTTGAAGCGGGTCGAGCGAGGGGTTGCATAGTGAGTCAGACGGTGTTTGTGCTGGAAGACGATGCGGACATTCTGCGCCTGGTGCAGTTTCACCTGGAGGCGGCGGGCTACACGGTGCGGACGTATATGGCGATGGGCCAGATTGTGGCGGACGCGGAACGGCAGCCGCCGGCGTTGTTTCTGCTGGACATCATGGTCCCCGGCGGGGACGGACTGGACCTGTGCCGGAGGCTGAGGAAGAATGCCGCGCTGAGCACGGTGCCGATCATCTTTCTGACCGCGCGGGCGGCGGAGAGCGACCGCGTGATGGGGCTGGAGCTGGGCGCGGACGACTACATCACGAAGCCCTTTGGGACGCGCGAGCTGGTGGCGCGGGTGAAGGCGGTGCTGCGGCGCTTCGAGCGGCCGACCGCGCCCTCGGTGGTGAGGTTCGATGCGGTGGAGATCGACGCGAACGCCATGCAGTTGCGCGTCAGCGGCGAGCTGGTGACGACGACGGCGACCGAGTTCCGGCTGCTGGACTACCTGGCGCGGCATCCCGGGCGGGTGTTCAGCCGCGACCAGTTGCTGGACGCGGTGTGGGGCGACGCGCGCTTTGTGACGCCGCGCTCGGTGGACGTGTATGTGCGGCGAATTCGGGAGAAGATCGAAGAGGACGCCGAGGAGCCGCGGTATCTTAAGACAATGCGCGGAGCGGGCTACCGGTTCGAGGTTCCGAAGACGGTGCAGGCTGGATGAGATTTGCGGCTTGTGGCGTTGCGTGTGCCGCGCAATAATGAGAGTTGGGGCGTACAGCATGAATATTCAGGTGCAAATTCCGGATGAAATGGCGCGCATCTTTTTGGCGGATGGGGAACTGAGCCCGCCCGACCTGCCACGTGCTGTTCTGGAGGCGCTGTCACTGGAAGGCTATCGCAGCCGACGGCTTTCGGAGAGCCAGGTTCGCCGTCTGCTGGGGCTGGAGACACGGATGCAGGTCCATGCGTTTCTGAAGGCGCACGGAGTCCCGCTGGATTACTCGGCCGCCGATCTGGAGCAGGACCTGCTGGCGAGCGAGGGCTTCGAGGGCAGACTGGCGTCACGGGCAGGGTGAATGATCGTTGTTGCGGACACCTCGCCGGTCAACTACCTGATATTGATTGGGCATGTAGGCGTACTCGGCCAGATTTATGGGCGCGTGACGATTCCTGAAGCTGTGTTGGATGAATTGAGTTCATCGAGTGCGCCCGCCTCGATCTGGGAGTGGGCCCAGCATCCGCCGGTCTGGCTGGAGATCGATAGCTCTATTCCGGGTGAGGACGCTTCTCTCGATGCGTTGGACCGCGGGGAGCGGCATGCGATTGCGTTGGCGCAACGCCTGGGAGCGAAACGCCTGATCGTGGACGATGGAGCAGCGCGGCGCGAGGCGGAGAAACGTGGGATTCCTGTGATCGGTCTGCTGGGTGTTCTGGCGGAGGCGGCGCGACGCGGGCTGTTATCGCTGCCAGAGGCGCTCGCGGCGCTACAGGCGACCAGCTTCTATGTTTCGGATGAGTTGATTGAGCGATTACTGGCGGTGGATCGTCAACGGCGCGGGTAGCTGTTGCTCGGGGACGGAGGAATACATTGCGCGTGGGTCGAGCTTCGTTGGCGGGCCTGATATTTCTGATGATGTTGGCGATTGTATCGTCGGTCGAGCTGACGGCGTTGGTCGTACCAGGGAACTGGTGGGCAGCGTGGGGCTGCGGCATCTCTCTGGCGACGGTCTTTGCGCTGGTCTATGGCTGGCGAGTCCGGCGCGAGATGGAGCGGGTGAGCGATGCGGTGCAGGCCCTGCCTGAATTCGATGCAGCCGAGGCGGAGGCCTCTTTTGCGGAGTGGAGCGGCACGTTTCAGGCGCTGGAGAGCACGTCGCAGCGGTTGCGGCGGGACCTGAGTCTTGCGGGAGAGGACCGGATCGAGCTGGAAGGGCTGCTGGATTCGATGCAGGACGCGGTGGTGGCGGTGGACGCGGCGGGACGGATCCAGTGGGCCAACCAGCAGATGCAACGGATCACGTCTGGGGCTACGTCGGCGAGCGCGGTCCGCGTGGGACACGCTCTGGTGGAGACGGTGCGCGACCCGGACGTTCTGACGTGCGTGCGAACGGCGCTGGCCGAACGGGTGGTGTGCGAGCGGAGGACGACGTCGCTGCTGCCGGGACGAATCTTCGAGGTGAGCGTGTCTCCGATGCCGGCGGGCGGCGCGGTGGCGGTGTTGCACGACATTACGCGGATGGAAGAGATGGAGCGTACGCAGCGGGACTTTGTGGCCAATGTATCGCACGAACTGCGCACTCCGCTGACCTCGATCAGCGGCTATGTGGAGACGCTGCTGGACCACGAGGAGTTGAGCCCGATGGGGCAGGAGTTTATGGCGACGATCCTGAAGAATGCGACGCGCATGAGCCGGCTGACCGAGGACCTGCTGACCATGGCGCGGGTGGAGTCGCGGGAGGCCGAGTTGCATCCGCGGCCGGTGCGCGCCGACGTGCTGGTGCGCGACGCGGTGGCGGCGATGAGCGGAATGGTGCAGGACGCCGAGGCTGAGTTGGAAATCGGCGAGACGACCGGGGCGGAGGTCTTTGTGGACACGGACTCGATGGTGCAGGTGCTGGGAAACTTGATCGAGAACGGGATCCGGTACGGGCAGGCCAAGGACTCCCAGCGGAGCCGGGTGGTGGTGAGCGCGCGGGAGGTGTGGACGCTGGATGCGGATGGGCCAGGCGAGGATGAATTGGGTTTGCAGGGCGCGGGCGCGGTGGAGTTCAGCGTGCGGGACTTTGGGGCGGGGATCGCCTCGGAGCACCTGACGCGCATCTTCGAGCGCTTCTATCGCGTGGACAAGGCGCGCTCGCGGGAGTCGGGCGGGACGGGGCTGGGGCTGGCCATCGCGCGGCACATGGTGGAGATGCAGGGCGGGACGATCCGGGCGGAGAGCGAGTTGGGCGCGGGAAGCAACTTTCTGGTGAGGCTGCCCAAGGCGCGGACTGTCCCGGAATGAGACGGTTGACAGGGTGAGTGGCGGGGGATGTTGGCATGGCGCAAGGGTTTCTTTTGTCTTTTATTGCGATGTAATCACTCCGTAACAATCGGGCATCACACTGGTTTGCAGTACCTAAGGAGGCGTCTGGGCCTGCGTTGTTGGGCAGATCAGGCTGGGCGCTCCAACTTCGAGGGGGGAACCAGTGAAACTGAATTTAGTGGCAGCAGGTTTGTTAGCGATGGTTGCGGTCGGCGCAAGCGCCCAGAACATTACGGCGGCGGGGGCCACATTCCCCTACCCGATCTACAACAAGTGGTTCACCGAATACAACCAGCTTCACCCGGACGTGAAGATCAACTACCAGTCGATCGGGTCGGGCGGCGGCATCACGCAGACCTCGGAGGGAACGGTTGACTTCGGCGCCAGCGACATGCCTGTGACCGACGACAAGATTGCGGCGGCGAAGGTGAAATTCATGCACATCCCGACGGTGCTGGGCGCGGTAGTGCCGATCTACAACGTTCCCGGAGTGAGCAAGGTGCTGAACTTCAGCGGCGACGTGATTGCCGACATCTATCTGGGCAAGATCACCAAATGGAACGACCCGCGGCTGGTGAAGGACAACCCCGGCGCCAACCTGCCGGACAAGGCGATCCTTCCTGTGTACCGTTCGGAGAGCAGCGGCACCACGTTTATCTTCACCGACTATCTGTCGAAGGTGAGCCCTGCCTGGAAGACAACGGTGGGCAGCAACTCGGCGGTAAAGTGGCCGGCGGGCATCGGCGCCAAGGGCAATGAAGGCGTGGCTGGGATGGTGCGGCAGACCCCTGGATCGATGGGATATGTCGAGTTGATCTACGCGCTCAGCAACAATATGTCGTACGGCGCGGTGAAGAATGCGGCAGGCAAGTTTTTGCAGGGATCTCCGGAGGGCGTGACGGCGGCGGCGGCGGCCTCGGCCAAGACCATGCCGGCGGACTACCGCGTGTCGATCACCAATGCACCGGGCGCGGCCTCGTACCCAATCTCGAGCTTTACCTACCTGCTGATTCCGCTGAAGTTTGCCGATCCGGCGAAGGGCGCGGCCGTGAAGGAGTTCCTGAACTGGATGCTGGACCATGGCGAGAGCGAGGCTGCGGGAATGCACTATGCTCCGCTCCCGGCGCAGGTGCAGACGATGGTGAAGAAGACGATTGCGACCGTCAAGTAAACTGTGAGTGCCGCGCGGACGCAGAGGGTTTGCGGCCGCGCGGCATGGTTTTTCGGGCTGGATTGAAGCTGGGGTGCATCGCGAGAGAGAACAAGCAACGGCAAGTACGAAATACGGGGATTTTTCCTGCTCCGCAATCAAGCTGACCGGGGGCCCCGTTCGCTGCGCTCAGAATGACAGCTTCTAAATTGGAATACCGAATGCCAGAAGATATATCGTGACACCATCGTCCATGTCCCTTGAGAGAGAGCCGGAGCCTTCGTCGCCGCCGACTGCGCCATCGACGCAGGCGGTTGCGACGCGGCTCCATGCACCGTCGATCGTCAACTTTGTCGCGGCCGCGGAGCCGGTTGCAGCGGAGGGACCGCCCTCGCCGATCCGGCAGTACCTGAGAGCGCGCGGCAACGGCGGGCTGGCGGACGGGACATTTGCAGCGGCGATGCTGGTGTGCGCGCTGAGCATCTTCGCGATTGTGCTGTTTATTCTGACGATTTTGATTGCGCGTTCCAGGCTGAGCCTGTCGCAGTTCGGGTTGGGGTTCTTCACGCGTTCGGCGTGGAACCCGGTGACGGGGGACTTTGGCGCGTTTCCGTTTATCTTCGGGACGCTGACCACGTCGCTGCTGGCGCTGGCGATGGCGGTGCCGCTGGCTCTGGGTGTCGCGATCTTCCTCGCCGAGCTTTGTCCGGCGAAGCTGAGGGCTCCGATCTCGTTTCTGACCGAACTGCTGGCGGCGATTCCCAGCGTGGTGTATGGGCTGTGGGCTGTGTTTGTGCTGGTGCCGATCGTGCGCGACCAGCTTGGGCCGCTGCTGGTGAAGTATCTCGGCTGGACGGGGTTCTTTGGGGGGTACAACTTCGGCGTGGGCCTGCTGACGGCGAGCATCATTCTGGCGATCATGATTCTGCCCATCATCTCCTCGATTTCGCGGGACATCATGCTTGCGGTGCCGGTGTCGCAGCGCGAGGCGGTGCTGGCGCTGGGGGCGACGCGCTGGGAGATGATCCGCACCGGCGTGCTGCGCAACGCGCGCATCGGGATTGTGGGCGCGGTGATTCTGGGGCTGGGACGGGCGCTGGGCGAGACCATGGCCGTGACCATGGTGATCGGCAACCACCCGGACATTTCGAGGAGCCTGTTTGCGCCCGCGAATACACTGGCCAGCGTGATTGCGGGCGAGTTCAGCGAAGCGACCAGCAGCATGTACATCAGCGCGCTGATCGAGATCGGGCTGGCGCTGTTTCTGGTGACGATTGTGGTGAATGCGATTGCGCGCGCGCTGGTTTGGGCGGTGACGCGCGGCGCGCCGGCGAGGGTGCATTGAGATGAGCGCGAACCCAATTCCGATTGCGACGCCGGGCGGGGACGACGGCCCGTTGCGTCCGCCGATGGACTTTCAGACGCGGCGGATGCGGTTGAACTCGGCGCGGCGCTACGCGGTGAACCATCTGGTGACGGGGCTTGCGGTGTTGAGCACGGTGCTGGTGGTTGTGCCGTTGGTGGCGATCCTTGGGTACCTGATCTACAAGGGAGCGAGCTCGCTCAACCTGGCGTTCTTCACCCACATTCCGGCGCCGGTGGGCGAGCCGGGCGGAGGCATGGCGAACGCCATGCTGGGCTCGGGAATTATTCTTGCGCTGGCCAGTTCGATGGGGGTCCCGGTGGGCATCGCGGCGGGCGTCTATCTGGCGGAGTACGGCTGGGGCACAATGCTGGGGATGGCGGTGCGGTTCACGGCGGACGTGCTGAATGGGATTCCGTCGATTGTGATGGGGATTGCCGCTTACTCGCTGATTGTGATGCGGCAGATGCATTTTTCGGCGTTCTCCGGCGGGGTTGCGCTGGCCATCATGATGGTGCCGACGATCACGCGGACGACCGAGGAGATGCTGATGACGGTGCCACATGCGATCCGCGAGGCTGCGCTGGGCCTGGGCGTGCCGAAGTGGCGGACGGTGATCTCGGTGAGCCTGCGCACGGCGTCGCCGGGAATCATCACAGGATGTATGCTGGCCTTTGCGCGGGTGGCGGGCGAGACGGCGCCGCTGCTGTTTACCGCCTTCGGCAACCAGTTCTGGAGCTTCAAGCTGAATGAGCCGATTGCGGCGCTGCCGTTGCAGATCTATGTGTACGCCATCTCGCCCTACGACGAGTGGCACCGGCTGGCGTGGGCGGGAGCACTGGTGCTGATCCTGATGATTATGGTTTCGGTGACGCTGGTGCGCATCTATGCGGGACGAGGCATTCTGAAGGGGGCAAGCTAAGTGGGAGTCGGCATCGATGTGGAGCACCTGAACGCGTGGTACGGAACGAACCACACGCTGCAGGACATCAATTTGAGTATTCCCGCCAACCACGCGACGGCGCTGATTGGGCCGTCGGGCTGCGGCAAGAGCACGTTTGTGCGCTGCCTGAACCGGATGCACGAGACCAACCCGATTGCGCGGGCGACCGGCGTGGTGAAGATGGGCGATGTGGACATCTACAAGGACGCTTCGCCGGTGGACATTCGGCGGAGGGTGGGGATGGTCTTCCAGCGGCCCAACCCGTTTCCTACGATGTCGATCTACGACAATGTGGCCAGCGGGCTGAAGCTGAACGGGTTCCGCAACAAGGCGATTCTGGACGAGACGGTGGAGCGCAGCCTGAAGGCGGCGGCGCTGTGGGAAGAGGTGAAGGACGAGCTGAGGAAGAAGTCGGGCGCGAGCCTGTCGGGCGGGCAGCAGCAGAGGATGTGCATTGCGCGCGCGCTGGCGGTCGATCCCGAGGTGCTGCTGATGGACGAGCCTGCGTCGGCGCTGGACCCGGTTTCGACCTCGAAGATCGAGGACCTGATCTTCCAGTTGAAGAGCCGGTATACGATTGTGATTGTGACCCATAATATGCAGCAGGCGGCGCGCGTGGCGGAGAACACGGGATTCTTCCTGAACGGCAAGATGGTGGAGTTCAACTCGACGGACAAGATCTTCACCACGCCTTCGGACAAGCGCACCGAGGACTACATCACGGGAAGGTTCGGTTGAAACATTTCTCCTGTTCCTTGGCACCGCTCCGAGTTGAGGAGGGCCGTTTTTCCTGGTGGAAAAACGGCGCGGAGATTTCGATCTCAGCCAGCATTCACAGGAGAAATGTTCGATGACGACGCGCATCAAGTTTCAGCAAAGCCTCGACGACCTGAAGGAACGGCTGCTGATGATGGCGGGCATGGCGGAGCAGGCGATCCAGCGCTCCATCGAGGCCTACCGCACGCGCGACCTCTCGATCTGCGAGCTGGTGTTCCGCTCCGAGCCGGCGATCAACCGGATGGAGCGCGAGATCGACCAGTTGGCGCTGGACCTGCTGGCGATGGAGCAGCCGATGGCGATCGACCTGCGCTTCATCCTGTCGGTAATCCGCATCAACGCGGACCTGGAGCGGGTGGGCGACCAGGCGGTGAACATCGCGGTGCGGGTGCGCGAGATGGGCGCGTTCGCCAACATCGATCTGCCGGTGGACATTCCGCGGCTGGCGTCGCTGGCCTCGTCGATGGTGCGCAAGGCGCTGCAGGCGTTCATCGAGGCGGACGCGGAGCTGGCCCAGTCGGTGCTGACGCTGGACGACCAGGTGGACGAGATGAACGACGGCGCGTTCGATACGCTGAGCACGCTGATCAAGGAGAAGCCGGAGCTGACGCCGCAGAGCCTGAACGCGCTGATCATCGCGCGCAACCTGGAGCGGGTGGGCGACCACGCGACCAACATCGCCGAGGACGTGATCTTCTGGGTGCGCGGCGCGGACGTCCGCCACAAGAGCGGCGTGGCATAGATCGCATCTCGCATCCCACCCACCCCACCCCACCAGCAAAGCTGGCGGGGACCCCGGATCGCGATAGGACTGCGATGGATGGGGCACCCGGCGATGAGCTGTGCGCTGCGAGGGGTGAGCGGTCAGGTTAACTGCTCAAGGAGTTCGAGGGCGCCGCGGGACTTGAGGTCTTCGGCGACGTGCAGGCCGAGGGCGCGGGCGGCGATTCCGGCGGGAACCTCAGACGAGAAACAGATCATGCGTTCGCCGTCGGGCGCGACGACCTGGGCCTGGATCTTCCAGGCAATGGGCGCGCCGGGGTTGGGGATGGGGTCTGCCACGTCGTGGATGGGAGCGCAGTGGACGCCGATGGGGAGCTGGCATCCGCCGCCGAGCGCGTCGAGGACGGTGCGTTCGGCCTCGATGGAGAAGCGCGTCTCGGGGTGGTCGAGCGCGGCGACGATGCTGCGGATGCGGTCGTCGCGGGCGGGGTCGCCGAAGACCCGATAGCCGGGCGCGCGGGTCTCCAGCGCGAGCGCGCCCTGGCCCGGTGCGGGGCAGATCTCTTCGATGGTGAAACGCTGGCGGAGCCACTCGGTGCGGTTGAGGCGGTCGAGGCCGGCGGCGGCCAACACCAGCGCGTTGCACTCGCCGTCGGCCAGCTTGCGCAGGCGGGTGTCGATGTTGCCGCGCATCTCGACGAAGCGGAGATCGGGGCGCAGCGCGAGGAGCTGGGCGCGGCGGCGCGGACTACTGGTGCCGACGAGGGCGCCGGTGGGCAGCGTGTGCAGCGCCTTCTGGCGTGGGCAGACATAGGCGTCGCGGGGGTCGGCGCGCGGCGGGATGGCGGCGAGAATGAAGCGCGGATCGAGCGCGGTGGGCAGGTCCTTGAGCGAGTGGACGGCGAGGTCGATGCGGCCTTCGGCCAGCGCCTCTTCGATCTCCTTGATGAAGATTCCCTTGCCCGCCAGCGGGGAGGGTTGGGCATTTGCGCCGGAGGGTTGGCCATCTGTGCTGGCGTCGGATTGCAGGCGGTCGCCGGTGGTATGGATGATCTCGATCTCAACGGCGTGGCCTGCGGCGCGCAAGGCGTCGGCGATGTGGTTGGCCTGCCAGAGCGCGAGCTGCGAGCCGCGGGAACCGATGCGAATGGTGTCAGTCATCTCACGCTTAGAATACGGGAAAACGGTTGCGATTTGGTAGGTGAGTTGAGTCTGGTGGATACAGTACAATCGCTGGTGCTTGCGCAGGCTGTGTCAGCGGAGGCACAAAAAAGGGGAGAACCTCATGTCACTGGGACGCGTAGTTATTGTTGGGACCATACTGAGCGCTGGGATCGTAGCTGCGGCCCAAAACGCAATACCTGCCGCAACTCCCGCCGCGCCTGCCGCCGCTACAGTGGTGAACTCTCCGGCGGTGTTGCCCGGCAACGGGCTGGCGCAGCACCCGTTTCTGTACTGCGGCGAGTGGAACTATGTGAACCCCGAGCAGACGATCTGGATCATTCGCGACGGCAAGCCTGCGTGGTCCTACTCCATTCCGTACGACTACGTCTTCGAAGGAAAGAAAGATTTTGAGGAACTGGGCGACTGCACGCTGCTGGCCAATGGCAACGTGGTCTTCTCCAGCCGGCGCGGGGCGTCGATCGTTACGCCGGACAAGAAGATCGTCTGGCACATCGACGTGCGCGCGGGCGGGGAGCTGCACTCGATCCAGGCCATCGGGCTGGACCATGTGCTGGTGACGGAGAACGGAGACCCCATCCGGATGCGGCTGATCAATACCAAAACCAATGCCGTGGAGAAGGAAGTGGACGTGAAGCCGGGCGATCCGACGCAGCCGCACCCGCAGCTTCGGCGCGCGCGCATGACCGCGGCAGGGACATTTCTGATTGCCCATATGGACGATAACCGAGTGACCGAATACAACGGCGAGGGCGACGTGGTGTGGAATTATGTGACCCCCAGCCCGTGGGCAGCGTTGCGGTTGGCCAACGGCAACACGCTGATTACGGGAAACGCCAAGGGCGGGATTCTGGAGGTGAACAAGAAGGGCGAGGTCGTGTGGCGGCTCGACCGCAAAGATCTGGCCGATGCAGGGTACAAGATTGGCTGCATTCAGGATGTGGCGCGGCTGGCCAACGGCGATACGGTCTTCTCCAACTGGATTCCCAACGATGTGAAGGACCCCGCCCAGTGGCCGACGACTGCACAACTGATCGAGGTGAATCCTGCAAAGAAGGTTGTGTGGGCGCTGCGGCAGTGGACGGACCCGCGCGCTGGGACCGGCCAGCGGGATACAATTCCTGGACCAGCCGGGACACTCGGAGGAGATACCGCTGCATCGCTAGCGAAGGCCGCGCGTGCCCGACGGTTCGGCCCGAAAATTACGAAGCACTGTTGTGGATGCAGCAAGGAGGACGCTTATGTACGATCACAGCCAATTACGAATGCCAGTTTCGTCGTTCCTGGGTTTCTGTCTGGTTCTTCTGTTCGTGTCTGGTTCGGCGGCCTGTGCGCAGGATTCGATGATGATCAGGAAATTTGTCTTCGAGGAGCAACGTAGCATCGATCCAATACAACTGGTTGGATTTCGTGTTAGCGGCGAAATGATAGGAAGCGGCACAGTTTTTCAGGCCAGCAATGAGGCCTGGTTGCGAGATTCGGACATGGTCGTGAGGAACGTCTCAAAGAGAGAGGCGGTGCAGGTTGTTGTTTTCCTATTTTTCCCTGAGACCGGCGAGTCCAAACCAATGGTTGGCGACCAGATATCAGTGGGCGTCCCTCCTCCTGAAGGTCAATACACTCATGAAGGCAAGAAGCTAAAGTACCCGGAACATTCCGACGTGTCGCTGCTTCCGGGGCAGACAATGACTATCCCTCTCGGTCGCCACTTCGCTGGCTACAGTGCGCTGATCCGGACGACGAAACCACTCGAGGATCTTACCGTCTGCCATGTGCGCTTCGTCAACGTATACTTCGCTGACGGAATGAAGTGGTCTCCTAACTATTTTGGGCGTCCGGACCCCGACCATATGGGCCAATATATTCGGATTCCGCCGAGTGAGTTTTACGAAGATCACCCGGCGGCGCAGGCGGCCGGACAGGCGGCGGGGCAGGCGGCGGCGTTTGGGCCGGCGAACCCGTTCTATGCGGCGAGCACGCTGCCCTATCACGCGCCGCCGTTCGACCGCATCAAGGACACGGACTATCAGCCGGCGCTGGAGGCCGGAATGGCCGCGCAGATCAAGGAGGTCGAGGCGATTGCGAACAATCCGGCCGCGCCGACCTTCGAGAACACACTGGTGGCGCTGGAGAAGAGCGGGCAGCTGTACACCCGCGTGGCGGAGGTGTTCGACGGAGTGGCGCAGGCCAACACCAACCCCACGCTGGATAAGGTGAATGAGATCGAGTCGCCCAAGCGAGCGGCGCACCAGGACGCGATTTTCCTGAATGAGAAGTTGTTTGCGCGGGTGGCGGCGATCCACAAAAAGATGAATACGCTGGGGCTGGATGCGGAGTCGCGGCGGCTGGTGGATGTCTACTACAAGATGTTTGTGCATCTGGGAGCGAACCTTTCGACGGCGGACAAGGAGAAGCTGAAGAAGCTGAACGAGGAGGAATCGACGCTGGAGAACAGCTTCCGCACCAAGCTGCTGGCGGCGACCAAGGCGGCGGCGTTTATAACGACGGACAAGAGCGCGCTGAAGGGGCTGACGGACGCGCAACTGGAGGCCGCGGCGGAGGCGGCGAAGGGGCGCAAGGTGGAGGGATACGTGCTGCCGCTGCAGAACACGACGCAGCAGCCGGTGCTGGTTTCGCTGGAGGACCGGGCGACGCGGCAGGCGGTCTTCGAGGACTCGTGGAACCGCGCCGAACGGGGAGGCGCAAACGATACGCGCGAGACGATTGCGCGGCTGGCGCAGTTGCGCGCGGAGAAGGCAAAGCTGCTGGGCTACGCGAACTTCGCGGCGTGGGACCTGGAAGACCAGATGGCGAAGACGCCCGAGGCAGCGGTGAAGTTCATGGACGATCTGGTGCCCGCGTCGACGGTGAATGCGGTGGCCGAGGGCAAGGAGATTCAGGCGGTGATCGATTCTCAGGCTGCGGGCGCCGCGCAGAAGGGCGGCTTCCAGTTGCAGCCGTGGGACTGGGATTTCTACTCCGAGCAGGTGCGCAAGGCGAAGTACGACATCGACGAGGCGCAGGTGAGGCCGTACTTCGAGCTGAACAATGTATTGCAGAATGGAGTTTTTTTCGCGGCCAACCAGATGTACGGGCTGACCTTCAAGGAGCGCAAGGACATTCCGGTGTACGCGCCGGACGTGCGCGTCTTCGAGGTCTTCGAGGCGAGCGGCAAGCCGCTGGCATTGTTCTACTGCGACTACTTCAAGCGCGACAACAAGGGCGGCGGCGCGTGGATGAGCACCTTTGTGGACCAGTCGAAGCTGCTGGGCACGCTGCCGGTGATCTACAACGTGGCCAACTTCGCGAAGCCCGCGGCGGGCGAGCCGGCGCTGATCAGCTTTACCGATGTGACGACGATGTTCCACGAGTTCGGCCACGGGCTGCATGGCATGTTCTCCAACGTGAAGTACCCGCTGCTGTCGGGGACGAACGTGCCGCGCGACTTCGTCGAGTTTCCCTCGCAGTTCAATGAGCACTGGGCGAGCTACCCGGCGGTCTTCGACCACTTTGCGAAGCATTACAAGACCGGCGCGCCGATGCCGGCTGAGATGGCGGCGAAGCTGCGCAAGGCGGACAAATTCAACCAGGGATACATGCTGACCGAGCTGCTGGCGGCGGCGGAGCTGGACATGCAGTGGCATACGCTGCCGGCGACGGCCCCGTTGCAGAACCCCGATGAATTCGAGAAGGCGGCGCTGGAGCGGAAGCACATCGCGCTGGCGACGGTGCCTCCGCGCTACCGGTCGAGCTACTTCACGCACATATGGAGCGAAGGCTATGCGGCGGGATACTACGCGTATCTGTGGAGCGAGATGCTGGACGACAATGCGTACCAGTGGTTCGTGGAGCATGGCGGGCCGACGCGCGCCAACGGAGAGCGCTTCCGCAGGATGGTGCTGTCGAAGGGTTATACGGAGGAGCTGGGGAAGATGTACGCGGCGTGGCTGGGCGGCGAGCCGACAGCCGGGCCGATGCTGAAGCAGCGCGGGTTGGTGGAGGATGGGGCCGGGAAGTAGCCTGGCTTTGCGAAAAAATCGGAATGGGTTACTATCTTGCGATGAGTCGCCTTGTCGCATGGATGGCAACGTTACTGCTGGCGCGAAGCCTGACGGCGCAGCCTGCCCCGAAACAGGCCGATCTGGACAAACTGTTTTCCGATGCCGAAGCGCAGCACAGCAACGCGGTGTTTGTATATCAGAATGAACAACCGGTGCGCACCGAGTTCTTCAAGGCGAAGGACCAGCGCATCTACCTCTATTCGGTGACCAAGGTATTCTCCGGCCTGGCGATTGGCATTGCCTACGACAAGGGCCTGATTCCGTCCATCGACGAACCTGTCTCCACATGGTTTCCGGAGATGGCGAGCGATCCGTTGAAGAGCAAGATTAAACTCCGCCATCTGCTGCAACACAGTTCAGGCATCCTGACCACGCAGGGCTCACAGGACATCTATCCCCAGCACGATTTTGTGAAGTTTGCGCTGGAGTCGCCCGTGGTATCGACACCGGGCGAGGAGGTGAAGTACAACAACCGCGCGGTGAACATCGAGTCCGGCATCATTCGCAAGGCGACGGGACGATCTATGGAGGAGTGGCTTGCGGAGAACCTGTTCAAGCCGCTTGGCATTACGGACTACAAGTTCCACCACGACGACGCGGGCAACACCTGGGCGATGGATGGACTGGAACTGAAGGCGAGCGACCTGGTGAAGATTGCCTGCGTGCTGGCCGACGACGGCAAATGGCAGGGCAAGCAGATTGTCTCGGAGAAGTGGCTCGCCGTGGCCACCAGCGCGTCGCTGATCTCGATGGGGACGGACGCCAACCCGTACGGCCTGGGTCTGTTCGTCCACGATTGGCCGGATGCGCGCGTGACCATCCCCGCGACGACGGTGGATGCGCTGGAGAAGGCGGGACTGTCGCAGGAGCTTGTGGCGAAGCTGCGAACCTTGGCAGGCAGGGAGTTCAAGGGCGGAATCAAGTTCGGTCAGGCAATGAAACAGCAGTTCAGCGCGACGGAGCTGGAGGCGATCTCGGCGGTGGCGGGGCGGGAGATGATCCCGGTCTACCGGAACCTGAATGGCCGCGTCATTGTGGGGCACGAGGGCGAGATTGGCGAGTATGTGGTCGCAATGCCGGCGTACCATATCGCGGTGGCGCGCACGATCGATGAAAAGCGCGGGCGGGCCGGGGACTTTCAATTCCATTCGCTGGTCCAGCTTGTATACAACCTGGCTCCACGCGGCGGACAACAGCCGTAGACTGTGCTGAAGCAGCGCGGGTTGGCGGAGGATGTGGCCGGGAAGTAGGCCGGGGCGGAGTGGAGCGCTCGGCCTGCAAGGTGTGCATATTGTCCTCGGCGAAGGCTAGAGGCTAGGATGCTCGTATGGAGATGTCTCTGAAACAGAGAACTTTGCGGGCACTTGGGCATCGGTACTGGCTTCGCGGCCGCGACCGTGTACTTCGCTTCTTTTCCGATCCCGACCACCATATGTCCGAGCCCTTCGAGATCGACTTTTTTGGCCTCTCCTATTCCGGCAACCTGAACAACTTCATCGACTGGACGGTCTTCTATTATGGGGCCTATGCAATCGAAGAACTGCGCCTACTGGCAGCACTGGCCGGCGCGCTGCGCGCTCAGGGAAAGCCGGTCAACTTCTACGATGTGGGAGCCAATATCGGGCACCACTCGCTTTTCATGTCCAGCCACGCGGACCGGGTGTTCTGCTTTGAGCCGTTCTCCGTGGTGCGTCAGGAGATGGAGCGCAAGTTCAACCACGCCATGGTTCGCAACGCAACGGTCTTTCCCGTCGCACTCGGCAATCGCAATGAGACTGGCGTCTTTCACCCGCCCACGGGGGCCAATCAGGGCACGGGAACGCTTGGCGACCGTCTTCCCGACAACGCCTCCGCCGAATCCATCACGGTCCAGGTGGTGCGAGGCGACGACTTCTTTGCCGCCAACCGCCTGCCTCCCATCTCCCTGCTCAAGATCGATGTCGAGGGCTACGAGGTGAACGCGCTCGAAGGGTTTCGCGAGACACTCTGGCGGGACCGGCCCGCCGATCCTCATGGAGATCCAGCGCACAAACGAGTCCGGCGTAGATGCAGACAAGAGCGCCGTCATACGGTCCCTGCTCTATCCCGACCATCTTCTGTTCGATGTAGTGGGTTCACGCGGGCAATATAGCCTCAAGCCATTTTCGATGGGAGATACGGAAGAGGCGCTTGTTCTCCCCATTGAACTGGCCGGAATCGTTCCCGAAACCGCCCGCCACTAGGAACTTGCGTTGGTTGAGGCCTGGTCGAGGGCCTCGATGAAAAGGCCGGCCCAGCGTGCGACCGGTTCGGCGTAGGCCCCGGTGACGTTGTCGCGGTCGCCTTCGAGCGTGGCGAGCTGCACGGCGAAGTTGCCGACGGTGGAGCTTTCCGGCGATCCGCGGAAGACCTCCAGGCCGGTGGCCTCCGATGTGAGGCGATTGAGGAATGCGTTCTGATTGGCCCCGCCGACGATGAACAGCCGCTTCAGCTTTTTGTCGGTGAGGAAGGCGACGCGGTTCAGGACCTGGGCGTAGCGCGCGGCCAGCGAATGGAAGATGAGGCTGGCGAAGGCGGGCGCGTTGGAGGGTGACTCGTCGAGCGGCGCAAGGCCGTTGCGGACGCGTTGCGCGTTGATGCGCTGCGGCATGCGCTCGGGCAGCAGCAGGTCGGGATCGTCCACGTCGAGCAGGCCAATGGGGCAGGTGACGCGCTCGGCTGCGGCGACCAGATCGACGATCGGCCACGTCTTGCCGTCCAGCGCCCACTGGGCCATGCACTGGCTGATCAACCACATGCCGTTGACGTTCTTGTGGAAGCAGACGCGGCCGCCGACCGCGCCGAGGTTGGTGAAGTTTTCGGCCTGCGCCGCGGCGCCGTTGCGCGGCTGCTCGATCAGCGCGCCCACCAGCGACCAGGTGCCGGAGCTGATGTAGGCCCAGTCGTTGCCGGTGGCGGGGATGCCGGCGATGGCCGATGCGGTGTCGTGGCAGGCGGGCGCGATCAGCGTGGTGTCGCGCAGGGCGGGCAGCTTGGCCAGCGGGCCGCTAAGCTTGCCCAGGTCGGTGCCGGGAGGGACGATGCGCGGCGCGTGGTTGAGGTTGAGATGCAGCGCGCTGAATATTTCGGGACACCACTGCTTGGTGTAGAGCTCCACCAGTTCGGTGTGGGTTGCGTTGGTGTACTCGGAGACGCGCGCGCCGCCCCAGTGGGCCAGCAGATACTCCGGCAGGTTGAGCCACTGCTGGCCCTCGGGCAGGCCGGCCATGGCGTCGGCGTGCAACTGGTAGGCGGTGTTGAAGGGGAGGATCTGGATTCCGGTGAGCTCGCGCATGCGCTCCTGGCTGCAAAGGCGATGGGCGGAGTTCTGCGACTCGACGTTGCGGGGGTCGCGATAGCAGAAGGGGTCGGCCAGCGGCGCGCCGTTGGCGTCGATGCGCGCGTAGTCCACGGCCCAGCCGTCGGCGGCGATGGAGCGAATGCCCTCGGGGGCGAGCGTGGCGCACTTGCGCAGGCCCTCTTCCAGGCCGCCGGTGATGGCCTTGAGGTCCCAGTGCAGGCCGCCGCCCACCTCGCGCGGATTGTTGGGGATGCGGTGGACGACCTGGATCGATGGGCGGCCGTCCTTCCAGCGCAGCAGGCAGACGCGACAGCTTTCAGCGCCAAGATCGACGGCGATGAGGGCGCGTGTATCGGACGGGGCAAGGGGCTTGTTGGACGGGGTTGTCATCTGACCTCAAGGGAAACGACTGAATTTTGCCGCATCCATCATTCCACAGGGGAGAACCATGCGCAATTGACCCGGCTGGTGAAGTGAGCGCGTTACTTCGCATTTATTTCGTCTTTCGTTCGCCCCCTCCCCCTGCCATCCCCCCCCGCGGGGAGATTGGCCCGTAAGTGGATTGTCCTGTTGCGGTTACAGGCAAGATATAGATACTGAATAATTTAGGAGTAAGTGGTTTGGAATCATGCGATTGTGAGGCGAGTGCCGGGCAAGATACAGATTGCATGGGACTTGAGGATAAAATACAGCCAAGATTCGGGTTATGGCTGAAAATGCGGTTCTGGCGCGCGTGACTCCGACAAAACATTGATTCTGTTTGAGTTACCGCCGAAATATTGATTCGGTGCGGCTTGCGTCCAGTGAAACAACGCGCGCGGGTTGGATGAGTTCGATCCATATATTAATTGTATCAAGCGGAGCATAACTAGTATGCCAACTATTTTTCGGAGGGAAGTGGTTGATGGGGTGGGGGTTATGGGGATTTTGGAGGGCGAAGGGGCTTGACATGCGAATTTGCTGAGGTTTTTGGGGAAAGAAAATGCGGGGGTGGGTTGGGGCTGATCCCACATCTCAGAAGCGAGATGTGGTGCACCCGGCTGCCGGTGTTATTCTAGCGTCCCATGCCAGATCGAGTTTTTCAGACGGCCCGCTTCAATGGTCCACAATCCGAGCAAGCACAAGCAAGCGATCCTGATGAGTGCGTTGGAGAGCTACCACCGGATGGCAAAACGGCTTCTGGAGAAGGCCGTGGCCGATCCTGAGCTGATGGCGCATTGTTCGATTCTCAATAGAAAGGGAGTTGCGGTTCCGAATGGATTTGCGACCGCAAAATACATTCGCACGCTGACTCCAACGGGCAGGAATTTCGCTCCGCTGCGTGATTACCTCATCAACGATATTTCTGCCGCCTTGTTGAGTCATTTGGCGAAGACATACAAGGGCAAGAATGAATCCAACCCCCCAACACTCGCAAAGTTGGAGCCTCTCAGTGACGATGAATACGAGCAAGCCTACAAAGACCTGACCCTTGCGACAGAGTTTCCTGTGAGTGCAGAGCATCAGGAGCGGATTGACGAGGCGAGGCTGCAAGGCCAAACTCGTGTGGCTCACCGACTAGAGCGAATCTTCACTTCACGCGCTCTTACAAAGGCAGCCTCGCAGTTGCTGAGAAAGATTGACGGGCCTATGCCGCGTCCCATCGAGTTCCGTCGCCATGGATTTGGAAGAGGCTTTCTGCTGACGAAGTGTGGAAACAATCTCTATTGTCTTCTGCGTCTCTTCTCGCCGGGCAATCGCTTATACGAAAAGAAGGAATTGGAGGCTGGATTCGTTGATATTTCCACCGGCGAGGACATCGGCGGGAAACAATATCCCGGCTTGATTCTGCCGCTCGAAATGGGGCGCGAGTTTCATGAACACGAATATCTGCTACATGGGACACCACAGAGCGCCAAGCTGATTGCAAGTCGCGGATTGGATGCTGCAATCAACTTCTTCGTTCACATTGCATTCGAGTTCACACCGGTAAAGATCGAAACGACTACCGTGCTTGGAATCGACCGTGGGGCCGCAATCATCGGTTCGGCCTGCGTGATCGATCACGACGGCAAGGTTTTGGCCACCGGACTCAATCTCGAAGGCAGTGCATTTTCAAGCGAGATGGCTGCGCACAGCAAATACATTGCCGATCTACAGAGGCGTGGCATTCAGAAGCATCCCAAGTTTCGCCTGCGCGGAAGACGCGCGGATGCCATCCTTGGCGAATATGCGAACATGCTGATCGGGATTGCTGCCGAGCACAAAAGCCAGATTGTTCTGGAAAAGATCGACGGAGTTGCGATGGGCCGATTCCTCAAACAGAGCCAGTTTGCCAAACTCTACGCGATGTTGACCTACAAGGCCAAACGGGTCGGCCTTCCTGAGCCGATGGAGGTCCCGGCTGCGCGAACTTCGCAGACTTGCTCTGCCTGTGGCCACTGGGCGAGAGAGAACCGGCCCCACCGGGATGCTTCCGGCAAGCCGTTGCAGGATGTCTTTCGCTGTGTGGAATGCGGCCATGCGGCGAATGCCGACGAGAATGCGAGCCAGATTATTGCGCTGCGCGGTCTACAACAGTTGGAGAATGGTGGTAAATTCACCAAGTGGATTGTTTTTGAGCCTTGGCTCAATGCAATCCTGGGCCGGGACGGGCAGGCAACTGCCCAGTAGTTTCATCGGTCCGGTACTGGGCTGCATGGCGAATGAGAATCAACGCAAGTTGGTTCCGTAACCGACCTGCATCTGGGCCTAACCCCCAAGGGGTCTCTGATAACCCGATTGGTTTTCCAAGAGGGTGAGCTTCGCTCAAGAGAGACCTAAAACCGTGGCGAACATCTGTGCAGAGCTTAGTTTCATCTGAGAATTTTTATATGAGATACCCAATAATCCGAGTCAGTGCGGGCTGTTCCAATTATTCGGTTGTTCTTGACCGCGATTGCATGGGGGAATGAAACAGAGGAGTGAAATGAGCGGCACAATTCAAGTTGTTCTTGACCGCGATTGCATGGGGGAATGAAACCATTGGATTCGGACAATCATTTGCGCCTCGTTGTTCTTGACCGCGATTGCATGGG
Source organism: uncultured Acidobacteriaceae bacterium (assembly GCA_963767315.1). Classification (GTDB taxonomy): domain Bacteria; phylum Acidobacteriota; class Terriglobia; order Terriglobales; family Acidobacteriaceae; genus Edaphobacter. The sequence goes on along the minus strand of CAVYDK010000018.1, from coordinate 261,381 downwards.
GGAATGAAACTGGAGGGAGAGCTAGGCGGCTGGCTCGTCGTTCTTCTTGACCGCGATTGCATGGGGGAATGAAACAGTGCGAACCGTCCGAGCCAATACCAGAGAGTTGTTCTTGACCGCGATTGCATGGGGGAATGAAACAGTATCGTCCAGAACGCTCCCCAGTCGTAGTTGTTCTTGACCGCGATTGCATGGGGGAATGAAACCATTAGCTCACCTTCCCCTTCAATTCCACTGCTGTTCATGACCGTAACGGCACAGGGGAATGAAACCTCCACGCAATTCAACAGTAACCCAGCTGTTCATGACCGTAACGGCACGGGTTTGATCTGAAGAAAGCAGATTCCCTTCGGGAATGACAAGTAAAAAGGCGAAATGCGGGGATTCTTCCCCTTCGGCAAGCTCAGGGTCAGAATGACAAGCGTAAAACAAACAAGAACCAAAACAAATGCGGGGGTCCCTTCCACTGCGCTGCGCTCCGGTCGGGATGACGGTCTTAAACAGGCAACCGGTCGGGATGACGAATTGTTGGTTGGTCGAGGAAGACGGTCGTCTGCTACCGCAAACGATAACCCACCCTTGGCGATGGAACTGCCAAGGATGGGGCACCCGGCAACCGCAGTTCCTTCGACTCCGCTTGGCGCGTGCGCCAAACTCCGCTCAGGATGACAGATCGAAAGGGGCGGCGGAGACGCGAGGGCGGCTATTCGAAGACGGGGGTGAGGAGGCGGACGAGGGTGTCTGGTTCGGCGAGGAAGGCGTCGTGGCCGTGGTTGGAGGCCATCTCGCGGTAGTCGCAGCGGGCGCCGGCGGCGCGGATGATGGCGGCGAGCGAGCGGACGTCCTCGGGCGGGAAGAGCCAGTCGGTGGAGATGCCGACCAGGGTGAGGTGCGCGGTGATGCGCGCGTAGGCGACGTAGGGCGTCTCGTGGGCGCGTACGGGATCGAAGATGTCCATGGTGCGGGTGATGGAGACGTAGGAGTTGGCGTCGAAGCGGGAGAGGAAGCTCTGGCCCTGGTAGTCGAGGTAGCCGGCGACGTCGAAGCGGCCGTTCTGCCCGGCGGAGGTGGAGAGATAGGGGTTCTCGTCGCCGTAGCGGTTGGGCTTGCGGGCGAAGCGCTCCTCTAAAAGCGGAACCGACTTGTAGCTGATCATGCCGAGGGCGCGCGCGAGGGCGAGGCCGCCGGTGGGGCCGTGGCCGGGCTGGTAGTAGCCGCCCTTCCATGCGGGATCGAGCATGATGGCCTTGCGCTGGAGGTGGTTGAGGCCGAGGCCCATGGCACCGAGCGGGGCGACGCCGATGGCGACGGCGCGGGCGACGCGGTCTGGGTAGAGGATGGCCCACTCGAGGACCATCATGCCGCCGATGGATGCGCCGATGACGAGCTTGAGGCGGGGGATGCCGAGGTGGTCGATGAGCTTGACCTGGGCGTTGACGATGTCGCGGATGCTGATGAGGGGGAAGGTGGGGCCGTAGAGCTTGCCGGTGGCGGGGTCGATGGAGCCGGGGCCGGTGGAACCGTAACAGGAGCCGAAGATGTTGATGCCGATGACGCAGTCGCGGGTGAGATCGAGCAGGCCCAGGTCGCCGGGGAGGAAGAGCTGCGGCCACCAGTCGCCAACACGGGCGGAACCGGAGAGGGCGTGACAGACGAGGACGGCGTTGTCGCGCGCGGCATTCAGCTCACCGTAGACGGCGTAGTGCAGCGTGGGGTTGACGAGGACTTCGCCGCTCTCGAGGGAGAGAACTTCGTCGATGACGAAGTCTCCCTCGAAGGCGGGGGTTGGGATTGGGATTGGATCTTCTTCAGTCATACGTTTAGGGCTCCGCTTGATTCTACTTGGCGAGTCCGTTGGCGGCGAGGATTGCCTGGTCCAGATCGGCAAGGATGTCGCGAATGTCCTCGATGCCGACGGAGAGGCGGACGAGTTCCGGGGTTACGCCGGTCTCGGCCTGCTCCGGCACGGTGAGCTGCGCGTGGGTGGTGGAGGCGGGGTGGATGATGAGCGACTTGGAGTCGCCGATGTTGGCCAGGTGGGAGAAGAGCTTGACGGAATTGATGAGCTTCTTGCCCGCCTCGAACGCGCTGCCGCTGGAGCCTCCCTTGATGCCGAAGGTGATCAGCGCGCCCTTGCCCCCGGGCAGGTACTTCCCGGCGCGCGCGAAGTACTTGCTGGACTTGAGGCCGGGATAGTTGACCCACTCGACGCCGGGGTGCGACTCCAGATGCGTGGCCACGGCGAGCGCGTTCTGCGAGTGGCGCTCCATGCGCAGATGCAGCGTCTGCACGCCTTGAAGCAGAAGGAAGGCGTTGAACGGCGAGAGCGCGGCGCCGGTATCGCGCAGCCCCTGCACGCGGGCCTTGAGGATGAACGCTAGCGGGCCGAAGGCTTCGGTGTAGGAGAGGCCGTGGTAGGAGGGATCGGGCTCGACGAAGTCCTTGAAGCGGCCGGAGGCCTTCCAGTCGAACTTGCCCGCGTCCACGATCAAGCCGCCGAGGGTGGTGCCGTGGCCGCCGATGAACTTGGTGGCGGAGTTGATGACGATGTCGGCGCCCCACTCGATGGGCCGCACCAGGGCCGGGGAGGCCGAGGTGTTGTCGATGATCAGCGGGATGCCATTTTCGTGGGCGATGGCGGCGAGCTTCTCGATGTCCGCCACGTCAAGCTTGGGATTGCCCAGCGTCTCGGTGTAGAGCGCCTTGGTTTTGGAGTTGATGGCGGCGCGCAGGCCGGCGAAGTCGTCGGCATCGACGAAGCGCACGGCGATGCCCTGCTTGGGCAGCGTGTAGTGGAAGAGGTTGTAGGTGCCTCCGTAGAGCGATGTGGTGGAGACGATCTCGTCGCCGGCGCTGGCAATGGTCTGGATGGTGAGCGTCTCGGCGGCCTGGCCGGATGCGACGGCGAGCGCGGCCGCTCCGCCCTCCAACGCAGCGATGCGCTTCTCCAGCACGTCGGTGGTGGGGTTCATCAGGCGGGTGTAGATGTTGCCGAACTCCTTAAGGCCGAAGAGGCGCGCCGCGTGGTCGGAATCGTTGAAGACGTAGGAGGTGGTCTGGTAGATGGGCACGGCGCGCGCGTTGGTTGCGGGGTCCACCACCTGACCGGCGTGAACTGCAAGCGTGGCAAGATGCTGCTTGGGTGCTGCGGTCTGCTCTGACATTTCCTGCTCCTTTGTTCGTTGGTTATTTTACGTTGATTGTAGGAGGAACAATCCCAGGAACAATGAAAAGGCCCACCGTCCCTTGAGGACCGTGAGCCGTTTGGAAGCCGATCTCGTCTGCGACTAGCGCATCGGATTGTTTCCACACACACCCACGGTTCGGCGACACATGTGCATACACATGGCCATGGCCTCAACGGTGGTGGGGCGGGAAATCATGAGACAAGTATACACCAGAGGGAGTCCTGCAACCCATTATTCCTGCTCCAGCAGGCGCTGGGTCATGATCTGGAAGTGGTATCCCTTGACGGCCAGCGTCATGGCCACGCCGAAGGAGCGCGGAGTATGCAGGGCGGTGGACAGCACGAACCGCCAGTAGCTGAGCCGGCCGCTGCTCAGCATTCCCTGGCGCACGATGGAAGAGAAAAACGCGCGCACGTTTTCCAAGGTGAAGCGCCCGGTATGGGTGGGACGGCATCGGCTGAGCAACAGACGCACCCGCTCGTAGTAGGCCTCGTGCGAGTAGATGCGGCGCATCACCGAGCGATAGCCCTCCACCAGGCGCGCGGAGTCCATGCGCGGAATGAAGTTCAGCGTGCAATCCGTATTGTCGCCATCGCCTCCGTCCAGAATCCGGCCTTCGCTGCGCAGGCGGCGGAAGAGCTGCGTGCCGGGCATGGCCTGCAGCAGGCCCACCATGGCGACGGGAATGGCGCTCTTCTGAATGAACTCCACCATGCGGTCGAAGACGTCCTCGCGGTCGGTGTCGAAGCCGAGGATGAATCCGCCCATCACCTCGATGCCGTACTGCTGGATGATCTGCACGCTCTCCAGCAGGTCGCGCCGCGTGTTCTGCATCTTGTGGTTGGCGATGAGGCTGGTCTCGTCGGGGGTCTCGATGCCGAGGAAGACGGAGCTGAAGCCGGCGTCCTTCATCAGCTGCATCAGATCCGGATCGTCGGCCAGGTTGAGCGAGGCCTCGGTGATGAAGCGGAAGGGGCGGCCGTGCGCGCGTCCCCACTCGACCATCGCGGAGAGCAGTTCCTTGGCGCGCCGCTTGTTGCCGATGAAGTTGTCGTCCACCACGAAGACGGAATCGCGCCAGCCCGCCTGCTGCAACTGGTCCAGCTCGGCGAGCACCTGCGCCACCGCCTTGGTGCGCGGGTGGCGGCCGTAGATCTCGATAATGTCGCAGAACTCGCAGTTGAAGGGACATCCGCGCGAGTACTGCAAGGTCATGGTGTTGTAGCGGCGCATCTTGATGAGGCTCAGATCGGGCAGCGGGCTAATGTTCATGGCCGGTCGCTCGGTTGCCTGGTACACCTGCCTGGCCTGGCCCGCCTCCAGATCGCGCGCCAGGGTTGCGATCAACTCCTCCGCCTCGCCGATGACGACGTGGTCCGCGCGCAGCTCCTTGGCGGAGATGCTGCTGGTAATGGGCCCGCCGATCACGGTGCGCAGGCCGCGCGCGCGGCAGCGTTCGACGATGGAGGCCAGATGATCGTGCTGCACATGCATGCCACTGAGCAGAGCAACGTCGGCCCACGCGAGGTCCTTATCGGTGAGCCGCTCCACGTTGGTATCGACCAGCCGCTTCTTCCAATTTGCGGGCAGAAGCGCGGCGACGGTCATCAGCCCCAGCGGAGGCTGGGCCGCGCGCTTGCCCAAAAACGAGAGCGCGTGCTTGAAGCTCCAGTAGGTGTCGGGAAAGCGGGGATAGATGAGAAGCGCGTTCATGGTTTGCCTCGTAATGTTGCCGGGCGGGCAATCGCGATGAACCGGGGAGTCGTCTGCGGGGGAGGGGAGACGGCGGCGTAGCTGGATCGTGGTGACACGCTCTTAAATAATTTTCCCGCCGCATCGGCGGATGCGCAATGCGGATACAAAAAGATTACAAAGAGACGATGGCGGATCGGCTTCGGTTGTAGAGGCTAAAGCATTTTTCTAAAGGTGTAGACCATCGTGGATCGAGCAAAAGCAGATTCCTCCGCTACGCTACGGAATGACAAACAAAATTGGTCTATAGCAATTGCGAGAGCGCCTTATTTTTTCTGTGCGTTCAGTTGATCGAGGACGCGCTTCAGTTGATCGAGCTTCTGGCCGGCCTCGCCCAGCTTGCCCTCCGCGGTCAGGCGTTGGTAGTCGGCGAAGTCCTTGCCCGCCTCCGCGATGAGCCCGTCAATATCCGTCGCAGCCTGCGGCGCCGGTTGCGAAGCAGATGCAGCCTGCGGCGCGGCTGGCGCGGATTCGCTGGCGCTGAGCGACGAGGTCTCTCCGCCGAAGAGCGAGGCCAGCGCCGCCTCGAAGGTTGGCCCGTAGGCCAGCCGGTCTTGCAGCGCGAGCACAACCAGGCGCAGCTCCGGCATGGCGCTGGTCTGCGCCTGCAGGAAGATCGGCTCGGCATAGAGCAGCGCCTTGCCCGACGGAATCACCAGCAGGCTGCCGCGCAGCACATGCGAGCCCTGCTGGTTCCACAGCGTCAACTGGCCGGAGAGTTGCGCGTTCTGGTCGATGCGCGCCTCGATCTGTTGCGGGCCGTCCACCAGCTTGGTCTTGGGAAAGTCGTAGACCACCGACGTGCCGTAGTGCGCGGGGTCGCAGCGGCCGGCGATCCATCCGATCAGGTTGTTGCGGCTGGCCGGCGTGAAGGGGAGAATTTCGACGAACTCCACGTCATTCTCGCCGGGCAGCTTCATCAGGACGAAGTTGGGCTCCATTGGCACGGGTGTCTGCTGCCCATCGCTGCTCTGGCCGGTGGACTCGGTGGCCACCGTCCACAGGTCCTCGCGGTTGAAGAAGACCGACGGGTCCGTCATGTGGTAGAGGCCATAGACCTGGGCCTGCAGCTTGAACAATTTTTCCGGGTAGCGCACATGTTTGCGCAGGTCGGCGGGCATCAGCGCGGCGTCCTTGAAGAGGCTGGGGAAGATGCTGCGGTAGGCAGCGAGCACCGGGTCGTCGCTGTCGAAGACGTAGAAGGTGGTGGCGCCGTTGTATGCGTCGATCACGACTTTGACGCTGTTGCGCATGTAGTTGATGGAGGAGTTGTCGTCCAGGTCAGTGTGCTTGGAGTAGGGATAGCTGTCGGAGGTGGTGTAGGCGTCCATCATCCAGGAGAGCCGGCCGTCGTCGCCGACCACGATGTAGGGGTCCTGGTCGAAGGTAAGGAAGGGCGCCAGGGTGGCGACGCGCTCGCGGATGTTGCGCCGCATCAGCAGGCGGCTCTGGGTGTTGACGTCGTCGCTGAAGGGCAGCTTGCCCAGGTCGTCGAGTTCGGCAGCCAGAAGGATGCGGCGCATCAATCCGCCCAGAACGATGCCGCCTGTGCCCTGATAGGAGGTGACGCTGTTGGTCTGGCCCTGGGGGAAGTCGAACTCGTGCTGGCGCGTCTTGACGTACACGTCCGTGTCGGTGAGTTCGCCAAAATAAATCTCCGGACGGGTCACGTTCAGGCCCTTTACCGTGCTCTGCACGGGCATGTTGCTCAGCAACAGCGTGGGCAGCCCCTCCGATGTGAAGCCGTTGACCGGGTTCATGGTGACGCCGTAGCCGTGGGTGTAGACCAGCTTCTCGTTGATCCAGTTGCGGCTGCTCTCGGGCAGCTTCTCGACGTTCAGCTCGCGCGCCGCCAGCATCACCTCGCGCAGGGCGCCGTCGAGGTTGTAGCGGTCGATGTCGATGTCGGGAAAGTCGTAGTAGGTGCGGATCTCCTGCTCCTGGCGCAGGGTGTCCTGCAGGGCGTGCCAGTCCCACAGGCGGATGTTCTGCAGCGTGGGCTGATTGTCGGCCGGATCGGCGGCATCGACCGTGGTCTCGGCGGGAAACTCACGCTGCTGGAACTGGTCCAGCCCGTAGGCCTGCTGGGTGAACTTGATGTTGTTGGCGATGTAGGGGGTCTCGCGCACCAGCTCGTTGGGCTTGACGATGAAGTTGCCGACGTACCAGCCCACCACGCTCATCGCGAGATAGCAAACCACGGCCGGAACCACGGAGGCGGCAAGCAACTTCGCTCGCGCGCCGCGCGCCGCGTTGACCAGCGCGATTCCCGCGCCGAAGAGAAGCGCCAGGCTGACGATCAGCAGTCCGGCGATGGTCACATGCGCGTCGGTGTAGTTGACGCCCTCGAAGATGGTGTGATGGTCGAGCAGGCACTGGAAGCGGCTGACATACACATTCATTGCCACCACCAGCAGCAGGAAGGCAACCGCGATGGAGAGCCCGCGCCAGGGCGCCGTGGCATGGCCGCCGCTGTGACGATTGAGCAGGCTGAAGCCGCCGGCGATGGCGATCAATACCACGGCGACGACGCAGAGGATGACGGCGAGCGTAAGCAGCCAGCCCAGGATGAGCTGCCACGCGGGCAGGGTGAAGAGGAAGAAGTTGAGCGGGCGTCCGAAGATGGGATCACTGATGCTGCCGGAGGCGTGCGGCGCGTACCAGAAGAGCGCCAGGGTGGGCCACTCCGCCATCATCGCGGTCCCGGTCAGGGCCGCTGCCACGAGCGAGCCGACGATGCCGACGATGCGCAGCACCGGTTCGATGGAAAGATTCACCGGCTGCCCGCCGAGGATGATCTGGCGAGCGCTGGGCAGGCTGGCCTGGCTGGCCCGCTTGAGCGCCAGAAATGCGCCGTACAGGAGGACGAAGGTTGCGATGGCGAAGAGCGCGAAGACGCCCCACTCGATCCGCCACGTCGTCCAGAAGACGTCCCCGTAGCCGAGCGAGCGGAACCAGAGCAGGTCCACCCAGTAGGAGAGGGCGGTCTTGGCCGCGAAGAGAATTGCGGCGATGACGATCGAGAAAGACAATCAACTTGCGCCCCAGCCGCGGACTGCGCGGCCCCCGCGGCTCCAGACGTCCCTGCGGAAAGTCAATCGAACCTGGCATATTTCTACCCCGCTCTATTTGTTCCTCATGCAGCCACACGAATTGTACAGGGTCGGCATGAAGCTGACTGCATCCCCCTGCATATCTTCAAAGGGCCTGGCTGGAATACAATCGAGAGTGGGGAACGGCATGGCCTCCGCGAGAGGAGTGGCCGGCGAACGCAACAAGAACGCGAGACTGAAAGCGCTAATGGATGAGAGCGCGGCGGTCTTTTTTTGTCTTCGACAAAAAGCACCAACTGGCTCTACAGACTATTGAGAGGGATGCATTCATAAATGATACCCAGCGACCTTGAGGTACAGGGCCAGCCGACATCGGACATTGCGAGCGGCGTAAAGCAGATCGTCAACGATTTCTCCATCCAGGTTGCGACGGTGAACGGCTCCGGGTCGCAATCGGCCAATGCGGTCCTGCTGCGCAGCATCTTTCGCATGGGAGTGCCTGTCACGGGCAAGAGCCTCTTCCCCTCCAACATCGCGGGGCTACCCACCTGGTTCACGATCCGGGTGAGCAAGCACGGCTGGACCGCGCGCAAGAACGACACCGACATTCTGATCTCCATGAACCCGGAGCGCGCGCAGGAGGACGTTCTCGCGCTCGCCCCCGGCGCGGTCGTCATCTTCGACGAGCCGCTGAAGCTGGATGAGCTGCGCTCGGATGTGATCTTCTACAGTGTGCCCTGCGACCGGCTGGCCGCCGCCACCGGCGCGGAGCCGAAGCTGCGCAAGCTGGTGCGGAACATGGTGTACGTGGGCGTGGCGGCGCAGCTTCTCTCCATCGACATGGAGTTGCTGGAGAGCACTGTGCGCAAGATGTTTTCCCGGAAGGCGAAGGCGGCGGAGCTGAACCTGAGCGCGGTGCGCGCCGGCTACGAGTATGCCAAGGCCACGCTGACCAAGCAGGACCCGTTCGTCGTGGAGCGGATGAACGCCAACCAAGGCAAGATCCTGATCGACGGCAACTCGTCGGCCGCGCTGGGCGCGCTGTTTGCCGGGGTCACCGTGGTGGCCTGGTACCCCATCACGCCGTCCACTTCGACGGTCGAAGACCTGATCGACTACATGAAGCAGTACCGCGTGGAGAAGGACGGCAAGGCGAGCTTCGCCATCGTGCAGGCGGAAGACGAACTGGCGGCCATCGGCATGGTGATGGGCGCGGGATGGGCGGGGGCGCGCGCCATGACGGCCACCTCCGGCCCCGGCATCTCGCTGATGGCGGAGATTGCCGGCCTCGGCTACTACGTCGAGATTCCCAGCGTCATCCTGGACGTGCAGCGCACCGGCCCCTCCACGGGCCTGCCCACGCGCACCTCGCAGGCCGACCTGAGCTTCGTCGCGGGCCTCTCGCACGGCGATACCAAGCACGTCATGCTGCTTCCCGCCTCGGTGAAGGAGTGCTTCGAGCTGAGCATCGAGGCCTTCGATCTGGCCGAGCAGTTGCAGACCCCGGTCTTCATCCTCAGCGACCTCGACCTGGGCATGAACTACTGGATGTCGGAGCCCTTCGAGTATCCGGAGAAGCCGATCCATCGCGGCAAGGTACTCAACGCGCAGCAGCTGGAAGAGCTGGGCGGCTTCGCGCGCTACAAGGACGTCGATGGCGACGGCATCGGCTACCGCACCCTGCCCGGAACGGACCATCCCGCGGCGGCATACTTCACGCGCGGCTCCGGCCACAACGAGAAGGCGCTCTACTCCGAGCGTCCCGAGGACTACGCGAACAATATGCTGCGCCTGGCGCGCAAGTTCGAGACGGCGAAGACGATGGTTCCCAAGCCTGTCCTCGAAGGCACAGGCAGGCAGAAGATCGGAATCATCGCATTCGGCACCAGCCACTGGGCGGTGGTGGAGGGCCGCGACCAGCTCGAGCGAGAGAGCGCGCTAGCGACCGACTACCTGCGCATCCGGGCCTTTCCGTTCACCCAGGAGGTCGCGGAGTTCGTGGCCAGCCATGAACGCATCTACGTGGTGGAGCAGAACCGCGACGCCCAGATGCTGGACCTGCTGAAGACCAATCTCGATCCCGCGGACGCCGTCAAGCTGCATCCGGTGCTGCACTTCAACGGACTTCCCATCGACGCGCGCACGGTCACCACCGCCATCGCCGCCGCAGAAGGAGCACGCTAGCCCAATGTCGACCACTCCAGCAATGACCACACCCGTAGCAGCCGCGCCCAAGCCCGCCAAGACCAATCGCATCGGCCTGCAGATTCTCGACTATCGCGGCGGCAAGAGCACGCTGTGCGCCGGCTGCGGACACAACGCCGTCAGCGAGCGCATCACCGAGGCGTTTTACGAGATGGGCATCCAGCCGGAGCGGGTGATGAAGATGAGCGGCATCGGCTGCTCGTCCAAGGCGCCGGCGTACTTCATGTCGCGCTCGTTCAGCTTCAATGGCGTGCATGGACGCATGCCCGCGGTGGCCACCGGCGCGCTGCTGGGCAACAAAACCATGCGCTCGATCGGCCTGAGCGGCGACGGCGACACCGCATCGATCGGCATGGGGCAGTTCATCCACATGCTGCGGCGCAACGTGCCGATGATCTACATTGTGGAGGACAACGGCGTCTACGGGTTGACCAAGGGCCAGTTCTCGGCCACCGCCGACCTGGGCGCGAAGCTGAAGAACGGCGTGGTCAACGAGCTGGCCGCCATCGACATCTGCGCGCTGGGCATCCAGATCGGCGCAACGTTTGTCGGGCGCTCGTTCTCCGGCGACAAGAAGCAGCTCTCCGCCATGCTGAAGGCCGCCATCGCGCACCGGGGCCTCGCGCTGCTGGACATCATCTCGCCCTGCGTCACGTTCAACGACCACGAGGGCTCGACCAAGAGCTACAAATATATGCAGGAGCACGACGACGCCGTGGGCGAAGTCGGCTTCGTCCCCCACTTCGAGGACATCGCCGTGGACTACGACCACGACACCACCGTGGACGTCGAACTGCACGACGGATCGCACCTGCGCCTGCGCAAACTGCACGAAGACTACGCGCCCACCGACAAGGCTCTGGCGCTGAAGATGCTGATGGAGTCGCACGAGAAGGGCGAGGTGCTCACCGGCGTCTTTTACGTGGATACGCAGTTGACTGACTTCACCACGCTACTTAATTTGGTGGACGAGCCGCTGGCCACGCTGCCGGAGGAGCGCGTGCGTCCCTCGCGCGCAGTGCTCGCCGAGATCATGCAGGCGCATCTGTAGAGCTACAGGGCGCGGAGGCGGGCCTCGACCAGGCGCAGATCGTCTTCCGTGTCGACACCGATGGTGTCGTGTTCGGTGGGCTCGACGTAGATGCAGAGGCCGTTTTCCAGGAAGCGCAACTGCTCCAGCCGCTCGGCGCGCTCCAGGGCGCTCGCGGGTAGCGTGGGGAAGAGGTTGAGCGCGTGCTTGCGGTAGGCGTAGATGCCGATGTGCTTCCAGTACTGCGGGACGGGGCCGGCGGCGTCGCGGTGGAAGGGAATTGTTGCGCGGGAGAAGTAAAGCGCGCGGCCATCGGCGGCGGTGACCACCTTGACGGCGTTGGGATTGGCGATGTTCTCTTCCGTGCAGCGGACCTTGAGGGTGGTGATGTCAACGTGCGGCTGCGCGAATGGGAGCAGCAGCGCGGCGATGTGTTCCGGGCGCAGCAGCGGCTCGTCGCCCTGGATGTTGACGTAGATGTCGGCGTCGTGGAGTTGGGCGACGGCGTGGACGCGGTCGGTGCCGCTGGCGAGCGATGGCGAGGTGAGCTGCACGGGGAAGCCGAGGCGATGGCAGAGCTGGGCGACCTCTTCCGAGTCGGCGGCGACCAGCACCTGGTCGAGCTGCGGGCAGGCGCGCGCGGCTTCGACCACCCAGGCGAGCAGCGGCTTGCCTGCGACCTCGCGCAGCACCTTGCGTGGCAGGCGGGTGGAGGCGAGGCGAGCGGGAATGACGCCGAGAGTGCGCAGGGAAGGGTTCATCGGTTGGTGTGGCGAGCACAAAACAGCGAAGAAGCGCGGGCCATGCGACAGGACAAGCATGGCGCGGCGGCTTCACTCGCTGTGCCGTTTCCAGTATCATAGCTAAGTTGTGCTTTGGAGTCCTGCAGATGGGGCCCGGGCGCGATTCCTGCCCAATTGCAGCCCTTTTTACACTTGGCGGTGTAGCTCAGATGGTTAGAGCGTGGCACTCATAACGCCGAGGTCGTTGGTTCGATTCCAACCACCGCCACCAGATTCATCCAGATGGATGGCGTCTTTCGGCACGAAGCGGGAAGACTGGTCTTGCAGGAAAGGTGCGATCTGCGAATTAGGCCGATTCGGCGGCCGGCCCGTCGAGCAGGCTTGCGGCGCGGGTCACGTTGTCCACCCCGAAGACCACGATCTCCTGCGTCGAACCCTGCTCCAGTCCGCAGTAGGAGTAGTCGATGTTGATCTTGCCGGCGCCCAGCCGCGAGGCAGCGCGGCCCAGCTCGCCCGGACGGTGCGCGACCCTGACGATGGCGACCTCCGTCTCCTCGAAGATCATGCTCAGGCCGCCCAGCACCGCGCGGGCGCCGGCCACATCGTCCACCAGGAACCGGGTCAGGCTCTCGCCCTCCTCGACATAGGACTGAAAGGCCAGGATGTTGACTCCGCGCTCCGCCAGGGAGAGGAAGCACCTCCCCAGCGCGCCCGGCTTGTCCTCGATGGTTACTGTAAACTCCTTGCCCTTCGGCATGTGGACTGACTCCCTTCGATCCCCAGAACGCGGCCACCAGCAATGCGGTCTTTATCATACTGTTCCAGAGGCGCAACTCTCAATTGCAAGCCGTACCCGGACGCTGCCTGGAACGGCTGCGGACTTATTTCGAGCTTGCCTGGTCTGATTGATCGGGGAGGGTTGGCTGATCGTCCGGTTTTGAGTAGGTTTCCGCGAAGGACTCGTCGGGGGAGGCCGCCGGCCATCCGATGATCACCAGGAAGACATCCAGCACGAAGAGCGAGATGGCGATATCGTTGAAGATCGTCGCCTGATGGGGGTTTGGCCAGAACTGGTTGGCCGACCAGAAGAGAAAGGCGGCGGCCAGCAGGATCGCCTTGATCCATTCCCTGAGCGAAGGTCGATGCATGACTTGGTACAGCAGATACGCAAATGCAATCAGGGCGAGCGGCGAAGCCTCGACGAAGCCGTGCAGGTTGGCAGGAAGAAGCGCCGGAAAAACGTCACAGGCGAGCAGCACCGCAACGCAGACCAGCGTGACGACTCCTAGCAGCACTGGCACTGCCCTGCGGTCTGGATCGACACGGGTGTACATGGTGTTAAGGGTATTGTAAAACCGCCAGAGCATGGCCATGCCTGTAGAGTCTCGATTCGCGGCGCGCGCTGCGGCGGTATATGATTTGGCTATCGGGTTGCGGTCGGGGTGCGTCTAATCCTGACCGGCGACTGGGGGAATCCGGGGTTTGCGCAAGAGACCGGCCCCATGGAGATGCTGCGACTTATGCCTAAGATTCCGAAGATTCTGCTGCTCGCGGTGTCGGTTGCCCTGGTGCTGACGGTTTTTCTGGGGGTGAACTCCAGCGGCGTGAGCGCTGCCGCGCCGGGGCAGGACGGCGCCTACAACCAGATGAAGGTGTACAGCGAGGTGTTGCGCCACATCCAGACGGACTATGTGACGGACCCCAACATCCCGGCGGTGACCAATGGCGCACTGCGCGGGCTGCTGGAGTCGCTGGACGCGGATTCCAGCTACCTGTCGCCGGAGGACTACAAGATATACAAGGCGGACAGGGGCGGCAAGGCGCAGGCGGGGATCAACGTCTCCAAGCGCTATGGGTACGCCACCGTGGTGTCGGTGGTGCCGGGCGGGCCGGCGGACAAGGCCGGGCTGGTGGACGGCGACATCCTGGAGGCGATCGAAGGGCAGGACACGCGCGACATATCGCTGGCCATGATCCGGCTGATGCTGGAGGGCGCGCCGGGAAGCACGCTGACGGTTGGCGTGGTGCGCTCCAGCAGGAGCGAGCCGGACAAGATTTCCATGGCGCGCAGCCTGACCGTGGAACCTCCGGTGGGCGAGGCGCTCTACGACGACGCGTCGATCCTCTACCTGAAGCCGGAGATTCTGGACCGCGACCACGTCAACGAGGTGGAGAGCAAGCTGAAGGGGATGCAGAAGGCAGGCAACAGGAAGGTGCTGCTGGACCTGCGCGATGTGGCGGCGGGCGATATGGCGGAGGCGGTGCGGCTGGCGAATTTTCTGCTGAAGAGCGGGACCATCGCGACGCTGGAGGGCCAGAAGTTCCCCAAGCAGGTGTTTACGGCCGACCCGGCCAAGACCATCCAGGCGACGGCGCCCGTGGCGGTGCTGGTGAACCGCGGGACGGCAGGGCCGGCGGAGCTGGTGGCCGCGGCGCTCGGGGACAACAAGCGTGCCGAGGTGGTGGGCGAGAGGACCTTCGGCGAAGGCGCCCAGCAGAAGACCTTCGATCTGCCGGATGGCGCGGCGCTGATCCTGTCGGTGGCGAAGTACGAGTCGCCCTCGGGCAAGATCATCCAGGACGAAGGGGTGACGCCGGACGTGCTGGTGGCCTCGGGGCTGGACGAGGGCGCGGGCGTGGACGAGGAGGAGGCCCCGGTGACCGCTGCCCCAGCCCCCGTGGTGAAGAAGCCCGGCGCACAGGTGGACGAGCCGCTGACCAAGGCGCTGGAGATTCTCAAGGGCAAGACGGCTTAGGTGAGATGGTCCGGAGTCGCGCCTGCTGACCCCAATCGGAAATAGTCAATCAGGACTCGTCTGGATTCGGCGGCTTAGAGTTGGCGGCCTGCGACTTCTGTAGCTCCTCGACGTCCGCCAGGTCGCGCAGGCGTCCCATGGCCAGCTTGTTGCGGATCAGGTCTTCGACGGAGATGTAGCGGACAGGAATGTCATCTCCGGTTGCCCCCGTGACACTGGCGTTCCACGCGGCGTCGAAGTCGATGCCCTCGATGGCTTGAAGAATATCGATTCGGCTGGGTGGGAGGCCGACCTGAAAGATGGACTCCGGGTCCTGAAAATCCTTGGGAGTCACGCCACTCAGCGGCGCCCCAAAGCGGGCCAGTGCGGCATACACACGGGCCGCGTTCTCCGCGCTCGCGTCGATGAAGAGGTCGAGGTCCTTGGTGGCATGAGGCTCGGTGTAATGCGAGAACGCATAACCGCCAATGACCATGTATCTAACGCGCTGTGCGTTGAACTCGCGCAAGAGATCGCGCTGATCCTTCTCCATGAGACACGATGCCTTTCTGCCGGTAGAACTCACGGTACAGGTCTCTGCTCAACTCCCATGTGGCCTCAAAGCGCTCGGCGGAGGGCCGGCTGCGCCAGTAGCGGTAGGTCTCCGCCTGCTGCTCTGCGAGATCGGTCACTTTGCGAACGGTCTTGTCCATGGAATCGCCTGACTCCATTATACCGGGCGGCGCGGTCGCCCATTGGGCCATGCGCACTGGACATGCGGCGAATCACTGGGATTCGAGGGTATAGGTTCCCGGTTGCGTGAGCAGGACGGTGGCGCGCGTGCCGTCTTCCGTGAGTGGGCCGGGCGTCACCGCTTTGCCATTGAGCAGGACCGTGGTGTGGCCGGGTGAGATGGGAACCAGAACAGAGAGTTCGATGCCGGGGGGAAGTGTGATGTTAGTTTGCGTGGGCTTGAGGTCGATGTCGATGGGGCCGTGGGGCGTTGGTTCTGTGCCGCGCGCCCAGGCCAGGCCAGCGAGATCGGGGCGCAGCGTTGCTGTGCGGAAACCGGCTGCCGTGGGATGGATGCCGAGTATCTCTTCCATCAGCCATGCGGTGGGGCCGGACGACCAGCCGTGCGCCAGCGAGACAAAGTAGCCGGAGGTGCCGTCGGCCTGCAGCGAGACATGCGGGTTGCTCGTGGGCCAGTGGGTGTCGTAGGCCTCCCAGAAGCTGGTTGCTCCCTCGCGGACCATTCCTCCCCAGTACTTGCGAATCCACGCGAGGGCCTCCGCGCGGTGGCCGGTGGCTGCCATCGCAGAGAGGACGTAGGAGTTGTAGAAGGGCGTGATGGGCGGCTCGCGGAAGCTCGAGTCCGCGGTGTGGGTGAGGACCGTGGACCAGATCGTTGGGTATTGCGCCGGCGTGGCGGCGCCGGAGAGGATGGCCATGCTGTTGACCTGCCATCGGCTGCCAAAGGCGCCGGAGGCGGGATCGAGCAGATGGCTCTGGGCAGCGGCGGTGAGCTCGGCGGCGGCCTGATCGCGGCGGGCTGCGGCGGCGTTGTCGCCCAGCTCGCGCAGCAGGAAGGCGGCGTCGCGGAAGGCGAGGATGTACTCGAACTGGGTGCCGCGGCGGGCCTCGGGCGTGTCGCCGGAGAGGTCGGCGGTCCAGTCGATGAAGGGCCAGTCCTTGGACTTGTCGGCGAAGAGGTGGCCGGCGTCCATCTCGGCGTCCATGGTGGCGAGCAGGTCAACGAGGCGCCGATGCACGCTCTTCAGGTAATCCAGCGAACCGGTGTGGAGATAGTACTGGTCGAGCGCGGAGATCCACAGCGCGGAGTAGCCGGGGATGGAGTTGACATGGTGCCCGGGGGCGCGGTCGTCCAGCAGGCGGGTCAGCGTGTCTTCCATCAGGAAGCGGTCGGCGAAGACGTTGTCGATGACGCGTCCGGAGACGTCCAGATCGCCGGCCCAGCGTCCGCGGTCGCGCTTGGGCGCGTCCCAGATGCCGTCCTGCATGCAGAGATGCGCGGTGTAGGCCCCGGTCTCCCAAATTCTGTTGAGCAGCGGGTCGGAGGACTCGAAGCTGCCGCTGTAGGCGACGGGATAGAAGATGGCGTCGATCTGGATGGAGCCGATCTGGATCGGCCCCTCGGCGGAGAGAAAGCGCACGCGCGCGTAGCGGAAGGCCGACTTGGGGCCGTAGGCCGCGGCATGGGCAGGCAGCGTGAGCAGGTCCGTGCCCAGGTAGGGATGGTCCAGCAACTCGTTCTCCGACTCGCCGTACTCGATGGCGAGGGTGGCAGGCTGCGCGGCGGTCGAGACGATCTGCAACCGGCCCACCGTCTCACGTCCGAAGTCGAGAACAAGGCTTGGCGCATCCTGCTGCGCCAGCGCGGGTGACGCGAGGCGGACGATCAAGGGTGCAGTCCCGGGCTTGGTCAGCGCGTCCGCATTGACGATGGTGCTTCGCCCGGAGAAGACGTGGGTGACGGCGACGGCGGACAGCGGCGTCTGGCGCAGGAAGGACGATACGCCCTCGTAGCCCGGCCAGTTATACATTCCGGCGTCGGTGTTCCACTGGCGCAGGTTGATGTCTGTCTCAATGGGGCCGAGCGACGCGACCGCGGGCCACGCGGAGTCGTCGAAGGCGGGAGACTGCCAGTCGCCGCCGGCTGCGAGCGTGGACTTCCATGCGGTGTCGGAGAGCAGCAGCGCGGGCGACTCCGTCGGCACCCACGGCGCGGCGGGCAGAATCTTGGCGACGACGACCTTGCCGTTGGCAACCTGGATGGTGCTGGCCACGGTGGTGGCCTTGGGTCCGCCCTTGCCACGCACCACCTCCAGAGCGAGGACGTTGCGCCCCGCGCGCAGACCACCCGCGAGCGGCGTGGCGAAGACGCGGAAGTCCAGGCCGGGCGCGGTCAGGTCGGAGTCGAAGTGATCGACCAGCTTGCCGTTGAGATAGATTTTGGCCGAGCGCGGGCCCGCGAGATAGAGCGTCGCGTCCTTCGGCACGGTGGTGAGGTTGAAGGCGGCGCGGAAGAAGCGCGGCTGTACCTCGCCCGAGCCGATGGGCGGCCCGCCGCGCGTCCAGATGTACTGCTCGGGCAACGGCTGGTGGGTGGATTCCGGCGGAATGATCAGGTTGCGCGTGGGGTCCAGCGGAGGCGCGGCCTGCGCGCGGGCTAGGCTGGGCAGAAGCGCGAGCGCGACAGTGGCGCAGAGAATACGGGCAGTAAGAAGGCGAGTCGTCATGGCGAGAAGACTATATCGCGCCGCGTGGGGGAGTGGCGAATCCGGCGAGACAGAGGCTCAATGGATGGTGTACCCGGTTATTTGGAGGACTTCGGTTTCTTCGGTCGCCGCTTACCGGATTGTGCCTGTTGGACGGCGGCGACGTTGGCTAGATCCTGGGGTCGCCCCGAGGCGAGCTTGTTTGCGATGAGGTGTTCGGCGGAGATGTAGCGCGCGGGAACTTCGCCGTCGATCATGACCGTCACACTGTCCGCATAGACGCTGTCGAAGTTGACGCCATCGATGTGCTGGATGACCTCGAAGCAGATGGGAGGGACGCCAAAACGTCCTACGGTCTTTCCGTCGGCGAAATCTTCCACCGTGAATTTGTCGAGTGGCGCGCCGAACTCCGCGAGGCCTTTGTATGTGGCGATGGCGTTTTCAGGACTCGACTCGATGAAGACATCGAGGTCTTTCGTCATGCGGGGCTGGGCGTGGACGAAGACCGCGTAGCCGCCAATGACAACGTATTTAACGCGGTTCGCGTTGAAGGCGGACAGCAACTGTTTTAAGTTCTCGTCCATCGGCGGAATGGCCATGTGCACGATACCCCTCGACGCTCATCTGATGACCGGCAGCGATGCGCTCGCTGGCGGTACGGCCCTGCCAGTAGCGGTATTCTTCGTCTTTGATCTCTTGAAAAGACTCGAATTTTTGCGCGACCATTTCCATAGATATGACTCTATTTTATCAGGAAAGGGACTGCATGGTCTGGTGATATTGCGTGAGGCGAGGGCGAGGAATGGGGCAAACGGGCGCGCTGTCAAAGTCGCCCAAGAGCCTGATGCGGATGCTCAGCGCAGAGGGCAATCCGCAGGCGCGCAACCTCTGCGAGATGCTCGCCTACCTACAGAAGATTGAAGGCACCCGGCTCGAAGTCCGCGCCGCTACCGCCGCGTGAGACAGAGTTGCGATGAATGGGGCACCGCTATAGCTTCGTAGCCACAAAAGTCCCAGCATTGCTGTGATAATAGCAACCCGAACCGCGCGTTATTGTGTAGGTTCCTTGCATAGTGTTGGAAGTGATCGTTCCGGTTAGGCTGGTGGACTCTGTGGAGTTCGTATTGCAGGGAGTAGACCCTGTGATTGTGATGTTGCCGTTGGATAGTGTGCCAGTAAAGGTGTAACTAACTTTTTGTATGGAATTTGTGAACGTCCCGGTCAGCGCAGTGCCAGTCTGCGAAACAGCAATGCTACCCAGAATAGCGGTAAAGGTGGTCGCGCCGTTGACACCCAGACCTTCGCCAGATTGTGATACAGCCGCAGTACCAGAGAAACCACCGTAAGGGGGCTGGCCTTGGGTGGATACAGTTGTTACAGACCAAGTGCCTGCCATATTCAGGGCGGGGTTGCTGGTTGCACCACTACATCCAGCGAGAGATATCAGAATGGGTAGGATCAATATAGAAGCAATCGTTCCATGGAACCTCATAGCTGCGAACCTTTCGAGAGCAAGAGAGTGTATGCGCTAAATACAGTGTAAAGACTAATCCGACCATTGAGGAATGGCAACGGATATCTGCGTGGCGTTGGGCGAGCGGATCAGAAAGTTGCGCCGTGCCAAGAGTTGGCGACAGATTGACCTTGCGGAGCAGTCAGGCGTCCACGAAGTCCATATTTCGGACTTGGAACGCGGCACACGCGAGCCGGGATTGCGAACACTCAGCAAGATCGCCCTCGCTCTTGAGACTACGCTGTCAGAGATGTTGAAGGGATTGTAATGCGCGCTCGGATATGAAACAGACGCCGACGAAATGCGGGGATTCTTCGCTTCGCTCAGAATGACAAGCGTTTTGGGTTGGCTGTATGTTGGATTAAATGACAACACGCTGCCAGTTGTGGCAGCGCGTAGTCGTTCTGAATTGCTTAAGAGTTACAGGCCCTTCTTGACGAGGAAGAGGATGAGGTCCTTGACGCGGCTGGAGTAGCCCCACTCATTGTCGTACCAGGCGATGATCTTGCCGGTGTTGCCGACGACCTTGGTGAGCTTGGAGTCGAATGTGCTTGACATGGGGTCGCCCTTGAAGTCGGAGCTGACCAGCTCCTGCTCGGTGTAGGCGAGGATGCCCTTGAGCGGGCCGGCGGCCGCGGCGGCCTTGACGGCGGCGTTGATGCTCTCGATGGTGATGGGCTTCTCGGCGACGAAGGTGAGATCGACGACCGAAACGTTGGGGGTGGGGACGCGGATGGCGAATCCGTCGAGCTTGCCAGCCATGGCGGGGATGACCAGCTTGAGCGCCTTGGCCGCGCCGGTGCTGGTGGGGATCATGGAGAGGGCGGCGGCGCGGGCGCGGCGGAGGTCCTTGTGCGGCGCGTCGAGGACGACCTGGTCGTTGGTGTAGCTGTGGATGGTGGTCATGATGCCGCTGACGATGCCGAAGGAGTCGTTGAGCACCTTGACCACGGGCGCGAGGCAGTTGGTGGTGCAACTGGCGTTGGAGAGGATGTTGTGCTTGGCGGCCTCGTACTTGTCGTCGTTGACGCCGAGGACGATGGTGATGTCCTCGTTGGAGGCGGGCGCGGAGATGATGACTTTACGAACTGTCGTTCCTGAGCTGCCTGTGGCGCCTCCGCCGAGGTGCGCCTTGGCCTTGTTGGCATCGGTGAAGAGGCCGGTGGATTCGACGACGATCTGTGCGCCGACGGAGGCCCAGTCGAGCTTGGCGGGGTCGCGCTCGGCGAAGACCTTGAACTGCTTGCCGTTGACGGAGATGAAGTCGGCGCCGTGGGCGATCTCGTTCTTGAGGTTGCCCAGGATGGAGTCGTACTTGAGCAGGTGCGCGAGCGTGGCCGGCGTGGTGATGTCGTTGACGGCGACGATTTCGAGCTCGGGGTTGCCAATTGCGGTGCGGAAGATGTTGCGTCCGATGCGGCCGAAGCCGTTAATGCCTACTTTTACCGCCATTTTCGCTTGCTCCTGTGGGTTTCTCGGTGAGGATTGGAAGGCCCGTCCGTGCGGTCGATTCGAGCTCTCCAACGCCTGTTGAAGATGAAATTCGTGTTTTGGTTGTCAATTCAATGCTAGCACCTGGGGTGGGGCGGCGCAACGAAATGGCCTGCAAACGGGCGTGTTGTGTGATTGAAATCACACGCGGGATGGAAAGCGCGCGGAGGGGAAGGTCTGCATAAGTCTTCGAGATTCCTCAGCGGCTAAAGCCGCATTGGAAATCGGCCGCATACGGCGGGACTAAAGTCCCGCCCTTTCAAAACTGGGGCTTATTCAGAGATCCCCTAGGTGTTCAGGAGTTTCGCGCAGGAACGCCTGCTGCTACAGGGCTTCGATGGCCGGGGTGGGGTGTCCGGCTTGGTGCGGAGCATTTCCTTTGGACGCCCGATCTGTGTTACAAGCGACCTATGCGCGACGTGCGCGATTGGATGCGCGAGATCATGAGAAGACGTTCCAGGCGTGGCCCGAACGAATCGGAATCCACGGGGAAGAGCGGGCAGGAACTGCCCTCGAATCAACAGGCCCCGCTGCGGCCAGACTATCCGGAGCCGTTGGCTGAAGCCTCGCCAGCGCCGGCTGAAGCCGTGGGCAAGGCTGCACTAGCGGACCAAGCAGACCAGCCGTTGAGGCCGGTGAGGCCTGCGCGTCCTGCGCGGCCCCAGGCTGCGGTGGCTGACCCATCCGCGCCGCAGAAGACGATGGTGATGGAGACGCAGCCGGACGAGCTGGCCACGCCGCCGGACGAGCCGACGACGGTCTCGCCCAAAGAGCCGCGCGGCTACGTGGTGCTGGCCATCGGGTTGCCCGGTTCGGGCAAGACGACGTGGTACAAGCGCCGCGGCGTCACGCCGCTATCGAGCGACCTGCTGCGCAGCCTGTTGTTCGACGACATCACGGAACAACGTTACCAGGGACTGGTCTTCTCCACGCTGCGCAGTTTGCTGCGCGCGCGGCTGATCGCCAAGATGCCGTGGAACTACGTGGACGCGACGAACCTGAGCACGCACGAGCGCAAGCAGTGGATCAAGATGGCCAAGAGCTTCGGCTACGAGGTGCAGGCGGTCTTCTTCGACGTGCCGCTGGCCGTGTGCCTGGAGCGCAACGCCAAGCGCGACCGCCAGGTGAGCGACGAGGTGATGCACAAGATGGCCGAGCGCCTGAAGCCGCCGACGTTCAAGGAAGGCTTCGAGAAGATCACGGTGGTCCGCGTCAAGGGCCATCCCGGCACGCTGCCGGTAACCACCAACGGCGGCGAAGAGTCCTCCGTGGAGAACGAGTAAAGGCGCGCAGAGCGCCGGATTGAGCGAGGGGCCGTGCGCTTTCAATGGCTGCAAGGCGTGCTTGATTCATCGCTGGATGCGGCGCTATTTGCGCTACTGACGATGAGCTATGTGGTGCCTCTTGGCCTGATTGCAGTCCTGGTGTGGAAGCGCAGACGCTGGCAGCCGGATGTGGCTGCATGGCGCTGGCAGCTCTGGCACGTTGGACTGGCGCTGGGCGCGGTGTCGGCTGTGGCAGTGCCGATTTTTCTGCTTGGAATTCAGTTTCTTTCCGCTGCGGCGAAGCAGCGATGGTTTATCGACGCGGGGATGAAGGGGATGTTGTGCGCGCTCGTGCTCTCTCCGGTCGCGGTGCTTCTGTTCGGCTTCGGCGGGGGCAGGCAACGCTGGGTGGGAATGGTCTCCGCTTCCATTTCTTTTGTTGCGCTGTTCGTCTCGCTGCTGGCAATGAGCACCTGAGGCGGTTTTCGCAATACTATTTCGCGGAAGTAAAGTCGCTGGCGCGCGAGAGCGCGGCGGGCGGCGCGGAGCGGCATCTTGCATCTGCGGGTTCCCATCGGGGGCAAAACAACATATCCTGTGTGTATGCCCAAGCTCTCCATCCGCGACCTCGAACTTGCCGACAAGCGCGTACTGATCCGCGTCGACTTCAACGTTCCGCTGAAGGACGGCGCTATCACCGACGACACGCGCATCCGCGAGACGCTGCCCACGCTGGAGTACGCGCTGCGCCACAAGGCCAAGGTGATCCTGTGCTCGCACCTGGGCCGTCCCAAGGGCAAGCCGGTGGAGTCGATGAGCCTGCGCCCCGTGGCCAGGCGGCTGCGCGTGCTGCTGGACCAGGTCTTCAACGAGTCGGAGAATGTGGCCTTCTCGCCCGACTGCGTGGGCGAGATCGCCAAGGAGATGGCGCGCGAGCTGGAGTCGGGCCAGACGCTGCTGCTGGAAAACCTGCGCTTCCACCCCGAGGAAGAGGCCAACGATCCGCGCTTCGCCGCCCAGCTCGCCGCGCTCTGCGACCTCTACGTGGACGACGCCTTCGGCAGCGCGCACCGCGCCCACGCCTCCACCGAGGGCATCACCCACTTCGTGGCGCAATCGGCCGCCGGCCTGCTGATGGAGAGGGAGT
The DNA here is from genome assembly GCA_963767315.1 of uncultured Acidobacteriaceae bacterium. Taxonomy (GTDB): domain Bacteria; phylum Acidobacteriota; class Terriglobia; order Terriglobales; family Acidobacteriaceae; genus Edaphobacter. Next base: position 238,020 of record CAVYDK010000018.1, on the reverse strand, counting down.
TGAACTTCCTGGGCAAGGTGCTCACAGAGCCGGACCGGCCATTCGTCGCCATCATCGGCGGATCGAAGATCTCGGGAAAGATTGATGTGATCGACAACCTGCTGGAGAAGGCCGACACACTGCTGATCGGCGGCGGCATGGCCTACACCTTTCTCGACGCGCTGGGCCAGAGCACCGGCAAGTCGCTGATCGAGGCCGACAAGATCGACGTCGCCAAGGCGGCGCTGGAGAAGGCCAAGGCCAGGGGCGTCAAGCTGCTGCTGCCCATCGACCATGTGCTGGCCGACAAGTTCGCCGCCAACGCCAAGACGCAGGTCTTCAGTGGCAAGGGAGCGTTCCCCGCCGACTGGATGGGGCTGGACATCGGCCCAGCGACGATCGATCTCTTTGCCAAGGAGATCGCCGACGCGCGCACCATTCTGTGGAACGGGCCGATGGGCGTCTTCGAGCTTGCGCCGTTTGCGCACGGAACGAATGCGATTGCAGAACTGGTGGCGGCCAACCGCGACGCCACCAGCATCGTGGGCGGCGGAGATTCGGTCGCCGCGGTCAAGCAGGCCGGAGTTGCGGACAAGATCAGCCACATCTCCACCGGCGGCGGCGCCACGCTGGAGTTTCTGGAAGGCAAAACATTGCCGGGAGTGGCCGCGCTCACCGACAAATAACTTCGAGGCAGGCACCCATGCAAGCAGCGTTCGCCTTTGGCAAGACGGGTCTGACGGTTTCTCTTCCCGACGGGCCACAGTACTGCGTTGTCGAGGGCCGTTCGGCGGAGGCGCTGGGGGACGCCGCGGCGGCGATTGGGGCGGCGCTGGACCACCCCATCGCGATCGAAGCCGCTGGTTGAACTTGCGGCAGGGAAGCGCACGGCGGCCATCTCCGTCTGCGACATCACGCGGCCTGCGCCGAACCATCTGACGCTGCCGCCGCTGCTGGAGCGGCTGCACGACGCCGGGATTCCCGTGGACGGCGTCACGGTCCTGATTGCGACCGGCCTGCATCGCTGCGCGACCGGCGATGAGATCGACGCGATCCTCGGCCCGGAGATCGCGGGGCGCTATCGCGTCGTCGACCACGACGCGCGCGCGCTGGGGGACCATCGCTCGCTGGGCGCGACCGCCAGCGGAACGCCGGTGTATATCGACCGCCGCTTCCTGGATGCGGACCTGCACATCACGCTGGGCTTCATCGAGCCGCATTGGATGCTCGGCTTCTCCGGCGGACGCAAGCTGATTGCGCCCGGCCTGGCCGCGCAGCAGACGATCATGGTGCTGCACTCTCCGCGCTTCATGCGCGATCCGCTGGCCATCGAGGGATCGATCGAGGGCAACCCGCTGCACGCCGAGCTGCTGGAGATCGCACGCATGGCGCGCCACGACTTTCTGCTCGACGTGGCACTGACCCAGCAGCGCGCGATCTGCGGCGTCTTTGCCGGCTCGCCGGAGTTGGCCCACGCCGCTGGGGTTGACTTCATTCGTTCCACCACACTGACACGGGTGCCGCACTATGCCGACGCGGCCATCACCAGCGCCGCCGGACATCCGCTCGACCTCACCTTCTACCAATCGCTCAAGGGCATCCACGGCGCGCACCACATCGTCAAGCCCGGCGGCAAGATTCTGGTCCTGTGCGAGTGCGCCGAGGGGATCGGCTCGCCGGAGTTCGCCGCGATGCTGCACAGCTACGCGGGCCCCAAGGAGTTCCTGCGCCAGATCGAGAACGCCCCAGTCATCATCGACCAGTGGCAGTTGGAGAAGGGCGCGCTGACCGGTGTCAAGAACAAGATTCTCATCTACACCCCCGGCGTCTCGCCGGACCAACTCGGCGCGCTGGGCGAGCGCTGCTACAGCGATGTGAACCAGGCGGTCGCCGCGCTGCTGGATGGACTGCCCGCAGGCGCGCGCGTCGCCCTCATCCCCGAAGGGCCGTACGCCTTCGCCCAAGTGGGCGAATGAGCGCGGGCGCGGCAAATCTCAAAGACATTGCGCGAACGCTCTTCGAGCAGGCACTGGAGGATTGCAGCATCGAGCGGGCCTTCGACCGCAAGCTGCGCGTAGTCGCCGATGAGGCGGGCGTGCGGCTGTTGGTGGAGGGCGGCGAAGCGATTGCGCTCGACCGGCTGCGGCGGGTGCGCGTCGTCTCGGCGGGGAAGGCCGCGGCTGCGATGCTGAACGCGCTGTTGGCGCGGCTGCGGTTGCCGAGCATGTGCGAGCTGAAGGGAGTGCTGATCGCGGCGGAGCGACCGGCGAATCTGCCCGCGACGATCCAGTATTATTGCGGAGGACATCCCTTGCCGAATGAGGCGTCGTTCGCCGGAGCGAGGGCCGCGCTTGCGATGCTGCACGCGCTCGAGGAGGGACTGGCGCAGAACTTCGCGCCGGACGAAACGCTCTGCATCTTTCTGCTCAGCGGCGGGGCGTCAGCGATGATGGAGCTGCCGCTGGACGCCGCTATCTCGCTCGACGACACGGTCGCTTTTCATCGCGCGCTGGTGCATAGCGGCGCGTCGATCGTGGAGATGAACTGCGTGCGCAAACACTTCTCGGCGGTGAAGGGAGGGCGGCTCGCGCTGGCCGCGGGCGGCGCGCAGACGCTCTCGCTGCTGGTCTCCGACGTGCCTCCGGCGCATCTCGACGCGCTCGGCTCCGGGCCTACGGTTGGCGATTCGAGCACGGTTGCTGAATGCCGCAAGATTCTTGCGCGGTATGGATTGATGGAGCGATTTCCTGCATCGGTGCGGCGATTCTTTGCGTCGGTGGAGTTGCCGGAGACGCCCAAGCCCGGCGAGTTGAATGCGCGCTGCTGCAAGCTGGTAGACAGCGACGATCTCGCCGAGGCCGCGCGCCGCCACGCAGAGCGGCTCGGATTTCATGCGGTCATCGACAATGCGTGCGACGATTGGAGCTATGACGCGGCCGCGAATCATTTGCTCAAACGGCTGCGTGAACTTCGCCGCCAGCATTCGCGCGTCTGCCTTATCTCGGCGGGCGAAGTTACGGTTCGCGTAAATGAAGCTTCCGCGAGCGCGCGTGGAGGGCGGAATCAACACTTCGCGCTGTACATGGCCACGCGGCTACGCGCTGAGGATGGGCCGATTGCTGTGCTCTCGGCGGGGTCGGATGGCATCGACGGCAACAGCGACGCGGCGGGCGCGATTGTGGACGAGCACACGCTTGATGGCGACTCGCTTCGCGAATCTGCGCTGCGCGCGCTGGCTGTGTTCGACTCATCTTCGTGGCTGAGCGCGGCTGGAGCTACTGTCGTCACCGGGCCGACGGGGCACAACCTGCGCGACCTGCGGATTCTGCTGGCGGATAGCACACATTGAACGCGGAGTAAACTGTCAATGGCCAAAAGGACCAAATATGCCGCTATATGAACTTACGCACGATGCGCTTACTCCACTCCTTCCAACGACAATGGTTCAGCAAGACTTCAAGGAACGAGCTGACTTACAGCGGTTGCTGAAAGCGAAGATTGAGATCATCGACAAGGATCTCCTTATACTCGCTGAAGAGTTTTCTCAATGGGAAGGCAGTAACCGCCGCATCGATCTGCTGGCCCTCGATAAACAAGCCAACCTGGTTGTGATCGAGCTGAAGCGCACTGACGACGGTGGATTCATGGACCTTCAGGCCATCCGATATGCAGCAATGGTTCGAGCCATGACCTTTCAACAAGCGGTCTACGAGTATGCAAAATTCTTGGGCAATTCGGCAAATGTGGAAGGCGCCAGGTCACTCATTTTGGAGTTTCTTGGATGGGAAGCCCCGAAAGAGTCCTTCGCAAGCGAGGTGCGTATAGTCCTTGCGTCGGCGGACTTCTCGAAGGAACTGACCACTGCAGTTCTCTGGCTCAATGATAGTGGTCTTGATATCCGTTGCGTGCGGTTACGCCCTCACGCGTTGCAGAGCCGCACCATCCTCAGGTTCAGCAGGTCATTCCGGTACCCGGGGCGGAGGAGATGACCATTCGCCTGAAGGAGAAGCAGGAAGAAAATCGACAGGCAAAATCAAAATGGAATATGGATCTTAGCCGCTATGATTTGCTGTCCGGGCTAAAGTCATCCGCAACTTGCGAAAACGAGGCTTGGCATGGCAGCTGGTCCAGTTCAGCGATAGACGAAGGCATGAATTTCGATTGGCTGAAGGCCCAACTCACACCGTACCGGTTTCTTGCAATCCATGGTGAACTTTCCAGCAACGAGTTCCTGAAGGCCGCCGCAACCGCGAAGACTCCCAGTGGGTCAGCATTCGATATGGGCATTTTCTCACTGATGACGGACAGCTATTCACGGTTGGAGGCAGGACCTACGCTCTGAGTAATCAGTGGAGCATCGCAAGTTTCCCGCATTTGGATGAGATAATTGCGCGCCTGCCCGCTGGAACAATGTCTTACTCGAAGGCGGAGCGTGAAGGATGGGGCACCCGGTTCTGTAACCCGCGCGGATGCCGTAAACTAGCAGGATGATCGACGATCTGGAATACCGATACTCCCCGGTGCGCGAGCGGGTTCGCGAGCTGCGGGAGTATCTTTGACTCGGCGCGGCTGAAGCGCGAACTGGCGGTCACTGAAGAGAAGATCGCCGACCCCGCAGTGTGGGCCGATGCGGCGCGCATGCAGCCGTTGATGCGCGAGCGCAAGCGGCTGGAGACGCTGCTGGCCGATGACGCCGAACTGCTGCGACGGACGGACGACATTGAGGCCTACTTCGAGCTGGCGCGCGAGGGCGAGGCAACGGAGCCGGACCTGGAACGCGAGATTCCCGCGCTGGTGGAGTTTTCTGAGAAGCTGGAATCGAAGACCATGCTCTCCGGCGAGACCGACCCGCTGAACGCCATCGTTACGGTGCATCCCGGAGCGGGCGGGACGGAGAGCCAGGACTGGGCCGAGATGCTGATGCGCATGTACCTGCGCTGGGCCGAGCGGCAGGGCTTCCGCACCGAGATCAACGAGATTCAGGACGGCGACGAGGCGGGCATCAAGTCGGCCACCTTCACCATCAGCGGCGACTTTGCCTACGGCATGTTGACCGGCGAGACGGGCGTGCATCGGCTGGTGCGCATCTCGCCGTTCGACTCGGCCAAGCGGCGGCACACGAGCTTCGCCAGCGTGTTTGTGAGTCCGGAGATCGACGACACGATTGTGATCGACCTCAAGCCGGAAGACCTGCGCATCGACACCTACCGGTCGAGCGGCAAGGGCGGACAGCATGTGAACACCACCGACTCCGCGGTGCGCATCACGCACATCCCGACGGGGCTGGTGACGGGCTGCCAGAACGAGCGCTCGCAGTACAAAAACAAGGACCGCGCGATGAAGATGATGCGCTCCAAACTATACGAATACGAGCTGGACAAGAAGAAGGCGGCGACGCGCAAGATTGAAGATTCCAAGCTGGAGATCGGCTTCGGCTCGCAGATTCGCAGCTACGTGTTGCAGCCCTATCGCATGGCCAAGGACCTGCGCACGCGCGTCGAGGTGGGCGATGTGGACCGCGTGCTGGATGGCGATCTGGAGCCGTTTATCCGCGGCTATCTGCGCATGAGGCGCGAAGGCAATTTCCCCGCGTTGGTTGAAGATGACGATGTGGTTTAGTTGCCAAAGCATTTTTTCGCTGAGCGACGACAACGGAGAGTGGCATGAACGAGCCGGATGCGATCGAGAAGATGTTGGGTGCAGGAGAGGCCCGAACGATTGCGGTCGTCGGGCTGTCGGACAATCCGGGCAAGCCCAGCCACTACGTTTCGGCGTACATGCAGCAACAGGGTTACCGAATCCTGCCGGTGAATCCCACGGTCGCACAGGTGCTTGGCGAGCGCAGCTATGCGTCGCTGGCGGAGTTGCCGGTGAAGCCGGATGTGGTGAACGTGTTTCGCGTGCCGTCGCAGATTCCGGCGATTGTTGACGAGATGCTGCTGCTGGGGCTGAAGAACCTGTGGGTGCAGCTGGGGATTGTGAACCGGGAGGCGGCTGCGCGCGCCGAACAGGGTGGAATCCGCGTGGTGATGGATCGGTGCATCATGATGGAACACCGCCGGCGTGATATCGCGTGAATTGGCGGAACTTAGCTAGAGACAAACTACAATCGAGGGACGTGAGGATTCGGCAACTCATTCTCGCATTGCTGCTGGCAATCTTCGGCGCGGCCGTCGGGGTGGGCGCGCGCGCGCAGATTGCCGTGGTTGGCGACGGCGGACCGGGGCCGGTGAAGGCGCAGCACCTGACGGCGGAGCTGGTCGCGCTCGGCCCCGCGATTGCGCCGGGCGAAACGCAGCAGGTCGGCCTCGTACTCACACTGGACAAAGGTTGGCACGTCTACTGGGCCAACCCTGGCGACTCGGGCGAGCCGCCGCGGATCGCGTGGACGCTGCCTGCGGACGTTACCGCCGGGCCGATGCAGTTCCCCATTCCGAAGCGTCTGCCGCTGGGCCCGCTGATGGACTTCGGCTACGAGGGCGAGGTCGCGTTTCCCGTGACGATTGCGGCTGCCCCGACGCGGAAGCCGGGGCCGGTGCATCTGGATGCGCAGGTCAGTTGGCTGGTGTGCGCCGAGGTCTGCATTCCCGGCAAGGCGCACCTGGGAATCGGACTCACGGTGCAGCCTGGAGCGTCGCAGGGGCCGCTCGCCGGCGCGCTGGGCGAGGCCTTGAGTTTGGTCCCGAAGCCACTGCCCGCGGGCGCGAAGTTCTCCGTCACCGGCGGCGCACAGCAGTTCGTACTCACGCTGACGGATGGCAGGCGCGAGACGCACGCGGAGTTCTATCCCTATCCCAGCGAAGTCGCTGCCAACGAAAGCCAGCCGCCCGATGCGATCGTCAACGCGGCGGAGCAGAAGATCGAGCCGCAGCGCGATGGCGTGCGGCTCACTGTCGAGCGCTCGCCCGATCTCGCAGTCCTGCCCGCGATGCTGCATGGAGTCTTCAAGCTCTCCGACTCGGAGGCGTACGACGTGAGCACGCCGGTAGTGCCGGGCGAAGTCGCGTCGCCTGTAGGCGGCGGATATGCGGCAAGCACGACGGCGATTGGCGCGATTGGGCTGGCGTTTCTCGGCGGCATTCTGCTGAACCTGATGCCGTGCGTCTTCCCGGTGCTCTTTCTGAAGGGGCTGGCGCTGGTGCAAAGTTCGAGTCAGAGCCGCGCGCATCTGCTGCGCCACGGGCTGGTCTACGCGCTGGGAATCCTGCTCTCGTTCTGGGGGATTGTGGCCGTGCTGCTGGCGCTGCGCGCCACCGGAAGCCATGCGGGTTGGGGCTTCCAACTGCAGTCGCCGGTCTTCATCGCGCTGCTTGCTTCGCTGATCTTCCTGCTCGCGCTCTCGCTGGCGGGGCAGTTCGAGATCGGCCTCTCGCTCACCTCCGCCGGCAGCTCGTTGGTCGATCGGGCTGGGACGGGGAAGCAAAGCTACGCGGGCAGCTTCTTCACCGGCGTGCTGGCGACCGTGGTGGCGACTCCATGCACCGCTCCGCTGATGGGCGTGGCGATTGGCTTCGCGCTGACCCAGTCGGCCGGTGTCGTCTTCGCCGTCTTCACCGCGCTCGCGCTGGGACTGGCCGCTCCGTATCTGCTGCTGAGCTGGCAGCCGGCGTGGGTGCGCGTGCTGCCGCGGCCGGGCGCGTGGATGGAGCTGCTGAAACAGTTCACCGCGGTGCCGCTGTTTGCAACCGCGATCTGGCTGGCGTGGGTCTACGGCCAGTTGCATGCGGCCAGCGGCGTGGACCAGATGGCATTGCTGCTCTGTTGTTTCCTGGTGCTGGCGATTGCGGGATGGGCGCTGGGACGATGGCCCGCGAAGTGGGCGAGCCGGATCGCTGCGGTTGTATTGATCGCGCTGGGACTGGCGATTCCGCTCTCGCAGACGCGAGGCATGGGGCGGACTGGTGCAACGGCGCAGTCGGGGACGGGGCAGACGAATGCAGCGGCGGCGAATGGCGCGGAGTTGGTGTGGCAACCGTACTCCCAGCAGGCGCTGGATGCGGCGCGCGCGTCGGGCCATCCGGTCTTTCTCGACTTCACCGCCGCATGGTGTCTCAGTTGCCAGTTCAACGAGCGCGCGGTGCTGCGGTCGAGCGATGTTGAGAACGCATTGCGCGCGCACAACTTTGTGCTGCTGAAGGCGGACTGGACCAACGGCGATCCCGTCATCACGCAGAAGCTGGCCTCGCTGGGCCGCGCCGGAGTGCCAACCTACGTCCTCTATCCCGCGAACGCAGGCAGCGCGCCGGATGTGCTGCCGGAGCTGCTGACCAAGGGGCTGGTGCTGGCGGCCATCGAGCGCGACGCAAAGTAAAGCGAGCGTCTCCGGGTGAATAGAAGGTAGTCCTCCCACCCATCGCATGAGACAAAGGCGCGATGGATGGGGCACCCGGCACTGCGTTCTACTTCGGCTTGCGCTTGCCCGCGCGGATGCGCGCGACCTCGTCCATGCGCTGGGCGAGGAGCTTCTCGCGGCCCTCCTCGGTGGGGTGGAAGTAGCGGCGGCCGGCGAGCGAGGGCGGCAGGCACTCCATATCGGCCACGCGGCCCTCCACGTTGTGTGCGTACTGGTATCCCTTTCCGTAGTCCAGCGACTTCATCAGCTTGGTGGGCGCGTTGCGCAGGTGCAGCGGGACCGGCTCCGCGGCGGTGGATTCGATGTCGCCGCACACGGCGCTGTAGGCGGTGTAGACCGCGTTCGACTTGGGCGCGAGCGCCAGGTAGACGATGGCCTGCGCCAGCGCGAGATCGCCCTCCGGCTGGCCGAGGAAGTGCATGGCATCCTTCGCGGAGAGGCACAGGTTGAGCGCCTCGGGCGCGGCCAGTCCAACGTCCTCCACCGCCATGCGCACGATGCGGCGGGCAACGTACATGGGGTCTTCGCCGGCCTGCAACATGCGCGCCAGCCAGTAGAGCGAGGCGTCCACGTCGGAGTTGCGGACGGACTTGTGCAGCGCGGAGATGATGTCGTAGTGCTGCTCGCCCTGCTTGTCGTAGAGCAGGACGCGCCGCTGGAGTGCCTCGGCGGCAATCTCTTTGGTGATGCGGTGGGCTGGCTGTTCGCCGGCAAGATTGGCGGCAACATCCAGCGCGTTGAGCGCATTGCGCGCGTCGCCACTGGCGTACGACGCGATGGTCGCGAGCGCGTCTTCGTCGGCTGAAACTCCAGATGCGCCGAGGCCTCGGGCGCTATCGCTGAGCGCGCGGTGGAGCAGCACGACGATCTGCGCCTCGGTCAGAGGAAGCAGCGTGTAGACACGGCAGCGCGAGAGCAGCGCGGCGATCAGCTCGAACGATGGGTTCTCGGTTGTCGCGCCGATGAGGCGGATCGCTCCGCGCTCGACGTAGGGCAGGAAGGCGTCCTGCTGCGCCTTGTTGAAGCGATGGATCTCGTCGATGAACAGAATCGTGCGCGAACGAAAGCCGGCGGCCTTCTCGGCGGCCACCATCACGGCCTTGATCTCCTTGATGCCGGACATGACGGCGGAGAACTCAATAAATGTCGCCTGCGTGAGCGCGGCGATGATCTTGGCCAGGGTCGTCTTGCCAGTGCCGGGAGGCCCCCAGAAGATCATCGAGGTCGGATCGTCGTGCGCGATGGCAAGCGAGAGCGGCTTGCCCGGGCCGAGCAGATGCTCCTGCCCCACAAACTCGTCCAGCGCGCGCGGCCTCATGCGATCGGCCAGCGGCGCCTGGCTGGCTTGCGCTGCGGCGTCGTCGGGAGTGGGGTTGAAGAGGTTCATGCTGGCAGGTTCGAGGTTCGAGGTTCAAGGTTCGAGGCGCGTTGGCGCGCGGCTTCGTAGAGCAGCAGGGAACCGGCGACGGCGGCGTTGAGGCTCTCCACGCGGCCGGGAGTGGGAATGGCGATGCGCGCATCGGCCAGCGAGAGAAATTCAGCCGAGAGGCCTGCGCCTTCGTTGCCGATCATCAGCGCGCAGGCGCAAGCCAGGTCCGTCTCTGTCGCAGGCAGAACGACGCATTCGTTCCGCGTGGCTTTGGAGTTGGATTTGGAACCGATGTGTGGACCGGAATTGGACCCGGCATTGGGCGCGACGGCGGCCAGCAGGCGCACGCCACGCGACTTCAGCGCGAGGAGCTGGTCGGCGGCAACCTGCACGACAGGAACGCGGAAGACCGAGCCGGCGGAGGCGCGCAGGGCCTTCTGGTTCCACTCGCTGACCGTGCCGGCTGTGGTGAAGACGGCGGTCGCGCCGAATGCCTCGGCCGAACGGATGAGCGTGCCCAGGTTGCCCGGGTCCTGCAGGCCGGCGGCGACGAGCAGGAGCGGGACTTTGTTGCCGGGAGGGTTCGCGGGGAACGCGGATTCGATCTTCCAGACCGGGGGAATGAGCAGGGCGGCAATGCCTTGCGGATGCTGCGTCGCGACCGCGCTGGCGAAGACCTCGCCGGCGAGAACCAGCAGCTCGACCCCGCGCGGAAGCCACGCGGGTGGCGCGATGCGCTCGCTGAGGAAGATCGTCTTCAGCGGAAGTCCGCTGTCGAGCGCCTCGCGCAGCAGATTTTCGCCTTCGATGGCGACCAGGCCGCCGCTGAGGCGCGCATGGCCGGCAAAGGCCGCGCGAAACTGCTTGACGCGCGCGTTGGCGCGGCTGGTGACGAGGATCGGCTGCGCAGTCATCTAACGAAATCTTACGCTGTGGATGGGGAAGACAGCATTCGGCGGTGTGCAAGAGGTCTGATCGGCACGGGGAGATTCAATTGCAGGTGAGCGCGGTCCATATAACCGGGTTGGTAGGGCCGTTTTCACTGACAATGCTGTAGTCGATGAAGTAGCCTGCGGTGACTTGTGTGCTGTCCGGCACGGAACACGCAGTGCTGGCTGGCCCTGCTGCAACGGTGCATGTGAGCAACACGGACGCATAACTGGTTAGGGTCTCGAAGGCCCGCAGCGTCAACGTGGTCTGTGCCGTAAGCTGCGAGTAGACATTCAGTGAGCTCACGGTACATCCCAACGGGACCCAGGTTAACACCGCCGCCGACTCGGTCGAACTCGCAGTCGAGCTGGTCACCGAGTAGTACTCCGGAGAAAGTCCTTGGATACCGCCGGATGGTTCTACATGCGACATTGCTGCGCCCGAAATACCACTGGTGCATCCGCCGCCGCCGCCGCTTCCCGCCGGCCCGGTCGCGCCCTGCGGGATGGTGAAGTTCAGAACCGCCGCCGAGCTGGTTCCGCTGTTGGTGACTGTGGCAGAGGAACCTGCCGCTCCGGTTGTCACTGTGCCAACGCTTACGGTTGCAGCCGCACCCTGTGCGCCGGTCGGCCCCGCGCCCCCCGCCGCCGCAAGCAGAGACCAGGCGGCGCCGTCGTAGCCGGAATTGGTGTCCGGTTCCTGCGAGTTGTTGCCCACGTTGGCGATATAGGTTGAGCCGCCGAAGGCCACCGCATCATTCGTCGCGTACCCATAGCCGGTAATCCACGCGCCCTTGAAGGTCATCCCCACGGCTCCGGCTGCTCCGGTGGCTCCGTTGGTTCCATTGGTGCCGGGTGTTCCGTTTGCGCCGGTTGGTCCGGCTGGTCCGGTCGCGCCCGTGGCCCCGGCTGGCCCGGTTGGTCCGGTCGCTCCGGTCGCGCCCGCTGGCCCAGCCGGTCCCGCCGGTCCCTGCGCCCCGGTCGCTCCGGTCAGACCCGCATAACCTGTCGGCCCCTCCATTCCCTGCGGTCCCTGCGGCCCGGTCGCGCCTGCCACGCCCGCCGCAGCCAACAGCCCCCAGTACGCCGGGCTGATGTCCGGCTCGCGGCCTGAGTTATTCGCCACTAGCGAGATATAGCTGGAGCCGTTGACATAGCTGACAGCATCGCCCACCGCGTATGTTGTTCCGATCAGCCATCCGCCAGGGATGAAGGTTACGGGAGGCCCCTGCGGTCCGGTTGCACCAGTTGGCCCGGCAGGCCCGGTTGCGCCCGCCGCGCCGTTCGTTCCCGCCATGCCGGGCACTCCCTGCGGCCCCGCCGCCCCCTCTGCCGCGAGCAACGACCAGACCGTGGGATCGTTGTCCGGCCGGTTCGATGAGTTTCCCTGCGTGGCGATGTAGGTCGAGCCGTTGTAGGTCACCGCATCGTTCACCGCATAGCCTGTGCCGTTCGTCCACGCGCCTTGATAGGTCATCCCCGGCAGCCCGATCGGCCCCTGGACCCCCTGAATCCCCTGAATCCCCTGAATTCCGGCTGGCCCGGTTGCGCCAGTCAACCCGGTCGCACCCGCCGGCCCGGTTGCGCCCGCTGCGCCATCCTGCGCGAAGAGCGCCCACTGCTGCGGGCTCTGGTCGGGAGTATTGCCATGGTTGCTTGCGATCAGGGAGACATAGTCCGCGCCGTTATAGCGGACCCCGTCCCCCAACGCGTAGTTCACCACCGACGAGTAGACCCCCTGAAACGTAAGCCCCACCGGCCCGGCCGGTCCCTGCGGCCCCATCGGGCCGCTCAAACCCTGCGCCCCGGTTGCGCCAGGAATCCCCTGCGCGCCAGCCTGCCCGGCAATCCCCTGTGGCCCCTGCGGCCCAATCGGGCCATTCGGCCCCACGCTTCCCGGCAGCCCCTGCGGCCCCTGCGGCCCGGTCGCGCCCGTCGCCCCGGCCGGCCCGGCCGGGCCTTGCGCCGTCAGAACTCCCCACTGCTGCGGGCTGAGGCCCGGCGTATTCCCATGGTTGCCGGCGATCAGCGAGGTATAGCTCGATCCCTGCCACAGCACCACGTCCCCCAGCGCGTAGTTGGTCGTCGAGGCGTAATCCCCCTGGTACGCCATCCCCGGTATGCCTTGCACTCCGGTCGCTCCGGTTGGCCCTGCTGGCCCGGCTGGCCCGGTCGCTCCGGTCGCGCCAACTGGCCCCTGTGGCCCGGCTGGCCCCTGCGGACCGGCCGGACCGATCTCCGACACACCCTCAGCCAGCAGACCCCAATCCTCCGGGCTGAGCGCCGGAGTGTTGCCATGGTTCGACGCAATCAGCGAGATATAGCTGGACGCTCCATACAGCACAATGTCGTTCAGAGCGTAGTTGGTTGTCGACGCATACACTCCCTGGTAGGAAACCGCGACGGACGGCGATCCAGTCCCCGCCGCTCCCGCGGCAGCCAGCAGCCCCCACTCCGCCGGACTCAACCCCGGAGTGTTCCCGATATTCCCTGCGATCAGCGAGACGTAGCTCGACCCCTGATAGACCGCCACGTCGCCCAGCGCGTAGTTGGCCGTCGAGGCGTACGTCCCCTGGTAATCCAGCCCTGTACCGCTGCCGGCAGGTCCTGTCGGGACCAGCCGGCCCTGTCGCGCCAATCAGTCCTTGCGGCCCGGTCGCTCCTGTAGCTCCGGTCGCGCCTGGAAGCCCTTGCGGCCCGGTTGCGCCTGTGGCTCCGGTTGCGCCCGTAGGTCCTTGCGGCCCGGTTGTCCCTGGAATCCCTTGCGGCCCGGTCGCCCCTGTAGCACCAGGCAACCCCTGCGGCCCAGCCGGCCCCGTTGCTCCCGGCGGTCCCGCATCCACCAGCTCCACATCCAGCGTTGGTGCGTGTGCCGTCAGGTCGTTCTCCTTGCTGTCGAACTGCACCATCGCGGTCCCAGCCGAGAGCGCCAGTCCGAAGTTCGTTGCGGGCGAGCTGATCCATCCCTGCACCAGCGACGTCACATCCACCGCGACGAACGCTCCGTCCTGGCCCACCGAAAAGACCCCGGCCGCGCTGCCGATCGCAGGTTCGGTCGCATAGGTCACGCTGTACTCGCCCCAGGCCCCGGTGACCGGCGCAAAGCTCACCAGCCCCGGCGTGGTTACCCGGTTGCAGTAGAGCCGCAGCACGGCGCGCGACACCTTCCCCGCGGTCGTCCCCGCAGGCAGCAGCGACAGGTCGAACTGCAGCAGCGTGGTATAGCCCCCGCCCACGTCCAGATTGGAGATTGCCCCGCTATTGACCGTCGGCAGCGCGCTGTTCACATGCGCATCGGCCACCAGCGCCGGTTCGGCGCCCCAGGCCTGCGCCCCCGCCCGCCACAACAACATCGAGCACAACACAATAACCCGCACCACCACCACCGGGCCCCCGCCCGCCCACGGAGCCACTCTCAAACCACGGTCAATTCCACCCCCGTTCCCCCTGCCCATTCCGGCTCCAGGCTACTCCGGTTGCATGGCCGCTCCATCCAGCCGGCCCCAGGACCGGCCAGTGGGCCACGCAACGGTTTCAACGTTCCCTGCTCGACGATTCACGCTGCCACGGGTCGCGTGCCGCCGATGCGACTTCGTGGAGCAAGACAGACTTGGATTTGTACCGTTTTAGGACACCCCGGCATGAATAGCAAGCCCTTTCGTCTCCCCCCTCCTCTTTGCCGCTCCATCTTCCCCGGCGATTCTCATCGAGTCGTGCAAAACCCTTCGATTTCCCTTCCCGCCCGGCATCTCAGAGCATTTTCGCAATGAGTGTGGCCTGGCCAAGATTGTGCGATGTGGTTTTCTTTCCACCCCAGCGACGAAGACCTGTCGCTGGGGGCCCCGGTTGAAAGAAAACCACGCAAGAGACTTTCGCCCCGGATATACCAATTGCGAAAATACTCATAGACTGCAAGCACCGGCCCAATCCGCGCGGAGGACCTCAGACCATGTCCCAGCAAGCCCCCAACCAGCCCGGAACCCTCCCCACCCCCGACTCCCTGGTCAACATTCCCCGCCTCGTCACCGCCTTTTACGCCTTGCATCCCGACCCTGCCGTCCCCGCCCAGCGCGTGGCCTTCGGGACCTCCGGCCATCGCGGAAGCGCCTTCACCGCCTCCTTCAACGACGACCACATCGCTGCCATCGCGCAGGCCATTGCGGACTACCGCCGGGCAAACAAGATCACCGGCCCGCTCTTCCTCGCCAAGGACACCCACGCCCTTTCCGAACCAGCCTTCGCCACCGCCCTCGAAGTTCTCGCCGCCAACGCCATCGAAGTCTTCGTCAACGACCAGCTCGCCTACACGCCCACCCCCACGCTCTCCCACACCATCCTGACGCATAACGCAAAACTCAACGGCGGCAAGACTCCCTCGCAGGAACTTCTGGCAAAAAGCGCAAGCAATGGAACCAAGCAGTGGGCCGACGGAATCGTTATCACTCCCTCGCACAACCCGCCCGACGACGGCGGCTTCAAATACAACCCGCCCAACGGCGGCCCGGCAGACACCAGTGTCACCCAGTGGATCGAGGACCGCGCCAACGACCTCATCTCCAAAAAACTCGCCGGAGTAAAACGCATCCCCTACACCCGCGCGCTGGCCGCTGGGAGTACGCACCGGCATGACTACATCTCGGCGTACGTTGACGACCTGGCCAATGTGATCGATTTCGCGCCGCTCGCCGGAACCACGCTGAAGCTGGCGGTCGATCCGCTGGGCGGAGCGGGCGTCTACTACTGGCCGCGCATCGCCGAGAAGTACAAGCTCGCGCTGGAGATTCTGAACCCCTACGTCGATCCCACCTTCCGCTTCATGACGCTCGACTGGGACGGCAAGATCCGCATGGACTGTTCTTCTCCATTCGCCATGGCCTCCATGATCGCAAACAAAGACCGCTTCGATGTGGCCTGGGCCTGCGACACCGACCATGATCGGCACGGGATTGTGACGCGCAGCAGCGGTCTGCTGAACCCCAACCACTACCTGGCGGTCGCCATCCAGTACCTGTTCACGCACAGGCCGGGCTGGAAGCAGAACGTCGGAATCGGCAAGACGCTGGTGTCGTCCTCCATCATCGACCGTGTCGCCAAGGGGCTGGGGCGGCCAATGCTCGAAGTTCCGGTCGGCTTCAAGTGGTTTGTGGATGGGTTGATCGACGGGAGTCTAGGCTTCGTCGGCGAAGAGAGCGCCGGGGCCAGCTTCCTCCGCCGCGACGGGGCCGTTTGGACGACGGACAAGGACGGCCTCATCATGGGCCTGCTTGCCGCGGAGATGACGGCGGTGACAGGAAAAGACCCCGGCCTGCTCTACAACGAGCTGACGGCGAAGTACGGCAATCCAATCTACCAGCGCATCGACGCCGAGGCCACGCCGGAGCAGAAGGCCAAGCTGGCCAAACTCAGCGCCGCGCAGGTGACGGCAAAGACGCTGGCGGGCGAGGCTATTACATCGATCCTGACTGAGGCTCCCGGCAACCACGCGGCCATCGGCGGCTTGAAGGTGACGACGGAGAATGGCTGGTTCGCCGCACGGCCCAGCGGCACCGAAGACGTTTACAAGATCTACGCCGAGAGCTTCAACGGGCAGGAGCACCTCACCCAAATCCAAACCGAAGCCAAAGCGCTGGTGGCGAGTGCCATCGCGTGAGCCACAAGCTCTTTCCACTCCGACAACGCTTGAACCAGCCCTGCTTGTCAGCTATGCTTGTCCCTCATGACCGACAACCCCGTTGATGGAATCAACCTGAAACTGATAAGGGCACAAAAGCACCTAGATGAAGTAATGGGGATTCTCTCGCAACTTAAAATCGGTGAGTGTTTCATCAGGCCCGAGCGAAATGAAAATCTCGGTTTACTCATTCAGAGAATCGACATCCAGCCAAAGACACCGCCGGAACTCAGCGTTGTCATCGGAGATTTCCTCTTCTGTATTAGGTCGGCTCTCGACCACCTTGTTTGGCAACTTGTGATCAAAAATGGAGGAGTCCCCGCTTCACACAATATGTTCCCGATCACATCCTCCAAAGCCAAGTTCAATGAAGCTGTCGCGAAGAGCAAACGTCTTGACGGCGTAACGCCGAAGTCTTGTGCAATCATTGAGAGCTTACAGCCGTATCATACTGGGAATGAAGCCCTCGGCAGACTAAACGTTCTCCATAATGCCGATAAGCACCGAGCGCTGAACCTGACCACAGTCGTGGCTGACAATACGAACCTCATGTTCAGTAGGGGAGGACACCCCGTCATGAGTATGTTCATTGGAAATGATGAACTGCGTGACGGCGCAGTATTTGGTGGAATTGGTGTTCCGCTGAACGACCCCGAATTTAATAGGGAATACCCAGACGCTATTCGTAGGCTCAGTGAAGCGGAAGTGAGAGGCTCAGCATCACTATTTGTAGCATTCGATGAAGCTGAAGTTGACTCTCTTGAAGACTTTAGGGTAGATAATACACTCCACAGTATCATTGAGTTTGTAAGGGGAAAAATCATCCTCACTTTTGTGCCACTCTTTGACTAAATGCCGCATTCTCTCGGTATGATTAATGCTTCGCTAGACTATTTGACGGTAGGCTACTAAGTTCTCGCGAAAGAAGAGGATGATAGTTAAAGTCCCTACAGGAGTATCCTGACTCCATGAAAAACACTCATACGGTCGTCCTTGGATTATTACTCGTACCTGCAATTGCAATAGCCCAGTCTGTTCCCGTAACGCCACCGAACACCGCCCCTCCCACCAAGTCCGAACAGAAAGCGCTCAAAGATGCGAAGCGCCAGTCGGACAAAGAGGCAGCAGCTAACCGACAGACCATGGCGAAGGAGTATGAGAACAAGTTACTCGATGACGGCAGCTTGGGAGACGTAACGGTCCGAGCGGTTGGTCCTAACAGCACCCAGCTCGTAATCTACACATCTGTAGTTAGCAAGGTCCTATTCCACCAGCTTGACCCAAACATCCGCTCTACCTTTGCCCGAGCCATACAAGCGGGATTCACCCAGTTGACAATAAGGTATCCCGATAACACGTGTGACATACAAGATAGTTGTACGCATACTTGGTATTTCTAACCGGATTCCCCGTTCATCGCGCTTCCGTCCGATCCTGCGAAAACGTCTTGACATCCTGTAATCGGTCGATTACAGTTGGTTCATGGTCTCGACCAAGTCACTGCCCGAGTTCGACGCAGCCCGTTATCTGGACAGCGAGACATCCATCGCTGCCTACTTGACGGACATTCTGGAGGCAAACGATGCAGCCTTGCTGGCGGCGGCTCTCGGCGATATCGCGCGCGCTCGCGGAATGACGGAGATCGCAAGAGCCGCCGGCATCACGCGCGAGGCCCTATACAAAGCTCTGCGCCCAGACAGCGCCCCGCGATTCGATACTGTGAGTCGCGTATGCGCGGCGCTCGGCGTGCGTCTGGTAGCGCAAGCCGTCCATTCCTCGCCGAATGCGGTTGGCGCTTGAGACTCATGAACTCTTCCTAAAGGTTCACCGTGCGCGCCAGGTCCATTGCATTCCGCCCATCACTGTGCGGCCCTGCATGGGGACGCCGACGATCTCGGTATAGCCCGTGTTGCTGAGGTTGAGCAAGCGGAGGTATGGCCGGATGCTGCCGGTGTTGCGCGCAAGCCCCGCGTCCCACAGCGGGTAGGCCGTCTGCGTGGTCTTCTGCACGATATTGACCTGCGTGTGCGCGCTCACCTCGCGCCCCCACGCCCCCGGCAACTGCCCCGTCCAGCCAAAGACCGCGTTCTGCGCCGCGTAGTTGAAGGCGTACTCCGAGAGGTAGTTTGGCGGAAGGTTGCCGGAGTGGGCCGCCGTGTAGCTGAGGTCGAGCTGCTGGGTGGCGCCGATCCGCACGCGCGCGCTCGTCTCCGCGCCGCTTATGTCCAGCGTAGGCACGTTGACCGCCTGCCACTGCTCGCCCGCGGTCAGCGGAAGCAGCTTGGAGTAGTCGATGGCGTTGGTCTCCTGCAGGCGGAAGCCAACCGCCGTCAGCGTCACTCGCCCGCTCGCTGGCTTCCAGTCCAAACCGCCCTCATAACTCCAACTCGACTCCGGCTTCAAATTGGGATTGCCCAGCGTGGCCGGGTCGGAGTAGTAGAGATCGGTGTAGGTGGGCAGGCGAAAGCCGTGCCCCGCCGATCCGCGCAGCCGCACCGTCTTGGTCAGCGTAAACGCCCCCGCCGCACTCGGCGAGAAGACCGAATCCCCGCCGGACAAAACCTCCTCGCGCGCGCCGATGGAGAGCGAGAACCGCCCGAGCGAGCGCAGGCTGAGGTTGGCGTAGCCCGCGCCCTGGTTGCGCGCGTGGACACCGAGCGCGTTGCTGCGCACTCCGCCGGAGAAGTTGAAGCTGTGGATCGAGTCGCCCGACTCCTCCAGCCCATAGGCCAGCGTCGTGTTGCGGCCCAGCTCGTCGGACCGGCGCAGCGCGCCTTCGTAGCTGGTGGTGACGTGGTTGTTCTCGTAGATCGCGGGAAGGCCTTGCAGCAGCACAAACAGGTCGCTGTGCCGCAGATAGCCAAAGCTCGCCGCCGTCTTTTTTCCCAACTGCTGCTGAATGCTGGCCAGCCACGCCTTCGTTCTCTCCCACGAGTTGTACGGCCCGTAAAAATCATTCGCCCCGTAGGGCCGGTCGCTCACCGCCAGCAGAACGTCGGTCGTCCCCGGCCTCGTCTTCATCCAACTCTCGCTGGCCAGCGCGTTGCTGCTGTAGTTGCGGTCGGCAATAAAGCCGTCGGATGTATCGCGGCTGCCGGTCAACTGCTCGGCAAACGGCCCCGCAGAATAATCCGCCCGCAGATGCTCCTCCAGCGAGCCGTAGCTTCCCGCGCCCGAGCGCGCCACCACGCTCAACCCCGCGCCCGGCGCGCTGGTCAGCAGGTTCACCGCGCCGCCAATGGCGTCCGACCCGTAGAACGTCGAACCCGAACCATGCAGCACATCCACCCGCGAGAGTGCATCCAGCGGCACCGGAATATCGAGGTTGAGATGGCCTGTCTCGGGATCGTCCACGCGCAGCCCGTTGACCAGAACCAGCGACTGCTCGAAGGTTGTGCCGCGGATAGCGAGGTCGGCCTGCATGCCCTCGCCCGCACGCGCCTGCAGGTTCAGCGATGGGTCGGTGCGCAGCAGATCGACCACGCTGTCCGTCCCCAACGGCGCCTCGCGCGGCAGGATCACCTCCACCGAGCGATTGCTCTCAGCCAGCGGCAGCGGCTCGGCGGTCGTCGTTACCTGAACGCTCTGCTGCACGCTGATCGGAGTCTGTGACTGGGCAACGGCCGGCTGCGCAGCCGGGCCCGCGCTCGATGAGACCTGCTGGCAGACGGCCGATGAGACGGCGAGCAGGCAGAGAGAGAGGGTAGCGAGTCCTTTTTTCATGAAGATTGCGATGTGCTCTTTGTGTGGGATTTGGGTGGCCGCCCTGCCTGTATCTTACGTCACGCGTCTGCCTTCGCGCCTGCGCGACGAAGTAGAATGGGCCTGTGAGCACATCGTCCCCATCCATCTCCGAGGTCCGCCGCAAGGTCGAGCGCCGCGAGCGCATCTCGCCCGCGGACGCCCTCCTGCTGTGGCGCGAGGCGCCGGACGAAGAGATGCGCAGCTTGGCCTCGATGGTGCGCGCACGCTTCCACGCACCCAACGCCTGCACCTATCTGCTGATGCGCATCATCAACACGACGAATGTCTGCGTGGCGCAGTGCGACTACTGCGCCTTCTACGCGCTCCCCGGCCAGGCGGGCGGATACGTCCTCACCCAGGAGCAGGTCTTCGCCAAGATCGACGAACTTCTCGCGCTGGGCGGCGAGCTGGCCGGCTTCAACGGAGGCTTCAACCCGCAGCTCTCCCTCGACTACTACTGCGATCTGGTGCGCGCCATCCGCGCCCGCTACGGCGACCGCATCGAGCTCTACGCCTTCACCATCGCCGAGTTCCTCTACCTCGCCGACCACGCCTCGCTCAGCTATGCCGAAACAGCCGAGCGCCTGAAGCAGGCTGGCGTCCGCTGGATTACCGGTGGAGGCTCGGAGATTTTGACCGAGGACTTTCGCCGCCGCCACAGCAAGTTCAAGTACACGGTCGCGCAGTTCTTCGCGGCGCAGGCGGCCATCGTAGACGCCGGACTGCGGACGACAGCCACAATGGTGATCGGCTTCGACGAGACCATCGAGGAGCGCATCGAGCACCTCGACCGCACACGCCGCTTTCAGGACGAGACCGGCGCGCAGGAGAGCTTTCTCTGCTGGAACTTCAAGCCGTACTCAACCCCCCTCGGCGACAAGCTCGGCAACATCGAGATCACACCCGCGGAGTACCTGCGCCATCTCGCGTTGAGCCGCATTTACCTGGACAACATCCCACGCATCCGCACCTCTGTCCTCACCCAGAATGAACGCGCGCTGGAGGGCCTGCTCTACGGAGCGGACGACTTCGACCTGCCCATCGAGGACGAGGTGACCCAGAAGGCAGGCGCAACCATCGACCTCAACTTCGACCGGATTCTGGACGTTGCGCGCAGCCTCGGCTTCGAGCCGAGGTATCGCCATGTGGAGCTGGACCGCTCGGCAAAGGCTATTTAGCGAAGTTCCATTTATTTGCTGGGCAGAGCGTAGATCACCTCGCCCGGGCGCGTGTAGTGCAGCTCCTCGCGCGCCTGATGCTCGATTGCATTGGGATCGCTCTGGAGCCGGTTCACGCGTCCCGTCAACAGGTCGTTCTCCTGTTGCAGCTCCTGCATCTGTAGGCCCAGCAGTTGCGACTCATGCCGCTTCTGCTCATACACCGTCAACCCATTCGCCCCGAAGACGACGTGATACGCCACCCCCAGCGCCAGCGCCGCGGCAGCCACGGTCGCCAGTTTGCGCCGCTGCATCGAGAGCCGTCCGCACAGCGCGCGCATAGACGCAAAACGTCGTCGCCTCGCCGAGATCGGTGGGTTGTCTTCCATCGTTCCAGTTGATGAGGCGCAGCCGTTCCAGTCAAGACCGGACTCCGCACCGCGCGCGGCGGGAACCAAGTTCGTACACATGCGCCCCGCATCGAACCAATTTCGAAACCGAATCTCATTCGCACCGATCTCGCGCAAACGGAATCGTTTTCGTGCAAACCAATCGGACCGCGAATCAAGCGCCAACGGATTCCACATCTGCTTTCTCACCAACGGCGCACAATCCCGCGCCGCTTGGTATTCTTGTGGTGTCTGATTTCATCTCTCTCCCCATCCACTGAACCACTCTGCCGAAGGAACAGCCAACGCATGACAGACACCCCCGCAGCCATCCAGGAAATCAAGATCGCCCATAGCCCGGACTCCGACGACGCCTTCATGTTCTACGGCCTGGCCACCAACAAGGTGCGCGTTCCCGGCTTCAAGTTCACCCACACGCTGACCGACATCGAGACGCTGAACCAGCGCGCCATCCACGACCCCTTCTACGACGTCACCGCCATCAGCTTCCACGCCTATCCATATCTTCAGGAGACCTACACCCTGATGGCCTGCGGCGGCTCGGTGGGCGAGGGATACGGCCCCATGGTGGTCTCCCCGCGCAAGCTCTCGCCCGACGAGGTCCGGAAGACGCGCATCGCCGTTCCCGGCACGCTCACCACGGCATATCTCACGCTCAGGCTCTTCTGCCCCGAGGTGGAGACCGTCACCCTCCCCTTCGACAAGATCATCCCCGCCGTCGTTGCAGGCGAGTTCGACGCCGGCCTCATCATCCACGAGGGCCAGCTTACCTACGGCAACAACGGACTGGTCAAGGCCCTCGACCTCGGCCTCTGGTGGCGCGAGCAGACCGGCCTTCCGCTGCCCCTGGGAGGCAACGCCATCCGACGGTCGTTGGGGAACGATGTAATGCGGACCACGACCGGCGCGCTGCGCGACAGCATCCAGCACGCGCTCGACCACCGCGACGAGGCGCTCGCCTACGCCATGCAGTTTGCCCGCGACCTGGAACCCTCGCTGGCCGACAAGTTCGTCGGCATGTACGTCAACGAGCGCACCCTGAACTACGGCGAAGACGGCCGCGAGGCCATCCGCAAGCTGCTCGAGATGGGCTTCGACCGCGGCATCATTCCCATGCAGGCAAAAGTAGATTTCGTCGACTGAAGATGATTCATCCTTGCTGTAGAGGGAAGAATAATTGTCATTCTGAGCGGAGCGAAGAGTCCCCGTATTTTGTCCCAGGCGCAACGCTCCGCTCGATAATAGAACTCCTCCAGCCCATGCAATCGCAAAGCAATTTCCACCCCTCGCATGTGCTATTCTCTTCAAGGTGGTTGTGCGTGAAAGGCCTCGAAGCCCGGGCCGCCCAAGCCCGATCGCCCCTCCCCCAAGAGGCCGCAACACATGCAGCGTTGCAACGGGTCGTGAAGTTGCAACACGAGAGCGTTGCAAAAGAACAACCGCGGCAACCCCAGCGGACGCGTAGCTCAATTGGCAGAGCATTCGACTCTTAATCGACAGGTTGAAGGTTCAATTCCTTCCGCGTCCACCATCCTCCCGCTCATTCCAGACAGCGGAACCATTGAATCTCTCGCATGCAGGTCTGCGCGCGCGACGGGTTGACTTGTCAATTGCCTCACGCACTCTTTACAGTGGGTCGCTCTCGAAGACGGAGATCGCGCTAAAGCGAATCGTACGCAACGCCGCGCAATCGAACTCTACCGCGCCGGACAGGTTCGCAGTCTCCGAATGGTGAAAATCGACCGCCGGACGGATAGGATGGAACTGGAGTTTATGGTTCCGTTCACAGAGGCCCATTCGCGGATGGGCCCTAACGAGGAAGTCTTGGCCGAAGCCAGCCCCCCAGCCCGCATCGTCCTCACCACCACGGCCAATCCGGAGGAGGCGGCGCGCCTGGGCCGCGCGCTGGTCGAGGAGAGGCTGGCCGCCTGCGCCACCCTGGTTCCAGCCGTCCAGTCCATCTACCGCTGGCAGGGCCAGATCGAGTCCTCCACGGAGACACTCCTCCTGCTCAAGACCGGCCCCGATCAGCTTGCCGCCCTCGAAGCCCGCCTGCTTCAGTTGCAGCGCTACCAGACCCCGGAGTTCCTCGTCCTCGGCGTCGAGTCGGCCAGCCATCCCTACCTCGAATGGCTGCATGACTCCCTGCGCCGGGACTGATCCACAAGCCATCCGAACGATCACTTTGGCACTCCCAGGACGGGACTGCAACAGATCATAGACGCCTGGGGTACTCCCGCAGTTTGAGCGGTTCTCCTGTGAATCCGTGATGCAGATCACATCCCCTGTGCGGAGAATGCGCGTCATATAAATACGGGGTGCGAATGGGGGCCCATCTATGAATTCCAAAACGTCTCGCCGCGACTTTCTCTCTGCCGGGTTGATGCTTCCCGTTGTGGGTGCGGGTTCCAGCCTGGGGCTAATGAATCTCTCCGCGCAGACACCGGCGGGGAACGCCGCTTCCGCGGGGAGTGCCGGCTCTCCCGTCAAACTCAGCTACAAAACCCTGGGCAAGACGGGGCTGAAGGTGACATCGGTGGGAATGGGATGCATGATCACCTCGGACCCCAGCGTGGTCGCGCGCGCGGCCGATCTTGGCATCACCTACTTCGACACCGCGCGCGGCTATCAGCACGGCAACAACGAGCGCATGGTGGCCGCGGCGCTGGGCAGCAAGCGCAAACAGGTGGTGCTCTCCACCAAGACGGAGGCGCGCGACAAGGCAGGAGCGTTGGCGCAACTCGACACCAGCCTGAGCGAGCTCAAGACGGATTTCGTCGACATCTGGTATCTCCACGGCAAGAGCAGCCCGAGCGATATTCACGACGACATGATCGAAGCGCTGCAGCTTGCCAAGCAGCAGGGCAAGGCGCGCTTTGTCGGCGTCAGCACGCACAGCAACCAGCCGCAACTGATTCCCTGGATGGTGCAGAAGGGCGTCTTCGATGTGGTGCTGTCGGCCTTCAACTTCAGCATGGACCCTGCCGTGGAGCAGGCGATCGATGCGGCGGCCAAGGCGGGCATGGGCGTGGTGGCGATGAAGGTGATGGCGGGAGGCGCGCGCAACCAGAAGCTGGCGCAACAGGGCGCCCTGCTGGCGGCGTTGAAGTGGGTGACCAATCATCCCAGCGTCGCGACCACCGTTCCCAGCATGACGGACATGGACCAACTGGACGAGAACCTGAGGGCCATGGCGGGCCCGCTCACGTCGGACGACCATAAGATTCTGGCCGCGCATCTGGAGCTGATCCAGCCGGAGTACTGCCGCATGTGCGGCCGCTGCGAAGGCGCCTGCGCGCAGGGCCTGCCGGTGGCCGATGTGCTGCGCTTCCTCACCTACGCCGACGGATACGGCGAGTTCGCGCTGGGGCGGGAGAGATTTTTGCAGTTGGCCAGCGAGCAGATCTCCGCGCGCTGCGGCGACTGCGCCGAGTGCACGGTGAAGTGTCCGCACGGCGTTGCGGTGCGGAGCCGTATGACGCGCGCCCAGGAGTTGTTCGCATGAGGGTCGCACCTCTGGCGCTGGTGCTCATCCTGCTGGCGGCGGGAATGGCTCGCGCCCAGGACTATCTCAGTTGCCAGCTCGCGCCCGGATGGACACAGTCCGAGCCAATTCACCAGTACACCGCCGACAACCTCTACGACTACAAGGACGGCGGCGCGGAGGGCTACCTGATCTACGGCTTCGCGGGCATGAAGTCGCTCAACTGCAAGTCGGGCGACAACACGCTGACGATCGACGTCTCGGAGATGAGCGATGCCGACGCGGCGTACGGGCTGTTTGCCACCAACCGCGATCCCCGGCTCCCCATCGCCAGGATCGGGATGGGCGGGCAGGTGCAGCCGCAGAGCGCCAGCTTCGCCAAGGGCAAGTTCTACGTCGAGATCGTAGTAAACGCCGACGATTCCAACATCGTTCACACGGCCGAGCTGCAGGCCCTTGTCAACAGGATGGCGCGGCGCATCGAAGGCCGCGACACTCCGCCGGAGGCGTTGGCTTGGTTCCCTCAGGAGAACCTCACCTCCGCCGGTCTGGTTCCCGAAAGCGTTCTGGGACTGAAAGAACTGAAGCGCGGCTACGTGGCGAAGTACAAGCAGGGGCAGGCATTCATCGTGCTGGAGGAGACGGCTGAGTCCGCCGCAGCGGTGCTGAAGGAGCTGCGCGCGCGCTTCGAGGGAGCCTCGGACGCAAAGGTTGGCGACGAGGCCTTCCAGGCCCAGGCGCAGTATCTGGACGGAATCTGCATCTTCCGCAAGGGGCGCACTCTTGGGGGATACGCCAACCTGCCCACAGCGCAGGAAGCCGCAACGCAGGCGAGCAAACTTGCCGCCCGCATTCCGTAGGCGCAGGCGCAAGAGGTCCAACCGCACCTGGAGTGAGAGGATAGAAGAGCAGGCATTCCGAGCAACGGGGAGTAGTTACGCATGAAGCAGTTTGTCGCTGTGGCCTTTGGATTGGGATTGCTGTGCAACGCATTGCTCTTCGTGCCTCAGGCGCTGGCGCTGTGGCGCAAGAAGAACAGCGAGGGGGTCTCGCTGCTCACCTTCGGCGGGTTCAGCCTGCTGCAGGCGATCGGGATCGTGCATGGATGCTACCAGCACGATCGCTCCCTGATTCTGGGAATGGCGGCGAGCCTCATCACATGCGGCGCCGTCACATCCCTGACGCTCTTCTATCGCCTGAGGCGGAGTTGACGCACATTCCGTTACGCGAAGCAGACGTTGTCGCATGGATCGAGGACCTGCTGCGCGTCGTGAGGCGGCTGGTCGAATCCACTCAGGAGCTGCGAAATGACATCGGCGGCGCTGTACTCGGTGCGGCCCGGCTGCAGAAAGCGCGCGATGGCGACGAGATCGTCGCCCGCCGTGACCAGGCCAACCTCCTCACGCTTGCCGTTGCGCACCTGCTGGTAGCCGATGTTGGCCATCAGTCCATTGCAGATGCACTTTCTGCCCACGGAATCCTCCACCTTGCCGCCCTTGGCGACAAAGAGAGTGACCGGCTCGGCGGCGCAACGATAGCCGATGGCACCTTCCTCAGTTCGATACGGTTCGCGCAGGAAGCCGAGATCGCAGATGCGCGGGCGGTCGGCGACGACCTGCGCATCTGAGTAGGTGCCCTCCAACTGCGCAACCTTGAAGGGAAATCCCGTGGGCGAGGCCAGCGGATCGGTGAAGACACGCGCCTCTCCGGCGATGGCCTTGGCCAGCAACTCCCTCTTGTAGTCCTCGCGCAGGCCACTCTCGTTGGTGAACTCGAACGCGGTGCCAACCTGCACGCCCGCGGCGCCCTGCTCCAGCGCCTCGCGCAGCATCTGTGCGCTGCCATAGCCTCCGGCCAGCCAGAAGGGCACGCCCAGCTCGCGCAGCTTGGCAATGTCGATTGCGTCCCGCTCGCCATAGACCGGCTCGCCGATCTCGGAGAACACCGGCTTGCCGCGCGGCGGAGCGTTGTGCCCGCCGGCCGTTCGCGTCTCGATCACCAGCCCGTCCACGCGCCCGTTCGCCTTTTTGAGCATCGTCGTGGCCAGCGTGTTGGAGCTGACGATGGGCAGAAACTTCGGCCGCTTCAGCGGGCCAAGGTCGCATTCCATGAACTCGCGCGGATCGAAGCGCATGGTGACGTTGTCGCCCTCCTGCGAGCCGCTGACGTGGATTGCGTACTCCGCAGCCTCGTGGTTGACGTAGCGGTCCAACACGCCGGGAACCTTCAGCGGAATGCCCGCTCCCATGACGACGTATCCCACCCCAGCCAGCATCGCCCCATAGATGCAGGGCAGATGGGCCATCTGAATCTTCTCCAGGTAGTTGATGCCGACTGGATTGGTGTGCCCCTGGCGGGCCAGATAGACCTCGACGAAGTTGGCCACGATGCACAGCTCAGTCAGTTCGCGCGGAATGTCCTTCTCCAGCGGCGGAACAGGGAGATACGGCGTTCGCTCGGCCTTGCCCCCGGCGATGTAGTACTTCTGCCAGATGCGCTCGGCCATTGAAGGAAAGGGAAATGCGTCCAACCCGCGCCGCATGTGCCCGCCCGGATCGCCATCCTGCAGCCGCCGCGCCAGGATCGGGTCCAGCGCCGTGCCGGAGACCAGCCCCAACTGGCCGAGACGCGAAACCGCCTGCGCCAGCCGCCAGTTTGAAACCCCCGCGCCCATTCCACCCTGGATGATCACTGGGTTGCTCGTCGATGGTTCGCTCGTTGCCGGTTCACTCATACTTGTTTAAAGTGTTTCATCCAGCAGAACCCCACAAACGTATTAGTTTTGTAACTTTCATCGCCATTCCATGCATGAACCAATGTTGTGAATGGTTGTACGAGACACTCCCATGCGACCTGCAAGTCCAATGTCAGATTGGCCGTCCTGGAGCACCGGCCACCCAATTTGACTGATAATACTTACAGGCTCCAAGACCCGATGCCAGACCTCTGAGCTGGAGTTGCGGAGCGATTGCGGAGGGGAACCTTGATTCGATGCGGGATGGCCCGATGACGAGGACGGTGATCGTCGGCGGCGGCATCAGCGGGCTGGCCACTGCGTTCCACTTGCAGGAGTGCGGCCTGCGCGACTACACGCTGATCGAGGGCGCGCCGCGCTGGGGCGGCAAGATCACGACGGCGCGCGAGGACGGATTCACCATCGAAGGCGGGCCCGATTCGTTCATCACCCAGAAGACTGCGGGGACCGAGCTGTGCAAGCGGCTGGGGCTGGAGGACCAACTGGTCGGCTCGAACAGCGGCAAGGGCGCGGCGGTTTATATATGGAGCGGCGGGCGACTGCATCCGATGCCGGAGGGCATGATGCTGATGGCGCCGACTATGGTGCTTCCATTTCTGCGCTCGCGGCTGTTCTCGTGGCCCGGAAAGCTGCGCATGGGGATGGAGGTTTTCGTTCCGCGGGCGAGCGGCGACGAAGACGAGAGCCTGGCCGGATTTGTGCGCCGGCGATTGGGCGCGGAGGCGCTGAACAAACTTGCCGGGCCGCTGATGGGAGGCATCTATGCGGCGGACCCGGAGCGGCTCAGCCTGAAGAGCACGTTTCCCGTCTTTCTGGAGATGGAGAAAAAATACGGCAGCCTTCTGCGCGGAATGATGAGACGGACGAAGCGGCCTGTAAAGCCCGAAGCCGGGACGCGCGCGGCGCATGGCTCGAAGCGCCTGCCGATGTTCATGACGCTGCGCGGCGGTCTGCAGCAGCTCTCCGATGCGCTGGTGGCGCAGTTGCCGCAAGAGTCTCTGCGGGCCGGATGCAGCGCGCTCGCGGTCCATCGTCATGCGGGCCGGTACAGGATCGACTTGAGCGATGGATCGTCGCTGCTGGCGGAGGATGTCGTCTTTGCGACCCCATCGTTCGCGACGGCCGATCTGGTCGGGCAGCTCGATCCCGTGCTGGCGGAGCGGTTGCGCGCGATCCGCTATGTCTCCACCGCGACGGTCTCGCTGGGATTCCGGCGCAGCGAAGTTGCGCACCCGCTGCAGGGTGCGGGCTTCATCGTGCCGCCCAGCGAGGGTCGTAGGATTACAGCCTGCTCGTGGTCGTCGGCGAAGTTCCAGTATCGCGCGCCGCAGGACTGCGTTCTGCTGCGCGTCTTTATTGGCGGCGCGCTGGCCGAAGAACTCGCCGAGCAGGATGAGGCCGCGCTGGTGCGACTGGCCCGCGAGGAGTTGCAGGCGATTCTGGGAATCAGCGCGACGCCGGTGCTGGCCAAGGCCTATCGCTGGCCGAAGGCCAATCCGCAGTACGACCTTGGACACGAAGAGCGGGTCGCGGAGATCGAACGGTCGCTTTCCAACCTTCCCGGTCTGCATCTGGCCGGTGCTGCCTATCATGGACCCGGCATTCCAGACTGCATCCAGAGTGGACAGAAGGCTGCAGCGGCGATTGCGACAAGACATCCCATCGCCGACAATTCTCACCGACGCGAAGCGTCTTCGGTATGCATCAAATCCTAGGAGTATCCGCGCATGTCTTCCACCGAAATCGCAGCGAAACCAAAGTCCACCACGACTGACTCCACCGCGCACGCACACCCGCACGCGCAACGCGCCGCGGCGCACGACTACTCGCGGAACCCGATGAACATCTACTGGGAGATGACGCAGGCCTGCGCGCTGGCCTGCCGCCACTGCCGCGCCGAAGCCATCTCGACGCCGCATCCGGAGGAGCTGACGCACGCCGAGAGCATGGAGCTGCTGCGCCAGATTGCAGCCTTCGACAAACCGCTGCCGCACCTGATCCTGACCGGCGGCGATCCGCTGAGGCGCGCCGACCTGTACCCGCTGATCGACGAGGCGCATCGCATGGGGCTGACGATTTCAGTTACGCCCAGCGCAACCGGCGACCTGACCTACGAGGTGCTGGCGAAGTTGAAGGCGCATGGAGTCGAGAGCCTGGGGCTGAGCCTGGACGGCTCGACCGCGGCGCTGCACGAGGCCGTGCGCGGCGTGGAAGGCTGCTTCGACTGGACGATTCAAGCGGCCAAAGACGCGGCCAAGCTGGGAATTCCGATTCAGGTCAACACGCTGGTGGCGCAGGAGACAGAGGCCGATCTGCCGGCGATCTACGAGCTGCTGAAGGGCGTCACGGTGATGCGCTGGAGCCTCTTTTTTCTGATCGCGGTGGGCCGGGGCAAGCTGCTGCAGCCCGTCTCCGCCGAGCGCGGCGAAGATCTGATGCGCTGGGCCTTCGACCTGTCGCAGGCGGCGCCATTTGTGGTCGCGACCACCGAGGCCCCTTCGTATCGCCGCATCGCGCTGGAACGGATGCGCGCGGCGGGATGGACGCGCGAGCGGATCGCGCAGACGCCGGTCTATCGCGGCTTCGAGGTCCGCGACGGACATGGGATCGTGTTCATCTCCAACACGGGCGAGATATCTCCGGCGGGCTTTCTGCCGCTGGCGACGGGCAATGTGCGCGTCAACAAGCTGGCGGATGTCTACCGCAACTCGCCGGTCTTCCGCGAGCTGCACACGCCCAGCCACTTCAAGGGCAACTGCGGCGTCTGCGAGTACCGCACCCTGTGCGGCGGTTCGCGGGCGCGCGCGTTTGCCTATACCGGCGACCCGCTGGAGAGCGATTCCTTCTGCGCGTACGAGCCGAAGGGCGGCGCCGCACGCTGATCCCACCCTGCCGCGATGAGACTGCGGCGAGGATGGGGCACTCGGCGGGACGGGGTAGAATGGGAGCGATGCTGCGGACACTGCGCTGGTTGACGATCGTTGTGTTGCTGGTGGCGCCTGGGCGGGCGCTGCGGGGCGAGTCGGTGGCCGGGCTGCCCGCGCCGACCGGCTATGTGAATGATTTTGCCGGAGTGTTGACGCCGGAGACAAAGCAGGGCCTGGAAGAGCTTTGTACGGAGGTGGACCGGCA
The DNA here is from genome assembly GCA_963767315.1 of uncultured Acidobacteriaceae bacterium. GTDB lineage: Bacteria > Acidobacteriota > Terriglobia > Terriglobales > Acidobacteriaceae > Edaphobacter. Next base: position 207,037 of record CAVYDK010000018.1, on the reverse strand, counting down.
GGCGCACGCGCAGATTGCCGTGGTGACGGTCGAGAAGATGGAGGCCGATCCGGTGAAGGGGGCCAAGGCGGATGAGCTGCCCGCGCCTTCGATCGAAGAGTTTGCGACCGCGTTGTTCCAGAAGTGGGGGATCGGGGCGAAGGGGACCGACCACGGCGTGCTGGTGATTGTGTCGCTGGACCCGAGGAAGTACCGGATCGAGGTGGGATACGGGCTGGAGGGGATCCTGCCGGATGGCAAGGTGGGAGACATCGGGCGGGAGATGCAGCCGTATCTTCACACCAACGACTACAACCAGGCGATATCGCTGGGCGTGCGCGAGATTTCTCAGGTAATTGCGACGGACGCGGGAGTGACGCTGGCCGGGCTGGAGGGGAACGGGGCGCCGGTGAGAGAGCGATATACTTCGCAGCCGCAGGCGCAGATGCAGGTGAACCCGATTGCGGCGCTGGTGTTTGGAGTGGTTGTGCTGGTGGCGATCGCGGTGCTGATCCGCACCGGGCACATCGGGCTGCTGTTCTTCCTGCTGTTTAACCTGATGGGCGGCGGCGGGGGCGGAGGATTTGGCGGAGGCGATAACGAGGGCGGCGGAGGGTTTGGCGGAGGAGGATTTGGAGGGTTCGGCGGCGGAGGTTCCGGGGGTGGGGGCGCGAGTGGGAGTTTTTGAGGGCAGGGAACAGGGAACAGGGAACAGGAAGACGGGCTATAGCGTAACGATTGGTAACGGAAGACGGAGGGAATATGAATAAGGGTATGTGGGTTGTGCTGGGCGTGGTTGGGTTGATCGTGGTGGTGGCGCTGTTTGTGGGCGGCAGCTATGTGACGGCGCGGAACACGATGGTGCAGAAGAATGAAGATGTGGACCAGGCCTATGCGCAGGTGGATGTGGTGCAGCAGCGGCGGCTGGACCTGATTCCCAACCTGGTGGCGAGCGTGAAGGGATACGTTGCCGAAGAGTCCACCGTGCTGACGAACATTGCGAATGCGCGCGCGGGCGTGCTGGCGGCGGCGGGCAACCGGCCGGGCAGCATCCAGGCGAATACGCAGTTGAGCGCGGCGATTGTGCCGCTGTTCCGGCTGCAGGAGGCGTATCCGAACCTGAAGGGCAATGACCAGTTCATGCGCCTGGAGGACGAACTGGCAGGGACGGAGAACCGGATTGCAGTGGAGCGGCAGAGATACAACAAGACGCTGGAGGACTACAACGTGTACGTGAAGCAGTTCCCGAACAGCATCTGGGCGGGGATGGCGGGCTATCGCTACCGGGACGAGTACTTCAAGGGCAATCCGGCGAACTCGGTTGCGCCGACTGTGGACTTCTCGAAGTAGAGGTTGCGGACGAACGGACGAAGGCCGTCGCGCAGGCGACGGCCTTTCTGTTGTGTCCCCAGGAACAACCGAGAACGGATTTTATTTTTTCTGCTCTGAAGTAGAACGCGCGGACTTGTTTGCCAAGAGCTGTCCCTCATCGTTGTCCAGTGGTGCCAGACTCAAATCGATCTTCGTCGACGAAGACGAATCAGTGCGGAAAAATATGTTCCTTGCCTTGAAGTAGTAGGTCTTTCCCGCCTCAGCGGTGAAATGCAATGCTGCCGACTTGCTATCCTGTCCTGTGCCTACCCCCAACACCAAGCCGGCAAGAGGATGAGAGCCAGCGGATTGCCAGCTTGCACAAAGATGATGCACTCCGGGATCAACCGAAAAAGACAAGTAAGAATTGCCGTGGGTAGCTCCCACCCACTTGCCATCCAAACCCGCCCTCGTGGTCGGTTTGGGAGTTGAATTGAAGTTTGAATCATCCTCAATGAAATAGATCAACGCCTTTCCGGTCTGCGGCTGGGAAGAATGTTGCCCTTTGTCTATTTTTACGTTGAATTTGATCGCATCGTCCCCGCAACCGGGCGATCCCGCAGTAGCCGCACTGTTGTCTTGCGCCATAACCGTCAATGGAAGAAAAGCGAGTGATATTACAAATGTTTTAACAGCCATTCCGAGCATTGAATTCATCCTTTTGTGGATTTGAACAGAACTTCCCTATAGCGGAACCAGAGTAGGTATACCCGGGGGCAATCCCTCCGAGTGGCTTTTTCCTCAAGAAAAAGCCACCTTCTATGCTCTTCCCTTGGGCACTGTTACTCCGGTTCCGCTCTAGTTGAAGGCGGTGATGGCGGAGGCCTCGTTGTCCCAGATGTCGAAGACGGTATAGAGCTTGGTGATCTGGAGCAGGTCGTGGACCTTCTGGGTGAGGTTGAGCAGCTTGAGCTCACCGCCGGCGTTTTTGACGGAGGTGAATGCGCTGACCAGCTCTCCGACGCCGGAGCTGTCGATGTAGCTGATCTGGGCGAGGTTGAGCAGGATGTTTTTGGAGCCCTTGTCGAGCGCGTCGTGTACGCTGTCGCGCAGGGTGATGCTGCCTTCGCCAAGGGTGATGCGGCCACTGAGGTCGAGGATGGTGATTCCGTCTACCTGGCGGATTGCGACTTTCATGCTCATGCGATGTGTCTCCTTATGGCTTAGGCGGCCGGCGTGGCCGGAGCGCGATGCTTGATGAGGGTGAGTTCTGTCCCCGGATGCAACTGACGAAAGTGTACCTCATCCATGAAGGAGCGGATGAGGAAGATGCCCCGGCCGGAGCCGCGCAGGAGGTTCTCCGGTGCGATCGGGTCGGGGAGATTGGAGGGGTCGAGGCCGGGGCCCTGGTCGCCGATGCGGACGATGAGGGAGTCGGAGGTGGTCTCGAAGGAGGCGGTGATGCGTTTGGCCGGGTTGTATGCGTTGCCGTGCATGACGGCGTTGATGGCGGCCTCGCGCACCGCCATGACGATGTTGGGCACGGTGTCCGAATCGAAGCCGGCGCGCAGGGCGAAGTCCTCTGCCGTGCCGGCCCACCGTGTCCACGCTCTCCAGCGTGGAGCCGAGCGTGAGGGAGACGCGGCTTGTGGTGGAATCGGGCAATTTGGGTCCCTGTCGCCGCGCCGGTAATGGGTTGGATGCGGGTCGCGGCAATGAAGGAAGTTTGCTTGTGGATTTTTCGAATGTCAAGGATGGGTGCGTGGATGGGCGCGTGGATGCGGGTTGTTTGCGGGCCCGGGGCGGATGTCGCGGAGTGTGGGAGTGTGAAGGTTTGGCGCAAATCGGATGCAGGGAGGCTGTTGCACCGCTGGGTGGGGTAGGATGCGGGTAGGGGTTTGCGCGAGCGGCCCAGGTAGACGTGTGCCTATGACGAAACATGCGAGCCAGACGACGAGTGTCTCCGCGCTGATGGGCGCGCCCGTGGCGGATGCGGGCGGGCGGACGGTGGGGCATGTGCGCGAGTTTGCGGTGAGCCCGCCGGTGGATGCGAACCATGTGCAGGGACTGGTGCTGCGCATGGCGGGCGCGGGGCGCGGGGAGCCGGATGTCGATGGTGGCGGTCCGCGACCTGGAGCTGACGGCGGCGGGTGGGCTGCGGATGCGCGGCGATGCGACGGCGACGCCGATGCCGGAGGAGGAGTCGTATCTGATGCTGGAGCGCGACCTGCTGGACCAGCAGATCATCGACGTGCATGGACACAAGGTGGTGCGGGTGAACGACGTGGACCTGGTGTGGGAGCCGGTGGCGGACGCGGGCGCCGCTGCTGCCTCCGAAGCGCTTGCGGGCGGGGCCGAGGGGCCGCTCGAGGGACACGGGTTGAAGTTGCGCATCGCCGAGGTGGAGGTGGGGACGCGGGGCGCGATCCGGCGGCTGCTGAAGGGGCTTTCAGCGGGGGCTGTGGAGCGGGTGGCCGGGCGCTTTGGGACGAGCGCGATTCCGTGGGACTTTGTGGACCTGATCGACCGCGACCCGTCGCGGCGGGTGCGGCTGAAGATCGAGCAGGAGAAGTTGTCGAGGATGCATCCGTCGGACCTGGCGGACATTCTGGAGGACCTGGCGCCGGCGGAACGGCAGGCGATCTTTACCTCGCTGGAAGAGGACGTGGCGGCCGAGGCCCTGGAAGAGGTCGAGCCGAAGATGCAGCAATCGCTGACCGAAGCGCTCGACTCGGAGCAGGTGGCCGGCATTGTGGAGGAGATGGACCCGGCGGCGGCGGCGGACTTTCTGGCGGAGCTGCCGGAGGAGCGGTCGGAGGCGATCCTGGAGGAGATGGCCCCGGAAGAGCGCCAGGAGGTTGAGGAGTTGCTGGAGTTCTCCGGCGACTCGGCGGCGGGGCAGATGACGACGGACTACATCGCGCTGGGCGAGGGCGCGCTGGCCGGCGACGCGGTGGCCGCGCTGCGCGAGTTTGGCGACGACATGGAGACGCTGACGCACATCTTCCTGGTGAACGAGCAGGAGGAGCTGCGCGGAGTGGTCCCACTGTTGAAGGCGCTGCTGGCGCCGCCGGAAAGAGCGCTGGCCAGCCTGGCGGACGACCATATTGTTTCGTGCGATGTACATGCCAACTGGAAGAAGGTTGCGGAGCTGTTCGACAAGTACAACCTGCGCGCGCTGCCGGTGGTGGACGCGGAGAAGAAGATTGCGGGCGTGATCTACGCGGAACAGGTGATTGCGCAGTTGCGGACGTTGAATTAACAGGATTGGCGAAGGACCCTCCAGGGTAGGTATGAAATTGTTGGGCACGAATCCGTTGGGCGCAGGGCCGGGCTTCGCGCCGGGCGCGGGGCTGTGCGCGCTGGCGGAGAGACACGCCGGAACGGGGTGGCGATGAAGCTCTGGCGACACTGGCGGCTGCGCATTCTCCTGTTCCTTGCGGTGCTGGGGCCGGGGTTTATCACGGCCAACGTGGACAACGACACGGGCGGGATCTTCACCTACTCGCAGGCGGGGGCGCAGTACGGGCTGCTGCTGTTGTGGACGATCCTGCCGATTACGCTGGCGCTGATCGTGGTGCAGGAGATGAGCGCGCGCATGGGGGTGGTGACGGGCAAGGGGTTGAGCGACCTGATCCGCGAGGAGTTCGGCCTGCGCATGACGTTTGTGATGATGATCCTGCTGGTGATTGTGAACTACAGCAACGTTGTGTCGGAGTTCAGCGGCATTGCTGGATCGATGCAGCTCTTCCACGTCAGCAAATATGTGAGCGTGCCGATCTGCGCGGCGATTGTGTGGCTGTTGGTGGTGAAGGGCGACTACAAGATGGTGGAGAAGGTCTTCCTTACAGCGAGCGTCTTCTACCTCGCATACATTGCGGCGGGGGTGGTGAGCCATCCGGACTGGCACGAGGCGCTGAAGGCGACCATCACGCTGCCTCCGCGCTCGATGTGGAGCGACAAGAACTATATCTATCTGACGATCGGCGTGATCGGGACGACGATTGCGCCGTGGATGCAGTTCTATCTTCAGTCGTCGGTGGTGGACAAAGGGATCACGGTGCGGCAGTACAAGGCCTCGCGGCTGGATGTGATTGTGGGCTGCTTCTTCACCGATATTGTGGCGTGGTTCATTATTGTGGCGTGCGCGGCGACGCTATACACGCACGGGATGCGCGACATTAAGGATGCGGCGGATGCGGCAGGCGCGATGAAGCCTCTGGCCGGGGAGTTTGCGTACATCCTGTTCGCGGCGGGGCTGTTCAATGCTTCGATCTTCTCGGCGTCGATTCTGCCGCTGTCTACGGCGTATACGGTGTGCGAAGGAATGGGCTTCGAGAGTGGGCTGGACAAGGGCCTGAAGGAGGCCCCGTTCTTCTACTGGTTCTACACGGCGCTGATCGCGCTGGGCGGAGGGTTGGTGCTGTGGCCGAACTTCCCGCTGGTGAGTGTGATTATCCTGTCGCAGGTGCTGAATGGCGTGCTGTTGCCGGTGGTGATGATCTTCATGCTGCGGCTGATCAACAAGCACGAGCTGATGGGCAAGCATACCAACTCGACCTGGTTCAACTGGGTGGCGTGGATTACGGCGGCAATCGTCATAGCGCTCTCTCTGGTGTACATGGGATATCCGATACACGATGCATGGAAACATATGCACGGCGGGTAAGGGAACAGGCAACAGGGAACAGAAACAAGGAGGGTGAGATGAGCGAGCTGGTGTTGGAGGCGAAGCGGACGGCGGTGGTGGTGATCGATCTGCAGAAGGGGATTGTGGGGGTGGAGGGCGATCCGCACTCGACGGCGACGGTGATTGCGAACTGCGCGCGGCTGCTGGCTGCGGCACGCGGCAAGGGGGCGCAGGCGGTGCTGGTGCATGTGGGAGGCGCGGCGGATGGGGCCGACCGGCTGCATACGACGGTGGACCAGCCGATGCGAGGAGCTGCGCCGCCGGCGGCGGACTGGAGCGAGTTGATTCCGGAGCTGGACCGGCAGCCGGGCGATATTGCGATTCTGAAGCGGCAGTGGGGCGCGTTCTATGGGACCGACCTGGACCTGCAACTGCGGCGGCGGGGGCTGACGACGATTGTGCTGTGCGGGATTGCGACCGAGTTCGGCGTGGAGAGCACGGCGAGAGATGCGTACGAGCGCGGTTATGAGATTGTGTTTGCGGAGGACGCCATGACGGGCCGCAGCGCCCAGAGCCACGCCAATGCAGTGGAGCGGATTTTTCCGCGGATTGGGCGGGTGCGGCGGACGGAGGAGATTGTGGCGGCGCTCGAGGGGCTTGGCAGCTAGAGGAGCTTGCCTTCGGCGAGGTCGCGGATGAGGGTGTAGTCGGCGGCGAGGAAGTCGAAGGTGGGGAGCTGGCTGAGGGGGGACCACTGGAGGGCGTTGAAGATGCGGTTGTCCAGCTCGCCGGTGAAGCTCGTGACGACGAAGAACTGAAGGTCGACGGCGCCGCCGTTGCGATAACGATGGCGGACCTGCGCGACCCTGCGGCCGATGACGGCCGCGATGCCGAGCTCCTCTTCGAGTTCGCGGACGAGGGCATGCTCGGCGGTCTCGCCGGGCTCGATCTTGCCGCCGGGGAACTCCCATTTGAGGCCCATGGGCTGGTCCGGGCGGAGCTGGCAGATGAGGACTTCGGTGCCGCCGGACTGGCCGGGGAGTTGGCCGGCGGAGGGGCGCAGGATCAGCGCCGCGGCCACCAGCCGAAGAGGCTTGCTGCCTGCGTTGGGGCGACTGTCCAGTTTGCGAATACGCTCTTTCACGCGGGGGGTCTGTCTCTCCTGCATCGTGCGTTCAGCGGCGATGCGGCACAGCTTCTATAGCTTAAACGCATTTCACGGAGGATGGAGCCAGAAAAGTGCAGGAAAAGGCAACGACGAAATGCGGGGATTCTTCCCCTTCCCCTTCGACTGCGCTCAGGGTCAGGGCCAGAATGACAAACAAGAAGCAGATTCCCTACGGGAGTGACAAACAAAGGGGAATGACAAACAAAAACGATGCGACGCGCTACTGGGCGGGGCGGCGGGGGGCGAGGGGGACGCCCATTCCGTTGAGCTTGCTGCGGGCCTGGGCGGCTTCGGGGGAGTTGGGGAAGCGCGAGATGAGGGCGCGCAGTTCGGTGATGCCGGCCTCGCGCTTGCCGGTCTCGAAGAGGGCCAGGCCCTTGTGCAGGTGCGAGACGGGGACCTTGGCGTTGTTGGGGAACTGCGTGAGGACGCGGTCGTAGTCCTTGATGGCGGTGGCGTACTTGCCGGCGCGGTAGTCGATCTCGCCCAGATAGTAGAAGGAGTTGCCGGCCAGGGGGTCGGCGGGGCTGGAGCGGATGATCCCGGCGAACTCGGTGGAGGCCAGCGCGTAGTGGGCGGCCATGTAGTCGCTGAGGGCTGTCTTGTAGAGGGCGGTAGGGGCGGGCGCGGACAGCTTCGACGGAGTGACGGCCGCGGAGCGTGGAGCGGCCGGCGCGTAGGATGGCGGCGTTGCCGCGGACGAGGCGCCCATGTTGCCGGTGTTGGGAGCCTGCTCGCTGGGCGGCGGTGGGAGCGGGGAGGTGTCCGGGGAGGGGGTTGCCGTGCCGGTTGCACCGGGTTCGGCGGCGGGTTGGGTGAGGTTCTGCAGGGCGGCGTCGATGGACTGCTGCTGGTCCTGGACGGACTTCATGGCTTTTTCCAGGTTATTGAGGCGCGCCTTGACCTCGTCGAGCGAGTCGCTGAGGGTCTGCATCTGGCCGGAGAACTGGTCGAGCTTGGCGTTGGTCGAGTCGTGCTGGGCGCGCATCTGTTGCTGCATGGCGTTGACGGCGACCGACATCTTGTTGACCGAATCGGCGTTCTGCTGGACGAGGTCCTTGAGGACCCCCATGCGCTCGTCGTTGGACTGCTGGAGGCGGGCGACGGCGGATTGCAGCTCCTGGACCTGGGTCTGGAGCTGAACCATGTCCTTGTTGGCGGCGAAGGCGGGGGGGGCGGCGAGGGCGGCGGCGAGGAGGAAGCAGGCGAATCGAGTGCTGTGTTGGATCATAAGTCTTGTACCTCAGGAGCAGATTAGTGGTCCGAACGAGCGGAAGAACAAGCTCCGTGGTTGGAACGGTTGCGGCGGTTGTGGCAGGGCCGGATCCATCGGGGCCCTTCGACTGCGCGATTCGCAAACGACGCGAACCGCTCCGCTCAGGATGACATCGTTCGATTGTTGAACCATCAACCCGGCCCCTGCTCTATCGGTCGAGGGCGAACTGGGCGCGGCGGTTCTGCTGCCAGCAGGACTCGGTCTCGTCGGTGCAGAACTGTTTCTCCTTGCCGTAGCTGACGACGCGGATGCGGGCGGGGGCGACACCGGCGTTGACCAGCGCGGTCTTGGCGGCGTTGGCGCGGTTCTCTCCCAGGGCCAGGTTGTACTCGGCTGAGCCTCGGTCGTCGCAGTAGCCCCCGATGACGATGCGGATGTCGGGGTGGGCGACGAGGAAGGAGGCGGACTTGACGGCGGAGGCCTGCGCGTCGGCGCGGAGATCGTAGCTGTCGTAGTCGAAGTAGATGTCCTGGACGTTGTCGTGGAAGGCGGACTCGGAGCCCATGTCGGCGGTTGCCGTGTTGTCCACGGGGACGGTGGGCGCGACGGGAACACGGACGGTGACGCGAACGCTGGCCTCGGTGGCGCCTCCATCGCCCTTGGCGACGATGTGGAAGTTGGTGGAGGCGGTGGGCGAGACGGTCTGGGTGCCGTTGGGGTTGACCGGGCCGAGGCCTTCGATGCTGACGTTGGCGGCGTCGGTGGTGCGCCAGTTGAGGACGACGGACTGGCCGAGGTCGATGGCCAGCGGATCGGCGGTGAGCGACGCGGTGGGCATGGGCGGCAGCGGCGCGGGCGTGGGCGCTGTGCTTTCGGGGTTCACGCTGTTGGCGGCGTTCTTGTGGCAGCCGGAGACGGCCCCGAGCGCGACCGCCAGGAAGAGGGCGGAGCGAAGCGACCGGGCGAGGAAGGACTTCGGCTGAAACGAGTGCGTGTGGGTCATCGGTTTCTCCTGCGTTGCCAATGCTACATCCAACGGTGTTTCCAGTGGGCCGTCCGGCACGATTTCCAACGCTTTGCCCGGCACCATTTCCAACGCTTAGCCTATTCCATGTTACTGAAAATCAAGATTTGCGTCAGGGAAGTTTTTTGCAGCGGAGAGATTGTGGGAGATGGGGCGCATTATTTCCAGCTCCAGTTGGGCATATCGGCGCCGGGGCCGGTGAGGGGACGGCGCTGTGTGCCGTCGGTGAGCATGGTCCAGACGCGCATGTGGTTGGCGCGGCCGTCGGCGGAGTTGGCGTAGACGATGTGGCGGTTGTCGGGCGACCAGGAGGGGAAGTCGCAGCGGCCGCCGTCGTGGGTGAGCTGGGTCCATTTTCTGGTGGCGACCTCCATGACGTAGATGTCCTGTCCGCCGGGGGCTCCGGGGCCGTACTTGCGGTCCCAGGCAAAGGCGAGGAACTGTCCGTTGGGCGACCAGGAGGGCGAGGAGGCGTATCCTCCGTCGGTCATCTGCTGCACGCTGGATCCGTCGGAGTTCATGATGTAGAGCTGGGGTAGGCCGGTGCGGTCGCTGATGAAGGCGATCTGGGCCCCGGTCTTGGGGTTGTAGGTGGGCGAGACGTTGCCTCCGCGGAAGCTGGTGATGCGGCGGCCGAGGTTGCCGTTGGAGTCGGCGACCCATATCTCGAAGGAGCCGTTGGGAGCGGCGGCGTAGGCCAGCTCGTTGCCGCTGGGTGCCCAGGCGGGCGACTCGGTGCTGCCGTTGCCGATGGGAAAGGCGACGTAACGATTGAGCAGGAGCGAGTACATCCTGAGCTGGAAGCCGTATCGGCCGAGCGATGCGAAGGCGAGGCGGGTGTTGTCGGGCGAGACGCGCGGCGAGATGGAGATGGCGCCGAGGTGGGTGATGGGGCGCTGGTTGGCGCCATCGTAGTCCATCTGCCATATCTCTTTGCTGACGTCGCTGGTGAGGTCGCCGGTCATCTGGACGTAGTAGATTTTTGTCTCGGCGATGCCGGGGGTGCCCCCGCCCAGGCGGTAGATGATCTCGTCGGCGAAGCGGTGGGCGACCTGGCGGGCGGAGTCTTCGCTGGGGGCCTCGCTGTACTGCTTGGCGATGACCTGGGGGTACTGGAGGTTCTTGACGTCGAAGAGATAGCCGTTGACCAGCAGCTTGCCGCCGGCCTGGCCGAGGGAGCCGAAGACCAGCATGGCGGCGCTGGCGGGCGCGTTGGAGTAGCTCTGCAACAGGACCTCGGCGGGCGTGCCGGGAGAGCCGGGCGGCATGAGGCCCTTGGAGACGATGTCGAAGATGCCGGCGCTGGCGAGGTCGGCGTAGAGGGTGGCGTCGAAGGTCAGCTTGAAGGCGGCGGTCTGGGGGTCGGCGGCCAGCGGCTTGAAGTCGGCGACGGCGATGCGGATGGAGGTGACGCCTGTGCTGGTCCCGGTGAGGATGTTGTCCTGGGAGCGGGCGGGCGGGGCGAGCAGCGCGGCCAGCGCCAGCAGCAGGACGGCGATGGTGGACCGGGACAGGGCTGCGTGCGGGCGGAGTTTGCGGGGCGTGCGGTCCATGCTCTCTATGGTAGACGGTCGGGATGAATCTTTGGTTGTAACCGGCGGGCGGAGAACATTCTGAGTGAAGGGGGGATTGGGTTTGGTTCAAACAATATACGGAGATTCTTCCCCTTCGCAAGCTCAGGGTCAGAATGACAACTACAAGTGGGCTCCGCTCAGAATGACGACTGCATCCCTAAGGGCGGGGCGGGGGATCGAAGTAGTAGGTGACGTTGATGTGGCTGCCGGTGTATGCGTCGGGCAGCGGGCCGAAGGTGTCGATGTGGCGGACGGCGTTGAGCGCGGTGAGGTCGAGCGTGGCGTCGCCGCTGCGCTGGGCCAGCACGATGTGGGTGAGCGAGCCGTCGCGCTCCACCTGGAAGGTGATGTAGACGCGGTGTCCGGCGGCCTGCGGGTCGAGCATGTTGGTGTACCACTGCGCGGCGACCTTCTGCGTGATCTGCTGGACGTAGTAGGCGAAGCGGGTCCCGAAGGCGGCGTCGGAGGTGGCGACACTGCTGGTTCCGGCGCGGGTCTGGGCGGTGCTCATGGCGAGGTTGAAGCCGCCGGCTTCGCCGGTCTGGACCTTGTTGAGATCGGCCTTGCCGGGCTGGGGATGGAGCGGCGGGGCCGGAGTGGCCTGGTCGGCGGTCTTGAGCGGCTTGGCGGACCGGGTGAGGAGGCCGAGTGCATCGGGCTGGGGTGTCTCGGCGGTGTGCGCCGTGGAGGTGATGGGCGCGGGCGAGGGCTGGTCGGTGGCAAGGACGTTGTTCTGGTCCATGGGTTGGCGGGGCGGCAGCGGGAGGGCGTTGACCATGGTGGCCTGGATGGCTCCCGAGGTTGCTCCGGCGTCGCCCCAGCTCTGCCCGGAGTGGAAGATCCAGGCCCAGGCGAGGAGCAGCGCGATGAGTGCGGCGTGCAGGGCGAAGGAGCCCATGAAGCCGCCGCCGAGCCGGTCGCCGTTGGGGGCGATGTTGAGGGCGCGGGTTGTGAGCTGGGTCTCCATGGTTTGCGGGAACCATTCGGTCATGCAAGATTCCCTCAGGGGCTAAAGCCCCATCAAATCTGCTGTTACATCGGACGGGCTAAAGCCCGTCCCTTTCAAAACCCTACTTCGTTGCGGTTGCGTCCGCCGGGGTGGATTCCAGCGGCTGGGTGACGATGCTGATGTTGGTGATGCCGGCGCGTTTGACGGCATCCATGACGGAGGCGAATGCGCCGAAGGGCACTTTTTCGTCGGCGCGCAGATAGATGACGCGCTTGGCCGGATCGCCGCGGCCCGTGCTCCTTAGACTCGCGGTGAGGCCGGAGAGGTTGGTTGGCTGGTCCGGGCCGCCGGTCTGGAGGAAGACGTTCTGGTCCTTGTCGATGGTGACGACGGTGCGCTGCTCGGTGATCTGGTTGACGGTGCGGGTGTGGGGCACGGAGACGTTGATGCCCGATTGCAGCACCGGCGCGGTGAGCATGAAGATGAGCAGAAGCACAAGCACAACGTCGACCAGCGGCGTGATGTTGATGTCTGCCAGCGCGGTCTGGGTGCGCGTCTGGCCGCCGTTTCTGGTGGAGAAGGCCATGGCTAAAATATCCTCCGGCGGGATTGGGCGGGGTCTTCGGGCGGTGGGGGCGCGGCGATCGGCGGCTGCGGGGTGAGTAATGCGGCGTTCTCGATGGCGTTCAGCAGCTCGCGGCCGAAGTCGTCCATGCGGGCGGCGAAGTCGCGCAACTGCGCGGTGAGCTGGTTGTAGCCGACCAGCGCGGGGATGGCGACGAAGAGGCCGGCGGCGGTGGTGATGAGCGCCTCGGAGATGCCGGGGGCGACGGCGCGCAGAGTGGCCGCGCCGGCGGTGCCCAGGCCGTGGAAGGCGTCGATGATGCCCATGACGGTGCCGAAGAGGCCGACAAAGGTGGCCCCGTTGGCGATGGTGGCCAGCCAGGTCATGCGCGTCTCCATGGCGGTGAGGGCCTCGGAGGAGGCGGTCTGGGCGGCGCGCTCCAGGGCGGCGGGGTTGCGCGGCGTCCCGCGGCCTCCGCTCTGGCGCTGGTACTCGTCGTTGATCTCGTTGAAGACGGAGACCAGCGGGCTGGGCTTGAAGCTGCCGGCGATGGAAGCGATCTCGGAGAGGCGGCCGGACTTGCGGAAGGCGCGGATGAAGAGCTGGCTCTGCCGGCGCGCGCGACCGAAGCGGTGCCACTTGGAGATCATGATGGCCCAGGAGCAGATGCTGGCGATGAGCAGGATGATGAGGACGGCGAAGGCGACAGGGCCGGAGTTGCGCACCATCTCCATGAGCTCGCCGCCACCGGCGCCAACCGGCGGAAGCGTGGCATCATCCTGAAAGAAGCAGAGCGCGAGGGCGATGGGCGAGGCCAAAGGATGCAGAATCATTAGCACCATTGTAAGGCGCGGCGGGGCGGGGGGTGGCGGCGCGCGTATACGGGTTGGTTCGGGGAATTACGGTTTGTTCTCTCCTGGGGATGGACGGGCGAGTATAAACGCGATTACAACACAAAGGAAATATCTGACATGTCTTGACATGTCATTACTGTTCAGTGTATTAGTGTTCTAGGTAGCATCTTGTGAGGTTCGTATGGCTTATGGAGATGGTAACGAGCAGATTCGGAAACGGGCGTGGGAGAGGTACATCGAGCCTCAGATTCAAGGCGGCCTGACGCGAATCAAGTTGGCGATCAAGCCTCTGATGAAAGAGATGGAGGCGGAAGGCTTCAAGACCAATCGCCCGCGACAGTTCTGCACGGCGTTGCAGAAACGAACGTTTTTGGAAGAGAAGAATCTTGTCCTCGATCATGTTGATGGGCCGCCTTCTGGTACGAGCACGACCGTGGTTTTGCATTTCACGTATTCCGGGGATCACGGTGCGTCGGCGTTGCCGACCGAGACGCCGAAGGAACGTGCGCTTCGTGCGGCTGACGAACTGTGGGGGATGTTCAAGGAGGAGATTGCGGCGCACGGAGGTACGGAAGGTTTCATTCGCTGGGTGCGGTCCGATGAGGACGAGGACGCCGCATGAGCCGCATCTTCTGGGACACGATGCTGTTTGTCTATCTGCTGGAGGGGCACAGCAAGTTTGCCCCGCAAGTGCGCAAGACGCTGGAACGCTCCTATGAGCGGGGCGACGCGCTTGTGACCAGCTATCTTGCGTTGGGCGAGGTGATGGCGGGCGGAGCGGGGGACACTGCAAAGGCCGAGACGGTCCGAGCTACGATGGTGGAGATGGGGTTCTCCTTCCTGCCCTTCGATGGGAAGTGTGTGACTCCGTTTGCGCAGTTGCGGTCAGTCATGGGCCTTAAGGCCCCGGATGCAATCCATCTGGCGTGTGCGGCGGCGGCGGGAGTCGATATGTTTCTGACCGGCGATACGCAACTGCTGAACCGCAGACTGCATGTGCCGGGGATTCAGTTCATCGCGCATTTCGGGATGGGGGTGCTTTAGGACTGCATGGTATCGACGGTGGCGGCGCGCGTATATGGGTTGGTTCGAGAAATTCGCTTGACCCCTTGACGGGTGCGACCTAGATTGGTGGGGATTTCATGGGACACAAGGAGGCGGCGTGAACTTATTGAAGGATGTGAACGGGAACAATCGGCTGGCTGGTTGGAGTTGGCGTGGAGTTGGGTTGGTGATGCTGTTGGCGCTGGCTGGGACGGTTTGCGCGCAGGGACGAGGCCAGGGCGGGATGCAGGGCGGGATGCAGGGACGGGGGATGGGAGGGATGCAGCCAAGGATGCAGCCAGGAGCGCAGGCACCGGCGCAGTTGATTCCACTGCCGACTGGAGGGACTGCGGCAAACCCATCGGGGCTGCCGCGAGCAATGGGGGATGACACCCTTGCCCAGGCCGTGCAGCGGATGTGGGTTGCAACGTCGATGACGAATGCGAAGGGAGAACTAGTGACTCCTTTGCATCTGCGTTACGAGCTGAAGATTACGGACTACAAGAATAAACCGCACACAGGCACCTACGAGACGTGGATCGGCAAAGACGGGATACACACCCTGATCCACACAGATGCCTACGACGACAGCGATCTGACGAAGGGCGACAGTGTCTGGGCGAACGAAAAAGGCCTGCGGCCACTGCGGATCATGGAGTTTGCGGAGGTGCATTGGATGTATCGCAGTGTGCTGATGACGGCCATGCGCGGAGACCAAAAGATGAAGCCGCGCACGGTGGATGGCGTCGCGCTGACATGCGGAGGGCAGGACGACAGAGGCGCTGTCTGCTTTGACCCGGCGACCGGATACGTCGCGCTGGTCATCCGGGACACGGAGAAGGTCGCGTACGAGGATTGGAGGCAGGTTGGCCCACTGTATCTGGCGACCACCGTCCGCAAGACGTATGGGAAGCATGAGCTGTTCGAGGCGAAGCTGGTGGACGCGTCGACGGATGTATCGCCGGATGCGCTGGCCGTTCCGGCTGGGGCGATTCAGGAGCCGGCAGGCACGAGGATCGATGAGCAGCGTGGATTGGTGTTCAATGTGGAAGCGCACCCATACCTGCCGATGAATATGCGGAAACCAAATGCGCCGCAGCCTACATTGGACGTTGCCGGCCAGGCCCAACTGCGGGTCTGGGTGGATGAAAAGGGGATGGTGTCGAAGGCAGTGGTTGAGGATGCCGACGATAAAGAAGCCGCGGACGCGGGCTACTCCCGAGCGACGTTGCTGCTGTTTATTCCGTATGTGGAGAATGGAAAACCTGCCGGCTTTGAAACCAGCTACTACAAGCGTGGCATGTTCGGCGGTGGCGGAATGGGCATGGGCGGCCGAGGGATGGGGGGAAGAGGCGGTGGTGGCGGAATGGGTGAGGGCGGTGGAGGCGGTGACGCGCCGGGAGGACAGGGAGCGCCGGGAGGGCAGTGAGCACCGGAAGGGATGTGAACTCAATGCGTATTGGGGATGGGCCACGGGCTAGTGCAGTTCGGGTAGTTGGATTAGGGCTGGTGCTGTTGACGGCGCTGGCGGGGACGGTTTGGGCGCAGGAGGGTGTGGTGCAGGCTGGCGCGCAGCCGGTGCAGCCCAGGACGGACCCGAATGTGGTTCTGGCCAAGCCCTCTCCGCTGCCGAAGGCGATGACGGGCGACAACTTCGCCCTGGCTGTGGAGCGGATGCAGACGGCAACGACCGCGCACGGCACCACCTTGGAACCGCTGCATCTGCGCTACGAGTTGAAGACGGTGGATGTGAAGGGCAAGCCGCATGCGGGGAGCTTCGAGGTGTGGAACAGCACGGACGGGCGTCGCACGGAGATCCACCTGGACAACTACAACGGGACCGAGGTGGAGCAGCGGGATGGCGGGTGGTGGCTGCTGCATGACGGCCCGCGGCCCCTGCGGGTGTCGGAGTTTGTGGCGGAACGTTTGGAGCCGCAGACGGCGATCCATCGCTCGCTGGTCGGCGGCCCGAGCCTGAAACCGAGGAAGGTGAACGATGCGACTCTGCTGTGCGCAGGAGACGGCGAGACGGCGAAGGTGTGCTTCGACCAGGCGACCGGCTTTATCGCGGTTGCGTCGGTGAACCAGGAGGTGATTACCTACGAGGCATGGAGGAAGATTGGCTGGAAATATATGGCTGGAGTGGTGCGGGACACGCACAACAACCGTATGATCCTGGAGGCGACGATGACGGTGGCGTCGAATGACGTCTCGCCGGATGTGTTTGCGGTCCCCGAGGGCGCGGTCCAGGTAAAGACGGGGACATCGATCAGTGCGTTTGAAGTGCCCGGAGTGGATCTGGCCGCTCCTTCCCATCCGGTGCTGAGCCATGGAATCTCCACCCTGCGTCCACTGACCAGCGGAAGCGCGCAGGTGTATGTGTGGGTGGATGAGAAAGGGAAGGTGACGAAGGCGGTGCTGGAGGACGCCGACGACAAGGATATTGGGGATTATGCGCTGGATGCCGCGCGGCGAACGATCTATGCGCCTTACCAGGAAAAGGGGAAGTATATGGGATTTAAGACAAGCGTCTATTCGTCGATCGCGGTCAGCCGGCAGCTTGTTCCACAAACCAACATGCAAACCGGCCCCTTGCAATGGTGATCGTGCTAGGCTTTTCGCATCGAGGATGAGGCGCGGGCGGATATGCTGCTGGAGCTGCGGGCGGAAAACTATGCGGTGATCGACCAGGCGGTGGCCAGCTTTGGGCCGGGGTTGAACCTGCTGACGGGCGAGACGGGCGCGGGCAAGTCGATATTGATCGACGCGCTTGCGCTCTTACTCGGCGGGAAGGCCTCCAGCGATGTGGTGCGGCATGGCGAGGAGAAGGCCGTGCTGGGGTGCGTCTTCGAGGGGACGCAGGGCGCGGCGGCGATTCTGGAAGCCAACGGGATCGACGCGGGGGCTTTTTCGGACGACATATTGTTGCGGCGGGAGATTGCGGCGGGAGGCAAGGGGCGGGTCTTCGTCAACAACCAGCCGGCGACGGTTGCGGTGCTGCGTGAGCTGGCGCCGGAGTTGGGGCTGATCCATTCGCAGGGCGAGACGCTTGGCTCGTTCGACCAGGCGCAGCAGCGGGGGTTGCTGGACCGCTTCGGCGGGATCGCGACCGACGACGTGGCTGCGGAATATGCGGCCTGGCGGGCGACCACGGAGCGGCTGGCGGAGTTGCAGGCGTCCGAGCAGGACCGGTTGCGCATGGCGGACCTGTGGAGGTTCCAGGCGAAGGAGATTGCCGACGCGCAGCTTGCGGCCGAGGACGAGGACGCGCAGTTGGAGGCGGAGAAGCGCGTGCTGGCGAATGCAGAAAAGCTGTATACGGCGGCGAAGAGCGCTCACGAGTTGCTGTATGAGCAAGAGGGCTCGGCGGAGGCGACGCTGACGGCGGCGCTGAAGCAGGTGGAGGAACTGGCGAAGTTCGACGCGCGATTTGCCGAGCCGGCGGCGCAGCTTGCCGCGGCCAAGGCCGCTGTGGAGGACGTGAGCGCGCAGGTGAGGGACTTCGCGGAGAAAGTCCACGCCTCGCCCGAGCGGCTGGAGGAGATCGAGGACCGGCTGGCGGCGCTGGACCGGCTGAAGCGGAAGTATGGCGGGGCAGGCGGGAGTCAGACGCTGGCGGAGGTGATGCGCTTCGGCGAGGAGGCGGCGCGGCGGCTGGCCGAGGTGGAGAACCGCGACGAGCTGTTGGCGGAGCTGAAGGTGCGGTTGGAGCGGGACGCTGCGGCATATCGCGCGGCGGCGGAGAAGTTGACGGCTGCGCGGCGGGCGGCGGCGGCGCGGCTGGAGAAGCTGGCGACGGCGGAGATCAACGACCTGGCGATGACGGTGCGGTTCAAGGTGCAGGTTACGGCGGAAGAGGAGTTGTCGAGCTGGAGCGCGCATGGGTGGGACCGGGTGGAGTGCCTGATTGCGACCAACGCGGGCGAGCCGCTGAAGCCGCTGGACCAGATTGCGTCGGGCGGGGAGATGTCACGCGTGCTGCTGGCGTTGAAGGTGACGGTGGAGGAGAGCTTTGCCGCCGGAGCGGGGCATGGGCGGAAGAAGGCTGTTCTGCCTACGCCGCGAATGCTTGTTTTTGACGAGATCGACATTGGGATTGGCGGGCGGGCGGCGGAGGCGGTGGGGCGAAAGCTGAAGACGCTGGCCCGGCGGCAGCAGGTGGTGTGCATCACGCACCTGCCGCAGATTGCGGCGTTCGCCGACCAGCATTTTCTGATCGAGAAGGCGGAGAAGGGCGGGCGGATGCGCACCAGCGTGCGCCGGATAGAGGAGGGCGAGCGCGCGCAGGAGATTGCGCGGATGCTATCGGGGGCGAAGCTGACGGAGTCGAGCCTGGAGCACGCGCGGAGTCTGCTGAAGTCGAGCCGGTAGAGGGCCCTCCCACTCATCGCGTGAGACAAAGGCGCGATGAATGGGGCACCCGGCGGTCATTGGGCGGCTTGCAAGGCGGCATCCTTTACCGGGCCGCGCGCATCGAATTCAAGCATTACAAATATGTGCCAGTGAATCGTACCTGCGAGTAGAATGTTGGCTCTCCTGGACGATCGGAGTTGGACCGCTTTGAGGAGGATGTATGGCAACGACCACCCCTGTAGCACCCACCAAATGCGCTCACATGGCTTGTACCTGCATGGCCCCCGCAGGCAAGAAGTACTGTTCCCAGCACTGCGAGGACACGAAGAAGATGATGACACTGAGCTGCCATTGCGGCCACGTTGGCTGCGATGAGAAGGCAGTGGCAGCGGCATAGATCCGGACCGGGCGGAGACCGGGGGACGGGGCGGCGTTCGGCGGATTGAAATTCGTGGGCTGAAGCTCTGCGCCGTTTACCGAAGCTGAAGGTGGATTTGTGTATCTGCCATGAGCCATGAGCGGACCGCCGAGGGATGTCTGTGGCTCCTGAGCGGTGTTGCGGCGGGGCTGGACACGGTATACTTGAACCTGTGACTACAACCACACTGGACTCACCCAGTCTCGGCCACAGCGACTCGGCGATTGCCACCAAGCGGGTACTTCTCTTGAAGCCGCGGGGCTTCTGCGCGGGGGTGGTGCGCGCCATCGACATTGTGCAGATTGCGCTGGAGACCTTTGGCGCCCCGATCTACGTGCGCAAGGAGATCGTGCACAACAGCTATGTGGTGACCGACCTGGCGAAGAAGGGCGCGATCTTCGTCAACGAGCTGGACGAGGTGCCGGAGGGGGCGCGGGTGATCTTCTCGGCGCACGGCGTATCGCCGGCGGTGCGGGAGCGCGCGGCGGAGCGGAAGCTGAAGGTGATCGACGCGACCTGCCCGCTGGTGACGAAGGTGCATCAGGAGGCGATCAAGTTCTCCAGGCGGGGCTATTCGCTGGTGCTGGTGGGACATCGCGACCATGAAGAGGTGGAGGGAACGCAGGGCGAGGCGCCGGACGCGACGCAGGTGGTGTCGACGGTGAAGGAGGTGGAGGAACTGGTGGTTCCGGACCCCAACAAGGTTGCGTATCTTACTCAAACTACACTCTCTTTGGATGAAGCGCGAACCATGATCGACGCGTTGAAGCGGAAGTTCCCCAATATTGCCGGGCCCCATGCGCAGGACATCTGTTACGCGACGGAGAACCGGCAGGTTGCGGTCAAGAACGTGGCCCACGGCGCGGACCTGGTGCTGGTGGTGGGGTCGAGGAACAGCTCGAACTCCAACCGGCTGGTGGAGGTATCGAAGAACCTGGGCACAAACTCCTACCTGATCGATTCGGCGGACGCGATCCGGACGGAGTGGCTTGCGGGCGTGAATACGGTTGCCGTGACCGCGGGGGCGTCGGCCCCCGAGGTTGTGGTGCAGCATGTGGTCGATTATCTGCAGGAGATGGGGTACGGGTCGGTTGACGAGGTTGAGGTGATGCCTGAGAATGTGCGCTTCGGACTTCCTCCGGAGATTGTGCAGGCGATTGCGTCGGCCCCGCCGGTCCAGCAGTAGAACGCAATCCTACGCAGGCCGGTCTTCCGACAGAAGCCTGCGAGCTGCCGTTCCAGATAGGCCAGGCAGAGTTCGATCGAGCGCCTGGAGATTTCAGAGAGTTTGCCATTGATGAGCACATTTCCTCGGAATCCGAAGACGGTGACCGCGATGCCTGTGCGGCCGCGCTATGGACGGATGGACATTGGGCTGGACCGGGTGACGGAGGGCATCGCGCGGGCCACTGAGTGGCTGCTCGGCCTGCAGCATCCGGATGGCTACTGGTGCGGCGAACTGGAGGCCGACTCCATGCTGGAGTCGGACTACATCTTCCTGCACACCATGCTGGGGACGGGCGACCGCGGCAGGATGGAGCGCGCGATCAACGAGGTCCTGCGCCATCAGAACGCGGACGGAGGGTGGAGCATCTACCCCAACGGGCCGTCGAACATCTCGCTGGGGGTGAAGGCGTACCTGGCGCTGAAGCTGATGGGCTGGCCGGCGGAGCATCCGGCGCTGGTGAAGGCGCGGGAGTGGATTCTGGCCCACGGGGGCGTGACCGCGGTTAATACGTTCACCAAGATCTACCTCTGCTCGCTGGGGCAATATGACTACAATGCCGTGCCCGCGGTCCCGCCGGAGATTGTTCTCTTTCCCAACTGGTTCTACTTCAACATCTATGAGATCTCGTCGTGGTCTCGCGCGATCCTGGTTCCGCTGTCGGTTGCGTACGCCAAGAAGCCGTTCAAGAAGATTCCGCCGGAACAGGGAATCGATGAACTCTTCGTGGGCGGGCGCAGGAAGGCGAACCTGCACTTGAAATGGGACCGTAAACATCTCATTGGCTGGCGCAACTTCTTCCTTGCGCTGGACCGCATCACGCACTGGTTCGAGCGCATCCACATCCGGCCGCTGCGCAAGATGGCGCTGAAGAAGGCGGAGAAGTGGATTCTGGAGCGGCTGGAGATGTCGGACGGGCTGGGCGCGATCTATCCCGCCATGCTGAATGCCATCGTCGCGCTGGCCTGCCTGGGATACACCCAGGACGATCCGCAGTTCATCCGCGCGATGGACGAGTTCGAGCGGCTGGGCATCGACAAGCCCAACGGCGAGCCGGGCTATCCCACGCCGACCTTCCGCATGCAGCCCTGCATGTCGCCGGTGTGGGACACGGCGCAGGCAGTCTACGCGCTGGGCGAGGCGGGAGTGGCCAAGAACGATCCGCGGCTGCTGAAGGCGGCGGACTGGCTGCTCTCCAAGGAGGTGCGCCACAGGGGCGACTGGGCCAAGAGCATCAAGGATGTGGCCCCGGGCGGCTGGTACTTCGAGTTCAACAATGAGTTTTACCCGGATGTGGACGACTCCGCGCAGGTGCTGCTGGCGCTCAACTGCGTGCGCAATCCGCGGGAGCGGTATCAGCATGAGGTGTCCGAGCGCGCGCTGGACTGGATCTTCGCCATGCAGTGCAAAAACGGCGGATGGGCCAGCTTCGACCGCGACAACACAAAGATGATCTTCCAGTACATCCCGTTTGCCGACCACAACGCGATGCTGGACCCGCCCACGGTGGACATTACGGGGCGGATACTGGAGATGCTGGCCAGCTACGGCTACACCCGGCGCGACAAGCGGGTGGAGCGGGCGGTCGAGTTTGTGCTCAAGCAGCAGGAGCCCGACGGAAGCTGGTTCGGGCGCTGGGGCGTGAATTATCTGTATGGGACGTTTCTGGTGCTGCGCGGGCTGGAGGCGATCGGCATGTGGAGCCACGAGCCGCCGATTGTGCAGGCTGCGGAGTGGATCCGCATGGTGCAGAACGCGGACGGCGGGTGGGGCGAGACCTGCGCGAGCTACGACGATCCGATGCAGCGCGGCATCGGGCCAAGCACGCCCTCGCAGACCGCATGGGCGGTGCTGGGGCTGCTGGCGGCGGGCGACACGCGCTCGGACTCGGTGGCCAAGGGGATACGGTGGCTGGTGTCGAAGCAGTTGCCCAGCGGGACCTGGGACGAGTCCGCCGAAGGACGCAACGGCGAGGCAATCTACACCGGGACGGGATTTCCCCGCGTCTTCTACCTGGCGTACCACCTGTATCGAGACTACTTCCCGCTGCTGGCGCTGACGACCTACAAGCGCGTGATGGAGCGGGAGGTTGGGGCGGCGTAGGAACGGTTGTTGGTTGTCGGTTGCCGGTTGAGGAACTGGCGAGAGTCTGCGGCGACGCGGATGTCATCTTTAAGGTGTGTGGTGGGCCCTGCGGTAGATCGATAACGATCAGCGATTGCATTGGCAGGCGTTTCGCTCGTCGATGTGTAAAGGAGAACTACGGATGGCAGTGCCGATCTCACAAGCCTGGACTGTCGCGACCTATGTGCTGAAGCAGAAGCTCAAGGGGCGCAGGCGGTACCCTCTGGTGTTGATGCTGGAGCCTCTGTTTCGCTGCAACCTGGCCTGCGCCGGGTGCGGAAAGATCCAGTATCCCGCGCACATCCTGAAGACGGAACTGACGCCGGAGGAGTGCTTCCGCGCGGTGGAGGAGTGCGGCGTGCCGATGGTCTCCATTCCCGGCGGCGAGCCGCTGCTGCATCCGCGGATGCCGGAGATTGTGGCCGGGCTGGTGGCGCGCAGGAAGTACGTCTACCTGTGCACCAACGCGCTGCTGCTTAAGCAGAAGTTACACCTGTTCAAGCCCAGCAAGTACCTCTCGTTCTCGGTGCATCTCGACGGCCAGCGCGAGCACCACGATTTTTCGGTGTGCCGTGAGGGCGGGTACGACATTGCGATGGAGGGCGTGCGGGCCGCGGTGGCGGCGGGGTTCCGCGTGACGACCAATACCACGCTCTTCGACGGGGCAGACCCGGCAAGCGTGCGCGCGCACTTCGACGAGATGATGGCGGCGGGCGTCGAGAGCATGATGGTGTCGCCCGGCTATACCTACGACAAGGCGCCCGACCAGAACCATTTTCTGGGCAAGGCGCGCTCGCGCAGGCTGTTTCGCGCCATCCTGTCGAACCGCAAGAAGGGCTGGCAGTTCAATACCCATCCGCTGTTCTCGGAGTACCTGATGGGGAAGCGGAACTTCGAGTGCACGCCGTGGGGGATGCCGACGTTTTCGATCTTCGGCTGGCAGAAACCGTGCTACCTGCTGCAGGATGGCTACGCCGATACTTTTCAGGAGCTGCTGGACTCGGTGCAGTGGGAGAACTACGGCGCGAAGAGCGGGAACCCGAAGTGCGCCAACTGCATGGTGCACTCCGGCCACGAGGCTTCGGCGGTGGACTATAACTTCAGCTCGCTGAAGGGATTTCTGGTGACGGCGAAGAAGTACATCTTCCCGTCAATGTATGAGGACGCGGAGGCGCTGAAGCTGCTGAACGAGTGGCCCAAGGCGCAGCACGGGCCGCTGGTGCAGATCGCGGAGGCGAAGGAAGAAGCTGCGGAGTTGCAGGGGGTTTCCGGTGAGTAGCATGACGCAGGAGGCAGTTAAGTCGGCGCAGGCGAGCGCGGACGAGATGGAGATTGCGGCGGGACGCGAGCGCGAGCAGCTTGAGGGCTGGGTGCCCCAGATGGCCGGCGAGGACGAGGTGCGCGAGGCGCTGGAGAAGGCATTCGACTATCGCGGCGACATTACGGTGACGCGCAAGGACGGCAGCCAGGTGCAGGGCTATCTCTTCGACCGCCGCACGGGCGCCACGCTGGCCGATTCTTATGTGCGAATTATTCCAATTAATGAAAAAACCAAGTTGAACATTGCCTACTCCGAGATTGCCGCGCTGGCCTTTACCGGGCGCGACAATGCCGCGGGCAAGAGCTTCGATGCGTGGGTGAAGAAGTACTGGGAGAAGAAGGCGGCCGGCGAGAAGAACATTCAGATCGAGCCGGAGAAGCTGGACTGACGGAGCAAGTCAGCAAGTCAGCGAGTCGGCAAGTCAGCGAAACAATTGCATACGCATGGCGATTCAAGTCCTACCCTTTCAAAACATGACTCATTCAGAGATTCACGTAAGATAGGCTTCATCGCATGAAGGTATTTCTTACGGGTTCCACGGGATTTGTCGGCAGTCATGTGGCGCGGGCCTGCGCTGCGGCGGGGGCGGAGTTGCGCCTGCTGGCGCGCAAGACGAGCCGGCTGGCGGCAATCGAGGGAATTGCCGCGGATGTCGTGGTCGGCGACCTGCGGCAGCCGGAGTCGCTGCGAACGGCGATGCGCGGATGCGATGCGCTGGTTCATGTGGCGGCGGACTATCGGCTGTGGGTGCGCGACCCGCAGCAGATGTATGCGGCCAACGTGGATGGCACGCGCGAACTGCTGCGACTGGCGCGCGAAGAGGGCGTGGCAAAGGTCGTTTACACGTCGAGCGTGGCGACGATGGGATTCAAGGCGGATGGGACGATTGTGGATGAGACGACGCCGGTCTCGCTGGACGAGATGATTGGGCCGTACAAGCGGTCGAAGTTCATGGCCGAGCAGGAGGCAATCCAGGCGGCGCGCGCGGGGCAGCATGTGATGATTCTGAATCCGACAACGCCGATTGGAGCGGGGGACGCCAAGCCAACGCCGACGGGGCGGATTGTGGTGGACTTTCTGAACCGCAAGTTCCCCGCGTATGTGGATACGGGGCTGAACCTGGTGGATGTCGCGGAAGTGGCGCGCATGCACGTAGTCGCGCTGGAGCGCGGGAGGCCGGGCGAACGGTACATTCTGGGCGGGGAGAACCTGACGCTGAAACAGATTCTGGACCGCATGTCGGCGATTACGGGGCTGCCCTCGCCGACGATGAAGGTGCCGCACGCGGTGGCGCTGGCGTTCGCGTTCTTCGACGAGACGATTGCGGGCAGGCTGCTGGGCAGGGAACCGCGCGCGACGGTGGAGGAGGTGCGGCTGGCGCGCAAGCAGATGTTTGCGTCGTCGGCGAAGGCGGAGCGCGAGCTGGGGTTCCGCGTGCTGCCGGTCTACAACGCACTGCGCGCCGCGATCGAGTGGTTCCTGGCGAATGGCTATGCGCCTGCGCCGGCGATTATGCAGAGTGAGGCGCGATGAGGATTGGCATCATTGCCGCGCTGCCCGGAGAGCTAAAGCCCCTGGTGAAGGGCTGGAAGCGCGTGCCGGCACGGCAGCAATTTGTTTCCAAGTGGACGCAGGATGCCGGTTGCGACAGATGGATCGCAGTATGCGCCGGGATGGGCGCCGAGGCTGCAACGCGGGCCTTTGCGCAGGCTGAGATGGATGGCCCGGTGGATATGGCGCTGTCGATTGGATGGGCCGGCGCGTTGCGCGATGAAGGACATCCGGGCGAGTTTCACATTCCAAATATTGTGGTGAATGCGCAGACCGGGGAGAGATTTATTCTGGCTGAGCGCGAGAAGCCGGTTGTGCTGGTGACGACGGCGCAGGTGGCGAATGAGGCGGAGAAGCGGCGGCTGGCGGAGACCTACGGCGGCATGCTGGTGGATATGGAATCTGCGACGATTGCGCGGCTGGCGCAGATGCGCGGTATTCCGGTCTGCTGCATGAAGATCATTACGGATGATGTGACCGCGAGGCTGCCCAATCTGAATCCGTTTATCGATGCGATGGGACAGATGAAGATGGCGAGATTGATAGGGCATGTGCTACTGCGTCCCGGCTATTGGCCTGCGCTAATTCGGTTGGGCAGGGCAAGTGCGAGCGGGGCGAATTATTTGGCCTCTGCTGTCCTTCACTTTCTCATTCATGACAAACCACGCAATTTGTATGAAATGATTCGAACAGGTGTTATTCCGGATTGATGAGCGAAACCAATAACAAGATTCCGGCGACGATGCGCGCGGCGGTGTATCGCGGCATCAACGACGTGCGCGTGGAGACGGTCCCGGCGCCGCTGGATGCGGATGGGGGGATTGGCGCGGGCGAGGTGCTGGTGCGCATCGACACATGCGGCATCTGCGGGACGGACCTGAAGAAGATCCATTCGGGGTCGCACACGGCGCCGCGCATCTTTGGCCATGAGATGGCGGGGACGATTGCGATGGTGGGCGCGGGCATCTCGCACTTCGCCATCGGCGACCGCGTGATGGCGTATCACCACATCCCCTGCGGCCAGTGCTACTACTGCCGCAAGCAGACCTTCGCGCAGTGCGAGACGTACAAGAAGGTGGGATGCACGGCGGGATTTGCGCCGGCGGGCGGAGGCTTTGCCGAGTACATTCGCGTGATGGATTGGATCGTCGGCGGGCCGGGGAAGACGGCTGGCCTCATCCGGATTCCCGACGACATTCCCTTTGAGCAGGCATCGTTCATCGAGCCGGTGAATACCTGTTACAAGGCGGTTCGGCTGCTGGAATTGCAGGCGGACGAGACGGTGTTGGTGATTGGGCAGGGGCCGATTGGGATTCTGCTGGCGGCGCTGGCGCGGCGCACCGGGGCGACCGTGCTGACCAGCGACCTGTATGCGGAGCGGCACGCGATTGCGGCGAGGTTCGGACTGGACCGCCCGCTGGATGCGCGGGGCGATGTGGCGGCTGCGGCGAAGGCTGCAACGGAAGGGCGCGGCGCGGACGTGGCCCTGGTTGCGGTGGGCTCGGACGCGCTGGTCCGCACGGCGATGGACGCGATTCGACCGGGCGGGCGCGTGATGCTGTTTGCGGCGACGCAGCACGGCGAGACGCCCTTCGATCCGGCGGCGGTGTGCATGGACGAGAAGACGCTGATGGGTTCCTACTCTGCGTCGGTGGCGATCAATGACGAGGTCGCGCGGCTTGTCTTCGAGGGCCATCGCGACGGGAGCTTCGATTTGACGCGGCTGATCTCGCATCGCTTTTCGCTGGAGGATGCGGCGGCGGCGATCGACCTGGCGTCGCACCCGCAGGCCGGCTCGATGAAGATCGTGATTCAGCCGTAGCTGCGTTGGCCTGGTTCGCGCGATTGCAGTCCTGCCAAGCAGGCGGGGCTATACTATTTCCGGCAGTAAATTACTGAGTATGTGCGTACTCCGGAGCATGGGAACGGGCCTTCGCCCGGTCGAAGGCCGCGAATATCGCGACACGACCTGGACTCGCCAAGACCATTTCGAGAGCCAACTGCGACTACGTCAAAGATAGAGGAGTAAAGGGACCCCATGCTGGATGCAAAACGGCTATTTCCTGCCGAAGCCACCGCCCGCGCCGTTGCCGTGAAGTTGTATGAGACGGTCCGCGACCTGCCGATCCTCTCTCCGCACGGCCACACCGATCCGCGCTGGTTCGCCGAGAACAAGCCCTTTCCCAATCCTGCGGCTCTGTTCATCCAGCCCGACCACTACATCTTCCGCATGCTCTACTCGCAGGGAATCCCGCTGGAATCGCTGGGCATCCCGCAGGAGGACGGCAACGAGAGCGCCGACCCGCGCGAGGTTTGGCGCATCTTCGCCAGGCACTACTATCTGTACCGCGCCACGCCGACGCGGTTGTGGATGGACTTCGCGCTGGAGAATGTCTTTGGCCTGAGGGAGCGGCTGTCGGCCGCCAACGCGGACGAGTTCTATGGGGCGATCGAGAAGAAGCTGCAGACGCCGGAGTTTCTGCCGCGCGCACTGTTTGAGCGGTTCAATATCGAAGTCCTTGCGACCACGGACTCCGCCTTCGATTCGCTGGAGTACCACCGGGCGATCAAGGCCTCCGGCTGGACGGGCCGCGTGCTGCCTACGTTCCGCCCCGATGCCGTGGTGGATGCGGAGTTCCTGGGTTTCCAGGACAACCTGAAGAAGCTGGGCGAAGTCTCCGGCGAGGACGTGTCGAACTGGAAGGGCTATCTTGCGGCGCTTCGTTCGCGACGGGCCTTCTTCAAGAAGAACGGAGCGACGGCGACCGACCACGGACACCTGACCGCGCAGACCGCTGACCTGCCTTTGCAGGAGGCCGAGCGGCTCTATCAGCGCATTTTTACCGGTCGCTTGCAGCCGGGCGATGTGGAGCTGTTCCAGGCCCAGATGCTGACGGAGATGGCAGGGATGAGCGTTGAGGACGGACTGACGATGCAGCTTCATCCGGGCGCCATCCGCAACTACAACGCGGCGGTGTACGAGAAGTTCGGGCGCGACAAGGGAGCGGACATCCCCTCGCCCACCGAGTACGTGCGCGCGCTGCGCCCTCTGCTGACGAAGTACGGCAACGAGCCGAACCTTACATTGGTCCTCTTCACCCTCGACGAGACAACCTACTCGCGCGAGCTGGCGCCGCTGGCCGGCCACTTCCCGTCGGTCAAGCTGGGCCCGCCGTGGTGGTTCCTCGACTCGCCGGAGGGCATGATGCGCTTCCGCGAGGCCGCGACCGAGACGGCAGGCTTCTACAACACGGTCGGCTTCAACGACGACACGCGCGCGTTTCTGTCGATCCCCGCGCGGCACGACGTGGCCCGCCGCGTGGACTGCGCGTTCCTGGCGCGGCTGGTTGCCGAACACCGCCTGGACGAGGCCGAGGCGTTCGAAGTGGTGAAGGACCTGGCCGTGAACCTGGTGCGCAAGGCATACAAGTTCTGAGGTTTGGGGCGGACCCGCTTCCGGCGCAGGCGAGCAAGATGGGACAGGCGGGCCTTGACATAAGGCCAGTGTATATTTATACATATTAAGTGCATGTTTATGCATCCCGCCGGTCCTGCGAAGCGGGCAACGAAAGACGTCCTCCGTAGGCTGGTCCCGGGAACAGAGGCAATTCAAGCCGCAAGCCTTTCTTCGAACCGCTCCGCTTTGAGTTGCAACGGCATTCGAGAGTACAGACAGACGGGCCAATATGAAGCAGCAGCGCCATACCGCAATCCGCGATTTACTCAACCAGGCCCCGGTGCCGAGCCAGGACGAGCTGCGCCGCAGGCTGGCGCGGCGCGGCTTTCATGTGACGCAGGCGACGCTCTCGCGCGATATTCACGAGTTGCGGTTATCGAAGGGGCCGGCGGGCTATGCGCTGCCGGGCAATGGGGCGGAGGAGGATGAGGACAGCTTGCCGGGGATCCGCGAGGTGCTGGGCAGCTTTGGCATCGAGGTCCGCCAGGCGATGAACCAGTTGGTGCTGATTACCACCACTAGCGCCGCGCAACCGGTGGCGGCAGGCATCGACTACGAGGACTGGCCGGAGGTGGTGGGCACCATCGCCGGCGACGACACGGTCTTGATTGTTTGCCCGGACGAGCGGCAGGCGCGCACGTTGAAGGTGCGCATCGAAGGATATATTGGCTGAATTGAACGGAGTATTGCGGGAGCGAAAGACAATACGGAGATTCCGCCCATTCGACTTCGCTCACGGCGGGATGACCGCTCGAAAAAGAACGGCGGCTTGAAACAGAATGACGATTCGAGGAATTGGTTGGTTGATATGCAGGGACTAGATACGGAACTCGAAGCGGCGACGAAGACGCAGGGCAAGCAGCCACAGGCGACGGTGCGCACGGCTGTGGCCGGAGTTGGCGGATATGCGGGCGGGGAGCTGGCGCGATTGTTGCTGGGGCATCCGCGGCTGGCCGGGGCCAAACCGCTCTTTCTGGGGCGCGTGGCGGACAACGCTGCGGGAAGCAGCGTCCCGCTGGAGCAGTTGCACCCGCAGCTGGCGCTGGGCGAGGGCAAGCGGCAGCCTGCGGTTCATGCCTTTAGTTGGGAGCTGGTGCGCGACGCGGGCACGGAGATTGTGTTTCTCGCGCTGCCGCACGAGACCTCGCGCCAGTGGGCCCCGGAGTGGCTGGAGCATGGGGTGCGTGTGATCGACCTGAGCGGCGCGTGGCGGCTCGACGACCCGGCGAACCGCGCGGTCTACAAGCTGCACGATGCGGATGCGGCGCTGGCGGAGAAGTTGCAGGCGGAGGCTGTCTTTGGCGCGCCGGAGCTGCATCGCGAGGCGATTGCCGCGGCGCGGCTGGTGGCGAATCCCGGATGTTATGCCACGTCGATCATTCTGGCGCTGGCGCCGCTGTTGCGCGCGGGGCTGGTGGACGTGGAGCACGGGATCGTGTGCGACGCGAAGAGCGGCGTGAGCGGCGCGGGGAAAGCTGCGACCGCGAAGACGCACTTCATGTACGCGGCGGACAACCTTTCGGCATACGCGGTCTTCGGGCATCGCCATGTGGGCGAGATGCTGGAACAGCTTGGGCTGACGGCGGAGCAGCTTCAGTTCACGCCGCACCTGCTGCCGGTTCCGCGCGGCATTCTTTCGACGATCTATGTGCGGCTGGCCGAGCGGAAGACGCCGGAGCAGGTTGAGGCGTGCCTGCGCGCGTTCTACGCGGCGAGCCCCATGGTGCGCATTCATGCCACGCCGGAGCTGCCGCAGATTCAGCATGTGGTGCGCACGAATTACATTGACCTGGGATTTGAGCTGGCGAAGGACGGCCGGCGGCTGGTGGTGGTCTCGTGCCTGGACAACCTGCTGAAGGGCGCGGCGGGCCAGGCGGTGCAGAACATGAATGTGATGTGCGGCTGGGACGAAGCGGAGGGCCTGCTGTGAAATATGTGGTCAAGCTGGGCGGCGCCTCCATTGAAGACAAGACGCTGTTGCACGCCTGCGGCAAGGCGATCTTCGAGTTGGTGCGCGATGGCAACCAGGTCGCGGTGGTGCACGGCGGAGGCGTGCAGTTGACGCGCGTGTTGGCGCAGATGGGCAAAAAGAGCGAGTTCGTCAGCGGCCTGCGGGTGACCGATGCGGAGACGCGCGACGCCGCGCTGATGGTTCTGGCGGGGCGCGTGAACAAGTCGCTGGTGGCCGCGCTGAGGACGCATGGACAGTCGGCGATGGGATTGGCGGGCGGCGATGGCAACGTCTTTCGCGCGCGCAAGAAGAAGACGGTCCCCGACCTGGGATTTGTGGGAGAGATCGCCGCGACCGATCCGCTGTGGCTGGAGGCGATCTGGAAGATGGACGCGGTGCCGGTGATCTCTTCGATCGCGCTGGGCTTCGACGGCGAGTACTACAACATCAACGCCGACGAGATGGCCGCGGCCTGCGCGATCTGCACCAAGGCCGACGCGCTGGTGTTCCTGACCGACGTTCCCGGCGTGAAGGGAGCGGACGGCGAGGTGATGCGCTGGCTCTCGCTGAAGGACGTGCCGGAGTTGGAACGCCAGGGGGTTGTTACCGGCGGAATGCTGCCCAAGCTGAACGCATGCCGCGATGCGCTGACGCACGGCGTGAAGCGGGTGCGCATTCTGCCCGCGGAGTCGGTGCATCTATTGCCGGACCTGTGTTCGACCAAGGTCAGCGATGGAACGGAGGTCATGGTCGCATGAGGGATGCAATGAAGGATGGTGCGATGAAGCTGGCAACGATTCAGGCGGCGGAGAAGAAGCTGATGTTGAACACCTACCAGCGCAACCCTGTGCTGTTTGTGGGCGGCAGCGGTGTGACTCTGCGCGACGAGCAGGGCGACGAGTACCTCGATCTGTTGAGCGGCATCGGCGTCTCGGCGCTGGGCTACGCGCATCCTGCGGTGGAGGCGGCGATTGCTGCGCAGAGCAAAAAACTGCTGCATACCTCGAACCTCTTCTATCACGAGCACACGGCGGAGCTGGCGCTGCGGCTGACCGAGATCAGCGGGCTGGACCGGGTCTTCTTCTGCAACTCCGGCACGGAGGCGTGGGAGGCGGCGCTGAAGCTGGCGCGGGTGCACGCGGGGCTGCTGCGTGCAGAGGGGAAGAGGGTTGGGACGCGCTTCCTGGCGGTGGAGCAGAGCTTCCACGGACGGACGATGGGCGCGGTTGCGACGACGCACAAGCAGAAGTACCGCGAGCCGTTTGGGCCGGTGATGGGGGGCGTGGAGTTTGTTCGCTTCAACGACGTGGCGGACCTGCGCGCGAAGTTCAACGATGCGCAGGCCGAACCGGTGTGCGCAATCTGCATCGAGGCGGTGCAGGGCGAGGGCGGCGTTCGTCCGGTGAGCAAGGAATTTTTTGCGGCGGCGCGCGAGATGTGCGACTCGACCGGAGCGCTGCTGCTGGCCGACGAGATCCAGTCCGGCATGGGGCGCACGGGCGAGTGGTTCGCCTACCAGCACTACGGGATTCTGCCGGACATTACGACCGTGGCCAAGCCGATGGCGAACGGCCTGCCGATGGGCGCGATGCTGTGCACGGACGAGGCCGCGCGCGCCTTCACGCCGGGGATGCACGGATCGACCTTCGGCGGCGGGCCGCTGCTGTGCGCGGTCGCCATCGCGGTGATCGACACCATGAAGCAGACCAACCTGCTGGCGCATGTGCGCGATGTGGGCGGATACTTCAAGCAGCAGCTTGAGTGGCTACAATCGCGGCACGATTGCATTGTCGCGGTGCGCGGCATGGGGCTGATGCTGGGCATCGAACTGGACTCGGAGGAGCTGGCCACGCGCGCAGCCGCCGGGATGATGGGCCAGCACATTGTTATCAATCGCACCAGCGAGACCGTGCTGCGATTTCTTCCACCGTACATCCTTGAGCGCGCGCATGTTGACCGGGCCATTGCGGCGCTCGATGGAATTCTCAGCAGACAACCGTTGAACAGCGCAGCAATGGCCGGCCGAGCGCCGGCAGGAGAAGAATCCCATGGGTAGCAAAGCCGATATGACGAACCCGAAGCCGGAAGCCGCCGCGGAGCCGGCGCATTCCGCCAAGCAGCTCGGCATCCAGTCCGACAGCGCGTTTGCCGAGGCGTCCAAGCGTCTGTCTGGGCGCGACCTGTGCTCCATCGCCGATCTGTCGGTGGACGAGATGGCGGCGATCATGGACCTCTCGCACTCGGTCAAGAGCAGCCCCGAGGACTTTCGCCACTCGCTGGACGGGCGGCAGATGGTTTTGTTCTTCGAGAAGGCCTCGCTGCGCACGCGGCTGACCTTCGAGGCGGCGATCAACACGCTGGGCGGCAACGCGCTGTTCGTCGACCAGACGCAGTCGCCGCTGGGCGAGCGCGAGTCGCTGGCCGACATGGCGCACAACATCGAGCGGTGGATGAGCGTGATCGTGCTGCGCACCTACTCGCACGAGACGATCACGGAGATGGCTGCGTG
Source organism: uncultured Acidobacteriaceae bacterium (assembly GCA_963767315.1). Lineage (GTDB taxonomy): Bacteria > Acidobacteriota > Terriglobia > Terriglobales > Acidobacteriaceae > Edaphobacter. Next base: position 173,814 of record CAVYDK010000018.1, on the reverse strand, counting down.
CTCGCGCATTCCGGTCATCAACGCGCTCAGCGACTATGAGCATCCCTGCCAGGCGATCGCGGACTTCTTCACCCTGGAGGAGCGCTTCGGCTCGGCGGAGGGCCTGCGCTTCACCTATGTGGGCGATGGCAACAATGTGTGCCACTCGCTGATGCTGACGGCGGCGCAGTTGGGCGTGCATTGCACGATTGCCAGTCCCAAGGGATATGCGCCGAAGCTGGACATTATTCACAAGGCCATCGAGATCTGCGAGCAGACCGGCGGCAGCATCACGCTGATGCAGGACCCGGTGAAGGCGGTGACCGGCGCGGACGCGGTGTACACCGACGTGTGCACCAGCATGGGGTTCGAGCACGAGGCGACCAAGCGCGCCCCCATCTTCAAGCCCTACCAGGTGAACGAGGCGCTGATGGCCCACGCGCGGCAGGACGCGGTCTTCATGCACTGCCTTCCCGCGCACCGCAACGCCGAGGTGACCGATGCCGTGTTCGATGGGCCGCAGTCGATCGTCTTCGACCAGGCGGAGAACCGGATGCACTCACAGAAGGCGCTGCTGCTGATGCTGCTGGGCGGCGCCAAGAGAATTTCCAATGCGCGCGACCGCGGCTTGCAGGCGAGGAAGCGAGGCTGACATCTCTCACGCAAATGTTACCTACTATTTTTAGAGAGAAAGATTGAGGTCACCATTGCCATGTCGGTAATTCTCGAAACACTGCCGGTCGGCCGGAAGGTGGGCATCGCCTTCTCCGGCGGGCTGGACACCAGCGCCGCGCTTCATTGGATGAAGCGGAAGGGAGCGCTGCCGTACGCCTACACCGCGAACCTCGGCCAGCCGGATGAAGCCGACTATGACGAGATTCCGCGCAAGGCGCTTGAGTACGGCGCGGAAGTTGCGCGCCTGATCGACTGCCGCAGCCAGTTGGTTCGCGAGGGCATCGCCGCGCTCCAGTCCGGCGCGTTCCACATCACCACCGCCGGCGTCCCCTACTTCAATACCACGCCCATCGGCCGTGCGGTCACCGGAACCATGCTGGTGACCGCGATGAAGGAAGACGACGTCAACATCTGGGGCGACGGCTCGACCTACAAGGGCAACGACATCGAGCGCTTCTACCGCTACGGCCTGCTGGTCAACCCAGAGCTGAAGATCTACAAGCCCTGGCTCGACGCGACCTTTATCGACGAGCTGGGCGGACGGGCCGAGATGTCGGCCTTCATGCAGAAGTCTGGCTTTGGATACAAGATGCCGGCGGAGAAGGCCTATTCGACCGACTCCAACATGCTGGGCGCGACCCACGAGGCGAAGGACCTGGAGCTGCTGACAAGCAGCGTGAAGATCGTTGTGCCGATCATGGGCGTGGCCTTCTGGCGCGAGGACGTTGAGATCAAGCGCGAAGAGGTTGTCGTGCGATTCGAAGAGGGCTTCCCGGTGGCGCTGAACGGGACGGAGTATGCAGACCCGGTCGAGTTGATGCTTGAGGCTAACCGCATCGGCGGACGCCACGGCCTGGGCATGAGCGACCAGATCGAGAACCGCATTATCGAGGCCAAGAGCCGCGGCATCTACGAGTCGCCCGGGCTTGCGCTGCTGTACATCGCCTACGAGCGGCTGATCACCGGCATCCACAACGAGGACACCATCGAGCAGTACCGCGAGAGCGGGCGCAAACTTGGCCGGCTTCTGTATCAAGGACGCTGGTTCGACTCGCAGGCCATCATGCTGCGCGAGAGCGCACAGCGCTGGGTCGCCAAGCCCGTCACCGGCGAGGTCACGCTGGAGCTGCGCCGCGGCAACGACTATTCGATCCTGAACACCGACTCGCCCAATCTCACCTTCAAGCCCGAGCGCCTTACCATGGAAAAGGGCGAGTCCAGCTTCAGCCCGCGCGACCGCATCGGGCAGCTCACGATGCGCAACCTCGACATCACCGACACCCGCGAAAAGCTGTTGACCTACGCGAAGAGTGGTCTAATCACACTGAGCAAAGGTTCTGAGATGCCACAACTGAGAAGCGGCAGCGACAAGGAGTAACGCTTTTCTTGCTTGTCATTCCCGGAGGGAATCTGCTTCTGCTCTTGTCATTGCTCCTAGCTGTTTCGGCACCTAGCTCTTAGCTGTACAGAAACCGCTGTTGTACTTGCCGTTGCTTGTTCTCTTTCAACGCTGCACGAACTCGAAGGGACACGGCTTGAGCCGGGCCGATTTCATGCATCCATTCGGAAGCGAGAGACTAATCTACCTTTGGAGGCGAAGCATGTTTCAAATTCGTCATTACTCTGCAATAGGGTTAATTCTGCTAGCTGGATGCTCAAAACAACAAGTCGCTCCAGTTGCCCCAACGACGGCGGTTGAGGCGCACGCGTTTACGATCATCCAAGCGCAATCCGATACCTATCTGTTAGACACGGTCGAAGGCAAGGTTTGGCGGCTTGAGAAAAGTCTGGAAGGCGTTCACTTCGTGCCAGTCGATGTTACCGCTGTCCGAGGTGTCGGGACGGGAATGAGCGCTGAACAGTGCGCTAAAGCCCAGGCAGGATTTGCAAAATTCGGAGGAGTGGCCCTGTGCACATTGGGGGCCTCGTCCGACCAAGATCAACGTTCAACGCAAAAGTAACTCATAATAAAGGCGGGATTATAGCCATGGATAATCAGGCAACTATAGACAGACTAAAGCGGGAAATTCAGAAATATCAACTGCTGCGTGATAGAACGCTAGACGCCAGCAACCGTGCTCACTACGATTCGGAAATATTTCAAAGGTCGTTAGTGCTAGAAGCACACGAAGAACGCAGCAAAAAGGCCTAAGACGAGATAAGAGCGTGTTGGATTGTGGCGCAATTGCACTGTACGCGCATTCCTTTATCAATCTCGACAAATATCAGACTTCAAAGGCCAGAAATGTCTAGTCAATCAAAATTCGCAACTACCAAGATGTGGTCGGGGCGCTTCCGCGAGCCGCTGGACGCCGCATTCGAGCAGTGGCAGCGGTCGTTTCCGTTCGATGTGCGTCTTCTGCCGCAGGAGGTAGCGGCGTCGAAGGCGCACGCGCGAATGATTGCGGCGGCTGGCATTCTGACGGATGCCGAGCTGGAACGGATGATCGAAGGCCTCGACCAGGTTGGAGACATCGTGCCCGAGTTTGCGCCGATTGAGCCGGGTATGGTGAACCCGAGGCTGCTGGGCGCGGAGCTGGGCACAACGCCGCGGTCCATCCGCCGCTGGCTCAGCAGGCAGCCGGAGTTCAACGAAAGCCACGTGAAGCACACGCGCATCGTTCTGGCGAAGGACGATCCCCTGCTGCTGCGGATGAAGAACCACTTTGCCATCCAGGCAAATCTCAACCTGGACGGCGATGCTGCGTGCGAGGAATTTTCTGCCACCACGGAGGCCGATCTCGCCGCCTCCATGGCCCACGCCGAGGACATTCACCACTTCGTCGAGCTTCAGCTCACCCGGGTGATTGGCCCGCTGGCGCTGAAGCTGCATATGGGACGCAGCCGCAACGAGCAGATTGCCACCGACATGCGTCTGTATGTGCGCGAGGCGATCGACAACATCGTGAAAGGCCTGCGCAGGTGGGCCCTGGCGTTGGTCGAACTTGCGGAACAGGCGAATGATGCGGCGATGCCGTCGTACACGCACATGCAGCGGGCGGAGCCGGTGTTGGTAGCGCACTGGCTGCTGGCTTATGTGGCGATGATCGAGCGCGATGTCACGCGGCTGGCCGACGCGCGCAGGCGGATGAACCTGTGCCCGCTCGGTTCGGGCGCGGTTGCGGGCGCGACGCTGGCGCTGGACCGGACTATAGCGGCTGAAGCCCTGGGCTTCAGCGCACCAACGCAGAACAGCATGGACGCGACCAGCGACCGCGACTTTCTGTTGGAGTTCACGCAGGCCCTGGCTACGCTGGGCGTTCATATCTCGCGCTTCGCGGAGGAGATAACGCTCTATTCGACGGCTGAGTTTGGATTTCTCGATCTGCCGGAGGCTTTCTCGACTGGGTCGAGCGCGATGCCGCAGAAGAAGAACCCGGACTTCACGGAACTGGTTCGCGGCAAGAGCGCGCGGCTGGCGGGTGCGGCAACGACGCTGGCTGTGCTGCTGAAGGGGCTGCCGCTGGCGTACAACAAGGACCTGCAGGAGGGGCAGGAGCCGGTCTTCGACGCGGCGGACACGGTGCGTGGGATTCTCGGGGTTCTGCCTGCATTCACGCGCTCGCTGCAGTTCAACTTCGAGCGCATGAAGACGGCGGCGGCGACTGGCTATCTGAACGCAATGGCTGCGGCGACCTATCTCTCGAACAAGGGCGTGCCATTTCGCAAGGCGCACGAGATCGTGGGCAACGCGGTGCGGCTGGGGCTGGAGAGCGGGCGCGAGCTGGATGCGCTCTCGCTGGCGGAGCTGCAGGGGTTGAGTCCGGCCTTCGGCGAAGACTTTCCTGCGGCGATTGCGCTGGAGGCCACGCTGGATTGCCACGATGTAATCGGCGGGACGGCGCGCGCGCGGGTCCGTGCGGCGCTGACGGAGGCCCGCCAGCGGCTGAGTTCGGACGCATTGGCGCAACTCTGAGAAGATAGAGAGAGGAGCTTCATCAACTTGTCCAGCTCGTCCCTGATGGCCGCCAGCGAATCCACCGCATCCACGCGCGCGCGTGCGGGCGGCGCCGTGGTACGCAAGGCGCGGCTGCAGGACGCGGTCAACATCTTCGAGCTGGTCAACTCGCTTTCGGGCGACGGCACGCTGCTGCGCCGCAACTACGCGGACATCTGCGAGAACGTGCGCGACTTCGCGGTGGCCGAGTCGGAGAGCGGAATCTTTCTGGGCTGCGGCGCGCTGCATCTGTATGGGCCGCACCTGGCCGAGGTGCGGTCGATCGTGGTGAAACCGGAGGCCAAGGGGCAGGGCGCGGGCGGCCGGATTCTGCTCGCGCTGCTGGAGGAGGCCGAGCAGCAGGGCGTTGCGTCGGTGTGCCTGTTCACGCGGATTCCCGGATTTCTTCTTCCACTTCGGCTTCCGGCTGGCCGACCGGACGACGCTGCCCGACAAGATATACAAGGACTGCCAGGCCTGTCCGCGGCTGTACGCGTGCGACGAGGTGGCGATGGTGCGCGGCCCGCTGCCCCGGATCGCGGTTCTGGGGCCGACGCGCATCGCCCAGCCGGAGCTGGTAAAGTTGCAGGTGGGCCACATCGCTCATCTTGTTGAGGATGGGTCCGAAGGGGCCGGCGCGATCGCGCCCAAGGAAACAATGGAGCGCTAAACTGCGTCTAACTGGCAGCTCTAGATTTCCCGATCTGTGGGCGCGGGTGGGAAGGCCTTGCCAGTACAGGGCTTGCGTGAGGGTAACTATGCCTTCCCATTCGGGTTCAAATCTGTGAATTCTTGTTTTTTGCGGGAGTGTATTCTTGAGGTCGTACCCGCAGGAGGTTTTCGGTGCGTCGTCCAATCCAGTCGCGTTGGTTTCAGGCAGTTTTTGCATTTGCGCTCGCCACTGCGTTTCTTGCGTTCGGGATGCACGGGCAGACGGGACCTTCGACGCCTCCGGCCGCTCCAGCAGCGGCGCCGGCGGCGACGAATGGGACGCAGCCGGCGTCCACGGCCGCGGTTGCCACGATCCATGCGCGCACCAACCTGGTGGTGGTGGATGTGGTGGTCACCGACTCGAAGAAGAACCCGGTTCATGGATTGCAGAAGTCGGATTTTACCCTGATGGAAGATGGCAAGCTGCAGGTGGTCCGGAACTTCGAGGAGCACAGCTCCTCGCCCGCGGCGGAGCAGATTGAGCCGGCCCCGAAGCTGCCTGCCGGCCTGTTCACCAACAAGTCGGCAGCCCCGGCGAATGGGCCGGTGAACGTGCTTCTGCTGGATTATCTGAACACGCCGGTGACCGCGCAGGCCAACGCGAAAAAGCAGTTGATCGAGTTTCTGGACAAGGCGCCGGCTGGAACGCGCATTGCCATCTTCGGCATGACGACGCACTTGTACATGCTGCAGGGGTTTACATCGGACATGGCGGTGTTGAAGGCCGCGATGACGTCGAAGAAGGGCACGGCGCAGGTCTCGGACATCCTGACGGATCCGGTCAACAGCGGGCCGATGGGCACAACCGCGTTCTCCGACGCTGCTGCGCAGTATCCCGATGTGACGCAGGAGATGCAAGACGATATGGCGCGAGTCGATGCTCAGATTACCTCGGAGGAGCAGAACGACCGGATGCTGTACACTCTGAACTCGTTCGACCAACTGGCGCGGTACCTGGTGGGCATTCCCGGGCGGAAGAACGTGATCTGGTACTCCGCCAGCTTTCCTCTGGACGTCGAGCCCAATGTCAAGGAGGCCGATCCGAACGACTCGGTGATCCGCAACGACGAAGCGGTGCGCAAGACGGACAACCTGCTGACGCGCGCGCAGGTTGCGGTGTATCCGGTGGACGCGCGGGGGGTGCAGACCGATCCGAACTTCAGCGTGACAAACCAACTGAGTGGCGGGGCCGCCGACGCCACCGCGTCGATGGAGTTCCAGACTCAGAGGGCGAACGAGCACGGGACGATGGAGGCCATGGCAGAGGACACCGGCGGCGAGGCGTTCTACAACACCAATGGACTGACGCAGGCAGTGAGCAAGGCGGTCGAGGAAGGCTCGAACTACTACACGCTGACCTACTCGCCGGCCAACATGCAGTGGGACGAGAGGTTCCGCTCGATCAAGGTCAAGGTGGCTGAGCCGAGCGTGCAGCTTACCTATCGCAATGGCTACTTTGCCATCGACCCCAGCGACCGGAACCGGGTGAACGCGCAGGGGGCGGCCACGGCCCTGGTCCAGACGAACACCATGTCGGCGGCCATGATGCACGGCGGGCCGGACCCGGCGGAGATCCTGTTCAAGGTGAGAATCCGCCCGGCGAGCGCGCCTCCGCAGGCGACGATACTGGCGAGCAACGAGTCCAATCCCAGCCTGAAGATCGAGGGGCCGTTCAAACAGTATGCCGTGGATCTGGTGCCGGACCCGCACGCAGTCAACTGCCGCCTGGGGGCCGACGGCAACCACCACTGCGCGATCGAGGTCTGGACCTTCGTCTACAACACCAATGGAGACAAGCTCATCACCGCGAGCAACCGCCTGCATCGGTTGCTGACTCCGGCGCAATACAACCAGTTGCTCAGCGGGGTCATGGCGTTCCACCAGCAGATCAGCGTGCCGGTGAAGGGGCTGTACTATCTGCGCACTGCGATCCACGATTTGGTCTCGGACAATGTCGGCGCGGTCGAGATACCGATTACAGCGGTAGCGCGGCTGGCCCCGCTGAAGGAGGTTGCGGAGGCGCCCGCCGCGGCACCGGATGCGGCCGGCCAGCCAGCGGCCCCGGCGACGCAGACTCCCGCTCCGGCGGGCGGGGCAGCCACGCCGTAGTAAGCTCGACGTAGCGTGTCTACCGCACTGAAGGAAATCTTTGAGCAGGAGTACCGCGAGCTGCGCCCGCGCGCGCCCATTCCTGCGTTGGAGGTCCGCTTCCGTCGGTTCACGTCGCTGAATACCACGATCCGGCTGCGCGAGGGGCGGCTGCATGTTCACCTCTCGGACCTGCTGGAGTCGGCGCCGGAGTCCGTCCACCACGCGATCGCGCACATCCTGCTGGCCAAGCTCTACAAGAAATTGCCGATCGCGCGCGCCCATGCAGACCGCTATCGGCGGTATATCACTTCAGAGGCGGTGGCGCGGCAGGCGGAACAAATTCGCCAGACGCGCGGACGCAAGACGGTGCTGTCGGCCGAGGGGCGTTGCTACGATCTGGACGAGGTCTTCGAGGGCCTGAACGCGCGCTTCTTTCATGGGCTGCTGGGACGGCCCACGCTGACCTGGAGCGCGCACCATGCGCGGCGGATGCTGGGCCACTACGACGCGGCGCACAACACCATCATGGTGAGCCGCGTCTTCGACCGGCCGGAGACGCCGCGCTGCGCGGTGGAGTATCTGCTGTACCACGAGATGCTGCACCTGAAGCATCCAGTGCGGGTGAAGGCGGGGCGGCGCTGCGTGCATTCCAGGGCGTTTCAGGCGGAGGAGCGGCTGTTCCCCGAGCTCGATGCGGCCAAGGCGTATCTCAAGCGGCTGTAGCTTGCGTTGCGACGGAAGAGCGGGTCAGGCGGAGTGGGAGTGCTTGGAGCCGCCGGTGGTGTGGCGATGGGAAGGGTGGTCGCTGGCGATGACGCCGTCGTGCAGGGTGACGATGCGGTTGGCGTACTCGGCGATGTCGGGCTCGTGGGTGACGACGATGACGGTGTTGCCCTGGGCGTGGAGCTGGTCGAAGAGGGCCATGATCTCGTCGCCGGTCTTGGAGTCGAGGTTTCCGGTGGGCTCGTCGGCCAGGATGATGGAGGGGTGGTTGACCAGGGCGCGCGCGATGGCGACCCTCTGGCGCTGGCCGCCGGAGAGCTCGTTGGGCTTGTGGGTCATGCGCGCGCCGAGGCTGACCGACTCGAGGACCTCCTTGGCGCGCGCGATGCGTTCGGCCGAGGCAGTTCCGTTGTAGATCAGCGGCAGCTCGACGTTGTGCAGCGCGGTGGCGCGCGCCAGCAGGTTGAAGGTCTGGAAGACGAAGCCGATCTCCTTGTTGCGGATGCGTGCCAGCTCGTCGTCGTTGAGCGCGGAGACGTCGTGTCCGTTGAGCCAGTAGCGGCCCTGGGTGGGCGAGTCGAGGCATCCGATCAGGTTCATCAGGGTGGACTTGCCGGAGCCGGAGGGGCCCATGATGGCGACGTACTCGTTGTGCAGGATGCGCAGGTTGATGCCGCACAGGGCGTTGACCTGCTGCGCGCCCATCTCGTAGGTCTTCCATAGATTGCTGGTGACGATGACCTCGCCGTCGTGGGGGCCGTCGGCGTTGAGGAGGGTGGGGTCGGTGGCGGTTTCAAGGGGCATCGGTTGCTCCGTGTGGATCATGATTTGCTGTCGTCGTCGGAGGTGGTGACGGGGGTGGAGTTGTCGCGCTTGACCAGGGTGCCGCTCTTCAGGGCGCGCAGCACCTGGTAGCGGCCGATGACGATCTCGTCTCCCTGCTTGAGGCCGGAGAGAACTTCGATATCGGTGGCCCCGGTGACTCCGGTGGTGACGGGAACGAAGTTTGCGCGGAGCTTTCCGTTGCTGGCGGTGAGCAGGTAGACGCCCTGGGCGAGTTTGGGCTTGACCGGCGCGCCGGAGTTTGTGGCGGCGGAGACGGGCGTGGCGGAGGGCTTGCCGGCGTGGGCCGCGAGGTCCTTCTCGACTGCGGCGTCGCGCTGCACCAGGGCCTGGATGGGGATGGTGAGGGCGTTGGGCTTGTCGGCGACGGTGATTTTGGCGGTGGTGGAGAGGCCGGGGCGGAGGTCTTCGAGGTGCGCTTCGGGAACCTGGTCGAGGGTGACGACGACCTTGAAGTCCTTGGCCTCCTCGGTCCCGGTGGTGGACTGCGAGGTGGCGACGCCGGTGGTGCGCAGCAGGGCCTGGTCGCCGACCTCGGTGACGTGCCCCTTGAAGGTGCGCCCCGGAAGCGCGTCGACGGTGACATCGGCTGCCTGGCCGAGGCGGAGGTTGACGATGTCGGTCTCGTCGACCTTGATCTCGGCGGTGATGACGGACATGTCGGCCAGCGTCATCAGGGTCGAGCCCTCGGCGTTCTGGATGCCCACCACGACCGTCTCTCCCTCGCGCACCGGGACGTTGGTGACGAGGCCGTCGAAGGGGGCGCGGCTGATGGTTTTGTCCAGGGCGTCGAAGTTGGCGCGCTGGCTGGCGACGGCCTGGTCCAGGTGGGCTCGCTGGGATGCCGTCTGGGCGCGGGCCTGGGCAAGCGCGGCGACGCGCTGGTCGAGGGTGGCGGCGGAGACGTCGTAGGCGGCCTTCTTGGCGTCGAAGTCCTGCTTGGCGATGAGCTGGGCGTTGTAGAGGGCCTGGGCGCGGTCGAAGTCGAATTTTTTCTGCTCCAGGTCGGCGCGGGCTTGCGTGATGTTGGCCTGGGCGGTGTTCTCGGCCGCGACGTAGGAGGCAATGTCGGTCTTGGAACTGGCGATGGCGGCCTGTTGGGCGTCGACGGTGGCCTCCGGCTGCACGCTCTCGACCCGCGCAAGGATGTCTCCCTTATGCACGCGGTCTCCCTCTTTGACATAGAGGTGGGTGATGCGGCCAAAGGAGGTTGCGCCGATGTTGACATAGTTCTTGGGCTTGATCTGGCCGGTGCCGCTGACGGTGGAGACGAGGTCCTCGCGCACCGCCTTGCCGGTGGCGACCTTGGTGATGCCGGCCTGGCCGTGCAGGATGGTGCCGGCGGCGATGCCCGCAAGGGCAAGGACAATGACGACGACAATGACAATCTTCTTCGTGCTCATGCGGTCTATTGATGCTCCTGACGGAGAGGGTGCGCTGAGAGCAGATACGCGGTTGCGGGTGCGATGGTTCCGTTGCGGTGTTGTCAATGGCTGTGCAAGGCAAGCTCTTCGTAGTTGATGATAGCAGGGATGGGGCGGCGGCCCGGCTTGAAACGCCGGGGAGGGCGCACTACAATGAGGCATGGGTTTCGGTCCCTGCGCCGTACCAAGGGGCTACGGGGCCAGACGCCGCGGCGTGAGACGGAACCGTGCTGGCGAAGTTTCCGAAGCAGGAGTATTGCAGGCGATGAGAGCAGCGGGTGGATTGGTTCTGGGCGCGATGTTGTTTTCCATGGGGTGGGGCAGCGCGCCTGGGCAGCAGGCGACGGCCCCCGCGGCCCAGGCTGCGGCCTCCGATGGCGTCACCCAGACTGCGCCTGCGGTGGAGAAGCCGAACCCCCTGAAGCGGCGGCTGACCGACAAGGAAAAGATCACACAGCAAAAGGCCCTGAAAGAGGAGTTGAAGGGCGTCTACAAGACGTGGCTGGATCAGGATGTGCGCTGGATCATCACTCCGACCGAAGAACAGGCGTTCAAGCAACTGACCAACGACGAGGAGCGGGACCAGTTCATCGAGAACTTCTGGCGGCGGCGCAACCCCAATCCAGACGACCCGGACAACACGTATCGCGACGAGATCTATGCGCGGATCGCCTATGCCAACGAGCACTTCCCCGCGGGCAAGCCCGGTTGGATGACCGACCGCGGGCACGTCTACATCGCATACGGCAAGCCGGACGAGATCGATGCGCATCCCAGCGGCGGCTCCTACGACCGGCCGATGGACGAGGGCGGCGGAAACACGGTGACCTTCCCGTTCGAGATATGGCACTACCGGTATATCGAGGGCATCGGCGACAACATCGACCTGGAGTTTGTGGACACCTGCCAGTGCGGCGACTACCACTACACCATCGACCGGTCGGAGAAGGACGCCCTGCTGCACGTTCCCAACGCCGGCTTGACCCAGGCCGAGGAGAACGGAGAGGCCAAGAAGGAGGACCGCTTCCAGGGCGGCGGGCTGGAGCGGCTTGGCTTGGGCCCGGGGCAGCAGCAGCAGTTGCAGAACAAGCAGTTCGACCGCATCGATCTGGCGGCCAAGATCATGTCGCCGCCGCCGGTGAAGTACCAGGACATGGATGAGTTCATGGCCAGCTCCAAGATCCTGACCGGGCCGCCGTTCCTCTTCGATGTGCGCACCGACTATGTGAAGGTGACCAACGACACGGTGATCGTGCCGATCACGATTCAGGTGAAGAACTCGGACATCACATTCGAGACCAAGGACGGGGTCTCGGTGGGCAAGGTCGACATCGAGGGGCGCGTCTCCAACATGACGCACAAGGTCGTTCCCGGGGGCTGGTTCGGGGACCCGGTGGAGGTGTCGACGCCCAGCGAGCTGCTGTCGGCCAAGCAGAAGGCCTCGTCGGTCTACTGGAAGGCGCTGCCGATGCCGCCGGGGCTGTACAAGATCGACATCGTGATCAAGGATGTGAACAATCCGGACCACGTGGGGCGATGGACGCGCAGCGTCAACGTGCCGAAGTTCGACGACGACACGCTGGGCCACTCGTCGCTGATCCTGGCCGACCAGATGGAGCGGGTCCCGTCGAAGGAGATCGGGGGCGGGAACTTCGTGATCGGCAATACGCGGATCCGGCCCCGCGTGGCTGCCAATGGGCCTGTGGCGGCGCCGGTCAGCTTCAGCCGCGCGCAGAACCTGAACTTCTGGATGCAGGTCTACAACCTCGGGATCGACGAGAAGAGCAAGCAGAACAATGCGACGATCAACTACCAGATCATGGACCTGGGGACAAACAAGCTGGTGCTGAATGCGCAGGAGCTGGCTTCGGCGCTGGGCCCCAATGCGGACCAGTTGACGCTGGAGAAGAGCCTTCCGCTGGCCAGCTTGCAGCCGGGACAGTACCAGGTGAAGATCAAGGTGAACGATGGAGTGACCAAGCAGGAGACCGAGGAGTCGGCAAAGTTTACCGTGAACTGAGATCGGGTTTGCATGGAACGGGCCGAAGCGCCGCATTCGAAGAGCGCTCGGCGGAAGCAGACTGAGGACGGATGCGGGGCCATTACGGCGAACGGTTACGCGGATTGTTTGCGATGACCGGATTCCGGCGCAGAGCGTCCTGACGGGCCAGTTGATTGCGGCCCGCTTTTGAGGAGAAGGCCGGCGACGCACAGGGGATGCGGACTGTGCAACGCTGCTGGATACGGTTCGGGTTTGCGCTCGGTGCTCTGACGCTCTCACTGGCGCCGGGGATGATGGTTGCGGCTTCGGCCGCGACGGTCAGCGGGGTGGTGCGCGACATCCACGGCGTGGCGCAGATGGGAGCGCTGGTGGAGGCGGTCTCAGCCGCATCGGGCAGCGTGGGCACGGCATACACGGACATGGCTGGGCGGTACCGGATCGCCAACCTGGCTGCGGGCCGGTACCAGGTGCGGGCGACGGCGGCGTTGTTCGCGCCCGCGACGCGAGGCAATCTGCGGCTCACCGCCGGGATGCGGGCGACGGTGGACCTGACGCTGAGCATGTTGAGCGACCCGGTGGCGTGGCTGCCGGCCCAGCGGCGAAAGGCGGATGAGCCGGGCGACGACTGGACCTGGACGCTGCGCTCGGCGGCGAACCGGCCTATCCTGCGCATGATGGGCGATGGCAGCGTGGTGCTGGTCTCATCGGGCGCGGGGGAGGCCCCGCGCGCTGCGCCGGTGGAGGCGCGCGTCGCCATGATGAGCGGCGACGGAGGGTTTGGCGCCGGCGGGGCCCACGGCGTGGTTGCGCTGGACCGGGCAGGGAATGACGGTTCGGACGTGATGATGCGGGCCGACGTTGCGGCGGCCGATGCGAGCGCGCCGGCCACCGAGATCGATGCGGGATATGAACGCCGGGGAATGATGGCGGGCGGGTCGCGGCTGGTGGTGAGCGTCGCGTCGCATCCGGAGATGATGAGCGCCGGCGGAGTCATGGGCATGCAGACGATGCGCATGGCAAGCGCAGAGAAGATGCAGTTGGGCGACAGCGTGGACGTGGAGGCCGGAGGCACGGTCTACGCGATCCGGACCGCGGGAACTGCGTTGACGGCGCAGCCATTCCTGAATGTGACGGTGCATCCGGGCGAGGTGTGGGCGGTGCGCTACAGGCTGGCGACCTCGCGCGACGTGCAGGACTTCGACGGACTGGACTCGATCGCGGCGGAGCTTCCCGTGGCGGTTGAGTGCGGCGCGCGGCTCTGCACCGAGAGCGGCACGCACCAGGAGATTGCGCTGAGCCGTAAGGCCGGAGGCGGGCTGCTGCAGGCGGCCGTGTACCACGATGCGATCGCGCGGACTTCCATTGCGGGAACGGGAGCGATGGGCGCGGCGGAGTTGGCTGGGAGCAGCGGCGCGAGCGGGGTCGTCGTCGATACGGAGACGGGGAGCTTCCGCGCGCTGGGCGCGGGGACCACGGCCAATGGAGTTGGCCTTACGCTGAGCGGGCCGCTGACGTCGAGCCTGTGGGCGGCGCTGGAGTTTGTCAGCGGCACGGCGCTGGAGACAGGAGATGAGCAAGGGATGGCGGGGCTGCATACGGTGTCGGCCGAGGCGGCGACGCTGGCCGTGAAGGGGCGGGTGCTGCGCACCGGCACCAGGCTGCGCGCGGCCTACCGCTGGCAGCCGCGGCGCCTGGCGTCCGCGGTGGGGCCGTACGAGGCGTTCAGCGACCAGGCGTTCCTCAGCTTCACTCTGCGCCAGGCGGTGCGCTGGGGAGACAGACTGCCCGAAGGGCTCGAAGCCACCATCGACGTGACCAACCTGCTGGCCGAGGGCTATCAGCCGTATTTGTCGGCGGATGGACGCACGCTGTTTCTGGCGCAGACTCCGCGGACGGTCCAGGGCGGGCTTTCGTTTACGTTCTAGGGAAGGCATGAACGAGTGTTAGACGTCCCATCAGCGGCTACAACTCCTTGGCGCAATACAGATTTCGCTGGAGGGCCTCTTGTGTAAATGGACAGGCCCGAATCGACGCGCTGCATGCCTGCTTCGCCATCGCGCATTCGCCTTTGCGCACACTTTTGACATGAGAAAGTTGCGGGCATAGAGTGTGTGGTGGTTTGCAGCTTCGCTTTCCGATGTTCCATTGCTCCCGCAGGATGGATCGTCTGGGAATCGACTTAGCAGAAAGAGACGAAATGAACCGTATTGCACGAATATTTTTTATCCCAGCTCTTCCCGTGTTGTTGTTTTTTTTCTCCCTGGTGGAAACCACAAGCTTTGCGCAAGCGTCTCCGCATCAGCCAGGCCAGATGACCCTGTGGCAGGCCCGCCGCGCCATGGCCGCCTCGCTGGGAATCCCCAACATTCGCTTCAGTCCAGACGGCTTCGAGTACGACACTTCATATAAGTCGAAGGGTCAGACGCTTTCGAGCACGGTCAAGATCGATCTGGTGGCGCCCCCGGCGCTGGTGGCAAAGTGCGGTTCGAAATGGTGTACTTTGAAAGACGAGGCGGGTCGAGATCCGGGACGCTCCTTGCCGAAGAACAGCGCTACCAAGAGTTTCCTTTACCGCCAGTGGTCCGATCCCGGTTCCGGTGCCGCTGCGCCGATTCTTTGTCTGCTTTGCTCCAATGCGCCTTATACCTGCTCCGCCGCTTGCGTTCAGCAGGCAGAGACCTTTGTCCTCGCCTTCAACACCTTGCATGCCTTTGCCGTGGATACCAAAGCGCCCATGCGCACCTTCACCGAGCGGGCCGCGGCCTGGCGGGCGCTGGCGACCAAGCCCCCCATCCCCGAAGAGGTGAGGGCGCAGCGCCTGGTCGCCGAGGATTCGTTCAAGGCAGGCAAGCCGGACGAGGCCCTGGCCCACTACGAAAATGGGATTGAACTCTACCCCACCTGGCCGGAGGGAAACTTCAACGCGGCGCTGATCGCCGGGGACCTGGGCTACTACGACGCCGCCATCGAACACATGCAGGCCTACCTGGAGCTGGTTCCCGAGGCCGCCGACGCACAGGCCGCGCGCGACAAAATCCTCATCTGGCAGACCAAAGCCAAAGAGAAATAGAAATCCGGCAATCCTGAAGAGGCGCCGCCGAAACCACGGCCGGCCCGCGGCCCCGCGCGACCGGCCGGCTTCGCCCATCGAACATGGTTCATATTGCTCAGACACGGGCAATGCCAGCGGCTAGAGTGAAGCGTGTAAGGGCAGGGTGAAGACGGTCCCGGCATGGCAACGGGAATCCATGAACGCACTCAACCCCTTATGGTGACTGATCGGGCCGGGTTGTCTATCGGCTGCACACAGCATCCCACGCAACACAAGGAACCGCAGGCACCTTAAGGGGGGTCACACATGCGCGGACTCAAAACTCTACTCGGCACTACAGCATTGCTCGCGGGCCTGGCCCCTGGCGCCAACGGCCAAGGCGCAGATCGTCGTCAGTATCGGCATTCCACCGGTCTGTTCCTGGGGCTACTACGACTACGCGCCCTACGCCTGCGCTCCCATGGGCTTTTACGGGCCGGGCTATTTCTATAACGGCATCTTCCTGGGCATGGGGCCCTGGGCCGGCTGGGGCTATGGCCACGGCTGGGGCAGCCATCGCTTCGTCGCGGATGGCGGCGGACGCTATCGCGGCGGCGGCGGGGCCATGGCCAATCGCAGTAACTACGCCCGCGGCGGCGGCGGCGGACAGGCGGTACGCAGCGGCGGCCCGGGACCGCGCGCCGGCGGCGGTGCTCCGGCCCATAGCAACGTGGCGGCCTCCCATCCTGGTGCAGCGCGGCCCAGCGCCGCTCACGCCACAGCCTCCCATGCCGGCGCACCCGCACCGCGCGCTGCAGCTCCACGCAGCAGCGGCGGCGGTGGACAAGCCCGCGGCAGCGGCGGCGGTGGACATGCCAGTCCCGGCGGCGCATCGCGTGGCGGCGGCGGACATATGGGCGACGGCGGACGCAAGTAACCTGTAGCTGCTGCATCGGGCGGCTAGATTGTGCAGAGGCGGCGGAGCGCACCAGCTCCGCCGCTTTGCATTTGAGGATGCACCTGGATCAGAGATCGCTACGCCGTCCGGACAGCAGGTTGTAGATCAGGATGATCAACGCCAGGACGAGCAGAAGGTGGATCAGGCCGCCGGCAACATGAAAGCTGAAGCCCAACAGCCATAAGACCAGAACGACCACGAAAATTGTCCAAAGCATATGCTTCCTTTCTCCGCATTGCGGGCGCCCGGGAGGATTGTCCAAAGCACATCTGTCACGTTATCCGCGTTGCGCGGCCCGGTCTGAGCAATAACGCTCAGGCGAAGAATGGCGGTCCAGCGATTCATCCTGGTGCAATGTGGGACTCTGAGCATTTACGCGGTTGCGCCTCGCGCCAGTCGCTAAGGCGCCATGGGCGCCGCCGGCCGGAAGCGGCAGTTGGGGGCAAGTTCGGCCGCCACGGTACAATTCCGGTGTAGACTCTATGCGCGATGCGCTCGCGCGCGTCTCACTACGGTGGTCAGCTAAGACCGTATCCGGGAAAGGTCTTCCGATGGTAGTGCTTGAAAAGCCCCCATTTGATGTCAATGCCTTTCTGACCAGCGCCGGCCTGGGGCGACGGATTGTGCAACTGGCGCCCAAGCAGAACTTCTTTACCCAGGGAGACCCCGCGGACGCGGTCTTCTATCTGCAGAAGGGCCGCGCCAAGCTCACGGTTGTTTCCACAGCCGGCAAGGAGGCCACGATTACGCTTCTCTCCGACGGCGATTTCGTCGGAGAAGGAGCGCTGGCAGCGGTGCCTGGGCTGCGTTTGTCCACGGCCACTGCAATTACCGGCTGCACCGCGCTCAAGATAGGGCGGGACGAGATGGCCCGCGCGATGCGCCGGGAGCATGACCTCACCGACCTGTTCATGAAGTTTCTGCTGGCGCGCAGTATGCGCATCCAGGCCGATCTGGTCGATCAGCTCTTCAACTCCAGCGAAAAGCGCCTGGCGCGCATTCTGCTTCTGATGGCGGAGTTTGGCCAGCCGGGTGGGCCGGAACCCCTGGTTCCCAAGATCTCGCAGGAGACCCTGGCGGAGATGATCGGCACCACCCGGTCCCGCGTCAGCTTCTTCATGAACCGCTTCCGCAAGCTCGGCTTTCTCGAATACAACAGTCGCATCCGGGTGCACAAGTCGCTGCTGAACGTGATTCTGCTCGATCAACCGCCGAGCGACAACGCCGGAAAGCCGCCGGTCCGCGGCATTCCCCAAATGGGCCGGCCCAGCCGGAAGCGGCCAGCCCGCCCTGTGCGAAATTGACCAGTATTGCAACTCATGGAATGGGATACTCGCCTCACTCCCCTGCGGTGGTCATTGGAGGCGTGCGCGATGCCCGATACAAAAGCGAATGTCCTCGTTGTGGACGATGAGCCTTTGGTTCGAACGGCGATGTCGCTGGTGCTTGCCGAGATTGGCTATCGCGTGCACTCCGCGGACGACGGCTTCTCCGCATTGCGCGAGATCCGCCAGGAGATGCCCGACATCCTGCTCACCGACCTCAACATGCCCGGGATGTCCGGCTTCGAGTTGCTCTCCGTGGTCCATCGCCGGTTTCCCGCAGTCCATAAGATTGCGATGAGCGGTGCGTTTTTCGGTAGCGAAGTGCCTTCCGGGGCCTCCGCCGACGCCTTCTATCAAAAGGGCACGGGCATGAACGCGCTCTTGCAGGTCCTCGGCACGCTGCCTCAAGTAAAACGGCGCGCTCCCCAGCCTTCCATCTCCGCGGCGCCTCTCTGGATTCATCGCAACGGTCACGGCTCCGCCCCGGAGACATGCGTTACCATCTCCTGCCCGGAGTGCCTGCGGAGCTTTCCCCAGGCCCTCGACGACTCCGACGGCCCCGTGCGCGAAACCGACTGCATCCACTGCCGCAGTTCGATCCAGTACGCAATCGTCCAGCCCTCGGACCGGATGAATGTGTAGGCGAACTTCCATCGCGCACTGAAGTCCATATCGGACCTCACAGGAAGCTGGACTGGAAGAATCCGCCAGCGGACAGCGAACGCACCAAGTACAGCGACACCCGAAAGCCATAACGAGGATTGATTATGTTCAATGCAGGCTCATTGGTTCGACCAGGCCGGATTCCGGTTCTGATGCTGGTGTTGGCAGCCGCCATGCTGTCGGGATGCGAATCGAAGCAGGATAAGGCGCTGGACCAGGCCAGGCAGCAGGCGGCCGCAACCGGGCAGCCGCAGCAGGTGGTCTCTGTAGACAAGAACGGGACCACGACGACAACCGTGGTGCAGCCGCCGGCAAAGGGGCAGACGATCGAGGCGATTGCCACCACCACCACACCGCCCGCCGCCGGTGCGCCCATTCCAGCGCCCTCCGGCCCGACGGTCTCCGCGGTCCCGCAACCGGTCAGCGTCAGCATCCCAGCGGGAACCACGCTGACCATCCGCATCGATCAGCGCATCAGCGTCAAGGACAGCCGCGCTGGAGACACGTTTACCGGCGAGATCGTGGACCCCGTGCTTGCCGGCGACAACACCATGCTGCTGCCAAAGGGCACGGCGGTCGGCGGCGTGGTGGATCTCTCGCATCGGCGGGGACACTTCAAGGGCCGCTCGACGCTGGAGCTGCGCCTGACCTCGCTGACGCTGGATGGAACGCGCTATCCGCTGCAAACGCGCGACCTGGAGCGCAGCAAGAAGGGCAAGGGCAAGCGTTCGGCGGCCATGATCGGCGGAGGCACTGGGCTCGGCATGTTGGTGGGCGGCGTGGCCTCCGGCGGCGTAGGCCTGGTGGTCGGCGGCCTGGTCGGCGGCGGCGCCGGGACCGCGGCGGCAGGTCTCACAGGCAACCGCGACATCGTCATCCTGGCCGAGTCGATTGTGAACTTCAAGCTGGCGGACGATCTGGTGGTGCAGCCGGCGCAATAGATCGAGCTGCTCCGGCTTCTCCTGTCCCCGGAAGGCCGGGTGCTCCATTCATGCGCGTTCTTTGCGCATGAGTGGGATTTCGCGCGGTTGCGCGATCCGGAGGGAGCAGGGGGCTTCAGCCCCCTGAAACCATCCCCTCGAAGAAACGGGCTTCAGCCCCGGGCCTTGTCCTTGCCGTTGTTCCTGAGATAGGCCCAGGCTTCAGCCTGGGCAATCTCGCCCCGACACCACATCGGGCTTCAGCCCCCGGGACACGCTCTCGTCCCATCCCCCTCAAAATCCCCAGCAAATCCCTTGTCAAGCCCCTCGTAGCCCAAAAATTCCCCTAACCAACACCAACTAAACCACATAAATCCGAAAAATAGTTGGCATAGTAGTTTCCCTCCACCGCGTATAATTAAAGCAGTAGCAAACAAAGAGACCCGGCCAAGCGCGCCGGGCCTTCGCATTTAACCCTCAACCGCAGCAACGAAGTCCAGACTAAGTCCAGACTTAAACCAGAGTAAGTCCAGACCAGTCCAGACTTAACATGCTTGTTTTGAAGACTTTGATACTTTTTCGCACACAAGGGAGATTCCGCATGACCGAAGCAACCAAAACCGCCGGGCTTTTGCCTTTATCTGGCAACTGTCCACTGACAGCAGCCACGAAGTCCAGACTTAGTCCAGACTTAGTCCAGACTCAATCCAAAAAAGTCCAGACTTAACATGCCTTTTTTGAAGACTTTGATACTTTTTCGCACACAAGGGGGTAAACGCAATGACCACGCAACCGTCAACCGGCAGTGGCCTCAATCTGGCGCAGCCCGCGAATCTTCCATATCCCAAAACCGATGCCAACAGCCAGCAGGCCCACAAACACGCAAAGCAGCGGAGTTGACCACCGCTGCATGGTTCCAGACCACATGCGGACGATCCGGCGTCCATAGGCCACGCCGAGCCACGCGATGAAGGAGTAACGCAGGCAGCGGGCCGCGCCGTAGACGCCCAGGAAGCGCCTGCGCGAGACGCCCAGCGCGCCGGAGGCGAGCGCAAACGGCAACAGCGGAATGGGCGGAGGAAGCAGGGCGGGAAGAAAGACGGCCAGCAGTGGATGACGCTCGACCCACATGACGACACGGCCAAGAAGAAGCGCCGGCACATAGCTGCGCAGCGCCGTTTCGCCGCCTCTGCGGCCAACGTGCCAGGTGGTAGTTCCGCCCACGATGCTGCCTGCAATGGCACATGAGGCCAGCAGCCAGGGATTGCCGCTATGCGCCACCAGCCATAGCAACAGCAGGTCGGTGCTGCCCGGCAGAGGAAGCGGGATCACCGAGGAATCGACCACCGCAACAAAGAAGAGCCCCAGCGCTCCCAGGTGCGTGAGCCAGTGCGGCATCAGCGATGGACGCAGGCGTGGCACACGCAATGGAGCTGGTCGCTGAACAAAAACACTCATACAAATTGCCCCCGCATACGCGCCGCGCAAAGGAATTCAGGAAGGTCCGTTGCCAACAGAATATGCAGCGAACGGGCGAAATGCAAAAGGTCCAAGTGGGTCCCCGCAATCTGCTGTAAAGAGATGATCGACAATAATGCGTAGCACTGTTCCAAAAGGTGTGGGTTGGGTAACAACCTTTTTAAAGGTCTCAGTCGTAACTCCCGGCTTGACTCGATTCAGGAGGGGGAGGCCTGAGACCGCTCGGTCGCTATTGAGATGCAGTTGCCACGTCGCGCAGGCTCAGTACATGGTAAGGGGATTTTATCAACCGTTGACCCAACCTTCGATTTGCCGACCAACCAGCCGGAGCCCGAAGTTCGAATAAAAGCTTCTGCACATCCAAGGCCCTCCTGCAGGAGGCGAGCCAAGCACGGCACGGAATCGCCCGGGAGGTTCACCGCAAATTCCGGGTTGCGGTACCCATCACGAGCAGTACAATTCAAGCAAAGTAGCGCTGAAGAAGGAGATTCCTGGTCAAAGGAGGCTCTTATGCAAACGCGGATTCAAGGCACGACTATGCCCGTGCTTGAAGTACAGCTTGAACCTAACGAGAGCGTGTTTTCAGAGAGCGGAGAGCTCTCGTGGATGACAAGCTCGATTCAAATGAGTACGCGCACCCAGCTTGGCGGGGGCGGCGGGGTGTTTGGAATTCTGAAGCGTGCGGTGGGCGGAGGGAGCCTGTTCATGACCGAGTACCGCGCTATGAACTACACCGGTGAGGTAGCATTTGCCACCAAGGTTCCGGGCCACATTGTGCCAATCGAGGTTGGTCCTGGAGCCGAGTTCATGGTGCACCGACACGGGTTTCTCTGCGCCACGCCGCAGGTAACCATCGGAGTGGGGTTTCAGCAGACACTGGGGGCTGGGGTATTTGGCGGCAATGGATTCTTACTACAGCGCGTGGGCGGTGCGGGTACGGCGTGGCTTGAGCTTTCTGGCGAACTGGTCGTGAAGAATCTGGCTCCAGGCGAGACGTTGCGGGTGCATCCGGGCCATGTGGGCGCGTTCCAGGCGTCGGTCGGATTCCAGATCACCAGGGTTCCGGGGCTTAAGAACGTGATCTTCGGCGGAGACGGCCTTTTTCTGGCGGCACTGACTGGGCCGGGCGCGGTGTGGCTGCAAACGCTGCCGATTCCGCGGCTGGCGCACCAGATCAGCGAGTACTTGCCCAAGCCGAAAGGAGGCTAGCAAGCGGAGGCCGCTCGCGCAAAGCTAAGGCTGGTGTAAAGCAAGTCGGCCAGTGTTCACGATTTTTCCGGCGCCGAGAAATTTCAGCTTCGCCGCTGACTACTATGACTTCGGCTGCCAAGCATGGCCTGGTTGCAACTCCAGCCCATGGCAGGAGGATCGGGTATCGCCGACCCGCAACATGGGATATAACAACATCTCGATTTGTACCGGAGGAAAAAAATCGTGCCAGCTTGTGCTATTTGCGGGAACCAGAACAACCCTGGGCTGAAGTTCTGCACATCTTGCGGCAAGCCTCTGGCCGTCACTGCGCCGCCGCCGGGGGCAGTTGCCGGACGAACCTGTCCCTCTTGCGGAACTTCGGTCCCGGAAAATGTCAAGTTTTGCATCCAATGCGGGAAGCCTCTGTTACAGGACGCCCCGCACCCACCCGTTGCAGTCCCACCACCGCCACCGATGGCGCCGCCGCTCGCGCCTCCGGCTCCGGTTGTATCCGCCCCGCCTCCGCCTCCACCGTCGGTGGCGCCCGCTGTGCCACCATTTGGGCCTTCAGCTCCGGCAATGTCTGCTTCGTCACCTGCCTGGACACCTGTCAAGGTTCCGTTCGGCGGGCCCGCAGGAACGCAGCCGGCGCCCAATCCACCTGCATTCACGGCTCCTCCCGGCCCCGCATATGGGTCGCAGAAATCGGCGGCAGGCAAGATCGTGGCCGCAGTCATTCTGCTTGTGGCGCTGGGTGCGTGCGGCTACTACGGCTATTTGTTCTGGAAGAAAACCCACCAACCGCAACCGCAGGCAAGCGCGGCGCTGGCGCCCACGCAGCCAACTGCCAATCCTGCTCAACCTGCCGCCTCGCAGTCTGCTCAAACTTTTCCGGCCGGAGCTCAGCCGGTTCAGACCGCACCCGCTCCGGTTGCGGTCAACCCGGCAAACATTCCTGCCAAGCGCCGCAACTTACCGGCCACCAGTGTCCAGAGTCAGCAACCTCAGGCGCAGACGTACGTGCCTGCGGTTGAGCACGCGGTCCAGCCCACACAGCCCGCACAGCCCGCAATGCCCCCCGAACCTGTTCCACCCACTCGTCCGATCCCGCCAGTAAGCAGTGCCCAGGGCGTCCTGATCCAGCAGGTCCCGCCGAAATACCCTCAATTAGCAAAGATGGCGCACATCAGTGGTCCGGTGACGCTTCAGATTACCGTTGGGACCGACGGCGCCGTGAAAGACGTGAAGGTGATCTCCGGTCACCGTCTTCTGAGGAAAGCTGCCATCGATGCGGTGCAGCAATGGCTCTACAGGCCTTACATGCTTAACGGCAAACCGACAGAGGTCCAGACCGAGGTAACGGTCAATTTCACTTTGGATGAGCAGTAGCCGGGGCCGCGGCAATTCAGGCCCGAGACGCGCCACAGTTTCCGCAGAATCGCATCTCGGGCGCGACCGGCTGTCCGCAGCTAGGACAATGCAGCTCTTTCGCCAGTGACGGTCCCAGCGGCAGTGGTTGCCCGCAACCCTCGCAGAACTTCAGACCAGGGCGAATCGCCGCGCCGCAGTGCGGGCATATGGGGGCTGCCGGAGAGGGCGTGGTTGCCGCTTGTTGCGCCGAAGTCTGCGTGCCCCCCTCCGCGGGAGCTGGTGGAAGCGCAAGCGCCTGGTTCAGAAACTCCTCCAACTCGGCATTGCTGACGGCGCAGATCGCCCCCTCCTGGCCCGCCATGGCGAAGAGCAACAGATGAAAAGCCCCGCGAATCCAGAGAGCCAGATCGTGGCCGTACTGTCCGTCCGGATGGTGGTCGCAGAGACTGAGCGCAACCTTGGTGACATCGTGCACGACGCCATTGCAGATCACCCTTCCCATTTCGGTCAGGTCATAACGCTTCGATCGCTCGGTTTCGAGAACCGGCTCGATCAGATGCGCCTGTATCAGCTCCTGGAATGCCATTGACACGTCGTTCGCGGTGAGCGCGGCCGCCAGCCCCGGCAGTACCTTGTCAGTAAAGTTCAAGGGCCAGCGGAAATCCTCAACCGCCGCGCCTGCCAGCCTCTCCTGTATCTCGTCCGGCGAGAACATGGTGAAGGGTTCGGTGTGGTTGAGCATCGAGTACAGCCTGACTGCCCGCAGCTGATCGAGAATAGCCAGAAAAGTCAGCACGGCTGTGGAGGACAGCTTGCAGCCGATGGCATCGTCGGAGAGCTTCGTATCCGCGGCCAGAATCCTGGTGATGGATGCGCGCAGGTTGGAAGGCTTCCAGTAGGAAATCCGGCGCAGGATGCCGGAGCGAGCCAAGGCAACAATCTGATCAGGCATGCTGGCCGTCCACGCCAGCACGCCGCGGCTGACCGTCTCATCGGCAATCGTGTGGTTCAGGTAGGCGACTTTCGCCGGGGCTCTCAGCACGCCAATGGCGATGGCCAGGCGTTGCCGGTGGGCCTCGTCCATCTGCGCGAACTCCGCGCCGAGCCGCGCCTTCGTGTCAGCGGCCGGGTCGCCGCCGGGCAGCAGCGCCAGAGGATTGGAGCGCGCGCCAATCAAATCCGCAAGCGCGGAAAGATCGCTTTCCGCCAGGAGGTAGTCTTCGCCATCGATGGCGATGTGGGGCCGATCCACGGGCGCTGCCGGCCGGTCCTGCGAAGATGTACCTGACTCTGTGGGTGTCATCTCTTGCTCCTTGCAATTACCGGCGGCCTTACTTCAATGTTCCGCCAATTGCGACATGGTAATTCTCGATTGCGGTTTTGACCTGTGTCTGGAATTGGATTGGCGTCATATTGTTACTCGCCAGGATGCTGTCGGCTTCGTTCGGGTGGTCTGCGATCTGTCTGGAGATAGCGGTAAGATCCTTGTCCAACACCGGCGCATCTGTGGGAATCCCCGCGTTCTGCAGTTGCCCCCGGCCATAGTCGCTGCCGGACATACTGGTTATGCGATCCGACAGGTCGCTTTGCCGCTTCATGGCTTTGGCCACCGACTTGACGTCCAGATGTCCATTGGCCGCGTTCACCTGCTGATTGCTGAAGAGCTGGAACTCGTCGGAGCTGAACTTATCGGGATTCGAAGGCATATTTCCGGTTACCTGATGCACGTTTAGCCCATGCTGGTCCACTACAGCGGTGCCCGTCATCTTGCGCGAGTAAATAGGATTTCCGTCTGCATCGAATGACTTAATCAAATTGCCGGATGGATCGTTGTTGTATTCCAGTCCTGCGCCTTGCAACTTATTCCGCTGTCCGGTTCATGCCGCGCCGTATGAGTCGCTTGGTCCGGAGCCTTCTCCGATCCCGTTGTAGGTGGAATAGTGAATGTCGTTTGTTCCTTTTGTGAACCCTTGACCGCGCAGGTGCGTGTCCAGGTTATCCGTCAACTGATTTCCATAGAGGCTCTGGAGTTTCTGATTGGCCTCTTCGACGGAGATGCTGTGGTCGCGGGCGTATTGCGCCAGGTCTTCCTGATTGAATCGCGTCACCTGGGTTCGGTCAAAGTCGGTGAAGGCCTTGGAACTGGGCCCTCCACGCGCGCCCGATCCGGAGTCGGCAATGATCGACTGTTCGATCTTTACTCCGGTGCGGCTTTGGAACTGCTGCATGGCCAGGCGTGTGGATTTGTCGATCTCCGTATTCACGATGGGCGCCAGCTTCGAGTTCAGGGCCATTGCCTCCGCTTTGGTCAAGTTCCCTGAAGCCTGCAACTCGCCGAGTTTGGTCATGCCTCCGTTCTTGTAGAGCGCGATCAGATCTGCGGGGTTGTCAGACGCAAGCGCTTTTTCCACGGCATTGCGCGTGATCTGCTGGCTCTCGCTGAGCGGGAACACAGCGTTGCTGATGCGCTTTCCGAGTTGAGTCACCGGCTGCATCATCTCCCCGATGCCGGCAGCCACATTGGGGAATGTGGTTGGCACGTAATGCATGGCGAGCCCGCCTGCGGCCTGAAGCCCGCCCTGTGAGACGGCCTCAAGCGCGCCCGCGCCCAAAGCTCCCCAACTGGTAGCGCCGTGGTCGATGGCGTTCTTTTCCGCATAAACCGTGTTGGTTGCAGTCAAGAGACCCTCGGAAACCCATCCATACGCCGGCCCCGCGACCGCCGCGCCGGCAACGTGCAGACCGATCGATCCAATAATTCCGGCTGCTGTGAAATGCCCATCGGCATCCCGGCCGGTGATGAGTTCATGCATCGAGTTCCAGGCCGTGGTTGTGGCGATGTCTTCCAGATTGGCCTGATTCTCAGACAGCGAGAGGATCGACTCCGAGGCTGCCGTGCCCAGCAGGCTGTCGTGCAGAAACTGGCGGGTCGCAAGGATCTTCGGCACGGTGACGGTTTTGCCATCCAGAATGTCGTCCATCATCTTCTGCGTCGTGGTGAAGACATCGTGCGCCCCTCCTGGATATGTGAGGTTCGTGTCGTAGGCCATCTTTTGCAGTTTGCCCAGGTAGTTGAGTTCGGCCTCCTTGTTCTTCTCGTCTATTGCAATCTGGTCCAGATTCTTGCTGAAGCTGTCCTGGTGGGCGGCCATCTTGTCGAGGTCGGCCGCGGCCCAGGCCGCGTCCTTCGCCGCCTGATCCTGCTCCTGCTGCCAGCTGTTGGGATCAAAGAGAGTGCCCGTCTCGCTGTCATGCCACTGGCCCGTCGCGGGATCGTAGACCACCGCTTTTACGTCGTTGCCCCTGAAATCCTTCAGGACCCTGGTATTGCGGTCCAGCTCCACCGCCTTGGCGATAGCGTCGGCTGTTGCGGAGGAGTCATCGGCCTTCTGCTTGTAGTAATCCAGATAGTCTGTGTACTGCTTCTTCAAGATGGCGTACTGCGGATCGGTTGTGTCCGCGCCATTCTCGAAATCGGCAAGCTGCTGCTTCATGGCGTTGTACTTGTCGCTGGCATCCTGCGAATCCTTGATTGCCTGCGTGTACTCCGGTCCGTAGTCGGATGTGGGCGGTACGGGCTGCGGAGCCGGTGTCGAAGACTGATCCACCGGAGCGGCGGCGGGCGTCGAGTCCGGCATGGATGCGTCGAGCCCACCGGAGTCAGTGGGCGGTGTAACGGGGCCGTAGTCGACCAAGGGAGGCGGCGTGACATTGCTGGAATCGAGCAGGCTCTTGAGCCCGATGCCGGCGGCCGCCAGCAATCCGGGCAGCAGAATGCCGGTGCCCGTCTCGGGCAGATCCGACGGTCCGGGAACGTCTCCCACCCCGGAAATCCCCGGAGGTGGAGTTTCCACAACCTCTGCGCCGACGCCGGTCAAGCCCAGCGGCGCGACAGCCGGCGCCGGTCTGGACGCGTGCCATGTCCCCGACGAATTTCCGTACTGGTTGGTGGCGTCCCAGGTGCCGCTGGCGTCGTTCCCCTGGATGCTCCCGCGAATGTGACCTGAAAAATCGAAGTCGCCGATCTTACCGGCCAGGTTCGTGTCAAAACTGCCGGAGTCGGAAGTGACGGCACCGCCGAATGACCCGGAGAAGGTGCCGGATTCGGACTCCCTGCTTGCCTCCTTTTCTTCTTCCGTCAGGTTTGATTCGTCACCCGGGGCTTGCGCCCATTGTCCGTTGACCGTTCCCTGGAGCGAGTTGCCGCTGACTGTGAACTGGATGTGCCCGCTGGTGCTGTTCGTATCGGAACTGGAAACGGTGCCGTTGTATTCGCCCTCCAGCCCCGCGGGCTGTTCTTGCTGCGAGGAGCCGCCGGCGCTTCCGCCGTCGCTCCTGCTCACGCTGAAAACGCCGGCGAGCATTTGCACGCCGCTTTGCGTGATGGCCCACTGGCCGGATATCCGCGGGCCGCTGTCTGCGCAATGTGCAGTCAGGGCGGCGCACAGCAGAGCGACGAGCCACAGCAGAGACCTCCGATTTGCGTTCATGGATCTCACCTCGCTACCGCCCGCAGCAACGAGCCGATCACCATCCACAGCATGGTGAAACCCATGCCCCCGCAAACCGGCAGCAGCATGTTTGCGATCTTGCCGCCGCCCTTTGCCATCAACTCAGCGCCCACGGCGGATCCGGAGGTCATGATTCCCGCCGATGCGAAAGTGAGGCTTGCATTCCAGCCCAGGACTAGGTCGGCGAGCAGCGCCAACACCGTGTAGGGAATGATCAGCAGGAAATTCCGGCCTACGGCTTGCCTGACTCCGCGCCACCCGTACTTCTGCCGGACGGCGCCATTGAAGATATAAAGCATACGGCCGAAAAGCCATAGGCACAACCACGCCGCCGCCAAACCGCCGATGGCAGCCACGGCAACCGGCTTCAACGACGGGTTCCCGCGGTAGGCGGCCAAGCCTGCCAGCGTGGCAAAACAGAGTAATGCGGGGATCGAGCTGCCGCCCTGGTTCGTTTCATTCGCCATCACTCACCTCCCCGCGCTGCCCGTTGCCAGCGCTCCCCAGCCCAACAATACCAACGCTCCGCAGATGGTAGCGAACACCACGCTTCCCGCAATCTTGCCTTTGGATAGCTGGCGGAACACCGCCATCATCGGCCCCAGCGCCCACAACACGCCGGTGACCCCAAACGCCAAGGACGTATTCCACTTGAAAAACAGGTTGAAAACAAGCCCCGCCGCGCCATAGACCAGGCCGGAACTGTAGCTCAACGCAACGGCGCGGATCACCCAGCCCGGCGGCTGGTCACCGCCGATGAATTTCGACAACGCCCATGCCACGAGTCCAATGGCCGCTATGCCTGCCGTGCCATAGCCCGCGCCGAGCAGCGCCAGCAGCGCACAGCGGCTGGCACTGAGGAAGTTGACATGCGAGCGGTCGAGCCCGGTCTGAAAGAAAAACAGCGCGAACGCGGCGCCGGAGACGGTGAGGGCGAAGGGCCACGATATCTTGCCCAAGCCTTGCGCCAGCAGTTGACCCGGGCTGACCATCATCAGGAGAATGGACCACCATCGATTGGCGGGAGCGGCTTTGGTTGAGGGCGGCGCCGGCTGAGGCGGCTGGCAC
The DNA here is from genome assembly GCA_963767315.1 of uncultured Acidobacteriaceae bacterium. Classification (GTDB taxonomy): domain Bacteria; phylum Acidobacteriota; class Terriglobia; order Terriglobales; family Acidobacteriaceae; genus Edaphobacter. The sequence goes on along the minus strand of CAVYDK010000018.1, from coordinate 144,912 downwards.
ACCACCCACTGGCCGCTGTCCGCGTCCAGTTGCCAGGCCGTTCCGTCGGCGCCGGTTACTACCAATTGCGCCACCAGCTCCCGAAACCGGGCGTCGGGCAACTGCCCCGCATCCCGCTGCTGGCGCAGGGTGATATAACTTTGGCTTGCCTGCTCGGGCGTCATCCCAGGGTTCCTCGAATCAGAATCTCACCAGCGTGCGCATCAGAATCGGCGAGAGCAGCATCATGGCGACGATCATGACGGCCCCTCCGATGACGATGAAGACGATCGCCTTGGCCGTTCCCGCCCCGCTGATCTCGCGTATCGCGGCGATTGACGTGGGAATCGTCCATAAGCGGACCAGTATGCCAAGAATAGGAATGAAACCGAGGACGGCGGCCCCTTGTGCATAGGCCAGCGCACGCATCAACTGACCGGCGCCGAGCCTCACCCCCAACAGGCCCTTCGAAAGCATGGCCAGTATGAAGATCGTTGCTACCATGCCTGCGATCGAAACAATCACCGTGCTGATGATCATGGCGTGGTAGATCGAGTTATAGAGGTATGGGTTTCCGGCCAGCAGCAGGTAGAGCCACGCCGGTGCCATGGAGAGCGCAAACGCACCAATTGCCGCGCCATTGCCGGCCTTGTCCAGCACAGCCTGGCGGGCGATGCGTGGATCGAGGAAGGCGGCCCGAATCATCCAGGCGAGTATTTTCATAAACCCGCCAGGATTGCTCCCCAATGATGCCGCAATAGATTCGCCTGTGGGCACCAGCTTTTGCTGAAAGTCCCACAGCGGCGGCGAGGCGGGCAACTCATCCGTTGAGTCTGCGGCGTAAGGGTTGCCGGCATGCCAGGAAGCCGTCAAAGAGGCGGCTGCGGGACCAGCTTGGTGGGCAGATGAGGGAACTGCGGGCTGCGATATGGGTGGCGCCGACACAGCGCTCCATGGAGGCGGCTGCATCGGATAGGCAGGGGGGGGAGGCGGAGCAGGCGGTATGATCGGGCTGGAAACAGGTGAAGGTGGCGAGCCGGGAGGCATCGCGGATGAGCCAGAACCAGCACTCGGCTGGGGCGTTGGTGCGGTGTAGATTCCAGCCTGCGGCGGGGCCACTCTCGTCCCGCACAGACCACAAAAGCCGGCTCCATCCTGGAGCGGCGTCCCACAATTACCGCAGAATCTTGCCATGGTCGCGCCTAAGGAACATTTACCCACATGTAAACAAGTGGTGAGTCCGTCGCCAGACGGCGTCCCACCCGAAGCCGGCTAACGCGCTTGATGCACCACATAACGGATAGCCCAGTGGAACGATGTGGAATCGTATCATCGGGTCGTTGGCGTTTCAACAGTAAAAAGTACTGAGCCTGCGCGACGTGGCAACTGCATCTCAAAAGCGACCGAGCGCTCTCAGGCCTCCCCCGCCAGAATCGAGTCAAGCCGGGAGTTACGACTGAGATCTTTAAAAAGGTTGTTACCCAACCCACACCTTTTGGAAAAGCGTTTCTGGAGTCTTCCGCCGTTTTGTTTTCATTGGGATACAACCCATGCGATGGAGAGCCTTCTGGGACGGGAAGTGCGGATTCTAAAGCAGTTGCTTTGTTTCAAAAGGGTCAATCAGGCACGTCGTGTTGGACGTCCTTTTGAAACAGTTCTTTGGATAGTATCGTGACTTTGCCGATGCACTAGGTCTCTGACCGCATCATGGTGTACCAGAGTAGGCCCTTTTGGAGAAGCTGGATGGGTTGCATAGTGAGCCTATGCGAACAACCTACCATCGAGTGCATGTGGAGTTGGGCAAGAAGGAGCGGCAGCAGATTGCAGGGATGCTGACGAAGGGGCGAAAATCGGCGCGGGTGCTACGGCGGGCCTTGATTCTGCGCCAGCTTGACCAGGGACAAACGTCAGCGCAGGCAGCCGGGAACGTGGGCGTGGCAGCGAAGACGGTACGGGCCATTGCCCGGCGTTACGAAGAAGAAGGATTGGAGGCGGGTCTGCACGAAAAACCGCGGCCCGGCAAGCAACGTGCGCTGGACACAGGCCAGATCCAGCGGATCATTGCCATGGTTTGCGGTACGCCGCCCGAAGGCCAGGCACACTGGAACGTTCGCTTGATCGCCCGCGAAGCGATGAAGCGAAAACTGGCGCCGCAGGTGGGCCGGGAAACGATTCGCATCCTTTTTCAGAGCCACGACCTGAAGCCGTGGCGGGGAAAAAATGTGGTGCGTGGCGGATCTGAATGAGGAGTACATCGCCCGCATGGAGGACGTGCTCAAGCTATACGAAGAGCCGCTGGCAGAGCGGGAACCAGTAGTTTGTGTGGATGAGAATCCGGTCGTTCTGCATGCCGAGCTGCGTTCGGCGCGGCCCATGCGCCCAGGGCGAATCCTGCGGCGCGACTCGGAGTACAAGCGTTGCGCCGCCGCCAACGTCTTCTGCGGCGTCGAACCGAAGGCCGGCCGTCACTTTACCAAAGTGACTCCGAACCGCTCCTCGCCGGAGTTCGCAGACTACCTGCTGGAGATTGCGGCCAGCTACCCGGAGGCCGACACCATCCATCTGGTGCTGGACAATCTGAGTTCGCACCGCCGCAAAGCCATCGTGGAGCGCTTCGGAGAAAAGATCGGCGGTTAGCTGTGGGAACGGTTCACGGTGCATTACACGCCCAAACACGGAAGCTGGCTCGACCAGGCGGAGATCGAGATCAGCCTGTTCAGCCGCCAGTGCCTGGGCCAACGCAGAATCCCTTCCCTCCGCAACCTTCAAAGGGAAGCCAAAGCCTAGAACCGCAAGATGAACCGCGACCGCGTCCCCATCGACTGGGGGTTCACACGCACAAAAGCACGCCAGAAGTTCGGCTACAAAAGACATCCCATTACGCGGTCAGAGACCTAGTGAATTCCACCCCGCTGGCCGACTTGTCGGGACAATCTAGCCAGACAAGAGGAATGCGCACTTCTGCTACGGATTCCCAGATGACGACCTATCGACATTGACGACCTCATTGCGCGTACGGTTGAGCAGTTCCGTAACATAACCGAGATAACAGTACATAGGTAATAGTGAGAGTATTGAGAATCGTAATCATTTGTTGTATTTCCATGGACGCCGTGCCTCTATCCAGAACAGTAGTTTGTATAGTCAGATAAAAGCCGATGTAGCCTCCTGAACGGAAGGTCTCAATTTCGGCTGATTAGACTCAATCGTGATTGATACAGCTTCCGGCACGGAGGCTGTATGCGTTCGCCGCTTAGAAACGTATGGATACTCATTGCTAGCATGACGACCGTTGCATCAGCCGGATGCGGAATGCAAGTTGAGCAATTCTCGGAGAGTGTACAGCCCGCTATTACTGCATTATCAATCACACCGCAGTCACCAAGCATCCTTATAAAGCAGACCGTGCAACTCAACGCAGTAGCAAGCTATGCGAACGGAAGCACGGCGACTATTACTTCGACGGCAGAATGGACGAGCAGCGCGCCTGCTGTTGCCACCGTAAATGGCCAGGGTCTTCTGACCTGCCAGGGTACAGGAAGTTCCCTGGTCTCGGCGCTCTCAGGAGGAGTTACCGCAGGGACCTCCTTGACCTGTTCCACACCACAGATTACTGCATTATCAATCACACCTCAGTCACCAAGCATCCTTATCGAGCAGACCGCGCAATTCAAAGCAGTAGCGCGCTATGCGAACGGAAGTATAACGGATATTACCTCGACGGCAAAATGGACGAGCAACGCGCCCGCTGTTGCTACCGTAGATGGCCAGGGCCTGCTGACCTGCGAGGGAGCAGGAAGCTCCCTGGTCTCGGCGCTCTCAGCAGGAGTTACCGCAGTCACGACCTTGACGTGTTCCGCCCCACAGATTACTGACATTCATCTGGGTTCAACACCTGCAGTCATTCGCTCTGAATCTCCCTACCAGTATCAGATGCTGGCTGACTACTCCAATAGTGCGACGACGGATGTGTCGGCAAGCACCACTTGGGTAACAGACCCTTCTATCGCGAGCATCTCCTCTAGCGGTCTGGTCGCTTGCAATCAACCGGGAGCTACAACGGTGTCTGGTACTTTTTCTGGAATGACTGCCCAGTCTTCCTTTACCTGCGTTCTACATTCCATCACTCCGAATCCAGGATTCGTCGAATCAGCGAAGACCTTCGATGGCCCATTCGCATCATGGACTGATGTCAAAGCAGTTTTTGGAGCCAAAGGGGATGGCATTACGGACGATACAGCACCGCTGCAGGCAGCGCTTAACTCACTTAGCAATTCCACGCCCGTATTGTGGATCCCACATGGAACCTATTTAATCACTGGGACTCTTACTATCTTAGGTAATACAAACATCACAATCCTCGGCGAAGATCCACTCACTACTACTATAGTGTGGGGCGGATCCAAGGGGGGTACCATGTTTGTACTGAACGGCGTTGACGGCTTAAACCTCGGACGGATCACTTGGGATGGACGTGGTGCCACTAACGTCGCTCTTGAAATAGCGTGGGACAAAGTTCACTACAGTTATCCGACAAGAAACCTGATTCATGACAGCCGTATTCTCAATAGCGCCATTGGTTTCCTGACAGGAGCAGGCGGTGATAGTGGCGAACTGACAGTGGATCGGGTCCATTTCGATCACAACTCCACTGCAGGCATCAGTAATCAGGGCACGTTAAATTTCAACGTGATCGATTCCTTGTTTACCGATAACGCTGTAGGCATATGGGGATACACAGTGCTAGGAGGACCATTCAATGTTACGAATAGTGTATTTGTGAGATCAACAGAAAGCGATCTCCTGCCTTCCAGTTCAGGTCCCTTCTCATTTAGAAACAACCTATCGCTCGATTCACAGATGTTATTATTGACAGGGGCAACCGGAGCACCTTCTAATGTTATCATACAGGGGAATACAGTCTATCACCCAGCTTCTGAACCAATGATTATGGGTATGCCTGGCGCTCTGATACTTGCGGATAATCAGTTCGTGAACCTTGATCCGAGTTTCCATATCATGGCTATCAGTGGGAGCCCACGTTACTTCATATCGGCTGGCAATTCATATTCGGTTTCACAACCCTTTGGCCCATTTTGCGTGCAGTGCAGCGGCGTTGGAGTTTACACAAGCATCGACGAAGCCGCCAGAGCCACTGATCCGATATTATCCCTGACCGTCCCAACCGAGGTGTATATTCCGCCTTTTAGCCACAGACCAGTCTTTGAGGTACCCGCTAGATCCAATGGCGATGTGATTCAAAAGGCCATTAATGCTGCAATAGCAGCGGGTGGAATCGTTCATGTTCCTGCGGGAACCTACAATATTTATCAAACACTGACAATTCCACCGAACGCGAGTGTCGGCATCTATGGCGATGGCCTACTCAGTCAACTCCAAGCCGCCGCTAGTCTGCAGGGCCCAATTCTAAGCATTTATGGCAAATCGGTTCAGCTGGAGGACCTGGGCTTTTACACATACTCAACATCGTCCTCCACCGATCAGATTGAGTTGCACGAGCCCGATACACCAAATACACGCATCATCTGTGATGAGTGTTCAGTTAATGGCTCAGCCGTTGAAGTGGATGGAATAGATGACGCTGCCATCGAGTTTAGGGTTGCCACACTTAATAACGATCCAAACTTGGCCCAGATCGTTCATGGCGGAATCGCACGGCAAAATGGGATTGAGACCTTGGGAAGTGTTGGAGAGTATATGACGAGTTCCGGGGGATACCAGATAGATCTCGGCGGTCATTTGCTGATCGGGGATGGCTGGCACGATAGTGGCCAAGGAGGCACACAATTCGTACTCACGGGCGACGGAAGGGTGACTCAGCAGGGAGGGACAGTTTATAGCCCGTCAAGCAGTTCTGCAATGACCCTCAACCATTACAACGGACGGATTAGTCTGCTCGGCATCGCAACAAACAGTTATCTCTCGGTCGATGCGGGGTCCACTGCAAATGCGTTCGTCGCCGCAGTCCTTCAAGTGTCAGGACAAAGCCCCTTTCAGAATTCAGGAACAAGCTCAAGCATTACCGGGCTCTCCAACTCTTCGACACCAAACAACTCCCTTCCGTCTGAGTTGCCTGACACACCCACCACGCCCAGCTATATCGAACAAATGATGGCAATGTCACGCACTCAATTCCTATCTCCTCGGAAGCCTATCAGCTTCGATTCAACAAATGTTAGGATGACGCGCATTGTTAGCCAAGTCAACTATGGCGGTGTTGGCATCCGGATTATGGACAGTGTTGCTTCCAGAGTTGCCGGCAACTATTTGATTGGGGCTGCAAACGGAGGCGTTACACCTCTTCAGCTGGCCTGTGGATATGGAGAGATCTCAATGGCTGGAACCTGGACATTGCAGGACGGAGGCGATGGTTTCTACGGATTAATGAGCATGAGGACTCTTTTGTCTGAAGGAGTTACTACACACGGCAATGGCGATGGCGTAGCAATGGTCGGTGCCATGAGCAGCGCACGCGATCGGTGGATTATTACACAAATTGGGGACGGTTCTGTAAAGATTACAAATCGTGCGACTGGCAATGTGTTGACGCAATCAAACACAGGATGTGCGTATGCCGCAAGCGACACTGGAATGTCAAATCAGCAGTGGCTGGTCGGTGGAGCGAGTGCGGCATCGTCTCCGATGTCTCAAATTGTTCCCGCCGTTACCTCCATTTCTCCTGCCGCCGGCGACACCTCGGGTGGGACGAGTGTCACCATCACCGGCATCGGCTTTAGCGGGGCTACCGCCGTCGCCTTCGGCTCTACGCCCGCGGGATCATTTACTGTGGTGAGCGATACCTCGATTACCGCGGTCTCTCCCGCGGGAACAACGGGGGCGACGGTCGACGTGACGGTTACGAACTATCTCGGCACGAGCGCCAACAGTACGTTCGACAAATTTATCTATAACATTAACAGTTGGAACAACACGAGTTGGCCGCTGCGCCAACAGATCACCATCAATCCTACCCTCGTCGGGGGGGGGACAGAAGACGAGACCAACTTCCCCGTCCTCATCTCCCTCTCCGGCCTCTCGAACATCAACGCCAACGGTAGCGATATCCGATTCACTGCTTCGGACGGCGTCACCCTGCTCCCGAGAGAGATAGAATCTTATGCGGGCGGCACCCTTGTCGCATGGGTGAAGGTCCCCACGGTATCTCATACCGCAAGCACGTCCATCTATATGTATTACGGCAATACTGCCGCCACAGAACCGGCGGCGACATCGACCTACGGTTCCCAGAATGTCTGGACCAATGGTTATGCCGGCGTATGGCATACGAATGATAACAACGGACCGTTGAACCTAAATGATTCGACGGCAAATGGAAACAATGCGAGAAATAATGGAGGGGTAGCGACGACAACGGGACCGATAGACGGGGCGGCAGCGTTTATTAACCAAAGTGGATCGGCACTTATGAATACAAGCCTCGACGCACAGCCGAGCGCGATTCCTCAGACCACATGGAGCGCATGGGTATATTTTACCTCCAATAGCGGCACTGCCAGCACCATGTCTGATGATGTGGGGGGATACGGCAGGGACATCGAATCGACTCATAACGGAGACGGAAAGTATCATATATTCTATGGTGCCAATAGTTGGGCACCGACCAGCGCGCCGTTGGATCAATGGCAGTTTATCTCCCTCGCTTACGCTTCCAATAACGTATATTTCTACCGCGATGGGGTCCAATATACCCTTGGCATAGCTCCCACCTGTCCTCCCTCCAATACCGATTTCAACTTCGGGGGCGGTGCCACCGGAGTTATGAACGGTCTTATCACCGAGGTCCATGTTTCTTCTGTTGTCCGGTCAGCCGGCTGGAATTCAACTGAATATCACAACCAGAGTTCTCCTTCTACGTTCTACACGGTTTCGCCTACTATGGCCCAAAGGCCCGCGACTTCTTCGCCAACCGTTAGTTCTATATCTCAGACTGTCGGCAACATTTCGGGCGGGACGAGCGTGACCATCACCGGCACCGGCTTCAGTGGGACTACCGCTGTCGACTTCGGCTCGACCCCTGCCGAATCCTATATCGTAGTCAGCAGCACATCGATTAACGCGGTTTCTCCCATGGGAACAACAGGGGCGACGGTCGACGTGACGGTCGTTAATTCCCTCGGCACGAGCGCTACGAGCTCAGCCGATCAGTTCACATATTATGCTAGGCCGGTCATTACGGGGCTTTCCGCGGTTTCCGGTAGCACCCTTGGCGGGACGAGCGTGACCATCACCGGCAGCGGCTTTACCGGAACGACCGCCGTCGACTTCGGTTCGTCATCCGCCGCATCCTTCACGGCTAGCGGTGACTCGTCGATCACCGCGGTATCTCCCGCAGGGGCAGCAGGGACAGTTGATATTACCGTCACCAATCCCGTCAGCTTCAGCGCCAGCAGTTTAGCTGATAAATTCACTTATTCAGTTGCTTCAACCACACCGGCATTCACGGCTAGCAATAGCGAAACCATCGGCGTGAACGCGATGAGCCCTATGGGATTCAGCACCCTCCCATACTTCAAGGCCGACGGCACGGAGTATTATGATTCCTCAAGCCACGATCCGACCGGCGACAACGGCGATTCTGGGCACTATTTATATAAGGATCCTAGCAATGGCAATAATGTGCTGCTAGATGTAAAAGGTCCCGGGGAAATAGACGGTATATGGTTCACAAATTATTCGCCTACTGCCCCGCTGTACGTATATTTCGACGGCTCATCAACCCCGGCAGTCAATACGACCCTTGGGAATCTTCTTGACGGCGCAAACGCACCTTTTGTACAGCCGTTGGTGGGATATTCCAATGCTTTGGACACGGATGACGGGATGGGCCGATCCGGTTATTATATCAATCTTCCGATGGAATTCGCAAAATCGGTAAAGGTTGAGATGGCCGGAGGTGTTGGATATAATAATATTTATTATCGTACTTTTGCGACGAGTAAGGGGGTGACCACGTTCGATCCCACCCCCACCGATTCGAACTATCAGAGTCCCTCTGCCGCCGCGGCGCTGTGGAGCAACACGAGCGTCGATCCCAAGAGCACCGCCGGGAACATCGGCTTTTCGGGTACCGAGAATATCGGCGCGTGGGCATCCTCCACGATAGCGAGCATCACCGGAGTCGGTTCCGTGAACAGCATCAAGTTCCAGGCTGCCTCAGGCAGTGACAATGACGCAACCTTGGGCAATGTATGGGTCGAGATGTATTTCGACGGCCAGGCACCGAGCTATGCTCCCTTCAATATGTTTTTTGCCGAAAGCGAGTACGGCACCACCCAAGCCCTACCTGTCGGTAAGGATGCTTCGGGCACCTACTACTGCTACTTCCCGATGCCCTATGACCAGTCAGCCAAGATCGTCCTCGTAAACCAGAACGGCTATGCCGTCAACTTGGCCTATCAGGTGCAATACAATACCGCACCATATCTCGGCTTAGGTAATAGCGCAGGATACTTCAGCACCTACTATAACAACAGTTCGATCACCCCCCTGGTGGCGGGGCAGAATTATGAGCTCTTGAACGTCACCAGAACCAAGGGGCAGTATGTCGGGATGGTATATACCGCACCGTACGGCGGCTATCTGGAGGGCAACACAGAAGTGTACGTCGACGGCAGCCTGTCCCCCCAGATCCAAGGCACAGGGACAGATAATTGGTTCTATGGCGCATATTATTTTCAGGATGGGCCGTTCACCCAGGCAACACACGGAGTCACTATCTTTCCCGCTACTAGTTCTATCGAGGCCTATCGTTTCGATCTGAACGATCCCATATCGTTCAATAGTTCGATAACATTGGGGATACAGCATGGCGCTACGGACTACGACGGGGGATCTGTTTCCAGCCTCGCCTACTACTACGCTCTTCCCAGTTCGAGCACCTTGGCTCTTACCGATACACTTGCCGTCGGTAGCCCCACCTCGCGGACGGGCCACGGATATACCGTAAACAGCGAGGTGAGCACGCCCACGAACTCCTACTACTATGAAGGGGAAGCGTACGGTTTCTATGGTCCCTTGATCACCGATACCGGGGACACGATGACCGGGCACACCCAGTTCACCGTGTCCGTCAATCCCGCGAACAAAGGCGTCAAACTCAGACGAAGGCTTGATTACAGCACCCTCAACCAGAAAGCCGAAGTCTACGTTAATGGCAGCCTCATGGGGATCTGGTACGATGCGGGACAGAACACCACCTTGAGCTGGCGGGATTCCGACTTTGAGATTCCCGCGGCATATACCCAATGCAAAAACTCTCTCAACATTGAGATCGTATACGACAATACCGGCGGGACGGCATGGACCGAATATGACTACTGGGCGTATTCCTACCTCGATATCGACGACACTCCGCCCACAGACAGCGCAAGTCTTGCATCCTTGTGATCGTCCGTCTTTGATAGTTCAGTCGATCCTCCGAAGTTTGCTTATTGCATGACACAACAGCTTCTTAGAGAGGGATAGTATAGTGCACCCAGCTGATTTAGACAGATGAGGCCGTGGTTTAAGTCACTGTTTGGGCTTGGAAGGCGACACGGGATTCGTGCGGCGTTCGGCCATGTAGTCCGCGATGCGGACGGTCGTAATTATATTCCTCGATCCACAGGGCGATGGATTGCTGTGCGTGGTCGAAGCTCTGGTGCTCGTTGATCCATACCTCCTCTTCTTTCAGACTGCGGTGGAAGCGTTCGATGTAGCTGTTGCCTTCGGGATGGTTGTAGGCGGTGCGGCGGTGCTAGATGCCGAGCCGGTTGAGGGTTTCGACGTAGCGCGCCGAGGTGAACTGCGTGCCGTTATCTGTGGTCAGGGTAAGCCCAAGGCCGGCGCGCCCGTGGTCGCGCTGCCCTGGGTGTCGCCGTTGACGAAACCATAGATGGTATAGCCGAACGGCGGGTTGGGTGTGTTGATCGGGCGCCTATAGGAGTTGGCCACCACATACAACTTAGCTGGGGTTACGGTCAGCGTGCCGTTGAAGTCAGTTCTACTTCCCAACGCGATAGGTAATACCGAAGGCGATTCGCAGGTCATTCTGTATGTTAGAGGTGTTGTTGGGAAGGCTGGTGCGGATGTAGTCCACCTACAGCGCGCGCACACCGAAGCCCCGGCTCAGAGTAACATCCAGACCGCCTCCCAACTGCATGGCAAAGGAGTTGGCGGAGGCGACGAGACCGCCGGGTGAGGGAAACGAGCTGCTGAACGCGTGGGTTCCGACGAGAGCGCCGAGCCGGTGTAGGTCTGCGTGAGGCTGCCCAGAGTGACGGAGGCCGTCGCCTTGCCGATGGTCAGCGTCCCGGTTGCCGTGCCGGAGTAGTTGGTGTCGTTGACGGTGGCAACGACGGTGTAGCTACCTGCTATCGTCGGGGCCGTCGACGAGCCGTTGTAGGTGAAGCTCACCGAGAGGCTGGCGGGCGCGGTTGTCGCCGTCGCTGAGAGCGCCGAGCCGGTGTAGGTCTGCGATAGACTTCCCAGAGTGACGGAGGCCGTCGCCTTGCCGATGGTCAGCGTGCTGGTGCCGCTGGCCGCAGTGTAGTTGTTGTTGGCCGTGAAGCTGGCCGTGATGTCACTGGCGTAGGTCCCCGCAGCCAGCGTTCCGCTGGGCGTGTAGGTTGTGGTGCAGGTCCCCGCCGAACTCAGCGTGCAGGTGGCTGGGCTGAAGCTGCCGCCCACGCCGCCTGAGGTGCCGAAGGTGACCACGCCGCCCGTCACAACACCGGCCGAGCCGCTCTCGGTCGCCGTCGCCGTGACGCCGGTGGTCGAGCTATAAGGGGCAGAGACTGCGCTGACCGCCGCCACCGCCGGCGCGACCGCCAGCCCCGTGCCGCTGAGCAAGATGCTCTGCGTGGCATTCGAGACGTTGAGCGAATTGTCCGTAAGCGAAACATCGCCGGTGAGAGGATTGCCGGCAGACAGCGGCGAGAAGCTGATCGCGAAATTACAGCTGCCGCCCTCGGACAGGCTCGACGTGGAGGAGCAGTTGCTCCCGCCGCTGGCAGCGCTCCAGTTGACCGGAACCGTCAGTCCGCTCAGGGTCAGTGTGGCGTTGCCGTTGTTGGCGACCGTCACGCTTTGCGGACTATCGCTGCTCGTCGCACCGACCGCCGTCGATGCAAAGCTCAGGCTCGGTGGGGCCGCGTAGTCCAGCTTCTTCACCGCGTTATTGGTGTTGTCGGCGACATAGACGTTCCCGCTGCCGTCCACCGCCACGCCATAGGGCAGGCCGAATCCGCTGCCCAGGGTCAGGATGGTGGGGGAGGCCGGGATACTGCCGCCAACCGCGACCATCTCCTTCACCGTACCGTGGTGGGTATCGGCGACATAGATGCTGCCGCTGCCGTCCACCGCCACGCTTGTGGGACTGCTGAAGCCGCTGCCCAGCGTGCTCTGCGTGCCGGGGCTGTTGACCAACGACGGGCTGGTGCCGCTGACGATGCTGTAGTTCACCTGCGGCCCGGTGCCGGTGCCCTGGAGATACACCATCCCCAACACATTTCCGCTGGCATCCGACAGCAGGGCCGCGCCATAGCGGATTCCGGGATACTTGGGCGCGAAGATCACATTGACCGTGCAGGTCTGCCCAACGGAGTACATCGTTGCGGTCGCGCACGTCCCGCCATTCGGCGAGGCGGCCTGGGTAAAGTCCAGGTTGGCGGCGCCCTGCGTCAGTACGTTGATCGTGTTCACCGTTCCCGCGGTCGCAATATACACCGTCACCGTCTGCGCGGTGGTCGAGCTGCCAACATTCTCACTGGAGCTGAAGTTCACCGACGGCGCCACCACCGTCTCGGTCGCCGTGGCGCTGGTCAGTCCGGTAAAGCTCGCCGTATAGGTGTAGCTGCCCGCCGTGGTCAGCGCGTGAGAAGAGAGGTTGAACGTAGCGATTCCACCGGATGCCGTCGCCGTATAGGTCGCCGAGTAGCTGTTCGGCCCGGTCACGGTCAGCGTGATCGTGTCCGCCGCCGAGGTGTCCAGTGCGCTATTTGAACTCTCTTCCTTTACCGTGATGGCGCTGCCCGCATTCCCTCCGACTGGGACATTGACTGTGGGCGCAGTACGGAAGGCCAGTTGCGTGGCAACCTGCGTTCCCGTGCCGCTCAGGGAGATGCTCTGCGTGGCGTAGCCTGGCCCAGCAGCGTTCAGATTGGTGTCTGTCAGCACCAGCGAGCCGCTGATCGATCCTGCCATTGTAGGCGTAAAGCTGATGGGCAGGGTGCAGGTACTGCCCACCGCCAGTGTTCCCGGCGACGAGGAGGTGGAGCTGACCTGCGGACAGGCCGTGCCGCCGCTGTTGTTCCAGGTGAAGTTGGCCGCGATGCTGGGATCGAAGCCGCTGGAAGGAACCGGGAGGCTCAGCGCCGCATTGCCCACGTTCTCCATCGTCACCGTCTGCGGGCTGTCGCTGCTCGTTGCGCCGACCGCCGTCGAGGCAAAGCTCAGGCTCGGCGCATCGGCGTAATCCAGCTCGTACACCGCATCGTTTTGGTCGTCGGCGACGTAGATGTTCCCCCAATCCTGGGTGTGGAAGGTCAGGAGAATACACGATGAACAGCACTGAGAGTCGAGAGAGTCATTGCGCGGTTTCCTTGGAAGCAACTCCAGTTTTGCTGAAAGCGAAGAACTGCACCAAACCATTGAATGAATCGGCCTGCGGTGGTCCGGTGGAACAGCCTCTTAACATTCATGGCGGCCGAAACGGGTGGGCCAAATGCTTCCACGGCTTAATCTCCGGAAAGGTTTTGGCCTTTACCGCCCGCGGCGGCCCATGGTCAGGTACGGCGAAAAAGATTAGCACCGGGACTGTCGAGCAGCGCCGGTGCAGATGTTATGGCACAGATGCAGCCATGGAGTGAACAGATTCAAGTTTGCTGTTAAATAACCGTGATCGCGGTTTCATGCGTATCTCATGTACCGGCGAACCACCCTTTAATCGCTGGAATGGAGCGTACGATCAAGCTTGCCAGCAGGATCAGTGCCCACCATCGGCTGCCCGCTGACGCCTGTTGAATACAGCACCCCCCGTTCGCGTCAGGGCGACCTTGCGAGCGCTTTGATCCAGGCTTGTATATTGCTCAGATTTGCAGGTCCGCACTCCAGATGGGGTAGGCTGAGATCGCGTCACTGCTAACCCGCGCACCGGCGTTCATTGACGAAAGCAGAACATTGCTTGAACTGACAATGCATGAGTGCGTCACGTTTTTGCAGGGCAAGAGTCACAAGTTCATCCTGATTTGACGCTGGAGGCTTTGTCAGAGAACTGGTAACAGAGAGTCGGCTTACGGGACGTAACCGATGATTATTGAATGACGAGCTTTAGCGCAGCCATTCACTCTGTTTTGCAGCGGGGCGTAAGAAAACTGCTCGGCGGGGAGATGTTGAATGGCGAAAGTGAGCCACGCATTTTGCACACATCAGTGCACAAGAAGCAATAAATTATTTAAAATAAAGGACTTGGTGGAGGCGGCGGGAGTCGAACTATGCACGGGTATTGAAAACACGCAACTTACAGATTCTGAGGCGCTCACGATACGCAGAAAACGCGGGAATTAAGAAAATCACACACGTATCACACACGCGGAAATTTTGAGATCACAACGGCGTTTGAACATAACGTTTATGGGAACCTATGTACACAGTCAGTGTGCAGGTCCGATCGAATCAAAGCCGCGATATGACACGAAAGTGTTATACCCCGCTGCCAATGAGTCTGATAGTTTCATTTCCAATCGGGATTCGCGTGATCTCAAGGGATGGGACTGTCCCATCTCATCGGAGCCTTCCGGTGTTCTAGGATCGCGCGGACTGCATCGTCGAGTGGTATAGCAGCTTTCCTGTGCGTCATCTAAATTCCCTCGATGGTAGTAATCGCCTGAAGTATGTTGTTGACGCTCGTATTGGCACAAAATTCAGCATTCTGCGATCAGTCTTAGCACAAGGGAGAAGCAAGTCATGACGTTAGTGAAGCGGACATACTGTGAGCCGGTTTCTGTTGTTGCGTCCCATGATCCATACAGTCGTACACCAATGCGGAGCAAGCTGGTTGACCTGTGCGCTGTTCTGGCTGTGATGCTGTGCGCTTCATGGAGCATCCTTTCTGCCCAGACCGTTACGGGAAACTTTGGAAACGTCAACATTGGGACCGCAAGCCCTGTGGTTCCGCTTGTTTTTACCTTCAGCAAATCCGACGTACTGGGCTCGACGGCTGTGCTTACGCAAGGTGCAACCGGGCTGGACTTTACCGATGCCGGTTCGGACACTTGCATGGCGAATACCGCATATAGCGTCGGGCAAACCTGTACCATGAATGTGATTTTCACGCCCAGGTTCGCTGGAAACCGTTTTGGCGCGGTCGTACTGGTAGATACCTCTGAAAACACAATCTCCACCGGCTATCTCCAGGGAACGGGAGTGGGGCCGCAGATCCTCTTTCAGCCCGGCACCCTAAGCGTACTGGGTGGCGGCCTCAGCGAACCCGCAAGCGTAGCGGTGGACGGCAGTGGCAACCTATACTTTACCGCTGTCGGCAGCTACGTGCTGCGCGAGATGCTCGCAGTCAACGGCGTAGTCCCGGCCTCGCCCACCATCAAAACCATTGCCAGCGGCTTCGGTACGGTTGCCTTCGTGACCGTGGATGGAAGCGGAAACCTCTACGTCGCCGATACGCTTAACAATGCAGTGAAGGAGATACTTGCGGTCAATGGCATTATCCCCGCCACGCCCACCATCAAAATTCTGGGCAGCGGCTTCAGCTATCCATCTGACATAGCGGTAGACGGCAGCGGCAATGTCTACGTCACGGGTTTGGTCGACAATACAGTGAAAGAGATCCTGGCGGTCAATGGCAGCATCCCCGCCACGCCCACCATCAAGACCTTGGGCAGCGGCTTTCATGAACCGATTGGCATAACGGTGGATGCCAGCGGCAACGTCTACGTTGGGGATTCGGGCAACAATGCAGTCAAAGAGATCCTGGCGGTCAACGGCAGCATCCCTGCTACGCCAACCATAAAGACGCTTGGCAGCGGCTTCATTACGCCCTATACCGTAGCGTTCGACGGCAGCGGCAACCTCTACGTCGCCGATTACGGAAACAACGCGGTCAAAGAGATTCTGGCGGTCAACGGCAGCATCCCCGCCTCGCCCACCATCGAGACACTTGGCAGCGGCTTTAGCGCGCCCAGCAGCGCGGTGGTGGACGGCAGCGGAAACGTCTATGTCGCCGATTCCGGCAATAACCGGGTGGTGAAGCTGGACTTCGCCGACCCGCCGAGCCTGACATTTGCCAGCACGGTTGTGGGCGCAACCAGCACCGACAGCCCGCAGACGATTACGGTCGTGAACGCCGGCAACACCGCGTTGACCTTCCCGATTCCATCCACCGGCAACAATCCGAGCACACCGGCGGCAAACTTTACTCTGAATAGCAGCGGCAGCTCGGATTGCGAGCTGATTAGTAGCGTGTCCTCGACGCCAGGGACGCTTGCGGCGGGCGCATCCTGCCAGTTGCCCATCAGCTTTGTTCCCACGGCAGTGGGCGCGCTCACTGGCTCGCTGGTTCTGACCGATAACAACCTGAACGCCGCCGAGCCGGCCTACGCCTCACAGAACATTTCGCTGAGCGGACCAGGGACAGGCAGCTTCACCCTCTCATCCTCGGCCAGCTCTCTGACCATGAACCAAGGCGGTTCCGGCACATCCACCATCACTGTGACCGGCATAAACGGGTTCACAGGCAATGTAAATCTGACTGCCTCAGGGCTGCCTTACGGCGTAACCGCGTCCTTCAGTCCCAACCCTGCAACCGGAACCAGTCTGCTTACACTGTCCGCGAGTAGCGTCTCCAATGAAGCGACATCTCAACCAATCACCATCACCGGGACCTCTGGCAGCCTGACCAAAACCACCTCGCTCCTGCTTACAGTGAATCCTGCGAACTTCACTTTGAGCGCTTCAACGACTTCCCTGAACATAAATCAAGGAGCTACCGCTACATCGATTATTACGGTGAATGATCTGAACGGATTCACAGGAAACGTGAATCTAGCGGTGTCTGCGTTGTGTAGCCTGCCCAGCGATGTAACCGCGTCCTTAAGTCCCAACCCCACTACCGGAACCAGTGTTCTCACAGTTACTGCGAGCAGCACCGCTGCTAACGGACTCTACTCAGTGTGTATAACTGGCACCTCAGGCACTGAGGTGGCATGGGCGCCAAACATCCAGCTGAGAGTCGTTCAACCAGAGTTCACAGTAAGCCCCGTTTCTACTTCTTTGACTTTGGTCCCAGGTTCATCCAATGGTTCCTATATCTGGGTGCTTTACGACAACGGAATGATAGGCAACGTCAGTTTGGCTGTATCCGGTCTTCCCAGCGGTGTAACCGCATCGTTCACTCCGAACCCAATAACAGCAACCGGAGTCAGTTTTCTTCAACTGACTGCTAGCAGTGCTGCCACTCCTGGAACCTATAACGTAACCATCACCGGCACCTACGGTTCACTGAACGTAGCAACCAACCTTGTTCTAACAGTTCCCCCGCCAACCTTCTATCTCGGTTCGTCGATCTCTTCCACTGCGTTTCCTCAAGGCTCCTCTATTACATCCACCATCACGGTGACGCCTCAGCCTGGATTCAGCGGAAGCGTAACGCTGACCGCCTCCGGACTGCCCGGCGGTGTAACTGCGTCATTCACACCGAACCCAACTACAGGAACCAGCCTGCTTACGCTGACCGCGAGCAGCTCCGCCGCCCTCGGAGACGCAACGGTCACCATCACCGGAACCTCGGGAGCACTGACAGCAACTTCGGGCATCTACATATATATAGCTCCCGAGACGGGCTTTATGCCGTCGAGTGCGAACTTCGGATCTGTGAATATTGGAACCGCAAGCACGGCGCAGACCTTGACCTATACCTTCGCTGCGCAGGCCACTCTAGGCTCGATGGCCGTGGTTACACAGGGAGCAGCCGGGCTGGACTTCGCCAATGCAGGCACGGGAACCTGTACGCCCAATACTCTATACACCGTCAACCAATCCTGCACGGTGAACGTGATATTCACGCCTAACTTCGCCGGAACTCGCTATGGCGCATTGATGCTTAATGACAGCAATGGAAACCTGATTGCCACCAGCAACCTCCAGGGAACGGGCGTGGGTCCGCAGATCAACTATCTGCCCGGCACGCAAAGCGTGGCCTACAGCGGAACCGCCGCGATTGCTCCGCAAGCCCTTGCGGTCGATGGCAGCGGCAACCTATACATTGGCATGGGTAGCGCGGGCACGGTGTTGAAAGAAGCGCCGTCGGCGGGTGGCTACACCTCTTTGGGTACCGTTGGTAGCGGACTGGCGAACGCTAATGGGATCGCAGTAGACGGCAGCGGCAATCTTTATATCGCCGGTCCCACCGTATACGAAGTGAGCCGGTGGCCGGGCGGTTATACCCAGAGCATGATCGTCACCGGTTTGACATCCCCCGACGGGATTGCTGTGGACGGCAGTGGAAACATCTATATCGCCGATTCGGGCCCTGGACAGGTATTGAGGGAGACCCCGACGCCGAACGGATACCTTCAGAGCCAGGTCCCGACAAGCGGTTTATCTTCGCCCGGCGGCGTTGCGGTCGATGGCAGCGGGAACGTCTATATCACCGATGTTTACAACGGCCGGGTCGTGGAAGAGACTCCGTCAGGTACAAGTTATGCCCAGAGCACCGTGGTCAGCGGTCTCGGGCAACCCCAGGGAATTGCCGTGGACGGCAGCGGCAACCTCTACATCGTTGATCTCCAGAACAACCAGGTGGTGAAAGAGACGGCGACGCCCGGCGGCTACGTTCAGAGTGCCGTGGCCAATAACGCCATCAATGGCCTGCTACAGCCCCTCGGAATCGCAGTGGACGCCAGCGGAAATGTCTACATCGCCGAGACGAACGGCTTCCAGGTGTTGAAGGAGGACTTCGCCGACCCGCCGAGCCTGAACTTTGCCAGCACGGCTGTAGGCGCAACCAGCACCGACAGTCCGCAGACGGTTACGGTCGTGAACGCTGGCAACGCCGCGCTGAATTTCCCCATCCCTGCGACAGGAAGCAACCCCAGTATTGGGGCGAATTTTACTTGGAATAGCAGCGGGGCCTCGGCGTGCCCGCTGGTAAATAGCAACTCCTCGACGAACGCAACATTGGCGGCAGGCACATCCTGTCAGTTGCCCATCAGCTTTTCACCAGCAGCAGCGGGCTCTCTCAGCGGTTCACTGGCGCTGACGGACAACGACCTCAATGCCGCCGCGCCCGGCTACGCGCAACAGACCCTGGCGCTGAATGGTGTAGGCACTCAGGCAACGCCGACGATCGCATGGGCTACGCCAGCAGCCATTACCTACGGTACCGCGCTCAGCGCAACTCAGTTCAATGCCAGCTCGACCGTAGCGGGTACCTTCACCTACTCGCCCGCAGCCGGTACAGTTCTGTCCGCGGGATCGCAGACGCTGACGGTCACCTTCACGCCAACTGACACGGTGGATTATTCATCTGCAACAGCTTCCGTGACACTGACAGTGAGCAAGGCCACGCCGACGATCACATGGGCCACGCCTGCGGCAATTACCTACGGTACCGCGCTGAGCGCAACTCAACTGGATGCCAGCTCGACCGTGGCTGGTACGTTTGCGTATTCGCCCTCTGCCCGGACGGTACTGACCGCAGGATCGCAGACGCTATCGGCCACCTTTACGCCTACCGATTCGGTGGATTATTCATCTGCAACAGCTTCCGTGACACTGACAGTGAACAAGGCCACACCTGCCATAACCTGGGCCACGCCTGCGGCCATCACCTATGGCACGGCGCTCAGCGCAACTCAGTTGAATGCCAGCTCGACCGTAGCGGGAACGCTCTCTTATTCGCCCGCAGCCGGTACGGTTCTGACCGCGGGATCGCAGACGCTGACGGCCACCTTCACGCCAACTGACACCGTGGACTACACGACGGCGACGGCGACCGTGGCTCTAACTGTGAGCAAGGCCACGCCGACGATCGCATGGGCCACGCCTGCGGCCGTCACCTATGGCACCGCGCTCAACGCAACTCAACTGGATGCCAGTTCGACGGTGGCTGGAACGTTTGCGTACTCGCCCTCAGCCGGTACGGTTCTGGCCGCGGGGTCGAAGACACTCTCGGTTACTCTGAACCCCACTGACAGCACCGACTACACAACGGCGACGGCGACCGTCACGCTGGTGGTGAACAAGGCCACCCCTGCCATCACCTGGGCAACGCCGGCAGCGATCGCCTACGGCACGGCGCTCAGCGCAACTCAACTGAATGCCAACTCGACCGTGGCAGGAACGTTTGCGTATTCACCCGCTACCGGAACGGTACTGGTCGCGGGATCGCAGACCTTGACGACAACCTTCACACCCACTGACACGGTGGACTACACGACGGCCACGGCCACGGTTGTGCTGACCGTCAACCCGGCACCGAGCTTCACCCTAGGCGCATCGCCTGCTTCTCTGACTGTGGTTCAAGGCACCTCCGGAACAGACACCCTCACGGTGACCAAGCTTAACGGATTCACAGGCAGCGTAACCCTGGCTGCGTCCGGCCTGCCCAGTGGTGTTACCGCATCATTCGGTACCAATCCCACAACAGGAACCAGCGTGCTCACGCTGAAGGCAAGCAGTTCGGCCACCCTCGGAAGTGCGACGGTTACCATCAAAGGAACCTCCGGCAGTCTGACCGCCAGCACAACCATTGCCTTAACGATCAGTTGCAGCCCCACGCCGATCGTTCCCTATATCTATGTGAACTCGGCCTGGACGGAGGAATCCAGCGTAACCGTAAGCTCACCCACAACGGTTGTGGACCTCGGTCCCCAGCCGTCCAGCGGTGGAACATGGAGATGGTCCGGTCCCAACGGATATACCTCTACCTCGCGTCAGATTAATAGCATTCCGTTGACCGTGGGCACCGACTCATATTTGGCCACTTACACCAACTCCAGCGGATGCAAGAGCACTGAGACGTTCACCATCACCGTAAAGTGAAAAGATCGGCCACGAAACGAACCACTTGATCCTGATCTGTCGGCTTATGGGACGTAACCGATGATTATTGAATGACGAGCTTTAGCGCAGCCATTCACTCTGTTTTGCAGCGGGGCGTAAGAAAACTGCTCGGCGGGGAGATGTTGAATGGCGAAAGTGAGCCACGCATTTTGCACACATCAGTGCACAAGAAGCAATAAACTATTTAAAATAAAGGACTTGGTGGAGGCGGCGGGAGTCGAACCCGCGTCCGAAACTGCCTTCAACAGAGAGCATTCATGCTTTTCCGCGTTCCATTTTGTCTCGTCATCGACGCTAAGAACGGGCGAAGACACGGCGACGACCAGTCTGATCGATCTCGTCCGTTCCGCCCAGACGGAGCAGTTGGGACCAGCCTGCTGTGCGACGATCGGACTCCGCCCACAGGCGAAGCGGAGGCGATCGGCTGCCTAATTAATTAGGCAGCAAGAGCCAATTGTGGTTCGGCACTTATGGTTTTGGGCGCGATTACGGGTGTACCCACCCCGGCATGTCTCTCTGCCGCTAGCAATCCCGTCGAAGCCGTGACGCCCCCATGCGGGGCTGGCTAGAACTTGCTTTTGGCACTCAAAGAACTGAGTTCAGTATAGCGCGTTCGGCAATCGCAGGAGCTACTTGCCGCTTGTTCGCCGTTTGATCGCTGTTTGTTCTCCCCCTCCCCCTGCCATCCCCCCTGGCGGTGGATGGGCACGTAAGTGGATTGTTATGTGGATGCCACAGGAATAATATACATAATAAACGATTTAGGAGCAAGCGGTTTGGAATCAATCGGTTGGGCTGGATGCGGCTGGCCAAAAGATTGATTCGCGGCGAGTTGCGGATAAAAGATTCAGGGCATAAGGGTTATGGGTGAAAAAGAGGCCCTGGCGCGAGTGGCTCCGGTAAAATATTCATTCGCTGGGAAATGCGGATAAAATATTGATTCTGTACGGCTTATTTGGTTGAGAAAGAGCGGTGCAAGCGGGCGGCGGAGGTCTGTTTCCGCGCGGTCAAAGCTGCCCCTCGATGGTTTTGATCCAATATGTTAAGTGTATCAAGCGGAGCATAACTAGTATGCCAACTATTTTTCGGAGGGAAGTGGTTGATGGGGTGGGAGTTATGGGGATTTTGAGGCGTTAAGGGGCTTGACATGCGAATTTACGGGGAAATTCGGGGAAAAATCTTCGGGAGCGGGAGCGGTAGACCCACCCATGCGATAAAAACGCGCATGAATGGGGCACACGGCTGCATTACGAGATGCCCGTGGCTAAAGCCACGATTTGATTGGGCTGCATTCAGGGGCCTGAAGGCCCCTGCTCCCTCCGGGTCGCGCTTCCGCGCGATACCCACTCATCGCGCAAAGGACGCGCGATGAATGGGGCACCCGGCAACTGAACGTAAGGAAATGAAAGCTCCCTGTGTGTTCGTATCGGATGAGTCCGCGCGGCATCGATGGAAAGCGTAGAACGAATCTCAACCGATGTCGAGGAAGAGAAAAACCGGACTGCCAAGGTCTGTGCGCTCCCAGGTGCCCAAAAGCGAGGCACCTGGGGCACCCGCAAAGACCGCGCTCCCAGGTGCCCAAAAGCGAGGCACCTGGGGCACCCGCAGGGGTCTAGAGGGGTTTGGACATGATGATGGCGCGGCAGGGGGGGACGCCGGGCTTGAGGCGCTGGGAGGGATCGAAGTCCTGGATGGCGGTCTCGACGTAGCCGAGTTTGCGGTAGATGGGGGGCAGCTCGGTGCGCCATGCGATGACGCTGATGTCCACGGCCACGCAGCCTTTGCCGCGCAGGTGGTCTTCGCCGGCGGCCATGAGGGTGCGTCCGTGGCCCATGCGCTGATGCGCGGGGTCGATGGCGAGCATTCCGAGATAGCCGCGCGGAGGGCGCAGTTCGGTGTAGATGCTGCCGATGAGCTGGCCGGAGGCGTCCTCGGCAAGCAGGAACTCGCCTTTGCGGAAGTAGGCGGAGAGGCGGTCGAGATCGGTGCGTGTGCCTTCGAGAAAGGTCTCGACGGTGAAGGCGGCGTTGATCATGGGGACGAGGCGCGGGATGTCGGCGGCGGTCGCCAAGCGGATGCGAAGGGGAGGGGCGGATTGGCTGTTGGGGAGCGCTTTGTCGGTCATGGGATGGGAGGGGTTGCTGCGGTTCGTAATCCTACGGTAAGACGAGGCCGCCGTTGACCAGGGTGCGGTCAACGGCGGCGTTGTCGGAGCGATCTGGAGCGATCACTGCGTTCCGGAGCCGGCGTTGCGCAGCGGATCTTTCTGCGCGGACTTCTCTTCCAGCGCTGCCTGCGCGGCGGCGAGGCGGGCAACCAGCAGACGGAAGGGCGAGCAGGAGACGTAGTTGAGCCCGGCGCGATGGCAGAACTTGATGGACTCTGGATCTCCACCATGTTCTCCGCAGACGCCGACCTTGATGTCGGCGCGTGTGGCGCGACCGCGTTCGGTGGCCATCTTGACGAGCTGACCCACGCCCGCCTGGTCCATGGAGGCGAAGGGGTCCTGCTTGAAGATTCCGGCCTTCATGTAGGCAGGCAGGAACTGGTTGATGTCGTCGCGGCTGATGCCGTAGGTGGTGGAGGTGAGGTCGTTGGTGCCGAAGCTGAAGAACTCGGCCTCCTCGGCGATCTTGTCGGCGGTGAGGGCGGCGCGGGGCAACTCGATCATGGTACCGACCTTGTAGTCCACGGTGACGCCCTTCTCCCGGAAGACCTCTGCGGCGACGCGGCGGACGATGGCGGCCTGGTTGCGCATCTCCTCGATGGTGGCGATGAGCGGAATCATGATTTCCAGGTGCGGATTGCCGCCTTTTTTCTTGATGATGACGGCGGCCTCGATCATGGCGCGCACCTGCATCTCGGTGATCTCCGGGAAGGAGATGCCGAGGCGGCAGCCGCGCAGGCCGAGCATAGGGTTGGCCTCGTGCAGCTCCTCGACGCGGGCCAGCAGCGGGCGCAGCGTCTTGAGCTTGGGCGAGCGGGGCTTGGTGGATTCGAGGCGGGCGATCTCGACCAGCAGGTCCTCGCGCTTGGGCAGGAACTCGTGCAGCGGAGGATCGAGGGTGCGGATGGTGACGGGCAGCGGCCCCATGGCCTTGAAGAGGCCAACGAAGTCGGCGCGCTGCATGGGCAGGAGCTTCTTGAGCGCGGCGCGGCGGTCCTTCTCGGTGGTGGCGAGGATCATGGCGCGCATGTGCTCGATGCGGTCTTCGGCGAAGAACATGTGCTCTGTGCGGCAGAGGCCGATGCCTTCGGCGCCGAAGAGGAGGGCCTGCTTGGCGTCGCGGGGGATGTCGGCGTTGGCGCGGACCTTCAACCTGCGCAGCGGGTCTGCCCAGCTCATGAAGGTGACCAGGTCGGCGTCGTCGGGCTGCACGGGGAGGGTCTTCAACTGGCCGGCGATGACGCGGCCGGTGGTGCCGTCGAGGGAGATCCAATCGCCGTGGCGATAGGTGTGTCCCTTGACGCGCAGTTCCTTGTGCGCCTCGTCGACGACGCAGTCTCCGGCGCCGGCCACGCAGCACTTACCCATGCCGCGGGTGACGACGGCGGCGTGCGATGTCATGCCGCCGCGCGAGGTGAGAATGCCGGATGCGACCTCCATGCCGGCGATGTCCTCCGGGGTGGTTTCGCCGCGGACGAGGATGATGTCCTTGAAGGTGCCGGTGGCGCGCGCCTTTACGGCTTCCTCGGCGGTGAAGACGATCTGGCCGACGGCAGCGCCGGGCGAGGCCGGGAGGCCGGTGGCGAGGACTTCAATCTTCTCGCCCTTCTCCACCAGGCGGGGAACCAGGAAGTCGTAGATCTGGTCGGGCTCGACGCGCATGACGGCCTCTTCCTTGGTGATGAGGCCCTCCTTCACCATGTCGATGGCGACGCGAACGGCGGCCAGGCCGGTGCGCTTGCCGTTGCGGGTCTGCAACATGTAGAGGCGGCCGTCCTGGATGGTGAACTCGAAGTCCTGCATGTCGCGGTAGTGCTGTTCCATGCGCTTGGTGCAGGCGTTCAACTGTTCGTAGACCTTGGGCATGGCGCGTTTCAGCTCGCTGATGGGCATGGGAGTGCGGATGCCGGAGACTACGTCCTCGCCCTGTGCGTTCATCAGGTACTCGCCGAAGAAGGCGTGCTCGCCGGTGGCCGGGTTGCGGGTGAAGCCGACGCCGGTGCCCGAGGTGTCGCCCATGTTGCCGAAGACCATGCACTGCACGTTGACGGCGGTGCCCAGCCAGTCGTCGATGCGATTGATGCGGCGATAGGTCTTGGCGCGGTCGCTGTTCCAACTGCGGAAGACGGCGTCGCGGGTTGCGACCAACTGCTCCAGCGGGTTCTGCGGGAAGTCCTTGCCGCTCTCCTTCTTGATGAGCTTCTTGTACTCGACGATGATCTCTTTGAGGGCCTTGGCGCTGAGGAGGTAGTCCAGCTTGACGCGCTCTTTCGCCTTGGCGCTGTCGAAGATGTGTTCAAACTTCTTCTTGCTGATGTCGAGGACGACGGAGCCGAACATCTGGATGAGTCGGCGATAGGAGTCGTAGGCGAAACGGGGATCGTTGCTGCCGCGGGCGAGGCCTTCGACGGAGCGGTCGTTGAGGCCGAGGTTGAGGATGGTGTCCATCATGCCGGGCATGGAGAATTTGGCGCCGGAGCGGACGGAGACCAGCAGGGGGTTTTCGGGAGCGCCCAGCTCCTGTCCCTGCAGCTTCTCCAGACGCTTGAGCGCGGCCAGCATCTCGACGTCGATCTGCGGGTTCAGCTTTCCGCGCATGTACTCGCGACAGGCCTCGGTCTGGATGGTGAATCCCGGAGGCACAGGCAGGCCGGCGTTGGTCATCTCGGCCAGGCCAGCGCCCTTGCCGCCCAGCACATCCTTCATGCTGCCATTGCCCTCGGCCTTGCCTCCGCCGAAGAAGTACGTGTACTTGGTTGAGGTCGAGGTTGTGCCTGCATCTTTAACTAGCGGTGCTTCGGTTACGCCTTGCTTCATCAGTAAATCCTCCATAGGGCAGGGTATTGCGAGGCGGACCTGGGAGAGGATGGCGGCAGGCAGACCCAGTCCTTGTGAACAACCGTTCATTCAACCGACTGAGTGCATGCGGCACGTCCAATCATCCGGCCACCGTGCGGGGTTCCATGCGTCTAAGCTGCGTCTCGCGACAATTTATAATCCATTATTACACTCGACTAGCGAGGGCAGGTCTGTCTGTGCGCCGCGTCACAGGCGATGTTGCATCCAAAGGAGTTCTCTTACAGTCCTCCGACGAAAATTCATCGTAGTGGGATATGCGGCGGTATTTGTTGCCGACGGTGGGCAGGATTGGCTTGGGTGCCGCTACGAGCAAAAGGCCCGGGGCTAAAGCCCCTCGATTCGATAGGTCTTATTCAGGGGGCTGAAGCCCCCTGCTCCCTCCGAAAGACAGGGACAGAGACAACGACGGAGATTCTGGCTGCGCCAGAATGACGAACTCCTGAGGCTGCGCCAGAATGACGGTGTATAGGGGTGGGGCTGCGAGGGCGCGGGTCAGTGGCCGTAACCGTCGGCGTGGCGCGGGACCTTGCCGCGGAAGAGCCAGTGGATGATGACGAAGTACAGGGTGGCCAGCAGGATTCCCAGGGTCCACCAGACCAGGCCGACGCGCAGGGTATGTGGGCCGGCCAGCGCCAGCGCGATGGTGACGTTCCGGCCCCCGGCGCCAACCGCGGGCAGCAACACAGGGAAGAGACCGACGACGGCGCCGACCATCATGGTGGCGAGGTAGGCGGAGGAGCCGAGAAACGCGGTGAGGGCGGAGCGTCGCGGAAGAGCAGCGAGCACGACCATGAGGCTGACAAGAACCGCGCAGGGAATTACAAACAGGATGGGGTGAGCGATGTAGTTGTCCAACGAATTCGGACGCGCCAGCACGGTGAGCGGAAGGCCGGCCAGAGTGAGAACCAGCAGCACGGTCCAGGCCCTCAATGCGAAGGCGCGCGAGCGCCGCTCCAATTCGCCCTCCGTCTTCAGGGCCAGGTAGAGCGCGCCGTGGACCGCAAGCGCGACCAGGGCGAGAACTCCGCCGGTGACGGTATACCAGTCGAGGATTCCGGGATGCGCACCGGTGCGCCAGTTGGTCCAGAGCGGGAGGAAGAAGTAGTTGTCCGCGCCGAGGGGGACGCCGCGAATGACGTTGGCCAGGGCCGCTCCATAAAAGATGGCCAGCAGCGAGCTGGAGAATGTGAAGACCGCGTCGAAGAAGGCCCTCCACAGCGGCTCGCCGGAGTGGCCGCGCAACTCGACGCTGATGGCGCGCAGGATCAGCAGCCACAGCACGATCATAAGCGGCAGATAGAAGCCGCTGAAGGCGGAGGCGTAGAGCAGGGGGAAGGCAAAGAAGAGCGTGCCTCCGGCGGCCAGCAGCCAAACCTCGTTGCCGTCCCAGAAGGGGCCGATGGAACGCATGGCTTGTTGGCGTTCCTCTTCGCTGCGCGCGACGAAGAGATAGACGATGCCAACGCCGATGTCGAAGCCGTCGAGGACGACGTAGGCGACCAGCATGACGGCTACAATCCAGAACCAAAGAGTTCCCATCGAATTTCTCCTAGTGCATTTTCAACAATGGTGTAGTGTGTTGCACCCCGAACAAAATGCGGGGATTCTTCCCCTTCACTGCGTTCAGGGTCAGAATGACAATTCTTTTCCTCTATACCAATAGTGAAAATGCCTTATGCAGTCTTGCTGCCGTGGGCGGGGCCGTCCTGCGCGACCGCCTGCGGGCCGTCCTGAATGAAGTTGTAGACCAGCACGATCCACAGGATGGAGAGCACTGCGTACATGCCGAGGAAGCCCAGAAGCGTGAAGAGGCTGCTGCCTGTACCGACGTGGGTTGAGTAACCCTGCGCGGTGCGGATGAGGCCGTAGACCAGCCAGGGCTGACGGCCGATCTCCGCGGTCATCCAGCCGGCGGTGTTGGCGATGTACGGCAGCGGAAAGCTGAGCAGGATGGGCCAGAGAATCCAGCGCGCGGTGAAGAGCTTGCCACGCCAGAGCATAAACGCGGCGACGGCCATCAGCGCCAGGAAGTACGTCCCCAGGCCCGCCATGATGTGGTAGCTGTAGAAGAGCAGAGGCAGCGCGGAGGGCCACTGGTCGCGCGGAATCTGGTTCAGGCCCTGCACCTCGGCCCGTGTGGTTCCGTAGATGAGGAAGCTGAGGACCTTGTTGACGACGATGGGATTGTCGATTCTCTGAGCTTCGATGTCGGGCTGGCCCACAAGAACCAGCGGCGCACCCCGCTCGGAGTTGAAGAGGCCCTCCATGCCCGCGACGGCGGCAGGCTGGTGGCGGGCCATGTACTTGCCGTGCAGGTCGCCGGTGGGAAAGATTTGCAGGATGCAGGAGAGGACCCCGGCGATGACCCCCAGTTTGAGGAATGTGCGGCCGTATCTTTCATCGCGGTGTTGCAGGACATAGAGCGCGCCGACCGACGCCATGACAAACGAGGCCGTGACCACCGAGCCGCACATGTTGTGCGCGTACTGCAGCCAGGCCCAGGGATTCAGCATCAGGCCCCAGAAGCTGCTGACCTCGAAGACTCCGTTGGGCAGAATGCGATAGGCGACGGGGTGCTGCATCCAGGCGTCGGTGACGATGATGAAGAAGCCGGAGATCCAGGAACCGAGAAAGACGAGGAAGGCGGAGGTCCAGTGCATCCAGCGCGAGAGCCGCTTCTCTCCGAAGAGGAAGAGGCCGAGGAAGGCGGATTCGAGAAAGAAGGAGAAGATTCCTTCCATGGCAAGCGGCATTCCGATGACGCCGCCGGTGCGGCGCGAGAACTCAGCCCAGTTGGTGCCGAACTGGAACTCCATGGGGATTCCGGTGACCACGCCGAGCAGGAAGTTCACGGCGAAGATCCTGGCCCAGAAGCGGGCCGCGACATCGTACTTTGCGTCGCGCGTCTTCAGCGCCAGCGACTTCAGCACGACGATGAGCAGCGCCAGGCCCATGGTGAGCTGGGGGAAGAGGTAGTGATAGGTGACGGTGAAGGCGAAGTGGATCCGGTGAAGGGTTAAAGCGTCCATAGTGCTCCTCGCGGGGGCCCGGGTGTGCAATCCATTGTGGGGCCTGGCTTCGTCCGGCGCAATTCTTAATTGCGTGCGAGGAGGGAGTGCCGAAGCGCACCGGTTTAAACGTTGCTCGTGAGGCAACGGGCTGTTGACACCGAGGTCTCAGAATCGAGACGTGCCACCCCTGTGAGCAAAGACCGCTCGCCGGGGACCCGCCTGGGGTACCCGGCACCCGGCTCAGGTTTTACCACCAAGTATCAGATGGCCTCACCCCGCCCAAGTTTATGCCGCCATGCTGGCGTAATATTTCCACCACATCCTTGTGGTCCTTGATAGCCGCCCAGTGCATCGGCGTCGTGCCGTTTTGAGTCTTTGCATTGACGTTGGCCCCGCTTGCCAACAGCAATTCCGCGATATCCTCGTGGCCATAAAAAGCCGCCGAGTGCAATGGCGTATTGCCGGTGTGTGTTCTGGCATTGACGTTGGCCCCGCTTGCCAGCAGCAACTCAGCCTCGTCTTTGCAGCCCTTCATGGCCGCTACATGCAATGGTGTATCGCCGTTGTCGTCCCGGGCATTGACATCGGCATGATTGGCTAGCAGCAACTCCGCAACATCCTTGTGATCATTAAAAGTCGCCCAATGTAAAGGCGTCGAACCGTCGTCGGTCTTTGCATTGATGTTGGCTTTATGGGAGAGCAGAAACTCCGCCACGTCCTTGTGGCCATTGGCTGCAGCCCAGTGCAAAGCCGTTGCACCGATCTTGTTCTTGCTGGACACCAGATCGGGATGGCCTTGGAGCAGCGCCTGGACTTTTGTCAGATCGCCCCTCGCGGCCGCGCCACGAAACTCGCTTCCCACATCATTGTTTCCCCTATCCTTTCGGTGGCAGGACGTGGCGATGCTGATGCAAGCCAGCGCAAACAGCGTTATGGCGACGCGGCGGGGAAGTAGCGAATGGCTGAGACGGCTAGACAAAGAACGCATATCTGTGGGTTCTCAGAATTACCACAAAGTATATGCGAACCAGCTAAGTTCAAAGCGTTTACCGCGAGAAAGTTAGATAGGGTGAGTTCTACTCGATAGGATTACCAGGGCGCTTTCGGACACCGGCCTCAAGATGAAGCGCGGTTGCGGATACAATAAACCGAGGGCGCGAAAGGTCACGTCCTGGAGCGCGGGACGGCCCGCAGCGGGCCCTCCCGAACGCGGGCGAGTAGCTCAACTGGATAGAGCACCAGCCTTCTAAGCTGGTGGTTGTGGGTTCGATTCCCGCCTCGCCCACCAGATTGAAACCGGCTGGATTCTACTGGAGGCAGTACGATGAGCGAGCAACTCGACCTGACGCCGCTGGTCAACGCGCAGCGCCGCCTGGCGGAAGGGCTGCTTCGCTACCAGAAGGACATCGGCGACACACAGATCCGCGATGGACTGATTCAGCGCTTTGAGTTCACCTATGAGATCGCGCAGAAGATGCTGAAGCGCTATCTGGAATCGACCTCGGCGACGCCCGCTGAATATGACGCGATGCCGTTTGCCGATCTCATCCGTTCTGCCAACGAGAAGGGCCTGCTACGGGGCGACTGGACGAGCTGGAAACGGTTCCGCGAGATGCGCGGCAAGACCAGCCACACCTATGACGAAGCGGTAGCCCTGCAGGTGGTCTCCGGCATTGCGGAGTTTCTCGCCGAGGCGGAGTTTCTGATTGGGCAGATGCAGAGGCACAACGCAGGATGACTTCCCACGCAGACCCGCCGACCGGACTTTTCGTCACCTCCGCAGAGTGGCAGATTGTGCAAGCGATTTTGCTGCGACATGTGCCGGGACGCGAGGTCTGGGCCTTCGGGTCGCGTGTTGTGGCGAATGGCGGGAGCCGGGTCAAGAAGTTTTCCGATCTTGATTTGGCCGTGAAAGGCGGCCAGCCGCTGCCACTGAGCACGCTGGCAGCGCTGGCGGACGACTTCACGGAGTCCGACCTGCCGTACAAGGTCGATATTGTGGACTGGGCGACGGCCTCAGAAAGGTTTCGCGCCATTATTGAATCCTCGCACGTCGTCGTCATTCCAGCCGGCTAAGACGCCTGCCAGCGAAGGCCGGGCGCGAGTAGAATTGTAAGCATGAGCCTCTATTTTGCCGCCGGATCGCCGACCACAGAATTCACCCCCGCCAAGATTCAAGCCGCGCTTGCCAGCGCGTTCGACAAGCTGGGGGCGCGCAAGAAAGTGCTGGCCGTGCCGCCGGACTTCACCCGCATGCACGCCATGGCGGGCACGCTGACCGAGTACGCGTGGAACTACTACGGCGACGCGCTGACGGACGTGCTGCCCGCTCTGGGCACGCACAAGGCGATGACCGACCACGAGATCCAGACGATGTTCGGCCCCGTGCCGCGCGACCTGTTCCGGGTGCACGACTGGCGCAACGACATTGTGACGCTGGGCGAGGTTCCCGGCGAGTTTGTGCGCGAGGTGAGCGAGGGGATGGTGGACTTCGCGTGGCCGGCGCAGGTGAACAAGCTGCTGCGCGACGGAGGGCACGACCTGATCCTGTCGATCGGGCAGATCGTCCCGCACGAAGTGGTGGGCATGGCCGGCTTCAACAAGAATGTGTTTATCGGCACGGGCGGGGTGATGGGCATCCATCGCAGCCACTTCCTGGGCGCGGTGTACGGCATGGAGCGCATGATGGGGCGCGCGGACACTCCGGTGCGGCGCGTGCTGAACTACTCCAGCGAACACTTTGGCCATCTGCTGCCGCAGATTGTCTACGTCCTGACCGTCGTCTCGAAGAACGCGGCGGGCAAGCTGGTGTTGAACGGACTGTTCATCGGCGACGATACGGAGTGCTTCGAGCGCGCCGCGGAGCTGAGCCTGAAGGTGAACTTCCTGATGATGGACCGCGAGATACACAAGGCGGTGGTGTTCCTCGATCCGGAGGAGTTCAAGAGCACATGGCTGGGCAACAAGAGCGTCTACCGCACGAGGATGGCGCTGGCCGACGACGCCGAGCTGATCGTGCTGGCGCCGGGGGTGCACGAGTTCGGCGAGGACCCGACGATCGACCTGCTGATCCGCAAGTACGGCTACTGCGGCACGCCGGCGACGCTGGAGGCGGTGAAGAACGATGCGACGCTAGCGGGAAATCTCTCGGCGGCGGCGCACCTGATCCATGGGTCGAGCGAGGGGCGGTTCAAGATTCGCTACTGCCCGGGGCATTTGACGCGGGAGGAGATCGAGGGCGCGCACTTCGCGTACGGCGATCTGGCGCAGTACATGGCGAAGTACGATCCGGCGAAGCTAACGGACGGCTGGAATACGGTGGATGGCGAGGAGATCTTCTTCATCTCGAACCCGGGGCTTGGGCTGTGGTCGTATAAGGGGCGCTTCAAGGATTAGCCGGACACTCAAAGAATGCCGATCTCGCGCAACTGACTTCTGCAACGCGCAACCTAAGGAAGGTCTGCACAAGTGTTCGAGATCCCCTCAGCGGCTAAAGCCGCATTGGAAATAGGCCGCTTGCGGCGGGACTGAAGTCCCGCCCTTTCAAAACGAGGACTTATGCAGAGGTTTCGTAACTGAAGACAAATGAAATCAACTGAGGTTACGTCCGTTACCTTGCGGATTTGCCGCGCCGGTTGACAGCGCAGTATGCTTGGGAGCGGTGCAGAATCGGTTGGAACCGCGGGCCGCAGAGATTGAAACAGGGAGAAGCAATGTATTCAGGAGTGATTGAAACACTGGAACTACCGAAGTTTTCCATCGGCGTGGGCGACCGTTTTGCCCACCAGGCGAAGGCCCAGCTTGCGGCATGCATGAAGGCCGCCGAAGCGGGCGTTGAGGTCGTTCCGGTGTGGAACAAGTCGAACCGCGAGCACACCATCATCGGCACCGAGCCGGTGCAGACGCGCGCCGCGGCGGACGCGGCTGTGAAGGAGATGGGCTGGGGCAAGCCGTATTTTCTGGACGCGGACCACATCAACCTGAAGACGGTGCAACGCTTCCTCGATCCCTGCGACTTCTTTACCCTGGATGTGGCCGACATGATCGGCCAACCGGCCAAGCCGGAGGACGTTGCCGCATTTCTCGCGGCGCACTCGGAGCTGATTGGGACGGTGACAATTCCCGGCATCGATGAGCCGTTCCACACGACCAAGGCCTTCGTCGAGGGCGTAGCCGATAAGTTCCTGGCCGCGGTGCAGAATGCGGGCGAGATCTATCAATTGATCCTGCTGAACAAGGGCGCTGGCCGCTTTGTCGCGGAGATTTCGATGGACGAGACGGACCTGCCGCAGACGCCGGTGGAGCTGCTGATTATTCTGGCGGCGATTGCGGACCAGAAGATTCCCATCCAAACGATTGCGCCGAAGTTTACCGGCCGCTTCAACAAGGGCGTGGACTACGTGGGCGATGTGAAGCAGTTTGCCAAGGAGTTCGAGGAAGACCTGGCGGCGATTGCCTACGCGATCAAACGCTATGGGCTGCCCGCGAACCTGAAGCTGAGCGTGCATTCGGGCTCGGACAAGTTCTCCATCTACAAGGCGATCCACGACGGAGCGAAGAAGTTCAACGCCGGCGTCCACCTGAAGACGGCGGGGACGACGTGGCTGGAAGAGCTGATCGGGCTGGCGGAGGCGGGCGGCAACGGGCTGGCGATCGCGAAGGAGATCTATAGTGAGGCGCTGGCGCACAAGGACGAGCTGACCGCGCCCTACGCGACCGTGATCGACATCGACCAGAGCAAGCTGCCGGCGGCGGCGGCGGTCAACGGATGGACCAGCGAGCAGTACACCTCGGCGTTGCGCCACGACCAGAAGAACCCGGCGTACAACCCCAGCTTCCGCCAACTACTGCACGTCGGGTTCAAGATTGCCGCCAAGATGGGGCCGCGCTACCTGGACGCGCTGGAGGCCAACGAGACGATAGTGGCCAAGAACGTGACCGCGAACCTGTGGGAACGGCACATCAAGCCGGTGTTCCTGGGGCAATAAGACAAAGGCATAACACCGATTGCACCGATGGAATGGATTAGGAACGAACAAATTAAAGAAGAAGCAGATTCCTCCCCCTTCGACTTCGCTCAGGGTGCGGAATGACAAACAATAAAGAAGAAGCAGATTCCCTTCGGGAATGACAAAAAATGGAATGACTGGCAATAGGGAATGACAAACAGTTCGGAAATGACAAACACAGAAGAAGAATAAGGAGAAGGTCATGAGTCTTGGTTTCACAATCCCCGAAAAAGGTTCGCTCGATCTACTTTCGCTTGGCGCGCTGGTCCACCGGCTCGATCCGGGGATCATTCCGTTCCGCAAGGCGACGAACTTCGCCATCCACGTCAGCGGCGGCGAGTTCAACGTTGCGGCCAATCTGTCGGACTGCTTCGGGCAGAAGACGGGGATCGCCAGCGCGATTGTTTCGTACCCCATCGGCGATCTGATCGCGGAGCGGGTGCGCGGTATGGGTGTGAAGCCGATCTTCAAGCGGTTTGCGCACGACGGCGTGCGCGGGCCGAACATGGCCACGGTGTTCAGCGACCAGGGATTTGGCGTGCGCGCTCCGATCGTCTTCTACAACCGCTGCAACGAGGCGGCGGCGCAACTGAAGCCGGGCGACTTCGACTGGAAGGCGATCTTCGGCGAGGGCGTTCGCTGGTTCCACTCGGGCGGAATCTTTGCATCGCTTTCGGAGACCACCTCCGAGGTTGTGATCGAGGCGATGAAGGCCGCGCGGGCCGCGGGAGTGATTACGTCGTTCGACCTGAACTACCGCGAGAAGCTGTGGAAGACGATGGGCGGCATCGAGCGCGCGCAGAAGGTGATGAGCGCAATCGTGGAGAACGTCGACGTGCTGATCGGCAACGAGGAGGACATGCAGAAGGGCCTCGGATTTGCCGGGCCGGAGGTTGCGGCCAGCGCCAAGGCGGCCAGCTCCAAGCTGGACACAGGCACGTTCCTGGGAATGATGGAGCAGGTGGTGAAGCGCTTCCCGAAGACGAAGGTTGTGGCCACGACACTGCGCGAGGTACACAACACCAACCACCACAGTTGGAGCGCGGTGGCATGGGTGAACGGCACGGCAGTGACCGCGCCGACTGCCGAGCTGAAGGTGCTGGACCGCGTCGGCGGCGGCGATGGATTCGCGTCGGGATTTATCTATGGGCTGCTGAACGGCAAGTCGCCGGAAGAGGCGGTCAAGCTGGGATGGGCGCACGGCGCGCTGATCACGACCTTCCCCGGCGACACCACGATGGCGACGCTGGACCAGGTGGTCGCGTTTGCCAGCGGCGGGTCGGCGCGAATTCAGCGGTAGTAAGGATCGGTTTCCGGCCGGCGGCGTTGCACGTTGCATACGCCGTCGCCGGGGGCCGATTCAAAAGGCGTTTTATGTAACAGGATTCGTTCCTGCACGCAGTACTGAAATGGAGAGATTATGAGCACGCAACAAAGTTCCTTCGATCTGGCAGAACTGACCAAGATGTACAACTTCAAAGGGAAGACGGTGGCCATTACCGGCGGCGCGGGAGTTCTGGGCAGCGACATTGTGTACGCACTGACCGGATGCGGCGCGGAGGTCGCCATTCTGGACATTGTGAGCGAGCTGCACCCCGCGACGATCGAGCGCCTGGGAGAGCGCCTGAAGCAAGTCTCCGTGTTCAAGTGCAACGTGCTCGACCGCGAGAGCATCGCAAAGACGGCCGAGGACGTGATGAAGCGCCTGGGCAAGCTGGATTGCCTGATCAACGCCGCGGGCGGCAACAAGCCGACGGCCACAACGAGCCCCGATTTGAAGTTCTTCGACCTTCCCGCCGATGCATTGCGCTGGGTCTTCGAGCTGAATGTGATGGGCACGATCCTGCCCTCGCAGGCCTTTGGCAAGGTGATGGCGGAGCAGGGTTATGGCAATATTTTGAATATTTCTTCCATGAACGCATTCCGGCCGCTGACGCGCATTGCCGCCTACTCGGCGGCGAAGGCCGCGGTGAGCAACTTCACGCAATGGCTGGCTGTGCACATGGCGCAGGAGTACTCGCCGAAGATCCGCGTGAACGCGATTGCGCCTGGATTCTTTCTCACCGAACAAAACCGTTTTTTGTTGACCGACAAGGAGACGGGCGAGTGGACGGCACGCGGCAAGACGATTGTCGGGCACACACCGATGGGGCGACTTGGTGTATCCGCAGACCTGTTCGGCGGCGTGCTGTGGCTGCTGTCGCCGGCTTCGGAGTTTGTGACCGGCGTGGTGATTCCAATCGATGGCGGTTTCTCCGCATTTAGCGGCGTTTAGACAATAGAGTTGGTTCGCACCGAAGGGAGGCCGTATGTTACCGGAGTGCGCAACAATCCCCTCAATGATCGATTTCGAGGCGATCATACGAAATCTGTGGCCCAATGCCGTTAAAGGCTTGATGTTGGGCCATGCTTATGACATGAAAGCAATTCTTGCGCTGAGTAGAGAAGACGACCCAAATAGGCGAGACACTATTCG
Organism: uncultured Acidobacteriaceae bacterium; assembly: GCA_963767315.1. GTDB lineage: Bacteria > Acidobacteriota > Terriglobia > Terriglobales > Acidobacteriaceae > Edaphobacter. Next base: position 108,315 of record CAVYDK010000018.1, on the reverse strand, counting down.
CGATTGGCTTCAGGAGTACCGGGTCCTCAGGGTTCGTGGGATCGCAACTCAGAGAGACAAAATAGCAGACGCCGTGTTAAGGTGGGCTGATTCAAGAGACCGTGATAGGAACCTGGATGGTCCAGACGCGCTGTCTGCGGCGCATGAAGAATTGATGAAGGCCGTGTGCGACGCTTACATCGACGGCTCCCAGAACAGCCAGCGAGCGTTCACGTCTCTGACTTCAAAGGCACTCTGGCTGTGCTACCCAGACAAGATTCCCATGTTCGATAGCTACGCTCGGTGCGCACTGTGGGTATTGGCCAAACTTGAGATCGGCATCGCCGCCCCGCCGAGTGAGGACGACTATTATCAGTTCGTCTCTGTATGGCTGCAATTTTACACTAGGTATCTTGACGCGATCAGCAGCCTGGACACAGACGGCTATCCGTATCGAGTGAGGGTCTTCGACAATATCCTTTGGATGATCGGCAAGGATCAATACACGTTTGCGACCGCGTGAGTACTATGTCGCTCGACGCACATTTCAGCCACCACCGGGCGTTTGCCGCACGCGCAGGCAAGCGCTGTTGCAGGGTATACTTTGGAGATATCATCGGCATTTCATGCGGGGGGAAGACCAATGAGCGCGAGCGGAAATCATCAGCAGACGAACGGCAACGGCGCGCACGCTAACGGCAACGGAGCGCATGTGTTGGGCAACGACTACAACGTGCCGGCGCCGCGCGCTGAGTGGATTGTGAAGCGGCGCGCAGAGGCCGCGCGCAGCGGCGACAGCAACATGAGCCAGATGCATTTTGCGCGCAAGGGAACGATCACCGAAGAGATGGCGTATGTGGCGCAGGTGGAAAAAATTGCGCCGGAGTTTGTGCGCGACGAGATCGCGGCGGGGCGCATGATCATTCCGGCCAACATCAACCACCCGGAGCTGGAGCCGATGGCGATCGGCGTGGGATCGCTGTGCAAGATCAATGCGAACATCGGCAACTCGGCGATGGTGTCGAATGTGGACGAGGAGCTGCGCAAACTGCACACCGCAGTGCATTATGGGGCGGACACGGTGATGGACCTTTCGACTGGCGGCGACATTCCCATGATCCGCGAGCAGATCCTGCGCCACTCGCCGGTGCCGCTGGGCACGGTGCCGATCTACGAGGCGCTGGCGCGGGTAAAAAAGCTGGAAGACCTGAACATCGACATCTACCTGGAAGTCATCGAGGAGCAGGCGCAGCAGGGCGTGGACTACTTCACCATTCACGCCGGCGTGCTGATCCAGTATGTTCCGATGGTGGCCAAGCGGATCACGGGAATCGTGAGCCGGGGCGGCGCGATCCTGGCGCAGTGGATGACATCGCACCACAAGCAGAACTTTTTGTACGAGAACTTCGACCGCATCACGAAGATCATGGCGAAGTACGACGTGAGCTACTCGCTGGGCGATGGGCTGCGGCCCGGCTGCCTGGCCGACGCCAGCGACGAGGCGCAGTTCGCCGAGCTGAAGACTCTGGGCGAGCTGACGCGGCAGGCGTGGAAGAGCGATGTACAGGTGATGATCGAGGGGCCGGGGCATATTCCCATGGACCAGATCAAGCTGCAGGTGGACAAGGAGGTCGAGCTGTGCGACTGCGCGCCGTTCTACGTTCTCGGCCCGCTGGTGACGGACATCGCGCCGGGGTACGACCACATCACATCGGCGATTGGCGCGGCGATGATCGGCTGGCACGGCGCGGCGATGCTGTGCTACGTCACGCCCAAGGAGCACCTGGGGCTGCCGAATGAGAAGGACGTGAAGGACGGGATTATCGCGTATAAGATTGCTGCCCATGCGGCCGACGTAGCTCGCCATCGGCCTGGCGTGCGCGACCGCGACGACGCCATCTCGCAGGCGCGCTACACCTTCGACTGGGACAAGCAATTCGCTCTCTCGCTGGACCCGGAGACGGCGCGCGCCATGCACGACGAGACGCTTCCCGACGAGTACTACAAGGAAGCCGCGTTCTGCAGCATGTGCGGGCCGAAGTTTTGCAGCATGAACTGGTCCAGCAAGGTGGACAAGTTCAACGAGCAGGAGCATGGGTTGAAGAAGCCCGACCTGACGCAGATCGTCACCGATCAGATGGCGCTGCGGGGCTAGAGGCCGCTTGGCTCTGCGTGATGTCGAACCTTTGAATTCGTGTTCGACATTCCCTCGGCGGCTAAAGCCGCGTTGCAACTGATGCGCATACGGCGGGACTGAAGTCCCGCCCTTTCAAATCGTTTCAAACCTTCCCTAAGACAGAGCTTCGGGTAAAGTGATGGTATGGCCGAAGCGGAGTCAGCGCAGGTGCGAGCAGCGGACGAGCCGCGGCAGGCAGGCGCGGAGGAACGGGCTGCCGGGCCGCTGGCCGAGGCGATCTCGATTATGGCGCGGCTGCGCGCGCCGGGCGGCTGTCCGTGGGACCGCGAGCAGAGCTTCGACACAATCAAGCGCTACACGTTGGAGGAGACCTACGAGGTCTTCGACGCCATTGAGCGGCGGGCGTGGCCGGAGCTGAAGGACGAGCTGGGCGACCTGCTGCTACAGGTTTTGTTCTATGCGCAGATGGCGTCGGAGGCGGGCCACTTCGACATTGCGGACGTTGCGGCAAATCTGAATGCGAAGCTGGTGCGGCGGCATCCGCATGTGTTTCCCGTGGAAGGCAAGCTGGCGGACGCGACCGACCCGGAGGCGGTGCTGCGCAACTGGGAGCAGATCAAGCGCGGCGAGAAGCTGGCTGCTGCGGCGGGGAAAAAGACGGCATCGGCCATGGATGCGATTCCGCGCTCCATGCCGGCGACGATGGAGGCGCGCAAGCTGGGTTCGAAGGCGGCGAAGGCGGGCTTCGACTGGCCGGATGTGGAGGGGCTCTTCGAGAAGCTGCAGGAAGAGATTGCGGAATTGAAAGTAGAGTTGGGAAAGAGTTTGAAGAACGTACCTCAGGGGCTGAAGCCCAATTCCTTGGGTCGGACTGTTGGCACGGCTGAAGCCGTGCCCTTAAGCGAAACGAATGTCTCGGCTACTTCAGAAGAAGTGGGAACAGCACGAGCAGCAATTGAGGAGGAGTTGGGCGATCTGCTCTTCACCGTTGTGAATCTGGCGCGGCACTTGAAGGTGGATGCGGAGTCGGCGCTGCGCGCGGCGAATGCGAAGTTTCGCGCGCGCTTCCGAGCGATGGAGGCGAGCGCGGGCGGCTTCGACGCGCTGGCTGCGCTCACTCCCGCTGAACTGGATGCGCTGTGGAACCGCGCGAAACGCGGAGACGATGTTGTGCCGGATGGGTTGAAGCCATGAGCGCGCCGAAACAGTTGGGCGATGCGAAGCAGATCCGCATTGCGCCGGTGGAGAGGCTGGCGGACTTCGAGCAGGCGGTTGACGTACAGCTCGCGGTGTGGGGATACAGCGACAACGACCTGGTCCCGAAGCGCGTCTTCATCGTGGCCGAGCGCATCGGCGGGCAGGTGCTGGGGGCCTACGACGGGCGCGCGCTGGTGGGCTTCGCAATGGCGCTTCCGGGCTACCGCGACGGCAAGCCGTACCTGCACTCGCACATGCTGGCCGTGCTGCCGGAGTATCGCAACATGGGGCTGGGGCGAGGGCTGAAGCTGGCGCAGCGCGACGATGCGCTGGAGCGCGGCATCGACCGGATGGAGTGGACCTTCGATCCGCTGGAGATCAAGAACGCGCACCTGAACATTGCGCGGCTGGGCGCGATTGCGCGGCGCTACATGCGCAACCTCTATGGGCCGTCCACCTCGCCGTTGCAGGGCGGTCTGCCCACGGACCGCCTGGTTGTGGAGTGGTGGCTGAGGTCGGAGAGGGTGCGGCGGGCACTGGGCGAAGAGACGACTGAGCAGGCGACTGCTGCCGACGAAGTGGTAGAGCGGATCGACGTGCCGTGCGTCGTCCACGACTGGAAACGCGATCCGCAGCGGCGTACTCTGGCGGAGTCGCTGCAGACGCGCAATCGGCTCATTCTCGAATCGGCGTTTGCGCGCGGGCTCGCCATCACCGGTTACGAACGATGCGCAAACGGCGACGGGTTCTTCCTGCTGGGGCGCGTGGACGGGCTGTAGGACAGGGAACAGGGAACAGGGAACAGAAGAACAGCAAACGGGGAACATAAGAACAAAGAGCAGGGAACAGAACGACGCAAGGACAGGACGACAACAATGCTGATTATCGACGCAGTTCATCTACGCGAGATCAACATGCCTCTCGCGTTTCCTTTCGAGACCAGCTTTGGCCTGACCACAACGCGGCGCATTCTGCTGGTGGAGATCGAGTCCGGTGGGATGACGGCCTGGGGCGAGTGCGTGGCGGGTGAGCACCCGTACTTTTCCGACGAATGCATCGATACGGCGTGGTTCATCACCGAGACGGAGCTTGCGCCGCGGCTGGTGGGCAAGGAACTGGCCGGCGGAGCGAACTGTTGCGCGCTCTTCCGCGATGTGCGCGGGCACCGCATGGCCAAGGCTGCGCTGGAGAACGCGGTGTGGGAGCTGGAGGCACAGAAGAAGCGAGTGCCGCTGGCTCGGCTGCTGGGCGGAACGCGCAGAGTGATTCCGTGCGGCGTCTCGATTGGAATTCAGCCGTCGCCAGCGACGCTGATGGAGAAGATCGCAGAGGCGCTGGAGGCGGGCTATCAGCGCATCAAGCTGAAGTGCAAGCCGGGCTGGGACACAAAGATCTTTGAGGCGGTGCGCGCGCGCTGGCCGGAGATTCTGCTCAGTTGCGACGCCAACTCCGCCTATCGCATCGTGGACTTCGACCACATCGTGGAGTGGGACCGGTTCAAGCTGCTGATGATCGAGCAGCCGCTGTGGTACGACGATTTCTACTTCCACTCGATGTTGCAGAAGCGGCTGCAGACGGCGATCTGCCTGGACGAATCGATCCGCAACCGGAGGGACGCGCTGGCCGCCATCGCCATGGAGTCGTGCCGCGTCATCAACATTAAGGTGGGCCGCGTGGGCGGCTTCTCCGAGGCGATTGCCGTGCATAACGCGGCGGCGGAGCGTGGCATTCCGGTGTGGTGCGGCGGAATGCTGGAGACGGGCATCGGACGCGCGCACAATATAGCGCTCTCGTCGCTGGAGAACTTCTCACTGCCGGGGGACGTATCGGCGTCGGCGCGCTACTGGGCTGAGGACATCATCGATCCGGAGGTGACGGTCAACGCCCGCGGCGAGATCGAGGTACCGCACGGCATCGGTTGCGGCTTCACCGTGCTGCGCGACCGCATCGAGGCGCTGACCGTGCGCCGGCAGACGATGCGCGCGGCGGCGCGGGTGACGGCCTAGGGTACAGCGTGGCGACTGCATGAGTGGTGGAGTGCGTTGCGCTCTGCGTAAGAATGAGAGCACTGGATTAGACACGCATCGGCTTCGGTGCGATCAGAGGCCGGAGGCGCGGATGGCGGCCTCGATCCAGCGCAGCAGCAGTTGCGGAGCGCAACCCAGAAGCACTACGGCGGTGGCAAGCACGACCACAAGGATCTGACTGAGAATCGGGGTGCGTATCTCCTTCGCGCCGACGGGAGGGGCCGCAACGTAAACCCGTTTGAGCACGCGCAGGTAGTAGTAGAGCGCGACGGCGCTCATGGCAATGGCCAGAACGACCAGCCAGAGCAGGCCCATCGACCCCGGCGGCGCGTTCAGCACAGTTACAAATAGATAGAACTTGGCGAAGAACCCGGCCAGGGGCGGAATCCCTGCCAGCGAGAGGATGAAGATCGCCAGGCAAAACGAGAGCACGGGCGCTCGTCTGCTGAGTCCGTCGAAGTTCGAGAGATCGTCACTGCCCGTTTGTTGCTCGACAACCACAATCACGGCAAAGGCGCCAATCGTCGCCAGCGCATAGGTGATGACGTAATAAAGCAGCGCGGCGAGGCCCTGTTCGGTGTGGGCCACGATTGCCAGCAGCATGGTTCCCGCATGGGCGATCGCCGAGTAGGCAAGCAATCGCCGCAGGCCGGTCTGCTGGATGGCCACAAGGTTCCCCAGCAGCATGGACGCGATGGCCATCAGGGCCAGCACCGGGACCCAGCCGCGCACAGGATGCGGCAGCGAGGCTGTGCCCTCCACGCCGGCAAAGCCCAGCGCCATCACCTGGAAGAAGATAAAGAAGCTGGCGACCTTTGACCCCGATGCGATAAAAGCCGCGCTGGGAGCGGGCGCGCCCTGATAGACGTCCGGCGCCCAGAAATGGAATGGAGCCGCCGCGACTTTAAACCCAAGTCCGATTGCGGTAGTCACGATGGCGATCGCCAGCAGCGGGTCCAGCGCGGGGCCGTGGATGGCAGCGGCGATCTGCGTGAGGCTGGTGGAGTTCGACAGGCCGTAGAGCAGACTGAATCCGAACAACAGGAACGCCGCCGACACGCCGCCGAAGAGATAGTACTTCAGCGCGGCCTCCCACGACTGCGCGCTGCGCTTGTTGAAGGCCGTTAGGATGTACAGCGACAGGCTCAACAACTCCAGCGAGATAAACAGGACCAGCAGGTCCTCGGTGCCGGCCAGAAACATCATTCCTGCGGTTGCGACCAGCAGCAGCAGAACATACTCGCCAACGTGCTCCGTGAAGGTCGAGTCCCGCGAGAGCAGCAGCGTGAAAATTGTCAGCGTGAGCAGGGCAATCTGCACCAGATGAATGAGCGGGTTTGCGATGAGCATCCCATCAAGGACGTTCGCCGCCTCCGGCGCCAGCAGGATTCGCGCGATTGCGCCCACGCAACCGATCGAGGCAAGACCCGCGGCAACCACGAACCGGACGCGCGTACTGCATCTGCGCAGGACCATCAGATCGGCCGCCATCACGATCAGCGCCGTGGCCACGACGATGACCTCCGGCAGCGCGAGCCGCAACAGTTGCGCATAGTCGATTGCGATCATTGCCAACTCCCTTTGCGCAGGCCTTCAAACAGCGGAGAGTTCAGCGCCGGCTGGATGACATTCAGTAGGAATTGCGGATAGAGTCCGACCAGCACGCTCGCGCCGATCAGGACCATCGCGCCCACTCGTTCGGGAACCGTGATCGGCGGCAGCGGCGGACCCGGCGTTGCGGACCCGGTTCCCGCCTCCGCGAAAAATGCCTTTTGCATCGCGCGCCAGATGTATGCGACGCCAACCACGATGCCGAACCCCACGCAGACTGCAAACGTGGGATACGCGCGCCAGACGCCCACCAAGACCATCAACTCCGCCCAGAACCCGCTGAACCCAGGCAGGCCCATGCTAGCCATTCCGGCGATGACAAAGGTGACTGCGGCAAACGGAATGGCCTTGTTGAGATTCATCGCGCCCAGGACCGCCAAATCGCGGGTGTGGGTGCGCGCGTACACCATGCGGCCCACGACCGCGAAGAGCAGCCCCGCCAGGATCCCATGCGAAAACATCTGCAGCACCGCGCCGGAGAGTCCAAGCTGGTTCAGGGTCATCAGGCCAAGCAGGATGAATCCCATGTGGCTGACGCTCGAATAGCCGATGACGAATTTGAAGTCCTGCTGCACCAGCGCGACCAGCCCGCCATAGAGAATCCCGATGACCGCGAGCAGGGCGAAGACATCGCGCCACGAGCCAAGGCCCATCACATGGAAGCCCCACGGCCCAAGGCCAAGCGGAAACAGCGTCATGGCCACGCGCAGGCATCCGTAGGCGCCCAGCTTCATCACCACGCCGGCAAGCAGCATGGAGGCCGCCGTGGGCGCGGCAACGTGGCCGGTCGGCGCCCAGGTGTGCAACGGCCAAAGACCTGCGAGCACCGCGAAGCCGACAAATACCAGCGGAAACGCCACCATCTGAAAGTGGAGCGAAAATGGGAACCCGGCCAGGTCGCCGAGCGACGTGCTCCTTGCGCCGGCCGCGACATACGCCGCGATCAGCCCGATCAGCACCATCGCGCTCCCGGCGAAGGAGTAGAGCGCGAGCTTCATCGCCCCATACTCGCGCCGCGTCGATCCCCAGATTGCGATCAAAAAATACTTCGGGACAATGACAATCTCGTAGAACACGAAGAGGAGAAACAGATCGTAGCTGAGAAATACGCCATACACCGCGCCAATCAGCAACAAGAAAAGCGCAAAGAATTCCATGGCCCGGTCCTCAATGTCCCAGGAAAAAAGGACGCCGGTGACGGCAATAATTCCCGTCAGCAGCAACAGCGTCAGGCTGATGCCGTCCGCCGCAAGGTGGTATTCGATGCCCAGCGACGGGACCCACGGCACGCGCGCGATCGTCAGCATCTCCCCGGTCCTGTGCTGCACGAACACGGTGAGCGTAATTGCGAACCCGGCAATGGCCGTCAGCAGCGCGAGGATGCGCGCCGCCCCCACGCTGCCCCTGGGCAGCAGGAGCAGGCCGGCCGCCCCAAGAAACGAGATGTAGATCGTCCAGGCAAGCATAATCAGAACACCGGGTTCCGTTGTCGATCAAAACTGTAGATGCTGCACCGCCTGTATTACCGTATTGTTGATGGCCCCGAGCACGGCCTGTGGATAGAGGCCCAGCACAAACATAAGGACGATCGCGGGCGCCAACGCCAGCCGCTCGCCCACGGTCAGATCGTGCAGGCTGGCCCATCGCTCATTGAGCGGCCCTGAAAAAACGCGCTGCAGAATTCCAAGAATAAAGATTGCCGTGGCAAGCAGTCCGAGGACGGAAAGCGACGTGGCCCAGGTCGCCAGCGGAAACGATCCTTTGAAGATCAGGAACTCCCCGATAAATCCGTTCAGGCCAGGCAGTCCCAACGTGGAGAACAAGGCTATGCCCATCAGTCCGGTAAAAACAGGCGCGACCTTGCGCAGTCCTCCAAAATCGTCCAGGCCGCGCAACCCGCCGCTGCGTTTTTCCAGCATGGCGACAAACCAGAACAGAGCTGAGGCAGTCAGTGCATGATTGAACATCTGCAGGAAAACGCCATTCATTGCTGCATACTTCTCGGCAATAAGCGCCGTATCTCCGCCAGTGAACTTCACTACCGCAAAAATTCCCAGCAGGCAGTAGCCGAGATGATTGATCGAGGAGTAGGCAAAGATGCGCTTCAGGTCTTTCTGGGCAAGCGCGGCATAGGCGGAGAGGACAATGGTCGCCACCGCCATCCATAAGAGAGGTGTCAGGACCACCTGCATCTGTGCGCCGAAGATGGGCAGAAGAATACGAAGAAATCCATAAACTCCCATCTTCGACATCGCGCCGGTCAGCAGGATCGTGGTTCCGGTTGGCGCTTCCGTGTAGGCGGAGGGCAGCCAGGTGTGAAACGGAAATATCGGTACTTTGACAGCGAAGCCAAGGAACGCTCCGGCAAAGATGACCAGAGCCACATGCTGCGGCGTGAACCTGTGCCAGGCCAGCTTGCCGATCACGGCCGGCATAAGCTGTCCGTTCTGCGCCAGCGCCGCGAGGTCGATAAAATCGAATTTCTTAGTAGCGAGAAAGATGGCTATAAATGCCAGCAGCAATGTAATGCTGCCAACCATCGTGTAGACCAAAAACTGCGTAGCCGCGCTGGCGCGGCGCGGCCCGCCCCAAAGCCTGATGAGAAAGAATGCTGGAATAAGACTTAGTTCCCAAAAGATAAACCAGTGAAAGAAATTCAAGGCGGTAAAGGTCCCGAAGAGACACGACTGAAGAATGAGGACCAAAGAGTAATAGAGCGGAACTCTCTCCTCAATCTGCCACGAGGCAACCATCCCGATGGGAACCACAATAGAACTAAGCAGCAACATCAGCAGCCCAAGCCCATCGATTCCGACGTGATACTCCACGCCCAGGGCAGAAATCCATGCGTGCCTCTCTTGAAACTGAAGGCTGCCCGACGCGGGATCAAAGTGGCGCCATAGGACCAGCGTCAGCACGAGCGCGGCAAAACTAAAGGCCAGAGCAGACCAGCGAGCGAGGTCCTTGTTCCGTCCGCCGAGCACAAGCAAAACAAGCGCGCCAACGATCGGTACTGTGGTCAGAAGTGTGATCCAGGGAAAGGCGATCATAGCCTGGCCCCCCAGAGCAGAAACGTGACGAGTGCGATGAGCGCGCAGCCGATAACGGCCATATAACTCTGAACTTGTCCCCCCTGAAGCAGCGACAGGATCTGGCCGCTGCGCGAAACTCCCTCGCACCCCTCATCAAAGCCGGAGTTCACGACGGATGCGTCAAAAAAGTTGTCCAGCCATGCAACAACGAGCACGAGATACGATACGGTTTGCACCGCGCCATTCCAGACCCATCGGTCCAGCCAGTCGCAGAGCTTAGCCCACCAGGTGTTCAGGCGAACCAGCGTTGCGCCATAGAGTGCATCGACGAAAAAGGCGTGTCCGAGGAAAGAAAAGGCTTGTGGCTGAAGCTCCCCGATTGCGTCGGGAGATTCAGCGGTCTCAATCGGCCTGCGACCATAGAACCACCAGCCCAGACCAAGTCCGACAAAGACCAGCGACGACGAGGTGAGCATGACTTGGAGAACGCCGAATCCGTAGAATGCGGCAAAACTAAATGTAGCCTGTTTGCCGTCGAGAAACGATTGAAACCACGGCCAAGCGGGTGTGCCGATAAAACCCAGAAGCATGGCAAACGCGGCTAGTATTACCAGTGGGACAGTCATTACGGCGGGGCTTTCGTGGGGACTGGCCGGCACGTGAGACGAGTTTGTTGAGTTAGAGGTCTGGAGTAAGTCGTGACTCGATTCCGGCAAACGCGAACTGCCGCCAAAGACATAGTAAACCTGGCGCGTCATATAGAAGGCGGTCAGCAGCGCACCGAAAACTCCCAAATAGAACGGGGCCTCAGAGATGCTCCAGGCGTGTGCTGCGCGGAGGATTTCGTCCTTGCTCCAGAAGCCGGAGAAGAAGAGCGGAAATCCGCACAACGCGAGCATTCCCACGGCATACGCCGCAAAGGTGATGGGCATAAGTCCGCGCAGACCACCCATGCGGCGGATGTCCTGTTCGCCGTTGCATCCGTGAATGACCGATCCCGCGCCGAGAAATAAAAGCGACTTGAAGAATGCGTGGGTAATGAGATGAAACATGCCTACAGCAACGCCGCCAACGCCAAGTCCCATCATCATGTAGCCAAGCTGCGAGAGGGTGGAGTAGGCGAGAATTCGCTTGATGTCGAATTGTGCGACGGCAATAAGCGCGGCGAAGACGGCGGTGATCGCGCCTGTCCAGGTGACAACCTGCAACGCAATGGCAGGGGAGAGGGAGAACCCTGCCTGGGCGCTCATCAGGGGATAGATGCGCGCGACGAGGAAGACTCCAGCCGCAACCATAGTCGCCGCGTGGATCAGCGCGCTCACGGGCGTGGGGCCCTCCATCGCGTCTGGTAGCCAGACATGCAGGGGGACCTGTCCGGACTTACCGGCTGCGCCGCAGAAGATAAGCAGCGCGATGCCTGTGGAGGCAGCAAGACCAAGAACGGTGGACTGCGCAACCAGATGCGCGAGCGCCGAGTGTTCGAGGCAACCGGCGCCGCCATCATAGAAGAGAAGAGTGCCTGTCTTAGCGTATAGCCAAACCATTCCCAGTAAAAAAGCCAGGTCGCCAATTTTAGTAACAATAAATGCTTTTTTCGCAGCCGCCGCCGCCTTCGGCCTGTTGTACCAGAAGCCGATGAGCAGATAGGAGGTAAGTCCGACGATCTCCCAGCACATGAAAAGCAGCAGCAAGCTATTCGCAATGACGACGCCCAGCATGGCGCCGGCAAAGAGCGCCATGAAGCAGAAGAAGCGCGTGAAGTTCTCGTCGTGGGCCATGTAGCCCACGCTGTAGATGAAGATCAGCAGGCCTACGAAAGTAACCATCAGCAGCATCAAGGCGGCCAATGGGTCAAGCATCCATCCGATCCTTAGCCATTCATTGCCAAACTGGAACCAGCGGAAATTGAACGTCAGGACTTGCTCTCCACCGCGACTGCCCAGTACATGCGCAAAGGCGCAGAGCGAAAGCAGAAAGGAGACGGTCATGGAGCCGATGGCTAGCGTTGCGGCCGCGATGCGGTCCCGCTGGCGCAGCAGAGCGCCGATTGCCGCCGCGAAGGTCGGCAGCGCAGGCACCAGCCAAAGGTTTTGAACGATCCAGGTCATCGAGTCTCTGCGAACGATAGAAAGAACGGTTGGAACACTACGCTAGTCTTCGGCAACAATGTATAACATCGATTTGCGATTCTACATAGAACAACTCTCATCCCTACTTACTTCAACCTTGCAGCGAATTCATCCGGTCTAGGTCGGTGGTTTTGGAATGCCGGTACGCAGCGAGAATGATAGCCAGTCCGACAGCTGCTTCCGCTGCAGCGACACTGATGGAAAAAAGTGCGAACATCATCCCGGTCAAGGCCGAGGGGTCCGGGCCAAAGCGCCAGAATGCAATGAAGTTCAGGTTGGCCGCGTTGAGCATAAGTTCAATTCCGATAAGGACAAGAATTGCATTGCGCCGGATCAATACTCCGGCAAGGCCAACGGAAAAGAGAAGTGAAGACAGGAGTAAATAGTCTTGCAAGGGGCTCATTTCATCTCCTCCTCGTGTCCCATCGCGATGACCACGGCACCGATGAGCGCAGCGGTCAGAAGCAGGCCAATGATCTCCAGCGGCAAGACAAAATGATGCATTAGCGCATCGCCGATCTGCTGAACTGTGACGTAAGGTTGCGGCGGCAAACCTTGCGTGAACGCCGCGCGGGAACGGATTTCCCAGGCAAGTACCGCGAAGACGGAAGCGGCAACGATGCCGCCCACAAACCATTGGGAAGAGAACGCGGGCTGCTTCACCGGCTCTGGGCTGTGCGTCATCATGATGGCGAAGACGGCAAGGATTGCCACAGCGCCCACATAGACCATGATCTGCGCAAGACCTACAAATTGCGCACCAAGTTGCAGATACAGCGCGGCGACGCCGGCAAATCCAACAGTCAGCGCCAACACGCAATGGACTGCGTTGCGCAGGCCCATGGCTGCCGCCATTCCGGCAACCGTAAGCACGGCGAAGATCATGAAGGATGCAGTCATCTGAATAACTCGATCATTTGGTGCGATTCGATTATGTACTTTCTTTGCTGAATCAATTTTTCTTACCACACGAACATAATACGGGGATTCTTCGCTGCGCTCAGAATGACAATTGCTTGAGACCGGTATGACAATTCTTCACTCGGAATAATGATAAGTATGGACTTGAAACTTTTTCTTATGTTTCAGCCCGCGGCTCAACAGAATGCACGGAACGGCAACCATGGTACTGCATACAAGCCATCGCGAAGGTCCCGCAGGCATGAAATGCCAGATGCCGGCGGTAAGGAGATTGAGCAGCGTCATGGGGAGCATGAACTCCCATGCCAGGTTCATCAGTTGGTCCATGCGCAGACGCGGAAGAGTTCCGCGGACCCAGATGAACACCGCGATCAGCGCCAGCAGTTTTGCGAAGAACCAGAAGTAAGAAGGAATCCATGTCAGGAAAGAAAACGGAGCGGACCATCCGCCGAGAAACAGGGTGATTGCCATTCCGCCGGTGGCAAACATGCCGATATATTCCCCCATGAAAAAGAGGGCGAACTTAAAGCCTGAGTATTCCGTATAGTAACCGGCGATGATCTCGGACTCGCCTTCGGGAAGATCGAAGGGCGAGCGGTTCGATTCAGCCGTTGCCGCTACCATGAAAAGAACAAATCCGGCGAATCCCCAGGGAGTCAATACGAACCAGTGCGGCCAGATTCCCGTATAAGTGGCCTGCATATTTACGATTGCAACAGTTGAGAGCGAGCCGGCCTGCATGATGACAACGATGGAGGCAAGAACCAGAGGTACTTCATAGCTAATCATCTGCGCGATGGCGCGCATGGCACCGAGCAGGGTGTACTTACTTCGGCTGGACCAGCCGGCCATGAAGACCGCCAGTTCCATGAGTGAGCCGACGGCAAAGAAGAACAGCACTCCGGCGTTCAGGTTGACGATCACCATATTTCGGCCGATGGGGAGAACCGCATAGTCCATAAAGGACGCCGAAACCAGCAGCAGCGGCGCCAGAAAATGCACCGCATGGTCTGCTGTAATGGGGACAATATCTTCCTTGGTCAGCGTTTTCACTCCGTCGGCGATGGGTTGCAGCAATCCAAAAGGACCGACCCGGTTCGGCCCGTAACGGTTCTGTATTCTTCCCAGCCCTTTGCGTTCCAGAAGCGTGGTGATTGCGAACAACAGCGGGAATACGACGATGATCGGCACAACCGACAGCACGGCCGAGCACAGCGGTTGAGCGCCGGCCGGCACATAGCCCAGCAGCCAGTGCTTTGCCAGCACGAAGATCTGGTCGAGCGGTTGCGCGAACTGAGCGAGGTGGGTCATCGCGGTTCACCGCTGGCGGGTTGCACTGCTGTTGTCGTAAGCCTGGCCTCTGCGGCGGCCTTTGCCTTGGCTTTCTGCCTGGCCCGCTCCCCGGCGAGTCGCGCATCCACTTCGGCCGCCTCGGTGGGATGAATCCCGCGGTAATATTCGTTTGATTTGGCGAGGCGCTGCTTGTTGAGCAGCAAGCCGCCGAAGCGGTCGTCCGTGCTCAGGTCGTAGTCCGCGTCCATCTTGATGGCATCGAAGGGGCATACCTCGACGCAGATCTGACAGCTCATGCAGACGGAGATGTCGATATTGAAGACCGCGGGGTAGAACTGCGGTTTGCCGTTGGCATCCGGCTTCTTGTCCTTGCTTTTTTCGATGAAGATGCACTTTGGCGGGCACTCTTTTTCGCAGATCTGGCAGGCCACGCAACGCATCCCCTGCTGCCAGTCCGCGCCATCGTAGACCAGAAACGGGAAGTCGCGCGCCGCCTCGATCCGTGGCGCGCGTTGCTCCGGATACTGGACCGTGGTCAGCCGGTCTTTGCTGACGAAGCTGCCGAAGAAGTTCCGCGCCGTCTCCGCCATTCCCCTCAGGATGCCTTCACCAACCATGGCGGGCCTCCGCGAGGTTGACCTCAGGGGCTAAAGCCCCGCGGGCTGCGAGCGTGTGTTGCGGCACCCGTTCGACTTCGCTCAGGGCAGGCTCTGAAGCCGTGCCCTTAAGCAAGACCAATGTGTGTGAGAATCTGCGCCGCAGGGCGAAGTTGACGGCGGTGTGTTTCATTGTTTTGTGCATGGCTTCCCTCATCGGTCTACCTCGCCCAGCACAATGTCAATGCTACCCAGAATGGCCACGATGTCCGCCACATTCCGCCCCAGGCAGAGGTCTTCCAGCACCGTCAGATTGATGAGGCTGGGCGGACGCACGCGATAGCGGTAGGGGTTGGGCGAACCATCGCTGACGAGATAGAAGCCAAGCTCGCCCTTGGGCGCTTCGATGCGGCCGTAGGCCTCGCCGGGCTTAGGGCGGAAGCCACGAATCTTCATTTTGGGATCGACGATCGGACCGGCGGGAACCGCGCGCATGGCCTGCTGCAGAATGCCCACCGACTCGCGCATCTCCAGCAGGCGGACCATGAAGCGGTCGTAGACATCGCCGTGGCTGCCCAGCGGTACGCGGAATGTGAAACGGTCGTAGATGCTGTAGCGGTCCACCTTGCGAATGTCGTAGTCCACGCCGCTGGCGCGCGCCATCGGCCCGCTGATGCCCGCGCTGACGGCCAACTCCCGCGACAGCACTCCGACGTCCTGCGTGCGCTCCATCAGAATCTCATTGCTCACCAGCAGTTGTTCGTACTCATCCAGGAAGCGCGGGAAGTCCGCGACGACTTTCTTCGCCTGATCGAGCCAACCGTCAGGCAGGTCCACGCGGCAGCCGCCGAAGCGCATGTAGTTGCACATCATGCGTGAGCCGGTGAGGGCCTCGAAGAGGTCGAGGACCTTTTCCCTCTCGCGGAAGGCGTACATCAGGGGCGTTCCGCTGGACCCCATGTCCTGCATCAGAAATCCGATCAGGCATGCGTGGTTCTGTAGCCGGGTCAGTTCGCCGGTGATGACGCGCAGGTACTCGGCGCGCTCCGGCACCTGGATGCCCGCGAGTTTTTCCACCGCCAGCGCGTAGGCCCAGTTGTTGGTGATGGAGCACATGTAATCGAGCCGGTCGGTGTAGGGCATCGAACCGAGGTAGGTCTCGGATTCGGCGATCTTTTCGTGGTTGCGATGCAGGTATCCGAAGACCGGCTTGAGCCGGACGACGCGTTCGCCGTCGAGCACGACCTTCATGCGAAAGACGCCGTGCGTGGAGGGATGTTGCGGCCCCATCGAGAGCTCCAGCAACTGCTCTTTGCTGGGTCCGGTCATTGGCTCCAGATCGAAGTGTGCCGTGAGGAGGTTGGCTGTGCTCATCTGCCCTCCGCTTCGCCCAATTGCGTTTCATCCGCTGCGCTGCGATGCTGCTGCGCGCGTCGCAGCACTTCGTCGTGCGCGGTCGGCTCGTATTCGTAGTCGTCCGGATCGACGTAATCGCGGCGCATTGGATGGTCTACGAAGCCGGGCCACATCAGCAGGCGGCGCAGGTCGGGGTGTCCGTCGAAGACGACCCCGAAGAGGTCGAAAATCTCGCGCTCCTGGAGCTCCGCGCTGCGCCAGACCGGCGTCAGCGACGGCAGATGGACGCCGACGTTGCGGTCTTCGGTGCTCATGCGCAGCACGATGGGGCCGTGTTTTTTCTCCACCGAGAAGAGGTGATAGACCACTTCGAGAGAGCCGGCCAGCGTGGTCTTCCGGACCTCTTCGACCTCTTGCTCCACTCCATCCACGAGCTTTCCGACCTTCACCTTTTCCGAGACCTCCCTGGACGGCCAGTCGATGCCGGTCACGTTGGAGCAGAAGTCGAAGCGCAGGTCTTGTGCGTCGCGCAGATATACGGCCACGTCGACCGCGTGCTCCGCGCCGGTGCGCAGCGAGTGCTGGCCCGACGGGCTGGGGTTGGCAACCAGCTCCAGCCGGCAGCCGGGAACGTTTGCTTCGATCTCGGATTTAATGGCTTCCAGATTCATCCGTGCCTGCCTGCGCGATCTGGACCAGGGGCGGCTTCCAGAGATTGGGGTCCTTGGTTGGTTCCAGATCGTGCGCGCCATACCGGGGAACGGCGAACTCACTCGGCTCGCCGGCGTTCAGATGGCGCGGCCTCTTCTCCCCGGTCAATGGTTGTTCGTCGATCTTCTTCTGCAGCTCCATGAATGCATCCAGCAGCGCCTCTGGACGCGGCGGGCAGCCGGGAATGTATACATCCACGGGGATGAAGCGGTCAATCCCCTTCAGCACGTTGTAACCCTGCTTGAACGGCCCGCCGGAGATGGCGCACGCGCCCATCGAGATCACGTACTTCGGCTCGGGCATCTGGTTGTACAGCCGCACCACCAGCGGGGCCATCTTCTTGGTTACCGTGCCCGCCACAATCATCAGGTCCGCCTGCCGCGGAGACGGCCGGAAGACCTCCGCGCCGAAGCGGGCCATATCGTAGCGCGCCATGGTGGTGGCGATCATCTCGATGGCGCAGCAGGCCAGGCCGAAGTTCAACGGCCAAATGGAGTTGGTGCGCCCCCAGTTGTAGAGTTCCTGCAGGGTCGTGGTGAAGATCCCCTGCCTGCTCAGCTCGTTCTTTAGTTTTTCATCCACCCCTGAAGTCCTTGGTTCCGTGTTGAATTGGCTGGCCGCGCCCGGGCACTGCACCCGTATTTCTTTAGATTTGATGCGCGCTAACTCCAGACCAAAATGTTCTTCCGATAGGCCCAGACTAGCCCTTCCACCAGGAGCAGCAGGAAGACCAGCATGGCGAGGGATTCCGCCGCCGAAAAGCCGCTGAATGCGGCCGCAAACGGAAGCAGGAAGACCGCCTCGACATCGAAGACGAGAAAGATGATTCCGTAGAGGTAATAGCCTGGTTTGAACTGGATCCAGGCGTCCCCGACCGATTCGAGCCCGCACTCGTAGATGGCGTTCTTGCTCGGCCCAGGCTTGTGCGGTGAGAACTTCCTGGCCCACAGCCAGGCCAGCAGAAGCGTCGACAGGGCGAACGCAACGGCCGCCAGCATCAGCACAATGACGGGCAGGTAGAGGCTGTTCGTCATGTAGCTCTGTCCTCAGGCTCCACTCTACCAGACCCTCCCAGGTTAGTCTTGTGATCGGGCTCACTTCTTTCGCGTCTCCACAGGGCGCAAAATAAGGTGCGATTATGGTAGGCAATGTTATTGGAGGCAACAGAATGAGTGAACAGCAAACGGCGATTCTCGACGGCAACGAATCCTGCGCACGCGTGGCGTACCGGCTCTCGCAGGTGATCACCATCTACCCGATCACCCCGTCGTCCAACATGGGGGAGTGGGCCGATGAGTGGCAGACAGCGGGGCATAAGAACATCTGGGGCACCGTGCCGCTGGTCTCCGAGCTGCAAAGCGAAGGCGGCGCCGCGGGCGCCATGCATGGCGCGTTGCAGGCCGGGGCCTTCGCCACCACCTTCACCGCCTCCCAGGGCCTGCTGCTGATGATCCCCAACATGTTCAAGATCGCCGGCGAGCTGACCAGCAACGTCATTCATGTCTCGGCGCGTTCGGTCGCCACCCATGCGCTCTCCATCTTCGGCGACCACTCCGACATCATGGCCTGCCGCTCCACGGGATACGCCATGCTGTCGTCCGGCTCCGTGCAGGAGGCCGCCGACCTGGCCCTGATCTCCCACATCGCCACGCTGGAGTCGCGCGTGCCGTTCCTCCACTTCTTCGACGGATTCCGCACCTCGCACGAGGTCAACAAGGCGCTCACCATCTCCGACGAGACGATCCTCGCCATGCTGGATGAGAAGCATGTGCTTGCCCATCGCCAGCGCGCGCTCAGCTCCGACCACCCCGTCCTGCGCGGCTCGGCGCAGAATCCCGATGTCTTCTTCCAGGCCCGCGAGACCTGCACTCCCTTCTATCTGGCCTGCCCCGCCATCGTGCAGGATGTGATGGACCGCTTCACCGCCCAGACCGGCCGCGCCTATCACCTCTTCGATTACGTGGGCGCTCCCGATGCCGACCGCGTCGTGGTTCTAATGGGATCGGGCGCCGGCCCCGTCGAAGAGGTGATCGACCACCTCAACGCGCAGGGCGAGAAGGTCGGCCTGCTCAAGGTCCGCCTCTATCGCCCCTTTGCCACAGAGGCCTTCCTGGCCGCGCTGCCCAAGACGGTCAAGTCCATCGCCGTGCTCGACCGCTGCAAGGAGCCCACCGGGCTGGGCGAGCCGCTCTACCAGGATGTTCTCACCGCCTTCAGCGAGGCCATCTCCAGCGGGACCTCGCCCATCGCAACGCAGCCACGCATCATCGGCGGGCGATACGGCCTCTCCTCCAAGGATTTCACTCCGGCCATGGTCAAGGGCGTCTTCGACGAGCTGAAGAAGGAGCACCTGAAGAACCGTTTCACCATCGGCATCAACGACGACGTGAACCACAGCAGCCTGGACTACGATCCCGACTTCTCCACCGAAGACCCCAAGACCGTGCGCGCGCTGTTCTATGGACTGGGCGCGGATGGGACCGTCGGCGCAAACAAGAACTCCATCAAGATCATCGGCGCGGAGACGCCCAACTACGCGCAGGGCTACTTCGTCTACGACTCGCGCAAGTCCGGCTCCGTCACCACATCGCACCTGCGCTTCGGGCCCAACCCGATCCGCTCCACCTACCTCATCAGCAAGGCCAACTTCGTGGCCTGCCACCAGTTCTCCTTCCTGGAGCGCATGGACATTCTGGCTGCCGCCGCCCCTGGAGCGGTCTTCCTGCTGAACAGCCCCTATGGGCCGGATGAGATATGGGACCACCTGCCCAAGACCACCCAGGAGACGATCCTCAAGAAGAAGCTGCAGTTCTACGTCATCGACGGCTACACCGTGGCGCGCGAGACCGGAATGGGCAACCGCCTGAACACCATCATGCAGACCTGCTTCTTCGCCATCAGCGGCGTGCTTCCCGCCGACGAGGCCATCGCGCAGATCAAGAAGTCCATCAAGAAGACCTACGGCAAGCGCGGCGACGCGGTGGTGCAGCAGAACTTCGCCGCCGTCGATGCGGCGGTGGCCAACCTGCACAAGGTAAAGGTGCCGGAGAAGGCCACCGCGACCTTCGACCTGTTGCCCATGCTGCCCAGGGAGGCACCCGACTTCGTATACAACGTGCTCGGCAAGATGGCGGCCGGCCACGGAGACCAGCTTCCGGTCAGCGCCCTGCCCATCGGCGGCACCTTCCCCACCGGAACCGCCAAGTGGGAGAAGCGCAACATCGCCCAGATGATCCCCGTCTGGGACAAGGAACTGTGCATCCAGTGCGGCAAGTGCGTGCTGGTCTGCCCCCACGCCGTCATCCGCGCCAAGATCTACGACACGGCCCTGCTGGCCGGCGCGCCCGAGACATTCAAGAGCGCCAAGCCGAAGTGGAAGGGCATGGAGCAGGAGGCCTACACGCTGCAGGTGGCGCCGGAGGACTGCACCGGATGCGGCCTCTGCGTCGAAATCTGCCCGGCCAAGAGCAAGAGCGAAGCCAAGCACAAGGCCATCGACATGGAGATGCAAGCCCCCCTGCGCGCGCCCGAGGCCAAGAACTGGAGCTTCTTCGAGTCCATTCCGTGGACGGACCGCAACCGCCTCTCGCACACCCAGGTCAAGGACATCCAACTGCTTGAACCGCTGTTTGAGTTCTCCGGCGCCTGCTCGGGCTGCGGCGAGACGCCCTACATCAAGCTGCTCACCCAGCTCTTCGGCGACCGCGTTTTTATTGCCAATGCCACCGGCTGCTCGTCGATCTACGGCGGCAACCTGCCCACCACTCCCTACACCAAGAACGCCAGCGGACGCGGGCCCACCTGGTCGAACTCGCTGTTTGAAGACAACGCCGAGTTCGGTTTCGGCATGCGCCTTGCCCTCGACCAGCAGAAGGAGTACGCCGAGGACCTGCTCAAGCGCCTCGCGCCGACGGTCGGCGACGAGCTGGCGACCGCGCTGCTGACCGCAAGCCAGGCCAAGGAGAGCGAGATCGAGGCGCAGCGCGAACGCGTGCTGGCACTCCGCTCGAAGCTGGCCGGGGTTGACTCCGTCGAGGCCCGCGCCCTGCTCACTGTGGCCGATTCGCTGGTCCGCAAGAGCGTCTGGATTCTGGGCGGCGACGGCTGGGCCTACGACATCGGCTTCGGCGGTCTCGACCATGTCCTCGGCTCGGGCAAGAACATCAAGGTGCTGGTGCTCGACACCGAGACCTACTCCAACACCGGCGGACAGATGTCCAAGGCAACCCCGCGCGGCGCTGTGGCCAAGTTTGCCGAAGGCGGCAAGCCCAACAGCAAGAAGGACATTGCAATGGAGGCCGTGGCCTACGGATCGGTCTACGTGGCCCGCGTCGCCATGGGCAGCAGCGACATGCAGACGGTCAAGGCATTCCAGGAGGCCGAGGCCTACAACGGCCCCGCGCTTATCCTCGCCTACAGCCACTGCATCGCCCACGGCTACGACCTCACCTACGGCATGGAGCAGCAGAAGAGCGCGGTGCTCTCCGGCTACTGGCCGTTGATGCGCTACAACCCGATGCTGCGCGCCGAGGGCAAGAACCCCTTCCAGCTCGACTCCCGCGCGCCCTCCATCCCGTTGAAGGAGTACGCCTACCACGAGGCCCGTTACACCATGCTGACGCGCAGCCGGCCTGAAGTTGCCAAGCTGCTGCTACAGGAGGCGCAGGACGACGTCGAGCGCACCTGGCGCGTCTACTCCGGCCGCGCCGCCATGGCGGGACGCTCGGCCACGCCGCACATCGCCCCGCCGGAGAAAGAAGGGGCCGTAGCGCCGCTGGGTGGGGGAGGAGGCGACGAATGATCGATCTGACAACTGAATATCTTGGCCTGAAGCTGAAGAGCCCCATTCTGGTCTCTTCCTCTCCGCTCACCGACTCCCCGGAGAACATTCAGCGTCTGGAACAGGCCGGCGCCGCCGCCGTGGTGCTGCCCTCCATCTTCGAGGAGCAGCTCACGCTGGAGAGCAACGCGCTCGACAGCGACCTCTCGCGCGGCACGGAGTCCTTCGCTGAGTCGCTCAGCTACTTCCCCGCCTATGAGAGCTACCGGCAGGGACACGACGCCTACCTCAGCCACATCCTCCGCGCCAAAGCCGTCGCCGGCATTCCCGTCCTCGCCAGCCTGAACGGCGCGACCGCCGGCGGATGGGTGAAGTTCGCCAAAGAGATCGAACAGGCCGGCGCGGACGCGCTCGAACTCAACACCTACTCGCTGCCCACCGACCCGCGCGTCACCAGCGACCAGCTTGAAGAGGGAATTATCGAACTGGTTCGTCAGGTGAAGGCGAGCACGAAGATCCCAATTGCCGTGAAACTGTCGCCGCAGTACACCAGCATTCCTCACCTGGCCGCCCGGCTGGATAAAGCGGGCGCGGATGCGGTTGTCCTCTTCAACCGCTTCTACCAGCCGGACTTCGACATCGAAAACCTCAACGTCACTCCCACGCTCACCCTCAGCCGCCCGGAGGAGTTGCTGCTGCGTCTGCACTGGACTGCAATTCTCTACGGCGATCTCAGCGCGGACATCGGCGTCACCGGCGGCGTGCACAGCGCCCAGGATGTACTCAAGGCCATCATGGCCGGCGGACAGGTTGCCATGCTTGCCTCGGCGCTACTGGCCAACGGCATCCCCTATCTGGCAACCATCCAGGCCGATCTGCTGCGCTGGATGGAGGAGCATGAGTACCAGTCCATCCGCCAGATGCGCGGCAGCCTCAGCCGCCGTTCCGTGCCGGACATCTCTCCCTTCGAGCGCGGCAACTACATCAAGACCCTGAGCAGCTACACCCTGCGCAAGCCGGCATAGCAATCCGGTCCATTGGTCTCTCCCCGGTCGTACCACCAGCCCCCCGCCGCACTTCGATTCATCGAATGCAGCGGGGGGAGTGAGTCATTCAGCCAGCCAGCGCCTGCGCAGACCTTCCGCCTTGCAAACCCATTGACCCGGCCATCCTGCTCCGCTACCCTTAATGCATGAAGGTCAGCACCCAATACGCCGAGACGCACTTCTCCCAGCTCCTCTCCGCCGCCGACAAGGGCGAGGTGGTCGAGATCGCGCGCATGGACAAGCCCGCGCTTTTCCTGGCGCCGCATCCGGCCCCGCGGAAGAGCACCCCGTCTGGCCGCCCGCGCCGGGAACTTCTCTACGCCTGGGAAGGGAAGATCAAGCTTCCTACCGACGAAGAGTGGAGAGCGATGGATAAAGAGATCGAGGACGAGATGCTCAACGGTCCCATCTTCCCACTGGAGCAGGTTTGAGGCTGCTGCTCGATTCCAACGTTCTTCTCTGGTCGCTCTCTGACCGAAAGCGGCTGACGCCCAGAGTGCGTCGGATGCTCGAAGACGGCCATAACGAACTCTTTGTCAGCCAAGCCTCGGTTTGGGAGCTTTCAATCAAGGTAGCGAAAGGCAAACTGGCGCTGCCGGGCTCATCGGTCCGCTCTCTCCTCGATCAGATTGCGAAGACCGGCATGACCGTCCTGCCCATCGAGGACGCACACATCTTGCGAACAGAGACACTGCTGCACCATCACCGCGACCCATTCGACCGCATCCTCGTGGCCCAGGCGCTCGAAGAGGGCCTCACCATCCTCACCTCCGACTCTGATATTCCCAAGTACGACGCTCCAGTCATCTGGCGATAAGATGGCTTTCGCGCCATCCGCGTGCCATACTTCGCGCAATGTGCGAAGGATCGGATGCGAGCTGTTCTTCGTGCATCCAATGCAGCAGACCCGCTTTGCGAGCGATACTGGTAGTACCGAGCCGAGGCATCTGACAAATGGAATTTCACATCTCCCGCGCCGTTCGCGAAGCGACCCAGGTAGACGACATTCTCTTCAGCACCACCGGAAACGTCGTTTTCGCCAATGTCGCGGCGAGCCGCAAGCTGGCCGAGGCGCTGAACCGGGCGCGCAAAGACGGGGCGCGCGGAGCTGATGCCGGCGCAATCAACGCCGGCGCGCTCTTCGCCATGGGCCTGATCGACGAGCTGAGCCACGCGCTGGTCGACCAGTACCGCAAGCAGATCGACCCCGCCGTGCTGGCTGAGGCCGTCCTCTGGTTCGCCGAGCGCATCGACTCCGACAAGACCAGGCCGGGCAAGCTCGAAGCTCTCCTGCTCGCATTCACCGAGCAGTTTCCCAACGCCGCCGTCTTCCGCGGCAAGCTCACCGCCGCCCAGTGGCTGCGCGGCTCAACCGGAGGCCGGCCCAACCGCGAGGCCGCGCTGGAAGAGCTCCTGATGTTGTGGATTGCCAACAGCAACCCCGCCTTCAAGCCCTTCCATCAGCTCTTCGCGGACCAGTCCCTGAAGCAGCAGACCGTCTACGCCGACGTGACCGCGTCCTTCCCCGATTTCTTCAGCACGCGCCCGCCCATGGCACCGGAGATCGGCAGCCTCTACGACGCGCTGCGCGCGCCCATGCTTGCTTCGCCCGACTCGCTGATCGGCCAGCTCGATTTTATCCGCGAGCGCTGGGCGCCCTTCCTCGGCGACGACATCAAGCGCATCCTGCTGGCCATCGACGTGCTGCGCGAAGAGGACCTCGCCATCTGGATGCGCTTCCATCCCCCCGGCCCCGACCAGTTCCGCCACGGGCCCTCCTGGGGTGCGATGGGATTCGAGGGCGATGAGTACATCGGCTTCGACGAGCTGCGCCGCCGCCGTTACGCACACGACTATCAGGCCCCGCTCGACGAGTACGAAAACTTCAGCGCCGACCAGGCCTGGATGCCCAACGTGGTGCTGATGGCCAAGAGCACCTACGTCTGGCTGGAACAGCTCTCCAAAAAATATCTGCGCCACATCCATCGCCTGGACCAGATCCCCGACGAGGAGCTGCAACTGCTGGCCTCGCGCGGTATCACTGGACTGTGGCTCATCGGCCTCTGGGAGCGCAGCATTGCATCGCGCACCATTAAGCGCCTGCGCGGCCACCAGGATGCGGTCGCCTCCGCCTACTCGCTCAAGAACTACGACATAGCAGAAGATCTGGGCGGCTGGCAGGCTTATGACCACCTGAAGCACCGCGCTGCGCACTTCGGCCTGCGGTTGGCCAGCGACATGGTGCCCAACCACATGGGAATCGACTCGCCCTGGCTCATCGAGCATCCCGACTGGTTTCTGCATCGCTGGGAGAGCCCCTTCCCGGCCTACAGCTTCAACGGCCCCGACCTCTCCAGCGACAGCCGCGTCGAGATCAAGATCGACGACCGATACTACGACCAGAGCGACGCCGCCGTCGCCTTCCGCCTGCGCCATTATGCGAACGGCGAGACGCGCTACGTCTACCACGGCAACGACGGCACCTCGTTTGCGTGGAACGACACCGCGCAGCTCGACTACTCCAAGGCCGAGGTGCGCGAGCATGTGATTCAGACCATCCTGCACGTCGCGCGGCTCTTCCCCATCATCCGCTTCGACGCCGCCATGGTGCTGGCCAAGCGCCACGTCCAGCGCCTCTGGTTCCCGCTTCCCGGCGCGGGCGGCTCCATCCCGTCGCGCGCGGAGAATGCGATGTCGCAGGAGGAGTTCGACGCTCTGATGCCCAACGAGTTCTGGCGCGAGGTGGTGGACCGCGTCGCCGCCGAGGTCCCCGGCACGCTGCTGCTGGCCGAGGCCTTCTGGCTGCTCGAGGGCTACTTCGTGCGCACCCTGGGGATGCATCGCGTGTACAACTCGGCCTTCATGAACATGCTGCGCGACGAGGAGAACGCCAAGTACCGCTCCTACCTGAAGAAGACCATTGAGTTCGACCCCGACATCATGAAGCGCTACGTCAACTTCATGAGCAACCCCGACGAGCGCACCGCCATCGACCAGTTTGGCACCGGCGACAAGTACTTCGGCGTCTGCACCCTGCTGGCCACGCTGCCCGGCCTGCCCATGTTCGCGCATGGCCAGATCGAGGGATTCACCGAGCGCTACGGCATGGAGTTCAAGCAGGCGATGCTCGACGAGTGGCCCAACGAGGGCCTGGTCGCGCGCCACCAGCGCGAGATCGCTCCGCTGCTGGCCAAGCGCTACATCTTCGCCGGCAGCTCCGACTTCACCCTCTACGACTTCTGGAACGGCCACGGCAAAGTCGACGAGAACGTCTTCGCCTACTCCAACCGCCACGGCGACGAGCGCTCGCTTGTCCTCTACAACAACAAGTACGAGAGCACGCGCGGAACCATCCACATCTCGGCGGCGTTCATGGACAAGGGCAGCGGCTCGCCGCGCCAGCGCAGCCTCTCCGACGGCCTCGGCCTGCCCACCGGCGAGTCGATCGTCATCGCCTACCGCGACAGCAACGGTCTGGAGTATCTGCGTCGCGCCACCGACCTGCACTGGCGCGGCCTCACCTTCGATCTGCACGGTTTCCAGTGCGTCGTCCTGCTGGACTGGCGCGTGCTGCAACCCACCTCCGACTGGCCATGGGACAGTCTCTGCGACTCGCTCAACGGCGCCGGCGTGCGCAGCGTCCACGAAGAGATGGTCAAGCTGCGCCTGCGCCCGCTGCACGACGCTCTGCGCGCTGCCGTCAGCCCCGCCAACGTCCGCGCCCTCGCCCAACTCGCCAACCAAATCGCGCAGCAGAACACTGAGCAGGGAACCGTCCCCAATTCATCCCGGCGCACCAAGCCCCAACCCGCACACGGCAAGCCTGAACTCGACACGCGCCTGCGCGCCATCGCCGAAAAGGGCCAGCTCTTCTTCGACCGTCTCCTCGAACAGATTCCCGAAGAGAACCGCACGCCGATCGTTCGCGCCGATGCTGCCGCACCATCCGGCACGCAAGCAGGCGTCGAGGCCCAAGCTGCGGATGCGATTGAGCCTGCGTTCGCCGCCGGTCTTCGCGCAATACTATGCGGCGCGGCGCGCCTGCAAGCTCTCGTGCACACCTACTCCAGCGACTGGCCTGCGAAATCGCGCCCCATCCTGCCCGGCAACGCTCCAGCCACGCGCCACGAACGCACCTGGGCGCCGATTCTCGCGTGGATCGTGCTGCACAGCCTTCCCTCCCACTGCATCCCGAACGGCGACCGCGCAGAACTCGTGGCCCTGTTCGACCGCCTCCTGCTCCGCACCACACTCGCCGACCACTTCGCCTCCATGGGCATGGAGGGCGAGGCCTGTTGGCAGGCCGCCGCCCAGGTGCGCCTGCTGTTCTCTCAGGCTGCGGCTGCACCGGACGCGGTCTACTCCGAAGCTCTCTGGGCAGACCCAAACGTCCGCTGG
Source organism: uncultured Acidobacteriaceae bacterium (assembly GCA_963767315.1). Taxonomy (GTDB): domain Bacteria; phylum Acidobacteriota; class Terriglobia; order Terriglobales; family Acidobacteriaceae; genus Edaphobacter. The sequence continues at coordinate 81,102 of CAVYDK010000018.1, read as the reverse complement.
CTGGCCGGCGTCAACCAAGCCGCCGGCATCACCTTCTTCAACCGCGAGCAGTTCGACGAGCTGCTCACCTGGCTCCAGCTTCCCGCACTCATCCAGATCGCACACGCCGAATCCACCCAGCCGAAATCAGCCCATTCCACCGGCATCGCAGCAATCGAGTCCTCGGTCGCCGCCGCCCGCAAGGCCGCGCATCACGCTGGCTACAACCTGAAGAAGTTGCTGGCCGCCCCGCCCCCAACTCGCCATCCAAGCCATAAACGTTTCACCAACTGACAACCAACAACCAGCAACCCGGCTTTTGCTCCACAACCGCCAAACAATGCTCGCGCGCCTCATCCTCAACGCCGACGACTTCGGCCTTACCCGCGGCATCAACCGCGCCATCGCCGAGCTGCACTCAGCCGGGGTGCTGTCCTCCGCCACGCTGATGGCCGCCGGCCCCGCCTTCGACGACGCCGTCGCGGTTGCCCGTGCCCACCCCTCGCTCGGCGTTGGCTGCCACATCGTTCTCACCGACGGCGCGCCCGTCTCGCCGCCCAACTCGATTCGCAGCCTGATCGGAGCCGATGGAAAAAACTTTCGCCCATCGCTGGTCGATTTTGTGCGGGCGCTCTTCCTCGGCCGGATCAATGAAGAAGAGGTCGCGCGCGAGGCCCTCGCGCAGATTCAGAAACTGCAGCGCGCCGGAATCTATCCCACGCACATCGACACGCACAAGCACACCCACCTCTTCCCCTCCATCGCGCGCCCGCTGCTGCAAGTCGCCGATCGCCGCGGAATCCGCGCCATCCGCAACCCCTTCGAGCCCGATTGGTCGCTCGCCCTCGACCACGGCAGCCGCGCGCGACGTCTCGCCGTCCGGCTCATCGGTTGGCTGCGCCCGCGTTTCGAAGCGCACCCCCAACTGTGCGACGGGCGCATCCTCACCACCGACGGCACCGTCGCGATCTCTGCCACCGGCCAGCTCAACGCCGCAACCCTCGGCGAGATTCTACGCGCGCTTCCGTCCACCGGCACCTACGAGTTCTGCTGCCATCCCGGCTACAACGACGGCGAGCTCGACCGCGTCACTACCCGCCTGCGCGCCCACCGCGACACCGAGCGCGAGGCCCTGCTCAGCGAACTCCCCAAAGCCCTCGACCGCGCAGACGTTCCCTCGCTGGTTCACTATGGGGACATTGCGGCTGGCTAAAACTCAGCCGCGACGGCGACAAGTGTGCCATTCTAGGGAAGGTCTGCACAAGTGTTCGAGATTCCCTCGGCGGCTAAAGCCGCATCGGAAATAGGCCGCTTGCGGCGGGACTAAAGTCCCGCCCTTTCAAAACGGGGACTTATGTAGAGATTCCCTAGGAGTTGCAAGGAGAGCCGTTGGCAACCATCCATGAAATTGCGGAACTCGTCGGCGCGTCCGCTCCGCGCGCCGCCAACGAAATTCTCTGTGTCTCCAGCATCGAAGCGGCCACTTCGTCCGCGCTGGTCTTCGCCACCGACTCCGCAACTCTCGCGGTCGCGCTCAAGTCACCAGCGGGCGCAATCCTCACCCGCCCCGCGCTGCTCTCGCCGAGCAGCGATTCCGCGCCGGCCAGCGACCCGCACGACGCGCGCCTGCTCGCCGTCGCCGATCCGCGTTACGCCTTCGCCCTCGCCGCGCGCTTTCTCAAGTCCCGCGAATCCATCGCAAAGGACTCCGCGCCGCGCATTCATCCCACGGCAGTCCTGGGCGCGGACGTGCGACTGGGGCAGGGAAGCAGCATCGGCCCCCACGCCGTGCTAGGCGACAACGTCGTCCTCGGCGAAGAGTGTGAGATTCTCGCCAACGTCACCATCTACTCTGGCACCGTGATCGGCAACCGCGTCCTGGTGCAGGCAGGAGCGGTGCTCGGGGCCACTGGCTTCGGCTACGCGCGCAACTCGGCCACCGGCGAGTACATCGCCTTCCCGCAGCAGGGAACGCTGGTGATCGAGGACGATGTGGAGATCGGCGCCAACTCCACCATCGACCGCGGTGCGCTGGGCGAGACGCGCATCGGAGCGGGGACGAAGATCGACAACCTGGTGCACATCGCGCACAACTGCGTCGTCGGCCGTAACGTCGTCATCGCCTCGCAGACCGGAATCTCCGGCTCCTGCATTATCGAGGACGGAGCGGTCCTGGGTGGACAGGTTGGCCTGGGAGAGCACGCGCACATCGGACCGGGTGTCATCCTCGGCGGTGGCGCGGGCGTTCTCAGCCACAAGAAAGTCCACGGCCCCGGCCAGGTCTTCTGGGGCCGGCCGGCGCGCCCGCTGAAGCAGTACCTGCGCGACCTGGCCCGGCTCAGCCGAGGCTGAGTTGGGTCATTGATTGGAAAGACAACTACGGAGATTCTGGCCTTCGGCAAGCTCAGGCCGGAATGACGACCCGCTAAGCTGTGCTCAGTCGGCGTCGTCGCTCAGCGCGTCCATGTATGCAACGTCGAGTGCAGTGCCCTGCACTGTGACGTATTCGTTATCGATCTCGGAGCCATCGACGGTGCTGAAGATGTGCACCTGTCCGCCGTACGCGGTGTAGACCTTGTTGAAGTTCTGCACCCAGCAGATGCCGGTGAGGCTGCCGTAGTAGTACTGGTTGTCGTTCTGGTTGGGATAGGGCACCACCGCGGTCGGCGATCCCGGCGTTACGTTCGGCACAATCTGCGGAGAGAGCGTCGCGCCGCCCAGCACAACCATGGTCAGGCAGTTGTAGTTCTGCCCCAGCTTGGCGCGTTCTCCGGTGGCGCAGAACTGCGATCCGATCCACAGCGTGTTGTTGTCGGCAAACAGCATCTTGGAGTGGTTGCCGTCGGAGATGGAGTACTTGCCCGTGATGGTGTTGGTCGCCTGGTTCATGGTGGAGAGGAAGCCGGCGAAGAGGCCGTCCGGCTGCAGTTGCTGGCCGGCCAGGTAGAGCGTCGTCCCGTCGGAGATGGCGTCAGTCACGCCTCCCGGCACGGGCACATTGGCGATCTGCGGGTTCGGCTGCACGGGCGACGAGGGGATCACATTCTGGTTCAGCGGGCCTTGCTGGAGCAGCGTAATGCTGGCCGTCTTGCCGCCGCACTCCGGGCCGCAGTTCAGCACGTACGCCGTGGTGCCATCCAGTGAGTAGTAGACGTTCGTCGGTTCGTCGTACGTCCCCGGCACGGAGACCGCGCAGTAGACGGGCAACAGGGCCGGCTCGCAGTCGGCCGAGCCGGTGGCCGCAATGGCCGCCTGCTGGGTTGGGTACTGGTTCTGGTTCAACTTGAAGACCCGGTACAGCACATTGGAGTTGCGCACCATGGCAAGCGCAACCGTGTCCCCCTTATTCACGATGACCTTGAAGACATTGGGCAGGTTGAGCACGTAGCCCTGTCCCGTCAGGTTGTCGACGATCTCCAGTACGCCTGCGGCCTCCTCGGCCCCGTAGTAGTGCTCGAATGTCGGGGAGACCGCGACCGCACTCGATCCCGACTGGAACGTGCCCACCGAACCGGAAGATATTTCGGTCGAATAATTGATGGGGGTCAGAGTCCCATCGCTGTTGGAATAGACGTATCCGCGCATCTCCGCGGGGAAGTTCATGATGGTGCCGGGATACCCCGACGAATAACCGCCGATCGAATAGTTAGGAATCGTGTCTTCGACGTTGCTGCGAATGTTGCGCAAGGCGTTGACGATCTGCAGGCCTCCATTACTGCCGTTGTAGCTAACGCCGATCATCACGCGCTGGGCGAGCTTGCTGGGCGGCACGGGCCGGCCCGCGTAGTTGTACTCGGGAAACTTGTAGTAGTAGTAGGCCGCCGAGTGGCAGGAGCAGAGCGCAAGCGTGGACAGCGCAAGCATTAGCCCGCAGAGCATCCGGGAGCCGAAGGCGCCGCCGCGAACAATCCTCTCCGCAGGGCACGAGGATTGGGTCAAGGGAGCTTCCAGCGATGGGCTGGGGAATGGCTGAGCGCCAGCCCCGCGGACAAAGAGACTTCGATTCTTCAACGTGGACAACTCCAACCTTCGTCGTGCAAGGGTTTCGCCTACTTACCCTCCGAGTATACCAAAGGAAGACTGCCTCGAAGACCGGCCAGCGGCGGTTTGGTGCTGGCTTACAACCTGGCTTAGGATGGAGCAATACGTTTCAGCGAGCAGGATTCAAGCTTCAAGGAACATGCTTCGGGGACATGCCATGGCAGGTGCGGGACCGAGTGCGGCAGAGACCACGGCGGCAGACGCGAAAGACAGCGCGAAGGCCGGCAAAAAAGACAGCGCGAAGGCTGGCGCGGCTGCTTCTGTCCTTGACCGGCTCTTCGCCGGCGGACGCGTGCTCTCCGACGGCGCCATGGGCACCATGCTCTATGACCGCGGAATCTTCATCAACCGCTGCTTCGATGAGCTGAACCTCTCGCAGCCGGAGACCGTCGCCGGTGTCCACGCCGAGTACCTGCAGGCCGGCGCGCAGATCATCGAGACCAACACCTTCGGCGCAAACTCCTTCCGCCTGGAGCGCCATGGCCTCGGCGACCGGGTGCGCGAGATCAACCTCGCCGGAGTCCGCATCGCCCGCCAATGCGTCGCGCAGATTGCCCAGAAGCAGGCCTCCGAGGCCTTCGTCGCCGGGGCCATCGGCCCGCTCGGCGTTCCGCTGGCGCCGAAGGGAGAACTCTCGCTCGACCAGGCCCGCGCAGCCTTCGCCGAACAGATCTCCGCGCTGGCCGAGGGCGGGCCCGGCGTGGGCGCGGACCTTCTCATCGTCGAAACCATGACCTCGCTGGCCGAGGCGGGCGAGGCCATTCGCGCCGCCCGCGAGGTCGCTCCCGGCCTGCGCATCGTAGTGATGATGACGGTGGATGAGGACGGCAACTGCCTCGACGGCGCCACCCCCGAGATCGCCGCCGAGCGACTGACCAAGTGGGGCGCGGACGTCATTGGCTGCAACTGCTCGGACGGCCCCGCCACCGTGCTCACGGTCATCGAGCGGATGCGTTTGGCGACCCGCCTGCCGCTGGCCGCCATGCCCAACGCCGGACTGCCCCGCGCCGTCGAGGGCCGCAACATCTACATGGCCTCGCCGGAGTACATGGCCAGCTTCGCGCGCAAGTTCATCCACGCCGGCGCAAGCCTCATCGGCGGCTGTTGCGGAACCACGCCCAACCACATCCGCGCCATGAAGTCGGCGATGCGCGCCCTGCAGGCGCAGGAGGACTCGGCCCGGAGGGACGCGGCCGGACTGGGCGCGGCTGGACACGAATCCGCCGCCGCAGGCCAGAGCTCGTTGCAGGCAGACTCCGAGGCCGCCGTGGAGGCCGCTGGGCCAAGCTACCGCCCCAAACCCATCGTCAGCCAGGTCGAGCCGCTGCCACTCGCCCAGCGTTCCAGGGTCGGCGCGCTGATCGCCTCCGGCCAGTTCTGCACGCTGGTGGAGATCGTTCCGCCCAAGGGCATCGACTGCACAAAAGAGATCGAGGGCGCGACGCTGCTGCACAAGCTCGGCGTCAACGCCATCAACGTCCCCGACTCGCCCCGCGCCAGCGCCCGCATGAGCGCGCAGAGCTTGTGCATCCAGATCCAGCAGAAGGTCGGCATCGAGACCGTGCTGCACTACACCTGCCGCGACCGCAACCTGCTCTCCATCCAGTCGGACCTGATCGGCGCATCGTCCATCGGCCTGAAGAACATCCTCTGCCTCACCGGCGATCCGCCCAAGATGGGGAACTACCCCGACGCCACCGCCGTCTTCGATGTCGATGCCATCGGACTCACCGGCATCGTGCGCAATCTCAACTACGGCCTCGACCTGGGCACCAACCCCATCGGCGCATCCACCGGCTTCACCCTGGCCTGCGCCGCCAACCCCGGCTTCCCCGACATCGACTACGAGGTGCGCCGCTTCGCCCGGAAGGTGGAGGCGGGCGCGGAGTATGCCATCACCCAGCCGGTCTTCGATCTGCGCCTGCTGGAGCAGTTCCTGCGCCGCATCGAGCCATTCCGCATCCCGCTCATCGCGGGCATCTGGCCGCTCATCAGCCTGCGCAACGCCGAGTTCCTCAAGAACGACCTGAAGATCTCCATGCCCGACGCAATCCTCGCCCGCATGGCCGCCGCCAGTACGCCCGAGGCCGCGCGCGCCGAGGGAATTCGCATTGCGCAGGAGATGCTAGCCCAGGCGCGAACCATGGTACAGGGCTGCCAGGTCAGCGCGCCCTTCGGAAAATACACCGCCGCCGCCCAGGTCCTCGGCCTGGCGTAGCAGACTTTGAGAGCAACGGGAGGGAGCAAACCGCCATGGCGAACTTTGAAGAGCACTTGACGCAGTTGGAGAAGGTGGTGGAGAAGCTGGAGCGCGGCGACCTGTCGCTGGACGAATCGGTGCGCCTCTTCGAAGACGGCATGAAGCTCTCTGGCGCTTGCAAGAAGGAGTTGGAGCAGGCCGAGGGCCGCATCCAGGTACTGGTGGAAGGCAAAGCCGGCAAACTGCAGCCCGCCGACCTGGACCTGCAACCAGCCGGAACCGGCGACGCGGGAGGTGATGGGGCCGGCGACCAAGAGTAGGCCAATTCGCAGTGGGCGGCGTGGCTGCGTGTGCTCTAGCGGTCTCTGCTGGTGACGAATCCCGGGACCCAGAGCAGCGCGCGTTTGGCCTCGCTGTGGGGCAGCTCGGCGATGGAGAGCCGCGCGGCCTCGGCGTAGGCGCAGGCCGTGTCCATGGCGTAGGCGATGGAGCCGTGCCGCTCCAGAATCTCCAGAATCTCCGGGTGCGAGACGCTGGTGAAGCTGCGTTCGGCGAGCACCGTGCGGATGGCCTCGCGGTCGGCCCCGGTGCCGCGCTCCAGCGCGTGGATGACGGCCAGCGTCGCCTTGCCCTCGCGCAGGTCGCTGGCCACCGGCTTGCCCAGGATGTCTTCGGCGGCGGTCAGGTCCAGCATGTCGTCCACGATCTGGAAGGCCAGCCCCAGGTTGCGCCCATACTCACCCAGCATCGATCTCGGTCTCCTCGTCGGCGTGGGTAATCGCAGCGCCCAGTTGCATGGAGACGCTGAACAGGCACGCCGTCTTGCGGAAGATCAGGTCGAAGTACTCCTCTTCGTTGATCAGGTGGCCCAGCTTCTGCATCTGCAGCAGCTCGCCCTCCACCATCTGCTGGGTCAGCGAGATCAGCAGCTCCAGCACGCGGAAGTTGCGCTCCTCCAGCGCGGTCGCGAACGACTGCATGTAGAGCCAGTCGCCGGCCAGCACGCACTTGGCATTGCCCCATGTGGTGTTGGACGAGGGCCGGCCGCGCCGCGTCTCCGCCTCGTCGATGATGTCGTCATGCACCAGCGTCGCGGTGTGCAGCATCTCGACCACCGCGCCCAGGCGGATGCGCGAGTGGCTGGTGCAGCCCAGCGCCTTCGAGGAGAGAAGCAACAGCAGCGGACGGATGCGCTTGCCGCCGCCCGCCATCAGGTACTGCGCGATGTCGGTGATGACGTCGACCTCCGACGCCGACTGCCGCGTGAACTCCTCCTCGATCGCGGCCAGGTCGTCGCGCAGCAGGTCGAAGACCTCTTTCGCCGTCGCAATGGAGAGAGCGCTCACTTGAATTTAGAGTAGCAGGTCGGGGCAAGGGATTCGGCGATTCGTCGCCAGCCTGAAAAATCCGCTGCGTTCTTCCAGCACGATGCGGCGCTCTAGCTGCTAGTTGCGGTAGTTGGTGAACTGCAGCGCGACGCCGAAGTCCCCGGCGCGCAACTTGGCGATGATCTGCTGCAGCGTGTCGCGGTCCTTGCTCGTTACGCGCACGGTGTCGCCCTGGATGCTGGCCTGCGCCTTCAGCTTCATCTCCTTGACCAGCGCAACCATCTGCCGGGCCTTCTCCGTCGGGATGCCCTGCTGCAGCTTGATCTTCTGCCGAACGGAGGAGTTGGCGGCGGGCTCGATCTTTTCGTACTCCAGGTTCTTCAGCGAGACGCCGCGCTTCACCAGCTTCTGGCGCAGGATCTCTTTGACCGCCTCCAGCTTGTACTCGTCCTGCGATGCAAGCTGGATGGCGTCCGCGCCCTCGATCGTGATCCTGGACTTCGAGTCCTTCAGGTCGAAGCGCGTGTTGATCTCCTTGGTCGCCTGGTCGACCGCGTTCTTCACCTCGGCCAGGTCCACCTTGCTGACTACATCGAAGCTGTTGTCGGATGCCATAAAGGACAGTATAAGACGGTTGAGAGTTGCAGGTTCGAGGTTCAGGTTTAAGGTTCGAGGTTCGAGGTGGTGGGGAAGAGGCGATGGAAGTTGGCGGTGGTGAGCGCGGCGATCTCTTCCAGCGAAACTCCGCGCAGCCCGGCCAGGCACTCCGCGGTGTGGACCATCAGCGCAGGCTCGTTCTGCTGGCCGCGGCGGGGGATGGGGGCGAGGAATGGCGCGTCCGTTTCCAGCAAAATGCGGTCGGCGGGCGCATACGCCGCAACCTCGCGCAGCCCGGCGGCCCTGGGGTAGGTCAGATTGCCGGCAAACGAGAGATAAAAACCAAAATCGAGCGCGCGTCGCGCCTGCTCCACCGTGCCGGAGAAGCAGTGCAGAATGCCGCCCAGGCCGCTTGCCGTCCAGTGTTCGACGAGCAACTCCAGCAGCTCCTCCCATGCGTCGGCCGCGCCGAACTTCTGCCTGGCTTCGGGCGTGGCCAGCTCCGAGGTCCGGCAGTGGATCAGGACCGGCCTGCGCGCCGTGGCGGCCACCTGCATCTGGGCGACGAATGAGTTGCGTTGCACCTCGGCCGCGGGGTTGTCTACGTGGTAGTAGTCCAGGCCGATCTCGCCGATGGCGATCACCCGCTCGTCTGCTGCCAGCCGCGCCAGCTTGGCCAGCGAGCCGGCGTTCGCCCGATGCGCCTCCTGCGGATGGATCCCCGCGCTGGCGTATATCACGGGTGTGTCTGGTTGACCCCTGAACTTTTTCGCAATCTCCAATGCGCGTTGCATCTCGTCCGGGCCTTCGCCGATGCCGATGGCCAGAAGCGTGCGCACACCGGCAGCCTGCGCGCGCGCCAGAACCTCGGCCAGATCGCCGGAGAGCATGTCGAGGTGCGCGTGGGAGTCGGTTAGGTGCATAGGGTTCCAGGTCCAGAATACAAGGTGCGAGATTCGCGGGGCATGGCAATGGCATGCAACGTGCGCTCTTGCACCCTCACCCCCCCTCCCCCCCAACAGCTAAAATAGCCAGATTCATAAAGATGCAGGAATTCGCCTATAAAGTCGTCATTCAAGACGAGTTACAGATCAAACATAAGAAAACAAAGGGATTCTATGCCAGCAATCGGCGGGGTTCCTTGATCCCGCGCGTTGGCTCGACTGTACACTTTGCGATAGATTTCCCCCTACTTTAAGTATAGAGATTGGGGCATAACTACTATGCCAAGTATTTTTCGGAGGTAAGTGATTGGTGGGGTGTTGGTTATAGAGATTAATGGGGGTCGAGGGGCTTGACACGGCGAGTTTGCTGGGGATTTTGAGGTGCATGGAGAGAAAAAAAGCCCGGGGCTAAAGCCCCTTGATTCTACGAGGCTTATTCAGGGGGCTGAAGCCCCCTGCTCCCTCCGGAAGGACAGAAGCAACGGCGAGTGCGCGGGAGAGCATGTGGCGTGTGGAGTGAGTTAGGATTGCAGCCATGAAAAACATGAATCGTCGCGATCTGTGTGTCTCCCTTCCCGTGCTGGCCGCCATCGGCGCGGGCGCGCCAGAGGCACTGGCATTGCAGAATAACTCGGGCGCTGGCGGAACGCCGTCCAAGGCCTCCGACTCGCTCTACTACTCGCGCGCCTTTGGCTTCGACCAGATGGGGGTGCGCACCATGGCCAACGGCGGCGAGAGCCGCGACATCGTGCATGGCACGCTGGCCACCGGCGAGACCGTGAGCCTGCATGAGTCGATGCAGATGGCCGAGGCCGAGCCCAACCCGCTGCACACGATCCAGCACACGGAGTTCATCCTGGTGCGCGAGGGCGAGCTGGAGTTCCAGCACGAGGGCTCGAAGGGGCTGGTCAGCGAGCATGTGGGGCCGGGCGGCGTCTTCTATGTGGCCTACGGCACGAAGCACACGGTGAAGAACGCGGGCGGCGTTCCGGCGAGCTACTTCGTGGTCGCCATCGGGGGCGACGCGAAGTAGGCCGGTACCAAAGTCCAGGCGGGCGAAGACGCGAAGCGGAGTCGACGCCAAAGTTCATTCGGGTGGAGTAGTATCTTCCGCATGAATACGATGAACCGTCGTGAACTATGTGCCGCTCTTTCCAGCTTTGCAGCTCTCGCCGTGGCCGCCGGCGAGGGGCAGCCTTCAGCGCAGGCCCAGGACAATATGGCCATCCCTCCCCCTCCGGGACCGGCGGGCGGGCGGGTGCTTTCCACGCAGCGGTCCTATCCCTTTGCCGATTTGCCGGTGGTGAAGAACGCGAATGGCGAGGCCCGCGCCGTGGTCCGCGGCGTGCTGCCGACGGGCGAGGCGGTGGAGCTGCATGAGACGACGCTGCTGCCGGGGCACATGCCTCATCCGGCGCACAAGCACCGGCACTCGGAGTTCATGATGGTGCGCGAGGGCGAACTGGAGTTCGACAACGACGGCAAGCCGGAGCGGGTTGGGCCGGGCGGCGTGATGTTTGCCGCGTCCAACGTGATGCACGGGCTGAAGAACGTCGGCGAGACGACGGCCAACTACTTCGTCATCGCCATTGGGCGCGATTCGGTTATGCAGCCGGTATAGCGTTCGGGCGGACTTACTATCGGAGTGCGCTCGCTGCACGGGATGCTTACGCGGACTTGCGGTGCGTGGCCAAGTATTCGAGCAGGACAGTGTTCATCTTCTGCGGGGAGTTGTCTCCCATTGCGCGGAAGCCCTCGACGACATCCTCATCGAGAAACAGCACCTTTTCCTTCAATGCTGCCTGACGCAGTCTGCCTGCGGGACCGCCAAACAACCCGGGCCGAGTCCAGTTGTCCACGCCGGTCTGCTCTGGAATGTCGCTGGGGTCGATGTCTTCGTCCTTCATCGTCCGCAGATGCTCCATCTGTTCCCGCTCCTCGCCGGTCAACGGGGGAGGGTTATCCAGATCGAGTTCAAACGTTACGATTTTGCCAGTATCCTTTTCGCTCATTTGTTTCTGCCCTCCTTGCTGAAATAATTCGCAGACGGTTTTCGAGTTCCGTGTAGACGACGACAATCTCCTGAGTGTTGACCAGTCCTACTGTCTTCCAACGAACTTCGCCGCCATAGTCGCCAGCGTCCTGTTCCTCAACTCTGCGAATGTCGCAAAAGACCCTAACGGCCACATCAAACGCAACGCCGTGCTTCTTCAGGTTACTACGCGCTTTGGCTTCGTCCCATTCAAAATTCACACAAACAACTTACTACGGGGTTACTGCGCGCCGCCGCCGGAGCCGGCGCTCATGCTGAAGATGGGCAGGTAGAGCGAGATGAGGATGGTGACGACGACGCATCCCATGACGATGAGGATGATGGGCTCGATGAGGCTCATGGCGGCGGTGAGGTTGGTCTGCACGTCCTCCTCGAAGAACTCGGCGACGGAGTTGAGCATCTGGGGCAGTGCGCCGGTGGACTCGCCGACCTCGACCATCTCGACGGCCAGCTCGGGGAAGATTTTTGTCTCGGCGAGGCTGGTGGAGAGGCCCTTGCCCTCGCGCACCGTCTCGACGCTGCGGAAGACGGCGTTGCTGATCTGACGGCTGTCGATGGAGCGGGCCGCGGTCTCCAGCGATGGGACCAGCGGCAGGCCGCCGGTGAGCAGCGTGGCGAGGGTGCGCGCGAAGAGGCCGACCTGGTACTTCAGCCAGACGGGGCCGATCAGCGGAAGGCCGATGCGGACGCGGTCCACCAGGTTCGCGCCCGCGTCGGTCTTGATCCAGCGGACGAAGAGAAAGATAGCCAGCGCCAGCGCGGCGAGGGCATAGATGCCGTAGCTCTGCGCGTTTGTGCCCAGCGCCAGCAGAAATGTCGTGATCGCGGGCAGCTTGGTGCCCAGTTGCTCGTACAGCTCGGCGAAGCGGGGGACGACGAAGGTGATGAGGAAGATGAAGAGGCCGATCACCATGACAACCAGCACGGCGGGATAGATGAGGCTGGCGAGGAGCTTCTTGCGGAAGGTGAGCGAGACGCGCTGGAAGTCGAGGTAGCGCTGCAGGACTTCTTCCAGGTTGCCGGAGCGCTCGCCCGCCAGCAGCGTGGTGGTGTAGACGACGGGGAATCCGCCCTGCGCGACGAATGCCTCGGAGATGGATTCGCCGTTCTTGACGCGGGTGGCGACGTCCTCCAGTTGGGCGCGGAAGTGGGGGAGCTTCTGGCGGCGGGCCAGCAGCTCGATGGAGCCGAGGATGGGAAGGCCGGCGCGGATGAGGGTGAGGAACTGCTGGTTGAAGACGAGAAAGGTCTCCAGCTTGACCTTCTTGGTCTTGCCGGCGCCCGCCAGCAGGCCGCGCGCCTTCACCGAGTAGACGTAGTACCCCGCCTGCGTGAAGCGCGCGCGCAGCTCTTCTTCGGTGGCCGCGGTGTGCGTCTGCTCCTGCACGCGGCCACGCTCATCCGCCAATCGGACTACAAACTCAGCCATAGGACCGCATCACCAACCGCCTGCGAAGAGCATCGCCGCGCTCGACCGCAAAGGCCCTTTCCATCTTAGACGTTTCTGAAGGAGATTCAGGCAGGGAATCTTGTGAGAACCTGCCAAGGAAGGCCTGCACAAGTCTTCAACATTCCCTCAGGGGCTAAAGCCCCGTAATTTCGCGGCGCTTGCGGACGGGCTGAAGCCCGTCCCTTTCAAAACATGGACTTGTGCAGAGATTTTTTAAGAACACCTGGGGCTTGCCCGCATCACGACCTCAGGGGCTAAAGCCCAATTGAAAAATTGGCCACTTACGGCACGGCTGAAGCCGTGCCCTTAAGCAAAACAAGACAAATACAGAGATTCTGGCTATGCCAGAATGACGGCGTGAGGGAAGGTGAACCCGTGCCCTTAAGCAAAACAGGTGCGCGGTGCCGACTGTGGTTCGGGGCGGTTCCGCCCCTTCTCATCCTGCTAAACTCACATCATTAACCCAATAGTGAGGGAGACTGGGGCTCGGATGGCGAAGAAGGCGGTCATTATTGGAGCTGGGCCGGCGGGGTTGACGGCCGGGCTGGAACTGCTGCGGCGCACGGAGATTGTGCCGGTAATTCTGGAAGCGAGCGGCGAGATCGGCGGCATCTCGCGGACGATCCGGTACAAGGGAAACCGCATGGACATCGGCGGCCACCGGTTTTTCTCCAAGAGCGACCGGGTCATGCAGTGGTGGATGGAGCTGATGCCGCCCGATCTCTCCGTGCCGGGCGAGGCAGGCCCGGAGGCGGCTGCGAACGCAGAGACGACCGCGCCGGGTGCGTCGGGCCTGCCGGCCGAGATCAGCTATCAGGGCAAGCGGCGCGTGGTGACGGTCCCCGCGCACCTGCACGAGGAGCCTCCGCTGCGCGGGCTGGGGCCGCTGCACCATACGGAGAGCGCCGCCGCCGAGGATGATTCCGAAGAAGATTCCGCGGAGGAAGTCGCCGAGACGGTCGCGGTTCCCGAGCCCGAGAACCCCGACCTGGTGATGCTGATCCGGCCACGGCGGAGCCGCATCTACTATCTGCGGAAGTTCTTCGACTACCCCATTACGCTGACGGCGAACACGCTGAAGAACCTGGGCGTGGTGCGCATGGTGCGCGTCGGGACGAGCTACATGGTGTCGCGCGTGCGCCAGATCAGGCCGGAGAAGAGCCTGGAAGACTTCCTGATCAACCGCTTCGGACGCGAACTGTACCTGACGTTCTTCAAGAGCTACACAGAGAAGGTGTGGGGGACGCCGTGCCACGAGATCTCCGCCGAGTGGGGCGCGCAACGCATCAAGGGGCTCTCGCTGACCACCGCGGTCAAGCACTTCGTGAAGAAGATGTTTCGCGCGAGGAGCGAGGGCGGCGACCTGGCCCAGAAGGGCACCGACACCTCGCTGATCGAGCGCTTCATGTACCCGAAGTTCGGCCCCGGCCAACTATGGGAGCACGTTGCCGACCTCATCCGGCAGAAGGGCGGCGAGATCCACATGGGCTGGAAGGTGGAGCGACTCAACTTCGCGGAGGGTGGGCCGCTGCGAGTCGCTTCGATCGAGGCGGTGGGGGCGGACGGAGAACGCAGGACGTTTGCCGGCGATTATTTCTTCTCCACCATGCCCATGCGCGATCTGCTGCGCGCGATGCAGACGCCGGTCCCTGCGAATGTTCTTGAAGTCAGCGATGGATTGCAGTACCGCGACTTCATCACCGTTGGCCTGCTGGTGGACAGGCTGAAGGTGACCGAGCCCGATGGCGGCCTGCTGAAGGACACATGGATTTATATTCAGGAGCCGGACGTGCTGCTGGGACGGTTGCAGCTCTTCAACAACTGGAGCCCGTACCTGGTGCGCGATCCGGGGAAGGTGTGGATCGGGCTGGAGTACTTCTGCTACGAGACGGACGATCTGTGGAAGATGGCCGATGACGACCTGAAGAAGTTCGCCATCGCCGAGGTGGCGAAGATCGGAATCCTCAACGCGGCCGACGTGAGCGACGCGCATGTGGTGCGCGTTCCCAAGACCTACCCCGCGTACTTCGGCACCTACGACCGCTTCGACGAGCTGAAAGAGTTCACCGACCGCATCGACAACCTCTTCCTGGTCGGGCGCAACGGGATGCACAAGTACAACAACCAGGACCACAGCATGTTGACGGCGATGCACGTGGTCGATGGGCTGGCGGCGGGCAGGGTGGACAAGCAGGCGCTGTGGGAGATCAACACCGAGCAGGAGTATCACGAGGAGAAGGAGAAAAGATAGTTGTAAGTTGTAAGTTGTGAGTTGCCAGTTGAGGGATGCGATGAAAGCGTTTCTGCTGCTTGTGCTGTTGGTGGTGATCGCGCTGGTCGCGGTGAATCGGCGGCGCATCTATGTGCGCGACCCGCTGGCGGCGGTCACCATAACCAACGCGCGTCAAAGCGGCAAGTCCGGCATGAACCAGAGCGGGCAGGCCGGCGCGCGAGCAAGTGGCATGTCCGAAGTTCCCCCGAGCGGCAAGTCCAGTCCGCGGCAGAGCAGCGGGGCCAGCCAGAGCCAGGGCGTGGTGACCGAATCGCTGCAAAGCGCAATGGATGAACAGATCCAAAGCGGCGCGGTGATTGTGCCGGCCGCAAGCGGCAGCTCCGTGCCGAGCGAGAGCGGCCAGCGCCAGAATGCAGCGGCCGAGCTGCTGCAAGGCAGCAAGGCGACCGGACAACTACAGAGCGGAGTCTCCGGCGTGATGCAGGCGGCAAAGGCCGATCAAGTGCAAAGTGAGGTTTCCAGTTTATTGCAGGGGATGGATGTCGGCCTGCTACAAGGGAGTGGCAAGGATGGGAGGCAGAGCGGTGTGCAGGTCTTTGTCAACGCTGCCGGCGACGTTCTGCTGTGGCGGGACGCGCAGCCGGGGGCATTCCGCATTCTTGTGCAGGCCTGGAACAAGGCTCCGGGGACGCCGGTGCGCCTCATCTGCCTGCGCTGGATGGTGTGCCTCGCCGATGCAGACCACCCCGCAATTATTCCGGTCGATTGGAACGGCAACAGCGGAAGGCACAAAGGGAAGTACGATCCGCATGTGTCGATGAGCGGGCGCGAGGTCTCATTTGTGAACGGAGATGGCATGACGGTGCGCGTCGAGCTGCGATAGAGACGGCGGATGCGCAGGCAGTTTCCCCAAAGGGGATTTACGAACCAAAAGACAAATACGGAGATTCTGCCCATTCGACGTCGCTCAGGGCAGAATGACGGTTTCTGTGGGCTGGAGCTAGAGCAGGTTGCTGGCGGGGCGGGTAGGCAGGGTGAAGTGGAAGGTTGAGCCTTTGCCGACGGTGCTGGTGGCCCAGATGCGGCCTCCATGCTGGGCGACGATGGAGCGGCAGATGGCGAGTCCGAGGCCGGTGCCTCCCATGGTGCGGGAGTCGGAGGCGTCGACCTGGTGGAAGCGCTCGAAGATGCTTTCGAGCTTGTCTTCGGGGATGCCGCGGCCCTGGTCGCGGACCTGGATTTCGGCCTCGTTGGCATCGGTGCGGCGCGATCGCAGGTGAATTTCCGTGCCTGGAGGGGAGAACTTGATGGCGTTGGAGACGAGGTTGGTGAGGGTTTGCAGGATGCGGTCGGGGTCGGCCCAGACGTTGACGCCGTGGGAGTTGAAGGTGATGCGGATCTGTGCCTTGGCGGCGTCTGTCTGCTGCAGGATGGCGACGCGGCGGAAGAGGTCGTCGGCCGAGGACATGGTGTAGTGCAACTCCGCCTTGCCGGAGCCGATGCGTTCCAGTTCGAGGATGTCGTTGACCAGGCGGACCAGGCGGTCGGTGTTTCCGGCGGCGATCTCGAGCATCTGCTTCAGCTTCTGCGGGCGGGTGTCGAGCGAGCCTCCGGTGATGAGGCCGAGGGCGGCGCGCAGCGAGGTCAGCGGCGTGCGCAGCTCGTGCGAGACGGTGGAGATGAACTCGTCCTTCATGCGGTCGAGGGTGCGGCGCTCGGTGGTATCGGTGAAGGCGACGACGACGCCGACGGCCTTGCCCGCGGGCTTGGCGTCCGTTGGAACGGGATCGATCTCGGGCTCAACTTTGGGCTGAACTTTAGGCCCGGTCTCGAGCAGGATTCCGGAGTCGATTTTGGGTTCGATTTTGGGCTCGATTTTGGGTTCGGGGCACCGGCTCGAATTCGATCTGGGGCCGGGCGACGTACTCGACCGGGAAGCTGGTGCCGTCCTTGCGCCAGAAGACTTCATTGGAGACGCGCACGGTGTCAAGGTCGCGGATGGAGTTTTGAATGGGGCACTCTTCCTCGGGGTAAGGGCTGTCGTCGACGCGCGTGTGATGGATGAGCGAGTGCATGTTGCGGCCGAGGAGCTCGTCGGGTTTGAAGCCGAGCATCTGTGCGGCGGCGGGGTTGACGACGGTGCAGTTGCCGTCCAGGTCGATGCCGAAGATGCCATCGCCGACGGACTCCAGGACGGAGTTCGACTGGCGCATGAGGACGCGCAGCTTGTCTTCGGTGCGGACCTGCTCGCTGATGTCGATGCCGAAACCGAGTACATAGGGGTCGCGTCCGGGGGCCTGGATGAGTTTGTTGCGGTATGCGACAATGCGCACGCTGCCGTCGGTGTGGCGCAGGTGGAGCAGCCCCTGGACCTCGCCCTTCAGAGCGAGTTCGCTGAGGTATCTGTCGAAGGATGCGTGGAGTCTCTCGGGAATGAACTCGGAGAGCCGATGGCCGACCACTTCTTCGCGGGTATGGCCTACGCTCTGCGCGACGTGGGCGTTGACCGAGAGCAGGATGCCCTGCAGATCGTGGGTGCAGACCATGCCGAGCGAGCCTTCGACGAGCTGGCGGTAGCGCGCTTCGCTCTCGCGCAGGGTCTCTTCGGCATCGCGCTGGACGGTGACGTCGATGCCGGTGGCGATGATGAAGTTGATATGGCCCTGGTCGTCGAAGAGCGGCGAGGCCGACCATGCAATGCGGCGCAGGCTTCCGTCGCGGTGCAGCCACTGGTTCTCGAATGCGGCGGGAGAGCCGTTGGCGCGCAGACGCTCGAAGTGATGCATGGCCGCGGGCACGTCGGCGTGGGGGATGAGCTTGTCCCAGAGGTAACGTCCAACCAGGGTGGGGAAGTTGTATCCCGAGGCGGCCTCGCAGGCGCGATTGAAGCGGACGATGCGGCCGGCGGTGTCGAAGACGGCGACCAGGGCGTCGACGGTGTCCAGCACGGTGGAGACGAAGTTGCGCTCGACGGTGAGCGCGGACTCGATGCGCTGGCGGGCGCGGGCCACGCGCTCCATCTGGCGCAGGGCGTGGCTGAGCTCGATCGAGGCCATCGCCTGCCGCCCCAGCACGGTGAGGGTCTGCGTTTGAAGGGGGGTGAGCCTTCGCGCCGGCGTGTCGAGCACGAAGAGCGAGCCAATGCGCACCCCGGAGGCCGTGATCAGCGGAGCGTCGGCATAGAAGCGGAAGGTGCGGTCGCCGAGCAGGACCCCACCAGGAGAGAAGGCGGGGTGTTCGGTGGTGTCGGAGATCTCGTACACGCCCTGGCTGCGTAGCGGTGGCACGGAGGGCAGGCTGCCCAGGGGCAGTTCGGTCTCGCGAATGCCGTAGCGGGAGTAGACCCAGATTCGGTCGGTGGCAAACGAAACCCCGGCGACAGTGGTGTTGCAGGCCTTTGCCGCCAGCTCGGCGAGGTCGTCGACGGCGGGGTCGGAGACAGCACCGAGGATCTCGTACCGGTCGAGGGTCTCGATCCGCAGGGCTTCACTGCGCGTAACTTCGCGTTTTTCCAATGTGGCGATCATCTTACCCCCCGATGCTAAGGGATGGGTGGGGATTCTGCACTGGCACTTTTGGGGGAAGCGCGTGGTACTTCAGGGGCCTGAAGCGTAGTGGATGCAGCGCATTGGACCGGAGTGGATTCGACGGGCGCGGGGAGCATCCAACGGATTGGTATACTTGAGGGCTGTGGCTTCTACAGAAAACGCATGTCGCATGGCAGGCGCCAGCTTCAGACAGGATGAGCATGGAAGAGCTGTTGAGCGGGATTGAGTCTCCGGCGGATGTGAAGCGGCTGACCATTCCGCAACTGACTCAACTTGCCGAAGAGATCCGCGAGCGGCTGATCGTTGGCGTGGCCAAGACCGGCGGGCACCTTGGCCCCAACCTGGGCGTGGTGGAGCTGACACTGGCGCTGCACTATGTCTTCGACACGCCGCGCGACAGCTTCGTCTTCGACGTGAGCCACCAGGCATACGTCCACAAGATGCTGACCGGACGCAATCACCGCTTCGAAACCATCCGCCAGCCGGGCGGGCTGAACGGCTTCATGCTGCGCAGCGAGAGCGAACACGACAGCTACGGCGCCGGGCACGCGGGCACGGCGCTGAGCGCGGCGCTGGGCATGGCCGTGGCGCGCGATATGTCGGGCGGCAAGGAGCACATCGTCGCGCTCTGCGGGGACGCGGCGTTCACCAACGGCATCTCCTTCGAAGCGCTGAACAACATCGCAGCGCAGACCCGGCGGCTGATCGTTGTGCTGAACGACAATGCATGGTCGATCGACAAAAATGTGGGCGCGATCGCGCAGTACTTCCACAAGATCGTGACCAATCCGACGCTTGCCGCGATGCACGACCGCGCGGCCACGATGCTGGAGCGCTTTGGCGGCAAGGCCGTGCGGCAGATGGCGCGCAAGGCGGAGGAGGCGGCCAAGGGGCTGATCGGCCCGGGAATGCTCTTTGAGGAGTTTGGGCTGAGCTACTACGGGCCGGTGGACGGCCACAACCTGCCCCTGCTGATCGAGACATTCAAGTTCCTGAAGCAGCAGAACAAGCCGGTGCTGCTGCACGCGATCACCCAGAAGGGGCGCGGCTTCCAGCCGGCGGAGGAGAAGCAGAAGAAGTTTCACGGGCTGGGGCCGTACGATCCGGAGACGGGCGAGACCAAGTCGGCCGGGCAGAAGACCTACTCGGAGATATTCGCCGAGACGCTCTGCAAACTGGCCGACGGCAACGACAAAATCGTGGCCATTACGGCGGCGATGCCCAGCGGCACCGGGCTCGACCTCTTCCGGCCACGCCATCCGACGCGTTACTTCGATGTGGGTATCGCCGAGGCGCACGCGGTGATCTTCGCCGCGGGCATGGCGACCAAGGGATACAAGCCGTTCTGCGCCATCTACTCGACGTTCCTGCAGCGCGCGTTCGACCCCATTGTGCATGACGTGTGCCTGCAGAACCTGCCGGTGGTCTTCTGCATGGACCGCGGCGGCTTGTCGAGCGACGATGGGCCGACCCACCACGGGCTCTTCGACATCAGCTATCTGCGCAGCCTGCCCAACATCGTCCACATGGTTCCCAAGGACGAGGACGAGCTGGCCGACATGATGTTCACAGCGATGCTGCACGACGGTCCGGCGGCGATCCGCTACCCGAGGGGCGCGGGGCCGGGCGTGCCGGTGAAGGCGCAGCCCCGGGCGCTGGAGATCGGCGTGGCCGAGGTGATCGAGGACGGCAACGACGTTGCCATCTTCGGGCTGGGCGCGATGCTTCCCGAGGCCGTGCGGCTGGCCGCGATGCTGCGGCGCGAGGGATTTTCGGCTGCGGTCGTCAATCCGCGCTTTGCCAAGCCGATCGACCGCGAGTGCGTGGCGGAGTACGCGCGCCGCTGCGGGCTGCTGGTGACGCTGGAGGACCATGTGCTGGCCGGAGGCTTCGGCTCGGCGGTGCTGGAGGCGCTCAGCGAGCTGGAACTCGACGTTCCGGTGGTGCGCGTGGGTTGGCCCGACCGGTTCATCGAGCACGGCAAGCTGGAGCAACTGCGCCAGAAGTACGGCCTGACGGCCGAGGCGGCGCTGGAGAAGGCGCGGCCGTATCTCGCCGCAATGGAAAGCCGGCGGATGGCGCTGCGGTAGGGTTTCAGTGGCGCCCGGCACCACGTTGAGGACTGTCTATCGCTTGATGATTTTAGCCAGACGGGGGTCCTTCCAGAGCGGGGCGAACTCCGGGTCGGTATAGACTTTGGCCAGATCGGGAAAGCGGCCCTCTTTGGCCCGTTGCAGATACTCCAGGGCCCCTTCGAGGTTGCCGCGCCTGGCATACGATTTGGCAATGATGTAGGCAGCGCGGGCGCGCTGTTCCGGCGTGCTGACCCGTGCCAGGGTCCCATTCTCGTTCTCGCTGAGGGCATCGGGGTCCAGTTCGAGGGCCCGCGTGAATTCCGTCATGGCGCGATCTGTCTGGCCCAGGCCGATCCAGGCCTCCGCCAGGTTGATGTGGGTAGGGGCTTGCGGCTCATCCAGTGCCAGCGCCTGTTTCAAGTAGCCAACGGCAAGCATGTACTTCCGGTCCAGGCAGGCTGTGGCCCCAAGGTTGTTCAGCGCAACAGCGTCCTGGGGGTTGTATTTCACGGCAAGCTCAAAGGATTTGTGCGCTGGACCCCGATTGCCCAACTTGAGTTCGGCCACGCCCAGCTTGTTATAGAGCTCGGCATTCTTACGGTCGACGCGCAGGGCTTTGCGATAGTCGAAAACGGCCTGCTCATAATCGTCGTGAATGCGCGCCAGGTCTCCTTTCTCCTCAGCCGCCTTGGCGTTTGCAAGCTTGTCCGTCGTGGCCGCGTTGGGGAGCGGGGCCGTCCTTCCATACGGGGCCGCGCAGATCAGCAGGCCCGCCGCCATGAGCATCGTCACCAGTTTTTTCATCGGTCACCTCCTCTGCGAATGGGCATTCGATGGAAGACGGCGGTTGCACCTGCCGTCTCCGGCGATCTGCTCGCTGCATCGGCCCCAGTAGAGAGCTTGCCTGGGCAGCCCGCAACGCTATACCCGCTACCTGCCCATTCCGCCGGGGTTAAAACCCGGTGCGGCGCAGGCAAACTCTCGGCGCAGCGGACACTTACGACGATGGGGAATTCGGCCCGGAGGGAGACACAGGCGAGACGCGGCGGAGGTTACCTGCCGTTACATCCCTCTTCCCGCCCGCCGTCTTCACCGTTAAACAAACCGCAACAGGCCGGGGAGAGCTACCATAACATTCATTTGAGTCTGGAACGATGGCGATGGAACACCAAGGACCTCTCGATCTCGGCGCCCGGCGCACGGAACTGAAGGCGGTGCTTCAGTCGAAGTACTTTACCCGCGCGCCTGCCCTCGCTCGTCTGCTGTCTTACTTATGCGAAAGGCTCTTTGATGGGGAAGCCAACCAGATTAAGGAATATTCCATCGGGGTGGAAGTCTTCCATCGCGGACCTTCCTTCGATCAGAACTCCGATTCCATCGTGCGGGTGGAGGCCAACCGCTTGCGCAAGCGTCTGGCTGAGTACTATGCCGGCGAGGGCGCATCGCACCGGCTCCATATCACGATTCCAGTGGGGCAATATGTTCCGGAATTTGGACCGGGCAGTTCGCGACAGGGGGAGCGCGCGTCCACTGCGGAGGTCCCGTCCGTTGCAGGCCAGTCCGGAACCGGGAGCGCCACCCTGCGCCAGGCGGAACACCGGTTTCGACCTCCCGGCGGTTGGGCATTGTGGCTTGCCGCCGTACTTCCGCTTCTGCTCCTGGGCCTGAGCGGCGTTCTGCTATTTCTCCGGTACGAGAAACGGCCGTCCTCGGCTGCGCTATCGAATCAGCCTTCGGCACAGCCTGCGGAACCGCAGATTGGCCCGCCCATCGGGGAGGAGGTACGCATCCTGTCCGGTTCAAGCCGCAGCTTTGTCGATCATGCGGGGAAATTGTGGAGCGCCGATCGCTGGTTCGATGGCGGCACGGCAGTGAAAAGCTCCGTCGAGCACATCTGGCGCACGCAGGACCCAGGATTTTACCGCACCAGCCGACAAGGGCAATTCCGCTACAGGATTCCGCTGAAAAAGGGCGTCTACGAACTGCGCCTGCATTTTGCCGAGACGGTCTATGGTCCGGAGTCCACAGAAATGAGCGGAGAAGGCAGTCGTATCTTTACCGTACGCGCCAACGGTAAAACGCTGCTGAGCCGCTTCGATGTTGTGGCCGACGCTGGAGGCAGCCGCACCGCCGATGTCAAGGTATTTCCGGACATGGAACCGGCCGCGGATGGGCTGCTCGATCTCGAATTCGCCGGGGAGGATGGGATGCAGGCCATCCTTTCGGCCATCGAGATCCTGCCCGGAGTTCCGGGACACATTCGGCCTATACGCCTTCTGGCCAGGCAGACCCCCTATTACTCCAACGATAGCCACTGGTGGAGCCCGGACAACTATTTCGAGGGTGGCCAGATGGCTTCCTACACTTCTCCAGTCAGCGGGACCGACGACCCGGAACTCTACGAAACCGAGCGCTGGGGCAACTTCTCCTACGCGATTCCCGTGTCACCGGGGAAATACACCGTATTGCTGCATTTTGCGGTACGCCACGGCGACTGGGACCAGTCTTCATCTTTGTCCGGCGATAACCGGGCCACAGTCGCCCATATCTTCAATGTGTTCTGCAATGGGAAGGTACTCCTCAATAACTTCAACCTGGTGAAAGAGGCCCGCCAGACAGACGTGGTGCTTCGCAAGGCCACGGGTCTGGAGCCGAATGCCCAGGGCAAATTGCTGCTGAGTTTCGTTCCGGTGGAGGGCTATGCGACTGTGACAGGCATTGAAGTCCTTCCCCAGTAGTCTTCTGCGCGCTGTCGGGCCGCCTGCGGTTGACAACCGCGCACGGCGCTCGTCAACTGGTTATAGCGCAGATTGCAGGTGGGGCGCGCGTCGAAGCGTATGAGTGGGATCCAGATTGATGAGATGGGCACGGCCAGCGAGCACAAGGCTGGCGCAGTCCACAAGCGCGTCGCGCGGCACCACGACAGCGGCCTGCTGGCGATTGGCTTGTTCAAGCTGGCGGAGGCGGTCTTCTTCTTACTGGTCGGCGCGGGAGCGATCCACTTTGTCCACCACGACCTGGGAGATGCGGCAGTGCACCTGGCGGAGAGGCTGCGGGTCGATCCCGATGGGCGGCTGGTGTCGTATGTGATCGACCACCTGGACGCGATCACGGCGCAGCGGCTGAAGCAGATCGGCCTGGCGACGTTTTTTTATGCGGTGCTGCGGGCCATCGAGGGCGTCGGGTTGGTGATGGAGCAGGTGTGGGCCGAGTACCTGACGGTCGGCGTGACCACAGCATTTCTGCCGTGGGAGATGTACGAGATCGCGCGGCGCCCGGACTGGGTGAGGGTGTGCCTGCTGCTGGTGAACCTCGTCGTGCTGGCGTACCTGGTGTGGTGGCTGGGACGCAATCGACGGGGAAGCTCAACTGCTGGGGTCTGAGCAGTGTGGACTTGCTCCGGCTATTTTCGCTTTTGTTTTGCTATCTCAACTTTGGTTGGGCCGCAAGGGGGAGTTTGCGGGGGAACCATCCGGCACAACACTACATATAGCGGTTGTGGCTTAAGTGCCTCTACAGGTAGGTTTTTCCACATTCGGCCCGAAATTACTTCACCCCATTCCAAATTTAGAGCTTGCCATCGCTAATTCGTTGAGGCAGGATGTCGATGTGGAGTTAAGTGGTATAAATTGGAGTGCAGCGGAATAAGCCGCCCGCATCCAGGCCAGTTTACTCCCCAAAGCTGTCTTCCCCGGGATGGCAAGTTTGGTTCCGGGGGCCTGAGGTCGCAATGTTTCGTGGCAATCACCCAACCCGCGTGGACGAAAAGGGCCGGCTGAAGCTGCCGGCGGAGTTCAAGCGCCGCGTGGATGAGGTGTACGGGCCGCTGTTCTACATCACGAGCATGGACGGCAAGCGGGCGCAGATCTACCCGCTGAAGGAGTGGGAGGAGATTGAGGCGTCGCTGAAGAAGATGTCTCCCATGGACCCGGTGCGGCGGAAGTTTCAGGATGTGACGAACTTTTACGGGCAGATGGCGGAGATGGACGCGCAGGGCCGGTTGCTGATTCCGCAGAAGCTGCGCGAGATGGCCAAGGTGACGGGCGACGTGGAGGTGCTGGGGTCGCAGACGCTGCTGGAGGTTGTGAACAGCGAGGTCTTCACCAGCATGATGACCAAGGCCACGGGCGCGGTCGAGCTGACGGACGAGGACCTGAGCTCGTTTGCGGGGAAGACGAACGAGACGTAGTTCGGGAAGAGTTTTGCAGGCAAGCGAGAGTTTGGTTTGGCCCCCAGGGGCAGCACAGAGGCGGACGGGATGAATAAACCGCAGCATGTGCCGGTTCTTTTAGACGAAGTTTTGCAGCTCCTCAATGTGCGGCCGGGCGGCGTGATTGTTGATGCGACGGTCGGGCTGGGCGGCCACTCGGCGGAGATTGCCAGGAGGCTGGGCGCGACGGGTAGGCTGATCTGCTTCGACCGCGACCCGCAGGCGATGGAGTTGGCCAAGGCCCGGATGGAAGAGGTCAGGGCCGAGATTGGCGACGCGATGCCGGAGGTGGTCTACCAGTCGCGTGCGTTCTCCGAGGCAGGCGGAGTGATTGCGCCGGAGAGTTTGGACGGACTGCTTGCCGACTTTGGCGTAAGCAGCCTGCAGTTGGACGAGGCACAGAGAGGATTCAGTTTTCGGTCGGACGGGCCGCTGGACATGCGGATGGATACGCGCAGCGGAGTAACGGCCGGGCAGGTGGTAAATCAGGAAGACGAAAACGAACTCGCCAACCTGATTTACGAATTCGGAGAGGAAAGGAGGTCGCGGGCAATCGCCAGAGCCATTGTGCGGGCCCGGCCGATACGGACGACAGCGGAACTGGCTGGAATCGTATCGGCCGCGGCCCGGCCAATGAAGGGCGACAAGATTCATCCCGCGACACGGACCTTTCAGGCGCTTCGAATTCGTGTGAATGATGAACTGGGAGAGATCAGGACGCTGCTGGAAAGCGCGCCATCTCTGCTGAAAGCGGGTGGAAGGCTGGTGACGATCAGCTTCCACTCGCTGGAAGACCGGTTGGTGAAGGACGCGTTGCGCGAGGCCGGCCGCAACAGGATTTTTGAAGTGCTGACCAAGAAGCCGGTGGTCGCCAGCGAGCAGGAGCAGATGCGGAACCCGCGTTCGAGAAGCGCGAAGATGCGAGCGGCTGAGAAGCAGGGGACAGGGGACAGGGAACAGGGAACAGCGAGCAAGTACAAAGGCGCTAGTCGATAACGACAGAAAAGGAGGGGCGATGGCGACGATGGCGGCGGCAGGGCAGGGAGCGATCTTCGGAATGGGCATGGGAAGCATGAACCTCGCGTCGCAGGCCCACGCAGCGCGCAACCGCGAGCTCTTCGAGCTGCAAAAGCGCGCCCGACGCGGCCCCACGCCCGAGGTTTTCTTCGTCAAACACATCGACAACAGCCGCATTGTGAAGGCCGACGACCCGGAGCGGCGGCGGGAGATGCGGCTCTTCACCATGACCATGAGCATTCTGTTCCTGCTGGTGATGGTGTATGTGTGGCAGCACTTTTCCGCCATCGAGATCGGCTACCAGGTGGAGACGCAGAAGCAGCAGGTGGCGCAGATGCAGGAGCAGAACCGTCAACTGCGTCTGACCGAGGCGCAGTTGAGCAATCCGGTGCGCATCGACCAGATTGCGCGCCAGCAGCTCGGTCTCGCAGTGCCCGAGCCGGGCCAGGTGGTGCGCCCCGATGGGGCCGGCGGCAACGTTCCCGTGCTGGCGCAGGCCTCCACGCCGTCGCTGCCCTGATTAGGCACCACAGTTATGAATAAAGCGCCACGACCGGCATCACGCAGGACACTGACCGCTCCGATCCGCAAGGTGCGCTTTGCGTGGATGGCGATCTTCTTCTGCCTGTGGGTCGGGGTCATCGGCGGAAGGCTGGTGTGGCTGCAGGTGCTCCACCACGCGGAGTGGATCGACAAGGCAAAACACCAGCAGCAGCGCACCTTCGAGGTGGCGCCGCAGCGCGGCGTTCTGTACGACCGCAACCTGCGCGAGCTGGCAATGACGGTCTCGGTGGATTCGATCTACGCGGACCCAACGGAGCTGGGCGGGAACCGCGCCAATGCGGCGGAGATGCTGGCCCAGATTGTGCATACGGACCCTGGCGACAACTTCACATCGCAACAGCAGATACTGGCGCGCTTCAACGACTCGAAGAACTTTGCGTGGGTGGCGCGACGCGTCGATGCAGATACGGCGAATCGCGTGCGCGAACTGAACCTGAAGGGCGTCTATCTGCAGAAGGAGTTCAAGCGCTTCTATCCCAACAACGATCTTGCCGCGCAGGTGCTGGGTTATGTGGGCGCCGACGACACGGGACTGGGGGGACTGGAGCAGGAGTTCGACGACGAGATGCATGGCACGCCCGGCCACATGCTGACCGCGGTGGACGCCCGGCGCCACGTGATGGGCAGCGTGGAGAACGAGCCTCTGCCGGGCGACAATCTGGTGCTCACCATCGACGCCAACATTCAGTACATGGCCGAGCGCGCGCTGGACGAGCAGATGGCCAAGGTGAAGGCGGCGCACGGCACGGTGGTGGTGCAGGACCCGCATACCGGGCAGATCCTGGCGCTTGCGATCTCGCCGCGCTTCAATCCCAACGACTCGCGTCACATGGAGCCGGGGTCGCTGACCAACCTGGCCGTGAGCGATGTCTATGAGCCGGGATCGACCTTCAAGCTGGTCGCTTACTCGGCCGCTCTCGACGCCGCCGGTGTGCAGCCGGACGACATGGTGGACTGCCAGAACGGCTCGATGACCATGTATGGGCGCACGCTGCACGACGACAAGGCCGACCACTTTGGCCGCGTGACGGTGCAGTATGCGCTGGAGCATTCCAGTGACGTTGGCGCGGCAAAGATGGCGCTGAAAGTCGGCCCCGATACCTTCTACAAGTACATCAAGGCCTACGGCTTCGGAGACCGTTCAGGCATCGAGCTGCCCAGCGAGACGCGCGGTCTTCTGCAAAGCCCACGAAAGTGGGGCTCGACCAGCATCCTGTCATTGGCCATCGGGCAGGAGGTGGGCGTGACGCCGATCCAGCTTGTAACCATGGTGAGCGCAATCGCCAATGGCGGCGTGTACATGCCGCCGCATGTCCTGCTGCAATCCACCGACGAGAACAAGGGTGGGGCGCGGTTGCAGCCCGCGGCCTTCCATCCCGCGAACCAGCTTCCGGCAAATCTGCCGGACGGCGCGCACCGCGTGGTCCGGGAGTTGACGGCGGCCAAGATGCGCTCCATGATGCAGGGCATCGTGACCGAGGGAACCGGCACGACCGCGCAGTTGAATGGGTACAGCGCAGGCGGCAAGACCGGTACGGCGCAGAAGATCGATCCGGTCACGCATACCTACTCGCATACCAAACTGGTGGCGAGCTTCGCGGGCTTTGCGCCGGTCAGTTCGCCGGCGATCTCCATCGCGGTGGTCATCGACACCCCGACGGTGGGCAGCCTCTACGGCACGGCGGTGTCGGCGCCGGTCTTCCAGGTCCTGGCGCAGCAGGTTCTGGAGTACCTCGGCGTGCCCCACGACCAGCCGCTGAAGACGACCAAACAGTCGATCGCGGCAGCTTCAGAGGGCACTGCGGACGATGCGCCAAGTGAGCATCTGGGCGACTTGAACGCAATGTTCGATGAGATCAACAATCTGCCCGCGGACGACCCGCTGCGCGCCTCGTCCATCGCCGCGACGGACGGGAACGCGGCCCGCGCTGCCGCGCCAACGGATGCGGCCGGTGCGCCTGTTCCGTCGCCACAGGCCGCTGGCAGTACGAAGACCTCGCGCATCATGGGCCTGCTGCCGGCCAGGGTCCTGGCTGCCTTCAACGCCAATGGCGGAACAAATTCGGCGATGCCGGACGCCGCTTCGGGCACGTCCGCTGCGCTGCGCACTCCCATCGTCGCGCCGCAGGTGCAGCCGCGTACAAATGGCTCGGTGGTGGTGGATGCAGGCGCGCGCGTGGCCGTGCCGTCGTTCACCGGCTCCGCGCTGCGCAACGTGGTGGAGACGGCGGCCGGACTCGGCCTGCGGGTTGAGCCGGTGGGCAGCGGTCTGGCGCGCGAGCAGGTTCCCGCGGCCGGCGCCATGGTGCCGCTGGGCACGGAAGTGGTGGTGCGCTTCACGCGCTAGCGAGTCGGCGAGTTGGCAAGTCAGCGAGTCAGCAAGGGACATAGAATTGAACTTATGCATTGGGCTGACGCGCTGCAGGAAGTTGCGAGGATTGAGAGTGGAGGCGACGCCGGCGAAGTCGCTGGCGTCGAGTACGACTCGCGCCGCGTGAGGGCGGGCTCTGCGTTTGTGGCGATGCGTGGCGGGACGACCGACGGC
This sequence comes from uncultured Acidobacteriaceae bacterium, assembly GCA_963767315.1. Classification (GTDB taxonomy): domain Bacteria; phylum Acidobacteriota; class Terriglobia; order Terriglobales; family Acidobacteriaceae; genus Edaphobacter. Next base: position 52,318 of record CAVYDK010000018.1, on the reverse strand, counting down.
AACCGCTACATCGATGCGGCCATTGCGCAGGGTGCTGCGGCGATTGTCACCGACTCGCAGGAGGCTTACGCGCGGCTGCGGCTTGAACATCCCACGATTGCCGCTGTGCATGTCGCGCATGGGCGGCGCGCGCTGGCGGAGTTGAGCGCGGCGGTGATGGGGCATCCCGAACGAAAGCTCAAGATCAGCGCGGTGACGGGGACCAATGGCAAGACGACGACCGCGGTTCTGCTGGAGCAGATGCTGCGCAGCGTGGGGCGCAAGTGCGTGCTGATCGGGACGATCGAGACGCGCATCGGCGATGAGGTGCGCGTCTCGCCGCACACGACGCCGGAGTCGAGCGACATCTACGAGATATTTGCGGACGGCGTGAAGGCGGGTGCGACCGAGGCCGTAATGGAGATGAGCTCACACGCGCTGGAGCAGGAGCGGGTGTGGGGAATTCCGGTGGACGTGGCGATCTTCACCAATCTCACGCAGGACCATCTGGACTATCACGGGACGATGGAAAAGTACGCGGCTGCGAAGATGCAGCTCTTCGAGGGCGTGGGGACGCCGCCGCCGCGCGTCGCGGTGGTCAACGCGGACGATCCGGCGGCAGAGGCCATCGCTCGCGCCTCGGGCCACGCGCAGCGCATGATGTACAGCGTGGACGGGCGAGGCGATTATTGCGCGGAGCGGATTCAGATGCAGGCGGGCGAAACGCGTTTTCAATTTGTAACCAGTTCAGGAGTAGTTGACATTCGCTCGCCGCTGACGGGCCGTGTGAACGTCTCAAATTTGCTTGCGGCCATGTGCGCGGCGCTGGCGCGCGGGATGACGCTTGAGCAGATTGCGGCTGCGGCGCGCGAACTGAAACAGGCGCCGGGAAGGTTTCAGGCGGTTCCAGGATCGGCGGCGGCAGGGTTCACGGTGGTGGTCGACTATGCGCACACCGATGACGCGCTGCGCAACCTGATTGCGTTGGCGCGCGAGCTGGTGAAAGAGCGCGGCGGCCGCGTGATCACGCTCTTCGGGTGTGGCGGCGACCGCGACCGGACGAAGCGCCCGAAGATGGGGCGCGCGGCTGCGGTGGGGAGCGATCTGGTGGTGCTGACCAGCGACAATCCGCGCAGCGAAGAGCCGATGGCGATCATCGGAGAAGCACTCGCAGGTGTTCGCGAGACGACGACCGAATGCATCGTTGAGCCAGACCGTGCCGCCGCCATCGCGATTGCGATTCGCGCGGCGCGCGCAGGAGACATCGTCCTGCTTGCGGGCAAGGGGCACGAGAAGGTGCAGATTCTCCGCGACCGCACAGTTCCGTTCGACGATGCGGTTGTCGCGGAGAACAGTTTGAAGGAGATGCGGTGAAGCTGACGCTGGGGCAGGTGGCGAAGTGGACTCACGCCGAGGGGGAGTTCGCGGCGAACGCGGAGGCGATGGGTTATTCGATCGACTCGCGCACCGTCGCGGCGGGCGAGCTGTTCTTTGCCGTGCGCGGCGAGCGCTTCGATGGGCACGACTTCGTGCAGGCTGCGATGGCCAAAGGCGCAGTGGGCGCGGTAGTAAGCGCGGGATGGGTTGCGCCGGAGGGGATGGATTCAACTCGGCTGCTGCGCGTTCCCGAAGCGGAGGCCGACTGCGTGCTCGCCGGCTTGCAGCGGCTGGCGCTGGCGGTGCGGCGAAGCTGGGGCGGGCGCGTGGTTGCCATCACCGGCTCTGCGGGCAAGACCACGACCAAGGACGCGGTGGCCGAGGTGTTGGGCGCGCGCTTTTGCGTTCTGAAGTCGCAGGGCAATCTGAACAATGCCTTCGGGCTTCCGTTGCAACTGCTGAAGCTCGAAGCCGGGCACGAGGTCGCGGTGGTCGAGATGGGGATGAACCACGCGGGCGAGATCGCCGCGCTGGCGCGCATCGCCGAGCCGGACTGGGCGGTCGTGACGAACGTTGCGCCGGTGCATCTGGAGTTCTTCGCCGACGGTATGGCGGGCGTTGCGCGCGCGAAGTATGAGCTGATCGAGGCGCTGCCGCCGGATGGGATCGCGGTGTTGAACTGCGACGATGAATTCGTTGCGAAATTTGGCGAGGGCCTGGGCGCGCGCGCGGTCTTCTTCGGGATGGGAGAGTGTGCCGGCGTTCGCGCCAGCGGGATTGCCGAGCTTGGCGCGGAGGGCATCGTCTTCACCGTGACGGCGCGCGGCGAGCGGGCCGGCGTGCAACTGCATCTGCTGGGCCGGCACAGCGTATACAACGCGCTGGCTGCGATTGCGGTGGGGCTGGAGAGCGGCATGACGCCGGCGGAGTGCGCCTCGGCGCTGGGCGGGCTGCATGCGAGCGACAAGCGCGGCGAAATCATCGATTGGCGCGGGTCAAAGATAATCAATGACAGTTACAACTCCAATCCGCGCGCGCTGGATGCGATGGTGGACGCGCTGCTGGCGATGCCGGTGACGCACGAGGGCAGGCACATCGTGGTGGCGGGCGAGATGCTGGAGCTTGGGCCCGAGGGCGAGGCGCTGCATCGGGCGTGCGGACAGCGCATGGCGGAGCGCGGCGTGGATCTGGTGGCCGGCGTGCGCGGGCTGGCAGCAGAGCTGGTGGAGGGCGCGGCGCAGAGCGGAACGGAGGCCGTCTTTGTCGCGACGCCGGAAGAGGCCGGCGCGTGGCTCAAGGCGAACCTGCGGCCGGGGGATGCGGTGCTGCTCAAGGCCTCGCGCGGAGTGAAGCTCGAGCGCGCGCTTGCCTCGCTGACGGATTGAATTCGGCGCGGCGTGGTGGTAAGCGTTCCCTTCGAGGGATTGATATTTTAATGGGATGACTCCTTAAGAGGGATCGGGTTCACGGTTGGTCCGGCACTCTGCATTGCGGCGGTGCTTACGCTGGCCCCACTTGTGGCGGCGGCATTTTTTTCGCGGAGCCTGGCCGCCTGGGTGGATCGGATGCCGTTGCCGCTGCGGCTTCTATCTCCGGCTGCGCTGTGCGTGCCGTATATGCTGGTGGCGATTTCGCAAGGGACATTTCGCTGGGACTGGTTTGCGTTGTACGCGCTGCTTCCGGTCGCAGTCGCCGCGCTCGAATGGCAGGCCAGGGCGATCGATCCAGCGCAACACGGCAACTGGCGCGATCTCGCGGTGCTTGCGGCGCTGGGTCTGGCGGTCGATCTGCGCTGGTTTGAGAGCGCGTGGCCGGCGCACCTCGCGGTCTTCAATAAGATGCTGCTGCTGGATGCAGGAATCTATGGATTCCTGTTGGTGCGGCAGCTCGATGGCATCGGCTTCGATCTGCGCCTGCGTCTCAGCGACGTCCGCACCGGGCTGCGCGAGTTTGGGTGGTACGCGCCGATTGCGATCGCGCTTGGCCTGGGCCTGGGCTTTCTGCACTTCCATGCGGCGTGGCCGCGATCGCTGACGCTTGCGGGCGCGCTTCTCTTCACCTTCGCATTCATCGCCGTGCCGGAAGAGTTGTTCTTCCGGGGATGGATGCAGAACCTTCTGGAGCGGCGGCTGGGACGCACCGCTGCGCTGCTGGCGACGGCGGTACTCTTCGGTCTCGCCCACTTCAACAAGCGCGCCGCGCACTTCAACTGGCGATACGTTGCGCTGGCCGCGCTGGCGGGCATCTTTTACGGCCGGGCATGGAGGCGCGACCGCCAGGTTGGCGCCTCCGCCATCACTCACGCGCTGGTGGACACGGTGTGGTCTCAGTGGTTGAGGTGATTCGCGGAGTAGGTCAGATAGCCGAGTCCGACCCGCATGTTGCGAATGACCGGGCCGGGCACAGTCATCGCAAGGGTGATTCCCAGGATGGCGTGCGTCAGGGCCAGCGGATATAGGTTGCGGTAGCGCAGGAAGAGCAAGCAGGCCGCGAGGCCCCAGACGAAGCTGGCCGCGGTCAGGATGGGGTTGGGAAGGTGGGCGAGCGAGAAGATGGCCGCAGCCGCCAGCGCGGCGGAGCCCGGGCCGCGCATCAGGCGCAGCAGGCGCGCAAGGAAGAAGTTCTGCAGCAGGACCTGCTGCACGATGGCCCAGATGCCATAGCCCAGATAGCGGTGGAGAAACAGCGTGGGACCGCCGGGCCATTGCAGCGTGTGCATCCGGCCGGCAAGGACCAGGGTGACTGCGGCAGCAAGCAATGCGGCGCCAACCACCCAGATCGAGCGCGCGAAGTTGGCCGTGCGCAGGCCCATCTGCTTCCAGCCGTCGAAGGAGATCGCGAGCACGGAGGCGAGGAAGACGGCGGCAGCGCAGTAGAGCAGTCGCTGCCAGGGGCGCGGCGTCCAGATCACGAGGAGGACCAGCGCGTAACCAACGCAAAGCTCCGCCAGATCGCGCCGCTTGCGGCCTGTTTGTTCTGCGGGGCGCATAGGAAAAATGGTAGCGCGTGGCAACGGGAACGCGAAAGACGATCTTCCTGGTGTCTCCGGTTGTGGACTCAGGCGAGCGGCCACCAGAGCAGTCGGGGCAGCGTGGGGTAGTAGAGGGCGAGCCGGACCTCTTTGGGCGCGGGCCGGTCCGCGGGGTGCGGGAGTTGGGTGAGGATGCGGGCGTAGGTCTCCAATTGGGGCGCGTACGCGGCGCGCTGGGCGGCGAGGAAGTCGTCGAGGCCGGAGGCGCCGTGGGCGGAGGTCTTGTAGTCGACGATCCAGAGGAAGTCTTCGCCGGGGGAGTGGGGTTCGGCCCCGGCGCGGAAGATGCGGTCGACGCGGATGGAAGTGGGGCGAATGGCGGGTTGACCGTCCGCGTTATGAGACTCGGGCCATGCGGTGAGGGCGAACTCGCTGGCGGCGGCGGCGTGGGGTGCAAGCAGCCAGAGGCCGTCAGGGTCGCGCAGAGTGTCTTCCAGGGCTGTGCGGGCCTCGCGGGCGAGCCGGTTGACGGTGGTGTGGGCAAGTCCGTCGGCGCGCAGCAGCGCGGCGAGGCGCGGAGTCCAGGCGGGGAGTTCGGCGAGCAGCGCAGCGGGAGAGCTGCCTGCGGCGATGCGGCCGGCAAGGGTCTCCAGCACGGCGTGGACGACATTGCCGAAGGAGCGCGCGGCAAACGAGCCTTCAGGGCGGGAGAACTGGGCCTTGCCGGAAGCGGTGGCGCCGTCGGAATCGCCATAGGACAGCCTGTGGGCGCGGGCGGCGGCGATGCGTGCGGCGGGGTCGAAGGCGAGCGGGAGGCGTTCGAGAGTGGGGGATGCGGAGGCGGCCAAGTCGAGGACGTCGGTGGGATTGAAGACACGAAGATTTGTGGCACGAACCCAGGTCTCAGAATCGAGACGTGCCACCCCAGCGAGCAACGACCGCTCGCCGGGGACCCCGTCTGGGGCACCCAGATTCTCGGTGGGGAAGAAGTGGGCCTCGGCGGCGGGCCAGGCAGCTTGCAGCAGGCTGGTGGAGTGGGGATGGATCTCGCCGTTGGAGGTGAGTTGGGGCGCGGCGAAGAGGTGCAGTTCCTGGCGGGCACGGGTACAGGCGACGTAAAAGAGGCGCTTGCGCTCGGCCGCCTCGCGGGCGCGGTGGATTCCGTTGAGCCAGTTGTTGAGCGCCTTCGACGGCTCGCCGCGGCCGGCGATGGGGGCGAGCATAAAGTGTGCGGCGTCTTCGTCGGAGGCGTTCAACGGTTCGAGTTCCGACCATGTGAGCAGGCGGGAGCGGTCTCCCGCGGGCTGGCGTTCGAGGGCAGGAACCAGAACGACGTCCCACTCTAGCCCCTTGGCCTTGTGGATGGTGAGGAGCTCGACGAAGGGAGTTCCTTCGGGGGTTGGATTGGGTTCGGCGTAGAGCTCTTGCAGGCGGCTTTCGAGGAGGGTTGGATCGAGCAGGTTGACGGACCGATTTTCTTCCAGTTCTACTTGCAATTCATTCAGTAATTGAAAGAATCTGTTTGTGTTCATCAACTCAGATTGAGTGAGCCATGTGTCTCCGCCGAGTGATCGCCAGGCACGTTCGACGAGCTGTGCGGGGGTGAGGCGCGCACGCTGGGCGGCGGCGAATTGGAGGACGCTCCATACGCGGGCCAGGCGCTGGCAGGAGTCGTCGGGCAGCAGGTGGCCGCGCTCGTCCATCAGGCGCTGGATGGAGTGGCCCTGGAGGGCGGGGTCGTCGCAGCCGGTGAGCGTGTGCAGATCGGCCAGCGAGAGGCCGCACCAGGGAGCGCGCAGAACGGCGAGCGCGGCGACGCGGTCGGCGGGGTGAAGCAGGGCGCGGGTGAGCGCGGTGAGGTCGAGCACCTCCTGGCGCTGGCCGAGGGAGTCGATCTCTACGGCCCGGAAGGGGATTTCTTCCTGTTTTAGTGCGGCGACGATCTCGATGAGGTGGTTGCGGCTGCGCACCAGGACGGCGATCTGCCAGGGATCGGTGCGTCCCGGCGGAAGGGGCTTGGCGAGCCACTCGCTGACGATGCTGCGGAGTTCGAGCGCGTCGCGGCGGGCCTGCTGCTGCTTGAGCTGGGCGGGGGTGAGGACATCGCTGGCCTCGTCGTCAGAGTTCGTCGAGATTGGATTGGCGTGCCAGACGGCGCCGCGTGCGCTGGGCGAGGCGGGCAGCGTGGGTTGGGCGGGTGTGTAGGGGAGGGCGTGGGGGTCGGATTCCTGGGGGAAGATGAGATTGAAGTCGCGGTTGAACTGTTCGACGAGAGTGTGCTGGGAGCGGAAGTTTGCGGTGAGCCGCAGGCGCGTGAGGGGCAGGTCGCCGAGCCGCTGGGTGTGCAGGGCCCGGATGAAGCGCTCGACCCGCGCCTGGCGGAAGAGGTAGATGGATTGGCGCGGATCGCCCACCAGGAAGACGGTCTGCCCGTAGCCGTCCCAGTTGGCCGTGAGGAGTTCGATCAGCTCGTACTGGCTGGTGGAGGTGTCCTGCATCTCATCGACCAGGAGGTGCTGCAGGCCCGCGCCGAGTGCGGCGGCCAGGTCTTCGGGGCCGGAGTCTGCGCGGAGGGCGGTGCGGGCGAGGAGGGCAACCTCGGTGTAGTCGCACTGGTTGTGGGAGGAGAAGACGAGTTGCAGTTCGACCAGTGCGCGGCTGAGGACGCGGAAGAGGCTCTTGGCGACGGCCCACTGGTCGGCGGGGTAGCGGGCGGGGGGCAGGGCGCGAATATTCTCAAAGGCGAGGAGCAGTTCGTCGCGGTCGCGGAGTTGATTGAGAATCGCGACGAGACGGGAGTGATTGCGGTGTTTTCTGTCGTAGACAAACCCCAGGAACCTGCTGGTGAGGCCTCGTTCCTTGCGCAAGTCTCCATCCTTCGTCAGGAGCAGGTGGAGCAGTGCGAGCCAGTGGTCGAGGTGCGCGGCAAGGGGCTCAGGCGGGGTGCGGAGGTCGGCGCAAAGGGCGATGGGGGACGGGACATCGGAGTCGTACGGGGCGGCGGGGGCGAGGTCGGCGGCGAGATAGGTGAGCTCGGCGAGGAGATCGGAGGGGAAGGCCTCGGCGAGCGGCGTGAGGACGGCGCGGATGGCATGGTCGAGCGCAAGTTCGAGGCGGGGCAGGACGTTGGCGTCGAGCCAGGCCTCGTCGAGCTGCGGCCCGGTGAGGGGGACCAGGTCGCCCCACTGGTCGCGCAGGCTGAGCATGTTGGCGAGCAGTGTCTCGCACTCGGCGAGGTTGCCGTCGCGGTGCAGCAGGAGGTCGCGCAGGGCAGTGTCGAATGCAGCGTCGCCCGTGCCGAGCAGAAGCAGGGTGCGGCGGGCGGCCTCGCGGTGGAGGGGTCCGGCGTCTTCCGCCGGGGTGAGGCGGCCGCCGGAGCCGGAGAGGTAGGGCAGGGTGCGCGCGATCTCGGCGCAGACCGAGTCGATGGTGCGGATGTTGAGGCGATGGGGGTGGTCGGCGAGCGCCCAGCCGAGCTGACGGTCTCGGGCGAGGACCGCGCGGGCGAGTTCCCGCGTCTCGGCCTGGAAGTCGTTCTCGGCTGGCGCTGGTTCGGCTGCGGCTGCGGCGAGCTGCTCCAGGACGGCGGGTTGGGAGGTGGATAGGCCGGTTTCGTTGGATTGGGCAGCGGCGGCGAGGTGGGCGAGCACGCGGTCGCGCATCTCGGCGGTGGCTTTGTTGGTAAAGGTGATGGCGAGGACCTGCTCGGGCTGCTCCACGGAGTCGTCAGCGAGCAACTTGAGCAGGCGCTGGATGAGCAGGCCGGTCTTGCCCGAGCCGGCTGGCGCTTCGACGATGAAGGAGCGGCGGATGTCGAGTGCCTCGCGACGGGCATCGGCGTCGGGCGGCGCGGCGGCTAGGCTGGAGGGAAAACGCAGGAGTTCAGCCACGGGCGTCCTCCGCGCTTGCGGAATCGGAGGGGCCGGCCTGTGCGTTGTCGGAATCTTCGTCCAGCGAGTTGGCGTCGAGCGTGGCGGGGTCGAGGCGGCAGAGCAGCCGCTGCTCGCAGTGCGCGCATGTCATCGGGTACTGCTTGGGCGAGACGCGCGCCTGGCCGGAGTGGAAGTCCTCGGCGAGCGCGGTGAGGACATTGCGCCACTCGGCAACCTGCGCTGCGAGGCTTTCGGCCTTCAGCTTTGCAGCCTTGGGAAGAACTCCATCTTCGGCCGCGTAGCCGTGGAGTCCCAGGTCGTTGCCGGGACGAACGCTGGCGAAGGCGACGGCGGCGAGATGTGGCGCATGAGAGACGACAGCATAGAGCGGAAGCTGTGGCGCGTCGGGCCGGTCGCCCAGCCAGTCGGCGGGGCTGGCAGGGCCGGTCTTGTAGTCGAGAATGATCTCGCCGATTCGGTCTTCCTCTGACAATTGTTTGCTGACTTGCTTGCCGTCTTCCGGATCGCTGACGGGACCGTCTGCGATTTGGACGCAGTCCACGCGATCGACGCGGATGTTGAGGCGGAGCGGGCCGATCTGCACGTCGCGGAGGGTCTCTTCGCGCGACTGGACGGTGAAGGGTGCGCGCTGGTTGGCCTCGTAGTCGAGCCACAGGCCGAGCAGTTTAAGCAGGCGCCGGCGCTCCGTGCGGAGGTAGGCGCGGGGCCATCCGGATGCGGGGTGGGCGTGGTCCTTGGCGAATGCGTCGTTAATAAACCTGCTGAGCAGGGCGTTGCGCTCGTCGAGTGGCAGGCTCTTGAGCGCGGCCTGCGTCTCAACCTCCGCCCAGAAGCGCTCCAGAACGGCGTGGACGAGGCTGCCGCGCTCGCGTGGATCGAGGCCGAGTGAGACGGTGTCGAGCGCGCAGGAGAAGAGGCGCTTCTCGGCGAAGGCGCGGAATCCGCAGGCAGCCTGCGATTGCAGAATGGACGCGCCGCCGTGAAGAACGCGGTCGGGCGGGGGTAGGATGGGTTCGTCGTCCGCGAATGCTTCCAATTCGACAGGGTCAACGTCTGGACCGCCGGGAGCGATCTCGTCGGCATTGCGCAGCTCGAGCACCAGCCCGTTCGCGGCCAGTCCCGTAACCACGGGCGACGGGCGCTGCTGTCCGTCGGCGGTCTGCCGCGCGTAGCTGAAGAAGACGGTGGGTGCGCTGGCGGCGATGCGTTCGGTGATGCGTTGTGCGCGTGCGGTGTCGTGCGCGGGATCGGCTCCGGGCATGGCGAGTTCGCGCTGCAGGAGCCAGGGCAGAAGGGGATTGGGCGCGGGCTTTGCGGGCCATGCGAGGTCGTTGGCGCCGAGGAACCAGAGGGCGTCGAAGCGGGAGCCGGAAGACTCCAGCGGCCCCATGATTTGCACCGGCGCGTGGCGCGACTCGGGCGCGAAGAGCGTCTGCGTAGCGATGCGCTCGAGCGCGGCGAGGGCGGCGGAGAAGCGGACACGCGTGCCGTCGGAGCGCGAGTCGAAGTCCAGGGTCGCCAGCTCGTCCAGCGCGCTCTCCCACTTGCGCCGGGTCTGGAACTCGGTGCTGCTGTCGCGGCTGCGAGCGGCCCAGCCTGCGGCGTCCAGCAGCTCATGGAAGGTTGCGGCCCATTCGGCGTGGGTCTGTACTGCGCGGTCTATGCGCGTGAAGAGCGGGCGAAGGGCGCTCAGATGTTTGAGCAGGATTGTCAGACTACCGCTTGATTTCGACGCTGCGACCAGCGCATGGAGTTCGTCGAGTGTGATCTGGGGTTGGAGCAGATGCTGTTGGCGCAGGACGAAGGCGTCGAACTCAGCGCGGGCGAGGAATTCGGAGTGGGGGGCGCTGGTTGTTGCTGTGGATTCCGAACTGCCCGCGGCGAAGTGGGGCGAGAGCAGAAGCGCGCCGACGCGGTCGAGCGGAAGCGAACCGGTGCCCCAGTGCAGGATGTCGAGCGCGGCAGCGACCATCGGTGTTTGGGCCAGCGGAACGCCGAGCGAGAACTCGTATGGGCCGGAGCTGGCGGGTGCGTCGATCGCGTTGAGTTCGGGAGCGAGCGTCTGGCGGAAGACGCGGTCGATCTCGGCGCGCGAGGTCTCCATGGCGGGAGAGATAACGGCAATGCGCGCGGCAGGCTGATCGGTGAGGCGTGCGCGCAGCCAGCGCGCGCAGGCGGTCAGTTCAGCCCGTTCGTCGGTCGCGGCGACCAGGGTGAGGCTGGGGGTTGCATCCGGCTCACGATCTGTTCTTCCCACCCATTGCGATGAAGCCGCGATGGATGGGGCACCCTGATTCTGTGGGTCGAGTTCCTCGATGGGCGTCCCGGTGGCTGCAATGGCGTCGAGCAGGACGGTCTGCGCGGGTGTCCTGGAGTCGAAACCGACGAGCAGAAGGCCAGTTGGAGGAGTGAGGCGGCTGGATGCGAATGCGGCGCGCAGGGCCTCCGGGAGCTGCGCTTCGGTGATGTACTGCGAGCGGGCCAAGCGGCGCTCGAACTCGCCGGCCCAGCGGGCGAAGGCGCGCGTGTCGGTGTTGGAGACAGCGGCTTGCAGGCGGCCTCGGCCACGGTAGGCGTGCAACAGCAGCCATGCTTCGGCGGCAAGCTCGGCGAGCGCGTCGATGGGGCGAAGGCTCTCTGCCGCGCCGTCCGCCGCGCTGTCCTCTGCGATGATCGCGCGCCAGAGGGTCTGCTCCTGCGTGGGGTTGAGCAGCAACTCAGTGGCTTGGCCGTCGAGCAGAAGGCGGTGCCACAGGCTGGCAAGCCACGCATCCCACGCGAGAATCGCCGGTGGCTCCCAGTGGGTGAGGCCGCGCGCGCGATGGTGCAGATCGAACCCGTGGTGCAGCGTTCGCGCAGCGCGCTGGTTGGCGGTCAGGACGGTCCAGCCGCGCTCGAGCGCCTGATGAATCTGCCGGGGCAGCGCGTGAGGATCGTCCATACGCCTTTTATACGCCTGCCGGATGCGGAAAACGTGGTCGGAGATGCGCGCCTGCTATCCCACCAACAAGTTGACGCCGGCCGGGTCCTGGCGGCGATCGAGACCCCACCGGAAGCTTGATGTACCACGGCGTGCATCGTTATTTTGAAACTTTGCTTGCAACCTTGAGCTGTAAGCGGTAGCAATAAGAGTGGCAAGCGGTGGGGCGAAAGCTCACATCGCCTCTACATCAACAATCGTTCTAACGGCAAAGGGAGTTCCACACCATGGCAAAGCTGACGATCGGTTTCGGGCTTGTATTGATTATGCTTGGCATTTGGGGATTCGTGGCCACCGGGAGCGCGGGCGCGCATTCGTTGACGCTGTTCCCAACCTGGTTCGGGCTTGCGCTGGCAGTCTGCGGCCTGCTGGCCCTCACCGAAAACGAGAAGCGGAGAAGGCTATGGATGCATGCCGCGGCGGTGCTGGGACTGGTAGGGTTTCTCGGCGCGGGGTACAGGGCCCTCTCCGTGCTTATCCAAGCGCACGGCGCGACGCTCGCCTTTCCCATCGCGGTCGCGAACCAGTTGGCGATGTCGCTGATCTGCCTGGTCTTCGTGATCCTGTGCGTGCGTTCCTTCATCGTGGCGCGCAGCTCGCGCCAGACCGCTGCGTAGAGATTCGTATCTCTCCCTGCAATCGTTGCCTCGTCGATCGGTGCAATCGCGAACGATAGAGCGTCGCGCGGGCGCGGTCGTTCATTGTGCCTCGTCATTGTCTGCGCTGGCGAGACGAAGAACGCGGATCGCCTCCCGCAGATGCTCCCGCGCCGTATCGTCGCCCTCGATGTGCAATGCGCGGTCGAGAGCGGCCACCGCGTTGGTTGCGCGCAGGAACCGCAGCGCATCCGCCGCCGCAATCCGCACCGTTGGGTCGAGGTCCGCCAGTGCCGAGGCGGCCAGGGCTTGCGCTCTCTCCCTTTGCCCGCGATAGCTGGCTGCGGCCACCACCGCCAGTACGCGGATGCTGGGGTCCGCCTCGGTCCGTTCAATCTGTTCGATTGCCGGGAAGCACGTCGGCAACTCCTTGTTGGAGACGTAGCGAGCGGCATCCAGCCGCGCCGTCGAGGGAACATTCACGTCCTGACAGAGCTGTTGCAACTGGTCGAGAGCGTGGCCCGAGCCAAGCCAGGTCGCGGCGCCCGCCAGATTCACCTCCACCTGGGGATCGCGCTCCGCCAGCAGTGCGCGGAGAATCGCCGGCAGCGCCGGATGGTCGTCCATGGCCGCAAGCTGCGCCGCCGCCAGGCTGCGCACCTCTCCGTCCGGGTCCGTGAGCGCGGCAATCAACGCCGCCTCGGTCACGTCGATGTGGTGCCGCGCCAGCCCATCGGCAAAGGTCTCCACCGGCGGAGGCGGCGTTCCCGCCAGCCAGCGCGGCGCCAGCGGGGCCACCTGCGCCGAGGCGGTGGAGCAGGCCGCCATTGGCAGCGTCCCGCAGACCAACAGAAGGATGAAGGTCCGTACATTGCCTGCCAAGCACTTTGCCATCCAGGTTGTCCCTTCCCATCTTTTCTTCAGACGCGCAGCCTGCCAATCCGTATGCCGCTGGACCGTTTTTCATTGCTGAACCGCTCCATCTTATAGTAGACCCGCTCCATGAAGCCGGCGGCGCTGTGGACGCAGCGCGGCCACGGGGTACACTTGCGGTATATGGCTTCATCGTTTGGATCATCCGGCATGGGGGGTGGGATGGGCGGCGGGATGCACTCGGCGGACCGGCCCAGCCGGGGCGTTGGGCGCGCGCTCGTCGCCGACCTGACGGCCAAGCGTCCCAAGCCGAATCTGAAGAAGGTGCTGCCCGAGGTATGGAAGCTGGCCAAGCCGCGGCGCTGGCTGTTGGCGGGCTGTTTTGTCCTGATGGTTGTGAATCGGACGTGCGCGCTGGTTCTGCCTTATTCGTCTCGTCCGCTGATTGACCTGGTGTTCACCAAGCACAGAATGGGGCTGCTGCCGTATATCGTGGGGGCGGTGCTGGCGGCGACGCTGATCCAGGGACTGACGTCGTATGCCCTGACGCAGTTGCTCTCGACCGAGGGGCAGCGGCTGATTGCCGAGTTGCGCATGCAGGTGCAGACGCATATCGGGCGGCTGCCGGTGACGTTTTACGACGAAAACCGCACCGGCACCCTGGTGGCGCGCATCATGACCGACGTGGAGGGCGTGCGCAACCTGATTGGGACGGGCGTGGTGGACTTCGTCGGCGGCGTGCTGACGGCGCTGCTTGCATTTGCGTATCTCCTGTATGTGAGCGTGAGCATGACGCTTCTGGCGTTCGTGATTATGACCGCATTTGTGCTGGTCCTGCAGCGGGCGTTCAAGACCATCCGGCCCATCTTCCGCGAGCGGGCCAAGATCAACGCCGAGGTGACGGGGCGGCTGACCGAGTCGCTGGGCGGCGTTCGCGTGGTGAAGGGCTACCGCGCCGAGGAGAGCGAGGCGAGGGTCTTCGCAGCGGGCGTAACGCGGCTTCTGAACAACATCATCAGCTCGCTGACCGCGCAGTCGCTGATGATGCTGTCCTCGACGGTGATCCTGGGGATCGTCGGCGCGGCGGTGATGTATCTGGGGGCGCACCTGAATGCGGCCGGCAGGCTGACTCCGGGGAGCTACTTCTCGTATGTGCTGTTTCTGGCGTTCATGATTGCGCCGATTGCGCAGTTGGTGAATATCGGCACGCAGCTGACCGAGGCCCTGGCGGGCCTCGACCGCACAACGGAGATTATGAACGAGCGCGAGGAGGACTCGGAGCCGGCGCGGACCCATGCGGCCGGCACGGTGCGCGGCGATGTCAAGTTCGAGGATGTGGCCTTCGAGTACGAGAAGGGCAAGCCGGTGCTGCACGGAATCAGCTTCGAGTCGACGCCGGGAACGGTGACCGCGGTGATCGGTTCGTCGGGCGCGGGCAAATCGACCATCATCAGCCTGGTCTGCGGCTTCCACACGGCGACCTCGGGGCGCGTGCTGATCGACGGCGTGGACCTGGCGACAATCCGTCTGAGCAGCTACCGCCAGCAGCTCGGCGTGGTGCTGCAGGAGACGTTCCTGTTCGACGGGACGATCCGCGAGAATGTGCTGTTTTCGCGCCCGGCAGCGACCGAGGCGCAGTGGATGGAGGCCTGCCGGATCGCGCGCGTCGATGAGTTCGCCGAGAGGTTTCCCGAGGCGTACGAGACCGTCGTCGGCGAGCGCGGAGTGAAGCTCTCCGGCGGCCAGCGCCAGCGCATCTCGATTGCGCGCGCCATCCTGGCCGACCCGCGCATCCTGATTCTGGATGAGGCGACCAACTCGCTCGACTCCGAGTCCGAGGCCATGATCCAGAACGGCCTGAGCTACCTGATGAAGGGCCGCACCACCTTCGTCATCGCGCACCGCCTCTCGACCATCCGCCGCGCCGACCAGATCCTGGTGATCGAGGCCGGCCTCATCGTCGAGCGCGGCACGCATGAGTCGCTTTATCGCCTGGGCGGACGCTACTTCGACCTCTACACCCGCCAGCACGGCCTGGAGACCAACCTCTTCCTGGCCCCCGGCGAAGGCGACAAGGTGGAGGAAGAAGAGGAAGAAGAATCCGGGACGGAATGAGCCGGTCATGTACACTGTGTACATGGCGCTGCATATCAACAATCCGGCGGTCGAACAGAAGGTCCGGGATATGGCTTTGACGACCGGCGAATCCATCACGGATGCAATTGGCACGGCAGCGGATGAGCGAATCGTTCGTCTCAGGCCCGCTGGCGTCGATCTTCCATCTCCGACGGTGGATGAGATTCTTGAGCTAATGCGCAGCTTCAAGCTGCGGCCGATCAATACGGAGCTGACTGACGACGAGATTCTGGGCTATGGCCCGGACGGAATCTGCGAGTAATGGTCATCGACTCGTCTGCGCTGCTTGCGATCTTTCTGGAAGAGCCGAATGCGTCGATCTATGCCTCTGCCATATTGAATGACCGGATTCGGCTGATCTCGGCTGCCACTCTGGCAGAGGCATCGATTGTGGCAATCCGGCGGCGACAGCCAGATCCGATTGCCGCTCTCGACATCCTGACGACCCGGCTGCGACTTGTGGTTATCCCGGTCGATCATGAACAGGCATTGCTTGCACGGGATGGATTCCGGCGGTTCGGCAAGGGAAGACATCCGGCAGGACTCAACTTCGGCGATTGCTTCTCCTATGCGCTGGCGAAGCAGCGTGGCGAACCGCTGCTCTTCAAGGGCGACGACTTCAGCCAGACCGACGTTTTGGTTGCGTAGCTGCCCAGCGATAGACTGAACTTCATGCTTCGAGTAGCCTACGCCGACCTCGACCGCGCGCTGCACCGCGCGATGCTGCACCTCGGACTTCGTGGCGATCGCGCCGCCCTCTGCGCCCGCCTCTTCGCCGAGACCACGCGCGACGGCGTCTACACCCACGGCCTCGACCGCTTCCCGCGCTTCGCCGCGATGGTTGCCAACGGCAGCATCGATGTCGCCGCCGAACCCACCTGCGTCGCCGCCGCCGCTGCCCTCGAGCGCTGGGACGGGCATCTCGGCCCCGGCAATCTGAACGCCTGCGCCGCTATAGAGCGCGCCATCGAGCTTGCCCGCAAGCACGGCCTCGGCGCGGTCGCCCTGGCCAACACCAATCACTGGATGCGCGGCGGAAGCTACGGCTGGCTGGCGGCTGAGTCCGGCCTCTTCGCCATCTGCTGGACCAACACGCTGGCCAATCTGCCTGCCTGGGGCGCGGCCTCGCCCACGCTGGGCAACAACCCGCTGGTCGTCGCCATTCCGCGCCCGGACGGAGCGCACGTCGTCCTCGACATGGCGGTCTCGCAGTTCTCCTACGGCACAATCGCCGCTTATGCCGCGCGTGGCGAACAGCTGCCCGTCCCCGGAGGCTACGACGCTGCCGGCAATCTATCCACCGACCCCGCCGACATCGAGGCCTCGCAGCGCGCTCTGCCCATCGGTTACTGGAAGGGCTCCGGCCTCTCGCTGGTCCTCGATCTGCTCGCCGCCATGCTCTCCGGCGGCCTTGCCACGCACCAGATTCCGCGCGGTCCGGCGCACGAGTCCGGCCTCAGCCAAATTTTTTTTGCCATCGATCCCTCCAGCTTCGCCGCCCGCCCCGAGCTCGACCGCATCGCCAACGGCATTCTCGACTCGCTCCGCGCGGCCGTCCCCATCGGTCCCGACCGCCCCGTGCGCTACCCCGGCCAGCAGACGCTCCGCCTGCGCGCAGAGAACCTCCGCTTCGGCGTTCCCGTCGATCCTGCGTTATGGGAGAGGCTGCTCGCGCTCTCGTTCTAGGGGTGGTCTGAACAAATGTTCGGGATTCCATCCAGGGCACATCCCGCAGGATTTCGCCCTAGCTGGCCGGCGAACACTCGGGGATCTCGAAGCAAGGCCTGCGGGCTTCGACGCGCGCGGAGGTTGCCGGGCCCGCCTGGCTCTCCGCTGGCCTGGCCGCATCGTGCTGCGCCGCGCACTGGGAGAGATCGATCTTGCTGAAGTTGAACGCCATGCCGGCCACGCACTGCGGAATGCGGTGCGGCGTTGGCAGGCTGCACAAATCCAAGGAGGGCTCCAGGGCACGCGACCAGCGGATCATAGGGAATCCCCTTCATCCCAGTCCGAACGCAGGGCAATCGGACGGGGCACAAGTATCGTTCCTGGGAAAACCAAAGCGAGAGATGCAGCGTGAACCAATACAGTCTCCGTGCGAACGGCTTGGCCGCTTCCAGAAACAATGATCCGTCCAAGTACCACAAAGGTACATAACACTTCCGCACTACGGGATACAGCGCAAGTTGTAGGCAGAGATCGCCGCTGTGGATCTTCTGCGCATTATTGTGGATTTCCCTGGAGAAGAGAACAGGGGGGAAAACTCCGCGCACCCGATGCTGCCAGGCCATCCCGGACGCCTCTGCCTGCGCCTTACTCCGCCACCGGCTGCGCGCAGAACTTGCAGCGCCGGGCCGCCAATGGGATCTCCGAGAGGCACTCGGCGCAGGTCTTCGTGGTTGCCGCCTCGGCCCCCTTCGCCTTGGCCAGCAGATACTTCAAAGGCAGCACGACGAAGAAGTAGATCATGCTGGACACGATCAGGAAGTTGATCGTGATGCCCAGAAAGCTGCCGTACTTGATGGGGGTCCCGTTAAGAAAGAAGACGAGGCCGGCGAAGTCGGGCGTCTTCACAATGGCAGCGACAAGCTGCATGAGGATGTCTTTGGTAAACGAGGTAATGACCGCGCCGAAGGCCGTGCCGATGAGCACGGCGACCGCAAGATCGACCACGTTGCCGCGCAGAATGAAGTCGCGAAATCCCTTAAGCATGAAAGTCTCCTTGGTTGAAATTGACAGGGGGAGTATATCGCACGCAAAAACCTTCACTGAATAGGAAGTGTATCGCGCTACGGACAGAATACGGGGATTCTTCGCTCCGCTCAGAATGACAAACAAGAACGGTAGCTGCTAGTTGTCGGCGCGCTCGCGCTTGTAGGGGGTTGCCATGCGCGCGCGCGCCTCGTTGATGGCGCCCTGCGTGTTGTCGTTGGTCTGCACGGCCAGGCGGTACTCGTTGACCGCGCGCTCCCTCTGGCCGGTCACGTCGAAGATGTAGCCCAGGTGGATGTGGCTCCAGACCTCGGTCCAGCGCGGGTCGCCGTCGCCGCGCAGCGCGTCGCGGAAGCTGTTGGCGGAGGCCTGATAGTTGCGCTGCATGAAGAAGACCTCGCCGATGCGGTAGGCGGCCAGCGAGCTGGTTTTATTTTCGTCCAGCGCCTTCTGGTACTCCGCCAGCGCGCCGATCAGGTCGCCCTGCGCCACCAACTGCTGGCCGCGCAGCACGGCCACGCGGATGGCCAGGTCGGGCGTGCTCTTCAGCAGCCAGTTCTCCGGGTCGATGGTGATGCGCCGCGGCCGGCCGAAGGTTTCGACGGTGTAGGGCGAATCCGAGCCCGCCACGTCGATGCGCCGGTCCTCCGTCTTGCCGTCGGTCTCGATGCGCAGCTCCACCGGCATGCGGAAGAGGTCGAGGTCCTCGCCGATCGATCCCACCGTGCGGAAGCCCTTGTTGCTGCCCAGGCGATAGACGGTGTACTTGTCGGTGAAGTTGGGCGCGCCGGTGCCGTCGATCCACTGCGAGAAGAACGAAGTCAGTTCCAGGTGAGACCCATTCACCGCCTGCGCCTCGGCCACCGTCTCCACATCGGCGCTGCGAATCCCCTTGTCGGTATATTGTGAGAGCAGGCTGCGCAGGAAGCTCTGGAATGCGTCGTCGCCCATCTCCCAGCGCAGCATGTGGAAGACCATCGCGCCCTTCTCCAGCGTCATCGACTGGAACTGCGGCGAGAAGGGATCGAGCCGGCCCAGCGTGCTCAGCGGCTCGGTGTCGTAGGCCAGCGCTCCGGCGGAAACGTCGCCGATGGCCGCCTGCAAGGCCGTCTTGCCGGCCGAATCGTCCAGGTACATCAGCTCGCCATAGCGGCTCATGCCGTTGGTGATCCACGCGTCGTTGAGCGTTGCGGGCGATACCTCCGATCCCCACCACTGATGCGCCAGCGTGTTGCTCAGCAGGCGCTGCGAGGCCGCCGTGCGGTCCACGATGCGGTTGCCCGCGATACATGCCATCTCCGGCGCCCACGCGGCGCTGACGGCGTCCTCCGGCAGCTCGACGATGTTGATGCGGCCCGACTCCGGCTGGCCGAAGACGCTGGTCATATATTCGAACTCGTGCCCGGCCAGCGCGGCGAAGTCCGGCGCGCCGTCCTTGCGCTTCTCCGTCACATAAACGTGGATGTTGCTGATGCCCGATGCGGTGATCGGCGGAAGAAACTTGCCCGCGACGATGGTTCCGGGAAATCCCGGCTTCGACCAGACGAAGCTGAACTCGTTGCGCCCGTCGGGCAGCGTCTTCTTCGTCGTGGTCCCGCTGCCCACGGCGGTGTACTCGGCGGGCACGCGGATGTGCATCTCGGCAGTGAAGCGGTCGGTGAACAGCCCCGTCATCGGAAACCAGCGCCCCGCGTAGAGCAGCATACTGATGGGGTCGGCGATGGCGGCGAGTTTAATTCCGTCGACCGGGCTGGTGTCGGAGCCGGTCAGCGTGCCGGAGTACGCGAAGTGAAAGGTGTTCGTGGAGCCTTTGGCCAGCGGCGCGGGCAGCGTGACCCGCACGGTAAAGTTTGCCGCCAGCCGCTCGGAGTTGAGCGCGGCGCCTGTGTTGTCGGTGAGCGATGTGACGTTGAGGCCGTTGTTCAGCTCGAAGCTCGCCGTGGTGAGGTCTTCCAGCGCGGTGAAGGTAACGTCTGCCGTGGCCGTCAGCTTGCCGGTGGCCGGATCGAGGTCGGCGTTGATGACGGTTCCGGTAATGTTGAGCAGCGGGCGCACGGGAGCGGCATTCGCAGGCATCCAGCAGGGAAGCGCGAGCGCGCAGAGTGTGAGGAACGCAGCGGCGAAGGCGCGGAAGCCGGTAGCGCGGAAGATGAGGGCGATCCGGATTCGCGGGCAGATTCCAGGCCGGGTTCGTGTTCGGAGAGACATGCGTGCTGAAATCCTCAAAATGTCGCGGACTGAAATTCTCAAATCACCGCAGTCTTTTTAACTGTAATCGAAAGCCGCGTGCGTGATGCTGCAGATTGGATGCATGCGCCTGAAGTCTGTCTCATGTTGAGACCCAAAAGGTTAGACGTTTGTTGCGGAGCTTCGGCGCGCGGCAGGATCGGTTGGGCGCAGAAGTTCCTCGACAGCATTGCAGACGCGTTGGATTGGGTCTTCGCCGAACGCGGGCAGCAGCCTCTCGCGTGCCTCGGCCAGCGCGGCGATCATCTCGCGGCGTTCCTGCGTCTCGTCCAGCAGCGGGCGCAGCGCGGCGACCACGTTGGCGGCGGTGAAGCGCCGGTTCAGCAGCTCAGGAACGATGCGCCGGCCCGCGATCAGGTTAACCATTGCGACGGGCAGGTTGCCGTCGGCGTCCGGCACGGCGGGTATCTCGGCGGGATAGCGGATGAGTCGTTTGGCCAGCGCAAAGGTAAGCGCGGAGACGCGGTAGACGACGACGAAGGGGTTGCCGATGGTCAGCGCCTGCACCGTGGCCGTGCCGCTGGCAACGACCGAGGCGCGTGCGTGGAAGAGTGCCGTTCGCGCGTCGTCGACAAGGTGAAGGTTAAGCCCCGGAGTCGTCGATCTGGAATAATTCGTCCAACGCGCGCTTAGTTTTGTGATTTTGATTATGAGCGAATCGATTACGATGGTCGATGCGACGGGGAGTATAAATTCATACTTTTCTGAATCGAGAAAGGACTCGGACGGTCGTCCCGGCTTGCCAAATAAATCCCAAAAGTCGGCATTGTCCGGCGTTGCTGCTGCGACGACAAGAGGCATCATCCGCGACAGGTTTGATTCGATCTCACTCCAACGACTGCCGGGGAGCAGCGCGATCCATTGCTTCGCAGGATCGAGCCCATGCGCGACGGCGTACTCCTCGCGTGAGATCGTCGGCAGCGGAAGCGCGGCCAGCGGATGGCCGACAAACTCTGCATCCACTCCGCGCGCGCGGTAGAACGCGGCCTCGAAGGGAAAGATCACCATCATGCGGTCCACATACCGCCGCACCAGTCGCAGCCGCCCGCGCTTCCACGCCCACAGTTGCGGGCTGACGAACCACAGCACGGGAACGCCCAGCCGCCGCAGCCGCCGGGCGAGGCGAAAGTTGACCTCGGGAAAGTCGATGAGAATCGCTACGCCGGGCCGCTCGCGTTCAATCGACGCCACCAGCCTGCGGTACTGCGCATAGATGTACGGCGCGTGGCGCACCACCTCGGTGAAGCCCATGTGGGCCACGTCCTCGGCGCGCACGATGCGTTCCAGGCCAGCGTCGGCCATCGCCGTTCCGCCTAGTCCGGTGAAGCTGGCCTCAGGCAGACGCGCGCGCAGTTCCGCAATAGTTCCCGCGCCGTATTGGTCGCCCGAGGCCTCGCCGGCGGAGAGAAAGACGCGCGAATTGGGGAGGGTAGCGATGCCTATAAGTTTATCGCTACCGCTCCGTGTAACGCCGCAGAGGTACGATAGAGGCGTCAGGAGGTATCTGTGGCGGACCGTGCAAAGCGTTTTCAGGCGGTGCTGGAGAAGGGAAACCGCGCTCTGGGATGGACGATCGCGCGCGTGCCCTTCACTCTGGCGGAGTTACAGGCCGCATCCGGCAAGCCGATGGCGCGGCTGCGGGTGCGCGGCACGGTCAACGGTTTTGCGTTTCGCACCTCGTTGTTTCCCGATGCGCGCGGCGACTTCCATCTGCTGGTTAACCGCAGGATGCAGGCGGGCGCGGGCGTGGGTCTGGGAGACGCGGCCGAGTTCCGCCTTCAGCCGGACCTCGACCCGCGCGAGGCGGAGTTGCCGGACGAGCTGGCCGCGCTGCTGGATGACGAGCCGGGCCTGCGCGAGTGGTTCGACAGCCTGACAGAATATATGCGGCGCGAGATCGGCAAGTGGGTGATGGAGCCCAAGAGCGACGCGACGCGAATGCGGCGCACCGAGCAGATGGCCGAGCGGCTGCTGGCCACGATGGAGGGCGAGCGCGAGCTGCCGCCGGTCATCGAAGCCGCGTTTCGTGCGCATCCCAGGGCGCGCACGGGATGGGCCCGCATGACCCCCACCCAGCGCCGCGGCGAGCTGCTTGCGGTCTTCTACTACCAGACGCCGGAGGCCCGCCAGAAGCGCGTGGAAAAGCTCGTCGAGGCCGCGGAGCGGCGTTGAGGCGCGGCATTAACGCTTGCAGTTCGACAACCAGCTTTTGGGTTGGCAATTTCTCGACCGGTATTGCACCTCGAACCTCGCCCCGCGCATCAATACACTACACCGCCTGCAATGAAAGGATAGAACCGTGCTCAACTGGCTGGTCATTGGAATTGGAGACATCACCCGCAAGCGCGTTCTGCCCGCGGTGCTGGCCGAGCCGCGCAGCCGCCTCTACGCCCTGCTCACGCGCTCGCCCGCCAAGGCAGCGGCGTATCCCGGCGCGCGCGTCTTCACCGATCTCGGCGATGCGCTGCGCGATCCGGAGATCGAAGCCGTCTACGTCGCCTCGCCCGTTGCGCTGCACGCCGGGCACACCATCGCCAGCCTGCGCGCCGGCAAGCATGTGCTCTGCGAGAAGCCCGTCGCGCTCGACTTTGCCCAGGCCGAATCCATGGCGGAGGCCGCGCGAGAGTCGGGGCGCCTGCTGGGCGTCGCCTACTACCGGCGGCTCTATCCAAAGCTGGTCCGCGCGAAGGAGTTGATCGCGGAGGGCGCAATCGGCCAGCCGGTATTGGCGGAGGCGAACTACCACGGCTGGCTGGAGAGCCCCGACCGCGCCTGGCTGAAGGACCCTGCCATCGCCGGCGGAGGGCCGCTCTACGATGTCGGCTCGCACCGCATCGACGCATGCAATTTTTTGTTTGGCAGGCCGCTGCGCGCCACCGGCCTGCTCTCCAACGCCCTGCATCCGCTGGCGGTGGAGGACTCGGCCACCGCGCTCGTCGAGTACGCGGGCGGCATCCACGCCGTCATCGACGTGCGCTGGAACTCGCGCATTACGCGCGACCAGTTCCGCGTCATCGGCAGCGAGGGAGAGACTCAGCCTCGACCCGCTCAACGGCCCCGCGCTCCGCCTGCTCGCGAGCGACGGCAAGCTGACCGAGGAGCAGCTTCCGCCTCATGCAAATGTGCATTACCCAGCAGTAGAAAACTTTGTCGCCGCCGCCCTCGACGGCGCGGCGCTGGCCTGTCCCATCGACCAGGCCATCTGGACCGACTGGGTCACCGAGCGGGTGAAGGAGAGCAGTCTACGGGAGGGCTAGAAATGAATCCCGGCTGAAGGGACATTCCAGCGCGCGTCGGCCGGGAGCGGGGAACCGCCGCCAGGACCAGACCGTATAGTAATTCCATGGGAATTCGTACCAGCAAGAGACGGATCGAGCTACATGCGCTGTTGGGCCTCTCGACATTCCTCATCGTCTTCGGCTTATGCAATGCGCAGGCACAAACGCCAGCCTCAACCTCAGCCTCAACCCAGCCCGCGCCCGCATCCCAGCCGCTCCCCGTACCCAGGCCGAAGCCTGGCCCCGGGAGTACCAGCGAGCGGCCATTGCCCGACATCAACGCCCTGTTCAAGCAGGTTGATGCGCAACAAAAGGCCGCGCGGAAGGCCATCAGGGAATACATCTATCGCTCGGTCTACTCGGAGCAGGACCTGGACTCCCACGGGGCCGTGAAAAAAACCTCGACCGAAGAGCGGGAGTTCTTCTGGGTCAATGGCGTCTATATCAGCAGGCTATTGGCGCGCGATGGCAAGCCGATCTCCGGCGATGAGTTGAAAAAACAGAACGAACGCATCGACCAGCGCATCGCGGAGGCCAAGCAGCGCGACGCGGAGAAGGCCGCAGGCGAGACGCCGAAGAAGAAGGGAAGCAGCTATTCGCTGACCTATGAACTCTTACAGCAGTTGGGCACGTTCTCCAATCCCCGCCGGGTGCAGTTGCATGGACGCGACACAATCGCCATCGACTACACCGCCAATCCCAAGGCAAAGACCCACAATTTATTGGAAGAGATCGTGCGCGATGTTGACGGGACGCTGTGGTTCGACGAGCAGGAGCACGCGCTGGCTCGCGCGGAAGGCCACTTTGTCAACGATTTCAAGGTTGCAGGCGGTCTGCTGGCCGATGTCCACAAGGGCGCGACGTTCTACGCGGAGTGGATCCCGGTGAACGGCGAGGTCTGGCTGCCTGCGTCCACCGGCGGCCGCGGATCGGCCCGCATCACTCTCTTCTTCAATCACTATGGCGTGGTTGAGACGCGCTACTCGGACTACCGCAAGTATCGCGCGAACTCCACCATCCTTCCCGGCGTTGCCGAGGCCCCCGGCGACGCGACTGGCTCCGAGCCAACCCAATCACAGCCCTGAGCCTGCTGCTGACTCGCTGACTCGCTGCCGTTAAATAGCAAAGAGGGACAGCCGCAGCCGTCCCTCCCGCAAATCCTTGTTGTAGCCGCTGGCGCAGCTAGAGAATGCAGCTATTGACTAGAGACTGTACGAACGACTAGAGAGGCTGAACGTCGGACGCCTGCCAGCCCTTGGGCCCCTTGACTACGTTGAACTGCACAGCCTGTCCTTCTTGTAGGCTCTTGAAACCGTTCGAATTGATCGCCGAGTAGTGAACGAACACGTCCTCGCCGTTCTGACGGCTGATGAAGCCAAACCCCTTGGCATCGTTAAACCACTTCACTGTTCCTTGTTCCATGTTGTTTCTTTCCTTAGTACTGATAAATTTTCATTGCCGCAAGATCCAAATCGGGGATCGACAACATACAAACGTCGCAGAAACCAATCTGTTTCAAACGATGAATGAAGAGTAGCACATATTGCAATAACAAATGCGAAAAAATTTGCAACTGTTTTATTTACAACGAACGGCGGCCGGTTGGGGTCCCTGCCAGGGACGCCTGTTTCGGCCCGTTCGCGGCCTGGAAGAGCGCGATTACGAGTGCTACAGGACCGCATTAGTCCGGATTCACAACCGCCTCAGGCCGGCGGCAGGTGGGCCCTGACGATCTCTTCCGCCCGCTCAAGGACCTCTTCCAGGCCCATCTCGGTCGAGTCCAGAAGCACTGCGTCCTCGGCCGGGCGCAGCGGCGACTCGGCCCGGTTGCGGTCGCGGCGGTCGCGCTCGTGCATCTCCTCCACAACCGCCTGCTCCTCTGTCCGCTGCTGCTCGGCGGTCTCCGCCGCCGGGGCCTGGCGAGACTCGGTCTGGCGCGCTGTGGTCTGCTCAATGGGTGCGGCCTGGCGGAACCGCCGGTTGCCCCGCACCTCCGGCGCGGCGTCCAGAAAGATCTTCACATCGGCGTCGGGAAAGACCGCCGTCCCGATGTCGCGCCCCTCCATCACCACGCCGCCCCGCGCCCCCAGCGCCCGCTGCTGCTCCACCATCCATGCGCGCACGCGGGGATGGACGGAGACCTGCGACGCCGCCGACGTAACGTCCGCCTCGCGAATGCGTTGCGAGACGTCAATGCCGTCCAGCCGGACGCGGTTGCCGTCCGCCTGCGGCTCCAGCACGATGCGGGTCGCCTCTGCCAGCGCCAGCAGCGGCCCCTCCTCGTCGAACGGGAAGTCCCCCTCGATCGCCTTCAGCGCCAGCGCGCGGTACATCGCTCCGGTCTCGATGTTGAGGAAGCCGAAGCGCCGCGCCAGGTGCGCCGCCAGCGTGCTCTTTCCGGCGCCGGCCGGGCCGTCGATGGCAATCACCGGCCGGCGCGGGCCGCTCGGCGCCTCGGCTTGCGTGGGCATGGCTTCTTCCATGGGCTCTGGTTGGCCTCGCATCAGTCGGCCCCATTCTCCTTCGGTTTGAACTTGCGCGCGGGCGCCCGCTTGCCAAACGGCTTCCTGCTGCCCGCAAACTTGGCAAAGGTGCTGCTGGGCTTGCCGGCAAACGACGCGCCCGCCTTGCCAAACGGCTTCTTGCCCGCAAATCCTCCCGGCTTGCCAGTAGACTTGCCGTAGGGCTTCTTTCCCGCGAATCCGCCCGGCTTAGCGAATAGTTTTCCCGCAAATTTGCGCGGCTTGAAGTCTCCCTCCGGTTTTCTGGCAGTTCCTCCGATCCCTTCCGCGCGGGCCGGCCGCGCAGGCCGGTCCGAGGAGAATGGCCGCGCAGGCCGGTCTGAGGAGAACGGACGAGCAGCGCGATCGCGCGGCGCATCGAACTTGCGATAGGCGCGCTTGCCGCTCTCGCCGCCGAATCCTCGCCCGCCGAATCCCTCCCGCTTGCGCCCGAAGGTCCCCGGCTTGCTGAATGTCTTGCGTGGCGGACGCGCATCGCTCTCCGTGCCGCGCGGTTTGTACTCGCGTGGCTTGGTGAAGCTCGGCCTGGCAACGCGCGGCCCGCGGGGCTGGACCGATCGAGCGGCCTCTCCTGCAGCGGCCAGATCGCCCGCCGCGTCATTGACCTCCGCCGGGACCTCCGACGGTCTCGCCGCTGCCGCTAGCCTGCGCCGTTTCTCTTCTTCCCACGGCCTGTCGAAGCCGCCCGTTTTTTTGAAGCCCGCCGTCTTGTCGAATCCAGCGGCAGGCTTGCTGAACGGCCGCCGCTCGCGTCCGGGCGCAGACCCCACGCCCGCGTGTGGCTTGAATCCAGTCTTCGCGCCGAACCCTGCCTTCGCGCCAAATCCAGGCTTTGTGCCGCGTTCATACGGGCCGGGCTTTGCACCAGCGCCAAACTTCGACGGCTTCGCCTTGGCCAGATACCCCGTCCCGATCTTGCGCGGCCGGGGGATGTACTTAGTAATGCGCGGCGCGCCCTCACCCTCGGCCCCTGCTTCGACCGCAATCTCCTCAACCACATCCGCGGCTTGCGCCAGCCCCTCGACAACCGCCGCCTCCGGCGCGAGGAACTCCGGCAGCGCTCCCGCGACGTGCAGCATGGTGCGTCCCGCGACCGCCACCGTGTCCAACTGCCGCGCCGAGAGCAGCGCATGGACCACATCGCGAATCCGCGAGCGCGAGGCAAGCGGCGCCAGAAAGCTCTCGATCTCGTCCTCGCTCGCCACTACCGCCTGCCCCAGATAGAGCGAGATCAGCGCGGAGAGCGCCGACGGCTGTCCCGCATTCGCCCCCGCCTTGATCTGCTTGGTGAAGCGCGCGCTTGTCAGCTCCCACAGCGTCGCCGAGCCGTCTGGCTGGGCCAGCGGAAGCACGCGCAGGTGCGTCCAAAGCTCGCCCAGCGCGCGCAGCACAGCCGCCTCCGTCACCTCCTTGCCCACCTCGGTGCTCAGGTCGTAGGCAGAGAGCGGGCCGCGCCGCGAGAGCGCCTCGAATGTGGCCAGAGCCAGCGGCGACACCTTGAATGCGCCAGATGTTGCCGGCGGTAGCTTCCACGCCTTGTCTCCGCGCAGTGTGAAGACGTACGAAAAGACCGCGGTCGATGCGACGAAGTCCGGCGTATCGCCCGGCGCGCCCGCATGGACCGTCCCTGCGCCCGCGCCCAGCAGGTTCAGCGGAACGGCAAGCCCCTCGGCGACGAGCCGCGCCAGCAGGCCGCGCGCCTCTGCGGTCTGCTCGATTGTGGGGGTCGCCGTCGGCCCGCCCAGCACCGCCTCCACCAGCGACGGCGCAGGCGCGACGATCTGCGGACGCGGCACAAACAGTACCAGCCCTGCGGCGTTGGTCCAACTGCGCAGGTTCTCCAGCGTCAACAACGCCTCGCCCTGCTGGTGCCACTGCCGCAGGCGCGTCTCGGCAAGCTGCGCTGCGCTCGGGATCGCCGGGTTTGTGGCTTCGCTGCCGCTCGGATTGCTCGGGCTAGTCAAAATGGGTGACGCCTTTCTAAATGCGCTGGAAGGCGCGTTGTATGTCCTTATGAGAATAGCGCAGCGCAATGGGCCTCCCATGCGGACAACTCATTGGATGCTCGGTCTTGGCCAACTCAGCCAGCAGCCAGGCAATTTTTGTCGGCTCCAGCGGCATATTCACCTTGATCGCCGCGTGGCACGCGATGGACGCCGCAATCCGCCGCCGCCGCGTCTCGGCGTTCTCCTGCTGCTGCTCCTTCTCCGGGACCGCCAGCACCTCCTCCAGCATCCGCTCCAACTCGCGCCCTTCCAACCCCACCGGCGCGGCCTTGATGGCCAGAGTGCGCGGGCCAAACGGCTCCGCCTCGAATCCGTTGAGCTCGAGTTCGCGCGCAATCGCCGCGAACGACACCATCTGCGCCGGCAGCAGGTCCACCAGCAACGGCATCAACAGCCGCTGCCGCTGCACCTGCTCCACCTCCCGCGCGTGCAGGATCTTCTCGAAGAGTACGCGCTCGTGCGCCACATGCTGGTCGATGATCCACAGTCCCTCGTCGTTCGCCGCCAGAATGAACGAGTCGCGCAACTGGCCGAGCGGCTTCAGCGTGGCCAGCGCGTTCAGCGTCCCATCCGCGCCTGAACCCGCAGCTTCCGCGCAGGCTGGGCCTTCTCCCACGCCCGCCGCATCAAAATACGCCGCGCCCTCACTTCCGCAGGGTGAGCCCGCATCAACCGCGCCCGCCTCCGTCTCATATCCCACGGCAATGCCCTGGTCGCCGAACGCAAACCGCCCCGCGGACGGCGGCACAATCGGCGCGCGCAGCGTAAATGAATCCACATCCTCCGCCGACGGCGCGCCCTCCGACTCCTCAACTTCGCGCGGCGCGTAGACCACATCCTCCGGCGCGCCCGGCATGGGACTTACATCCAGCAGCAGCGACGAGCTGGCCTGCGAGATGCCCACGCCGCCATGCAGCTCGCCCAGCGCCACGGCAAAACTGGCCGCCGGCCGCGCCGTCATCAGCGTCGTCCGCACCGAATCGCGGATGAAGTCATGCACAAACCCCGACTGGCGGAAGCGCACCTCGGTCTTCGCCGGATGCACGTTGACATCCACCTCCTGCGGCGGCATCTCCAAAAACAGCAGCACCACCGGGAACGATGTCGGCGGAATGATGTTGCGATAGGCCTCGGCCAGCGCATGCAGCACCACGCGGTCGCGCACCAGCCGCTGGTTCACGAAGATGTACACCGAGTTGCGGTTCAGCTTCTGCAGCTCCGGCTTGGAGACGAACCCCGAAAGCCGCAGAAATCCCGGTTCCCGCGGCGCGTAGTCTGCCTCGCGCCTCCACGGCGGAGGCTCCGGCAGCCCCGCGCGCGCAAAGTCGATCTCAGCCGCGACGGGAAGCATCAGCGCCGCCGTCTCGCGCCCGAAGATCTGGAAGAGCCGGTCGCCGGTGGTCGCCACCGCGGGCGCAATCAGCAGCGCCTGCGTCGCCGAGTGCAGCTCGAAGTGCCGCTCCGGATGGGCCAGGGCGTAGTGCGTCACCAGCGCCGCAATGTGTCCCAGCTCGGTCTGCTCCGAGCGCAGGAATTTGCGCCGCGCCGGAGTGTTGTAAAAAAGATCGCGCACCGCAATCGTCGTTCCCACCGCCAGCCCCGCGTCCTCCACGCGCAGAATCTTTCCGCCCGCAATCTCCACCGTCGTCCCCGCATCGTCCTCCGCCGCGCGCGTCTCCAGCGTCAGCCGCGAGACGCTGGCAATCGACGGCAGGGCCTCGCCGCGAAAGCCCAGCGTGCGGATCGCCAGCAGGTCGTCGGAACTGTGCAGCTTCGATGTGGCGTGCCGCTCGAAGGCCAGCAGCGCGTCGTCGCGCACCATCCCCTGCCCATCGTCCACAATGCGGATCAGCTTGCGCCCGCCGCCCTCCACCTCGATGCGGATCCGCGTCGCCGCCGCGTCCAGCGAGTTCTCCAGCAACTCTTTCACCACCGACGCAGGCCGTTCCACCACCTCGCCGGCAGCGATCTGGTTGGCCACCTGGTCGGAGAGTATGCGGATGCGTCCCATCCCCCGATTGTACTGTTGCCCGGCGAGCGCAGATTATCGGATGGGCACGGCTTCAGAGCTTCAGCCCTTGCGGTGTTGCCCGTCGCCGCCGAAGTGCGCCTCCATCTGCGCGTTGAAGTGCACGTTGAACTCCGCCCCGGAGAGTACGCTCAGCGAGATGATGTACAGCCAGAACAGCAGCGCGATGCCCGCGCCCAGCGGCCCGTACACCTCCGAGTAGTTGGTGAACCGCGTCACGTACCAGCCGAAGACCAGCGTCGCCGGGAACCACAGCGCGGTGGCCAGCACGGCCCCCGGCAGGCTCGTCCACCACCACTCCTGCGCCGCACCTGCGGAGCCCGCCGCCCGTCCGCCGCCGCGCTCTACGGCCCCCGCGCGCTCCTTCGGCACTCCCATGTGATACAGCAGCGCGATCAGCCCAACGCTTGCGCCCACCGCCAGCGCCCAGCGCAGCAGCACGGTCGCCGCGTAGATCGGCGCGCGCCCCCCCGGCCCGATGCTTGCCAACAGCCAGCCCGACACCGCGTGGCCGAAGACCACCAGCAGGCTCGCGATGGTTAGTGGAACCAGCGACAACGGAACCAGTTCGATCGACCGCCTTCGCCGTTGCCAGAAGCTCCAGCAGTTGCGCGGCAGCCCGCGTGCCCGCCGCAGCCCGTCCATTAGCGTCGCAATCACATTTGACGCGCCCGCAAAGCTCACCACCCCGGCCGACACCAGCGCGCGCACCGAGTGGGTGTGCTTCGGCGCGTTCTCGAACGCCGCATCCAGCAGCGCGCTCACCCCGCCCGGCAGCACCCGGTCGAAGAAGTCCGTAAGCTGGAAGCGCACCGGCGCGGTGTCGGGAAGCAGCCCGATCACCGCCGCAGCCACAATCAGCGCGGGAAACAGCGCCACGATGGCCGAGTAGGCAGTCGATTGCGCCACGTTCAGGCAGTCGTGCGCCAATACGCTCAGCAGCGTCCGGTGCAGCGCGCGCGACACCACCGCGTACCAGCGCAGAAGCCGCTTCACGCGGGCGCGACGGCTGCGCGACCGCGCCTCCGGCCCCGGCGCAGCCTGCACCGGCCCGCTGGCCGGGCCGGCCCCGCTCAGCTCTTCCACGTTTCCAGGAACTCGGTCACCGAGGCTGGCTCCATGTGCCGCATGTCTTCAAACTCTCCCGCCTTTTGCGCGTAGAGCAGCTTGCCGTCCGCCCCCAGTACGGCCAGCGCGGGAACGCCCTTCGCGATCGGCACTCCATATCTCTTTGCCACGTCCAGGTTGGCGTCCATATGCCCGATCCACACATGCACCAGCACAAAGTGGTCCGCCAGCAGCGCGTCGTTGGGAGGCTGATGGAAGTAGAGGTCCAGAACCTGGCAGTCGGGGCACCAGTCGCCGCCGAAGTCCAGCAGCACGCGCTTGTGCTCGCGTTTCGCCTGGGCCAGCGCGGCGGCAATGTCGTAGCTCGGGTTGGCCGTCTCCGAGTAGATGTGTTTCGGCACATACGCGGGCGCGGCGGGAACCGAAGCAGGCACAACCGGCGCCGTCGCGTGCCGGGTGGTCCACAGGAACATGCAGACAATGCCCGCCAGACACACCGCCATCAGCCCGATCGTTGGGCCCAGCGCCATCGGCGTGGCATTCGGCTCCGGCGCGGGCTTTTTGCGGAATCGCGTGCGATGCGTCATATAGCTTGTCCTCGCTTCCATCATGCACGAGGGGGCACTCGCGGTGCAAAACCGTCTCTCTCCAACCGGACCGCGCGCTGGTGTATTCTGGAGCAAAGCGATGATCTTCTCTAGGGATTATGTCGGGTATCTGGCGCGCCAGACCGTGAAACACCTGGTCGACGCCAAGATGATCGAGACGGCGAAGCCTGCCGTCCTGAACGAGCGGGTGACGGCTGCCATGATCGATGAGCTGGCGCTCGAAGACCGCATCAACGACGAGGTCCGCGTCATCCTCGACGCCTTTCAGGAAGACATGCTGCGGACCGGCGCGAACTATCAGGAGATGTTCAAAAAAGTGAAGAACGAGCTGACGCGCAAGTACAAGGCGGTGCTGTGAGGATCTCGGCCGACAAGGTGAACAAGCTGGCCCACACCGTGGCCGACACGCTGGCCGAGACGGACGAGTGCGACTTTCTGGAGGACCGCAACACCATCCGCCAGGAGGCGCGCAAGGCGCTCGAAAAACTCCTCGCCGAGGAGACCAAGCTCGACGCCAGCGCGCGGCTCAAGATCGCCTCCCAGCGCAAGATCATCCTCGAAGGATCGCAGGAGTGGGACATCCTCTACCGCAAGTACTACAACGACGAGGTCAAGAAGCTCGGCCTGTAAACGCGCCGGTTCTCCTGGCCCGGTTGAGTGGCGATTTGCCGGCTGATATAGTTGAACCTGCACTGGAGAAAACATCCTCCTGGCGCGCGACGATGGCGTTATGGTGTAACTGGTTAACACGCCGCCCTCTCAAGGCGGAGAGTCCGGGTTCGAGCCCCGGTAACGCTACCATCCTCTTATCAATCCTTTAAATGGCATTTCACGGGTGCGCTTTTACCCCTGCCGGGCGGCAGCAACAAATCGTTTATCATCAAACCAGTTGCCACGGCTGCAAACTGGAAACCTCTACGGTTGCGGCCCGCCGTTGTCTGAAACCATTTTTCGGATAGATACCCAGCGCTAAAGGAGAGCCGTCGAAGATGTTGATCGTTACCGGAGGCGCGGGCTTTATCGGCAGCAACCTGGTCCACGAGCTGAATGCCCACGGCATCGCCGACATTCTCGTGGTGGACAACCTGGCCAATGCGCGGAAGTTCGTGAACCTGCACGGCGCGCGCTATGCGGATTACATGGACAAGCGGGAGTTCCGCCGCGCCATTGCGGAGGATGCGCTGGGAGGCGGCAGGATCGAGGCGGTCCTGCACCAGGGCGCCTGCTCCAACACGCTGGAGGACGACGGCGCGTACATGATGGACAACAACTTCCAGTACACCAAGGAGGTGTTGCGCTTTGCCATCGCGCAGGGCGCGGCGCTGGTCTATGCCTCCAGTGCGGCGGTCTATGGGCTCTCCGGGCCGGGACACTTCACGCCGACGCTGGGGAACGAGCGGCCGCTGAATGTCTACGGATTCTCCAAGCTGGCCTTCGACCACTACTTCCGCAATCAACTGGCTCTGGACCAGGTGCCGATCACGGCGGTCGGTCTGCGCTACTTCAATGTGTACGGGCCGCGCGAGCGGCACAAGGGGCGCATGGCCTCGGTGATGCACCACTTCTCGAAGCAGATGAAGGAGACGGGGAAGGTGAGGCTGTTTGCCGGCAGCGGCGGTTACGGCGATGGCGAACAGCGGCGGGACTTCGTCTATGTTCGCGACCTGGCGCGGATGAATCTGTTCTTCGCGCAGATTGGGCCGTATGCGCCCAAGGCCGGCGAGGAGCGCAAGCTCTATCGCGGCGTGGTCAATGCGGGAACAGGCGCCAGCCGCAGCTTCAACGATGTGGCGCGAGCGCTGATGGCGGTGCATGGCGAGGCCGCGATCGAGTACATTCCTTTTCCCGCCGATCTTGAAGGCCGCTACCAGCACTTCACGGAGGCCGACCTCACCGGTCTGCGCCAACTCGGCTGCGATCTACAGCCCACTGCGCTGGAAGAGGGCGTTGCGGAGACCTGCGCCACGCTGCGCGCGATCGGCGGATAGTTCAGGCCGGTCGATCGGACGAAGCGAGAAGGGCGTCGACGGCCTCAGGCAGGGAGGCGAAGCAGCAGTCGGCAAGTTGGCGCGCGGTCTCATCTCCTGATTTCCGGTGTTCAGGATCGCCTTCCAGTAAGACGGTGGTGCTGCCTAGGCGATGGCCGAACTCGATGTCGGAGAGCGAGTCGCCGATCATGACGCTGGACGTTGCGGCGATCTCGGGGAACTCGGCGCGGGCCTGATCGAAGAGCCCGGGGAGCGGCTTGCGGCAGTTGCATTGCTGCGTGTCGTGAGGACAGAAGTAGAAGGCGTCGATGTGCGCGCCATGCGGCTGCAACCAGCTTTGCAATGCGGAGTGGATCTGACGCACATCATCTTCCGTGTAGAGTCCCAACGCGATGCCTCGCTGGTTGGAGACGACGACGACGCGCAGGCCAGCGCGGTTGAGGCGAGCGATGGACTGGGGGACGCCGGGCAGCGGCTGGAACTCGCTCCAGGAGGTCACATAGCGGCCTTCGGGCATCTTGCGATTGAGAACGCCGTCGCGGTCCAGGAAGACGGTGCGCAGGGTTCGGAGTGAAAAGCTGTTTGCGGAGTCGGCCACCCCGTTATGATAGCAACAGCGTTGACGATGCAGATCGGCGTGCAGAGAACGGGCACTGAGAGCCGCTGCACGGAAGGTGAGGAAGAATGTCCAATCGTCCCAATGCCGCGGGTGTCTTCGGCGCAGCCATTGCAGAGCACTTGGAGGTTGTGCGCCAGGTGGAGTCGCAGCAGCCGGTGCTGGAGGCGATTGCGCGGGCCATGACGGCAACCTTACGCGCCGGCGGCAAGATTCTGTGGTGCGGCAACGGCGGCAGCGCGGGCGATTCGCAGCATCTGGCCGCAGAGCTGGTGGGCCGCTTTCGCCGCCAGCGGCGCGGTCTGGCCTCGCTGGCGCTGACGACCGACAGCTCCGCGTTGACCGCGATCGCCAACGACTATGGGTACGAGGCGGTCTTCTCGCGACAGGTGGAGGCGCTGGGCGTGGCTGGCGATCTGTTGGTGGGAATCTCCACCTCCGGCAATAGCCAGAACGTAGTGGCCGCGCTCGAGGCGGCGCGCAGTCGGGGGATGGCGACGGTGGCCTTTACCGGCGCGGGGGGCGGCAGAATGGCCAACCTGGCCGATCATCTCTTTGCCGTCGCGTCGAAGGAGACGGCGCGCATTCAGGAGGCGCACATACTGGCTGGACACATGCTCTGCGACTGGATCGAGATCGACTGCATCAACACAATGGACCAGGAGGGCGCTGTGGTTCCACAGATCGCCGCAGCCGCGCAGACCGAGGGAGCGCGATGATCGAGCAACTGCACGAGGTGATTCAGGAGATCGAGCAGAAGTGGTCTGCCAAGCGCCTGCTGGTTGTGGGCGACGTGATGCTCGACAAGTACATCTGGGGCGAGGTGGGCCGCATCTCGCCGGAGGCCCCGGTGCCTGTGGTGCATGCCACTCACCAGAGCTATCAGCCGGGCGGCGCGGCCAACGTTGCCATGAACCTGAGCAGGTTGGGCGCGCACGCCGAGGTGATTGGGTTTACCGGAGGCGACGAGGACGAACGGCTATTGGCGAAAGGACTGCGCGCGAATGGGATCTCGCCGGAGTTTGTGGTTTCGCAGGGATTTCCCACCATTACCAAGCAGCGCATCCTGGGTGGACGGCAGCAGATGCTGCGGCTGGACAGCGAACGGTTGGGCGCGCGGTCCGAGGACGACTATCAGCGGCTGGTGAAGACCGTGCTGGCGCATCTCGACGGCTGCGATGCGGTGGTGCTCTCCGACTACGCAAAGGGAGTGCTGACGGCGGAGGTCTGTCAGGCGGTGATTCAGGCTGCGCGCAGGCAGAGGATTCCTGTGCTGGTCGATCCCAAGAGCGCCGACTTCACACGCTACCGCGGGGCCACGACGATCTGCCCGAATCGCGGCGAGCTGTCCACTGCGGTGCATCTGGAAGGGAGCGAGCTGAAGCCCCTGCTGGATGCGGCCGAGGCGCTGCTGGCGGACCTCGATCTCGAATTCCTGACCGCGACGCTGGGCGAGAAGGGCATTGCGCTGGTGCGGCCCGGCAACCGCTTCATGGCGCCGGCCCTGGCACGCATGGTCTTCGATGTCTCCGGCGCTGGAGACACGGTCATTGCCGTGCTCGCTTTGTGTGTGGCCTCCGGGCTCAAGCCGGAGACCGCCGTGGAACTGGCCAATATTGCGGCCGGCATTGTGGTGGGCAAGGTAGGCACGGTCCCGGTGGAGAAGTACGAGCTGCTGGCCGCGCTTGCCCCGGAGATTGCCCTGCACGGCGAGGACAAAGTGGTGACGCGCGAGGAGTTGGTGCGCCGCGTGGCGCTGTGGAAGGCCAACGGCGAGCGGGTGGCATTCGCCAACGGCTGCTTCGATCTGCTGCACGTCGGGCACATCACGCTTCTGGAGCAGGCGCGGGGCTTCGCCGACCGGCTGATTGTGGCCATCAACAGCGACGCATCGGTGCGCAGCCTCAAAGGCCCCAGCCGCCCCATCGTAGGCGAGACCGAAAGGGCCCGCGTGCTGTCCGCGCTGGCCGCCGTCGATGCCGTGGTGGTCTTCGGCGAGCCGACTCCGCTGGAGCTCATCGTGGCCACGCGGCCCGACGTCATCGTCAAGGGCGGCGACTACGCCGTGGAGACGGTGGTTGGCGCCAGCGAGGTGATGGCCTGGGGCGGACAGGTCAAGATCGTCCCGCTGGTCGAAGGCTACTCCACGACTAAGGTGTGTTCACGCTAACGCAGCGCTTCGACAATGAGCGCGAAGTTGAGGAAGCAGGGGAACAGAACGTCGAGCATCGCATTGCAGCGCGCTGTCTTCTTGCTCCGTTAAGCGAATGTCTCAATGGCCCACAGAAGAACGGCCCTACGAGCCGGGTGTGGGGCGATAGAAGTAGCAGTCCCGGGCAAACTCCGCCTGGAACAGGTTGGTCGAGTCCTCCGCCTGCTCCGCGGCCCCCAGCATCAGATAACCGCTCGGCGTCATCTGGCGATAGACGTCGCTGAAGACGCAACTGCGGTCCTGCTGGGGAAAGTAAAGCAGCACATTGCGCAGCATTACGAGGTCGAAGACGGGCAGCTTGGGCAGCGGGGCGCACAGGTTGGCATACTGGAAGCTGCACATGGCCCGAAGATTGGGCGTCACCTCCCACTCGTCGCCGTCGCGCACCAGGTACTTCACCAGCATCCGCGCCGGCAGGCCGCGATTGACCTCCATGCGGCGGTAGCGGCCGCGCTGGGCGTACTCGATCACCTGGCGCGAGATGTCGGTGCCGATGATCTTCACGTCCCAGCCCGCCAACTCCGCGAAGTGCTCGCAGATCAGCATTGCGATGCTGTACGCCTCCTGCCCGGTCGAACTTGCGGCGCTCCAGACCCGCAGCCTTCGTTCTGCCGCGTTGTTTTCGATCAGGCGCGGCAGTATTGTGTCGCGCAGCACATCGAACGGCTTGCCATCGCGAAAGAAGCTGGTCTCGTTGATGGTCATGGCCTCGGCCACGGCGCGGTGCAACTGCGGCGTCCGGTGGACGCGCAGAAGACTCACGAAGTCTTCCAGGTTCGACGCCCCGGCCATGCGCGCGATGGGCGTAAGCCGCGTCTCGAACAGGGCGTTGCGCGAAGGGTCGATCAGGTTCGCCGACTCGGCAAGCACCAGTTGGCGAAGGTACGCGTAATCGGAATCAGAGCAACCCATGGACTACCTCTACTTGCGGCGCGGACGCTGCGTTTCCATTCTGCCGCAGCGCCATCGTTGTCGTTGCGGCGGTGTCGCGTCCCGCCCGTCCGCCGCGTCCCGCGTTCACTCGCCGCGTCAACTCGTCCGCCAGCGCGTCCAGCGGCAGCGGCTCGCGCGAGAGCCCCGCCTCGAAGACGCGCCCCGGCATTCCCCACACCGCGGAGGTGGCCTCATCCTGGGTCAGCACCACGCCGCCCGCCTCATGCACATGGCGCGCTCCCGCCAGCCCGTCCGAACCCATCCCGGTCATCACCAGCGCCAGCGTTCCGGCGCCGTAGAGCTTCGCCACCGAGCTGAACAGGTAATCCGCCGAAGGCTTGCAATGGTTCAGCGATTGCTGCTGATGGAGATGGACCGTGGTCCTGCGAACGACGCCTCTGCGGTCAGCCGCCGCGGCCCCGTTGATCGCCTCTGCGACCTCCATGTGCGCGTCTCCCGGGGCCAGCCAGACGGTGCCCGGCGCCACCTCCGCTCCCTCGTGGGCCTCGCGGACACGCAGCGCGCAACGACGGTTCAGCCGCTCCGCCAACTCGCCGGTAAACAGCTTCGGCATGTGCTGCACAATCATCACCGGCACGGGGAAGTCCTCTGCCAGCTTGGGCAGCACTGCCTCCAGGGCCGTTGGCCCGCCGGTTGACACGCCGATCACCACAATCTCTACCTTTGCTTCGCCAGTCCCGCCGGCCGTCGAAGGCCCCGCAGCCGCCAGACCCTGAGAGAGCTTCGACTCCGCGATCTCCTGTCGCGTCGTCTTTCCGCGAACTCCCGACAGCACCTCGAAGCCGGCCCCCGCAAGCGCGGCGATCTTGGGCAGCAACTGGCCGGCCAGCGTCTTCATCGCGGTTGCCGGGTCGCTCTGCTCGCTGGGCTTCATCACATAGTCCGCCGCGCCCATGGCGAGGGCGTCCAGTGTCGCGCGCGCCCCCCGCTGCGTATAGGCGCTGCACATGATCACCGGCAGGCCCGGCTCCTCCAGGCGCAGCCGCTCCAGCACATCCAGCCCATGCATGCGCGGCATCTCCAGGTCCAGCACCACCACGTCGGGGCGCAGCCGGATCACCGCCGCCAGGCACTCCACGCCGTCCTCCACCACGGCGCACAGCTCCATCGCCGGCAGATCGCTCGAGTGCTTCTGTCCGTGCGTCTGGAAGAGCGTCCGCAGCACGCCGCGCATCACCGCGGAGTCGTCCACCGCCAACACTCGTATCGGTCTCGCCGTTCCCGTATGCATGGTACCTGTCCCTTCCCCTGTGTCTTGCAATTGCCGCTTCTTCTCACGCAGCCAGACCAATCATCGCCAACTTCTCGCGCAGGCTCTCCGGCGTGAACGGCTTCATCAGGAACTCGTCGGCGCCGTAGTCCAGCGCCTGGCAGATGTACGAGTTGTCCGCTTCGGTGGTCACCATCATCACCTTCATCGGGGGCTGCAGGCCCGCCTCGCGCAGTTGCCTGACGCACTCCAGGCCGCTCATCTTCGGCATGTTCACATCCAGCAGCATGAAGTCGAACAGCGACGTGCCGCGAAGCATCTCGAGCGCCTGGTCCCCATCCACCGCCTCCTCGCAGCTCAGGCCCATGCCTTCCAGCAGTTGACGCAGATACTGGCGAATAAACCTTGAATCGTCCACAATCAACGCCCTCATCTCTGTTCTCCCTGCCTCTCCTGCTGCAATCTCCCAACCGGGCCGCTCTCACCGCCAAACAGCCCGCACTCGGCCAGCCGCGATGGCCGCAGCCGCTGCGGGTCCAGACGCACCATCAGCCCGGACGGCAGTTTGTACGCGCCGTCGAACAGCTCCTGGCTGCGCGCGTCGAGCCCGCTGGGGTTTGCCTCCAGCGTGCCGGGTTCGATCGCGATCACTCCGCCGATACCATCCACCATCAGCCCGAACCGTTCCTCGTTCTCCTCGTTGTCGAAGACCAGAACGCAGTTTGTCTTGCTGTCTTTTTCCATCCCAAGCAGCGCCCGGAAGCACACCGTGGTCAGCACCTCTCCGCGATAGGGCAGCACTCCGGCGATGTACGGCGGGGCAAGCGGCACGCGCCGCGGCGCCGTCGATCCCAGCACCTCGCGAATCTGCCGCGTGTCGATGCCAAACAATCCGGTCCCCACGCGCAGCGAGCAAATCGACAGTGTGTCGCCTGCATTCGCCCCTGTGCCCTCAGCGCTCCTCATGCGACCTCCTTCAGGATCGCCGTCTGCGGCTTGCCGGCCTGCCGCGCAAACTCGCGATGCACCGTGGTCACGCGGTCCTTCACCATGGCCAACTGCTGCTCGCACGCCGCCGCATTTGCGGCCAGCAGCCTGCCCGCGGAGACATCCAGCACGCGCCGCACAACCATCCCCACACGCCTCACTCCGCGCGCCTCGGGACGCAGACAGATCAGCACGGTCGCCGTCGCGCCTTCCTTCGCCGCATCTCCGGCGGATGCCGTTGCCTCAGCCTTCGCCAACGCGTGCAACACACTGCCATCGTCCTCCAGCGGAATCAGCTCTCCGCGGTACTGCAGCACAGCTCTTCCTCCCGCATACTCGATCTCGCGGATTGGCACGGTCTCAATCCGCTCCACCGCGCTCAACGGCATCGCCATCCGGCCACCCTCCTCGTCCTCCGCGCTCCCGCTTTCCCCTGTCTCATAGATCACCATCGAGCTCTCCATCTCGATCTGCGCCAACTCGCGCTGCGCCGTCTCCGCCTGTGCCCGCTCCGCGCCCACAACGCACGCATCTTCCGCCGCGGGACGGACCCCGGCCCGCGCTCCCGTCGCCGCCACGTCCAGAATCAGCGCCAGCGTTCCGTTGCCCAGCACCGTCGCGCCCGAGAAGACGCCGATCTCGCGCAGCTCCGACGACAGCGGCTTCACCACAATCTCTTCCGGGGCCTTCAGATCGTCCACCACCAGCCCGTACCGGCAGCCCTCCGACTCCACCACCGCAATATAAAAGCCAAGTTCCGCCGTGTCCGCACTCTGCTCCAGTCCGAGCAGGCGGTCCAGCCACACCAGCGGCAGCAGGCCCTCGCGCAGCCGGTAAAGCTCCGTCGTCCCCATCCGTTCCACGGTCTGCTCCGCCTCGCGCCGCGGCACATACACCAACTCAACCAGCGCGTTCTGCGGGAGTGCGAAACTCTGCCCTCCGCTCTGAAGCACCAGCGCCGGAACGATCGCCAGCGTCAGCGGGACCCGCATTCGCACCGTCGTTCCCGACCCAAGTTGCGACTCCAGCTCCACGCTTCCACCCACCTTCTCCACATTGGTGCGCACCACATCCATCCCCATGCCGCGCCCGGAGATGCTGGTCACCTGCTTCGCCGTGGAAAAGCCCGACACAAAGATCAACTGCAGCGCCTCGCGCTGGGGCATCGAAGCTGCCTGCTCCGGCGTCACCAACCCGCGCTCCACGGCCTTGGCCAGTACGCGCTGGGTCGAGATTCCCGCCCCGTCGTCGCTCACCTCGATCACCACCGACCCGCTCTGGTGGTACGCGCGCATACGCACCACGCCCTCCGCCGGCTTGCCCGCCTTGGCCCGCTCCTCCGCCTGCTCGATCCCGTGGTCCACGGCGTTCCGCACCGCATGGGTCAGCGGGTCCCGGACCGCCTCCAGAAGGCTCTTGTCCAGCCCCGTCTCCTGCCCCTCGAACTCAATTCGCACCTGCCGCCCGCACATTGCCGCCAGGTCGCGCACCATGCGGGGGAACTTGCGGAATAGATACCCCACCGGCTGCATCCGGGCCTGCATCACATTCTCGCGCAGCTCCGCCGTCACGCTGTCCAGCTTGCGCGCCAGCTCGGGAAAGTTCCCGGCGCCGGGCGTGCAGCGAAGAATCTGGTTGCGCGTCAACACCAGCTCGCCCACCAGGTTCATCATCCGGTTCAGCACCTCCACGTCGATGCGCAACGTCTTGTCCTGCATCGTCGGGCCAGCCACCGCAGCCACCCCCGGCGCGACCGCCGGCGGGGCCGGCTGCGCCGAACCCTGTGGGAGAGATGCTGGGTCTACGTTCGCCCTCAACTCTCCACCCCCAACCTTCAGCTCTGCCAGATGCGCAAGCAACGCGTCGTCGTTGTCGGACGAACGCTCCCCTTCGGTCCCCGTCGCCTCAATCGTGTGCAGTATCCTGCGCAGCCCATCCATCAGCTCCAGCAGCCCGTTGACCAGCTCCGTGCTCACCGCCAGCTTCCCGTCGCGCAGCTCTCCCAGCAGACTCTCGCCCGCGTGCGCCAGCTTCTCCAGCCGGCCAAGTCCCAGAAAACCCGTCGTCCCCTTGATGGTATGCACCGCGCGGAAGATCTCCGCCACCAGCTCGCCATCGTCCGGCCGCTTCTCAAGCTCAGTCAGGCAAAGCTCCATCCGCTCCAGGCCTTCCTGGCTCTCCGCGAGAAACTCTTTGGTTAAATCTTCCACCTCTCCCTTATCGGGCTTCTGCCGTACAACCTTGAGCCCCAGGCCGAAAGCTGGCCGGGCCGCTAGCCCCTCATCGCTTGCCTTCACCGCGCACACCCATTAACCTCATTCATCTATGCCTCTTACCGAAGCCGAACTCTCCGCCCTCCACCAGCGCGCCACCCAGGCCGCCCGCAACTCCTACTCGCCCTACAGCCGCTTCCGCGTCGGAGCGGCCATCTTGCTCCAGGCAGACCAGAGGCAGGACGGGGCCATCGTCGCCGGGACTAACGTGGAGAATGCCTCCTACCGCCTCACCTGCTGCGCCGAGCAGGCCGCCATCGCCTCTGCCGTCACCCTATACGGCCCCGCGGTCCGCATCCGCGCCATCGCCATCGTCAATTTGAACGGCGCAGCCTGCATGCCATGCGGCGCCTGCCGCCAGACCCTCCTCGAGTTCGCCACGCCGGAGACCGCCGTCTTCTACCCCTCAGCCAGCGGCGAGACCGTCTCCACCACGCTCGCCGCGCTGCTCCCCGCCGCCTTCCGGCTCGCACTCGAGTAGCGCTCCTCCGCATAGAATCGAATTCGTGACCATTCACCCGATCGACGTGATCCAGCACAAGCGCGACGGCCTCGTCCTCACCGACGCCGAGATACAATTCTTCATCCGCGCGCTGGTCGAGCGGGAAACTGCCCCCAGTCCGCCCGCCGGCGCCCCCACGGAAAGCCAGACCGCCGCGCTGCTGATGGCGATCTTCCTGCGCGGACTGAACCCACAGGAGCTGGCCGCGCTCACCCAGGCCATGCGCTTCTCCGGCGAGACGCTCGACACCTCATCGCTGCACTCGTTTGCGGTCGACAAGCACTCCACCGGCGGCGTCGGCGACAAGACCTCGCTGCTGATCGCGCCCATCGTCGCGGCCGCTGGCGCACCAGCGGCGGACGGCGAATGCTTCACGCTCTGCGACCCCATGATCT
This sequence comes from uncultured Acidobacteriaceae bacterium, assembly GCA_963767315.1. GTDB lineage: Bacteria > Acidobacteriota > Terriglobia > Terriglobales > Acidobacteriaceae > Edaphobacter. Next base: position 9,906 of record CAVYDK010000018.1, on the reverse strand, counting down.
CCGGCCGCTCGCTGGGCCACACCGGCGGCACGCTCGACAAGCTGGAAACCATCCCCGGCTTCCGCACCCAGCTCCCTCTGCCGGAGTTCCTTGCGATCCTGCAAAAATGCGGTTTCGCCATGGCCGGCCAGACGCCCACGCTGGTCCCCGCCGACCGCATCCTCTACGCCCTGCGCGACCACACAGGAACGGTCGAATCGCCTTATCTCATCACCGCCAGCATCATGAGCAAGAAGCTTGCCGCCGGCCTCAACGCCCTCGTCCTCGACGTCAAAACCGGCTCCGGCGCCTTCATCTCGCGCACCGCCGACGCGCAGTTGTTGGCGCGCCTCATGGTCGAGACCGGCGAGCGGGCGGGCACGCGCACCGTCGCCCTGCTCACCTCGATGGACCAGCCGCTGGGCCGCTTCGCGGGCAACTGGGTCGAAGTCCAGGAGTGCCTCGAACTCTTTCAACACTTCGCGCCGCAGTGCGCCTTCACCCTTCCGCCGGAAAAGCTTCGCCTCTCCACCGACCTCCTCGCGCTGACCCACGCGCTCGCGGGCCACATGCTCCACCTCGGCGGAAAGGCCGCCACGCCCAAAGCCGGTGCACTCCTCTCTGCGCAGCTCCTCGCCGACGGCTCCGCCTACCGCCGCTTCCTCCAGATGGTCGAGATGCAATCGGACGACTACGCCGCAGCGCAAGACGCCTTCGCCTCGCCCGCCGCCTTCCACCACCCCGCCGCGACGCGCACCCTTACCGCAGCCCGCGCGGGCTTTCTTGCCGCAATGGACTGCAAGCAGATCGGCTGGGCGGTGCAGCGCCTCGGTGCCGGCCGTACCCACCCCGGCGCGCCGGTCAGCGCCCACGCCGGCATCGAGATGCACGCCAAGCTCGGCGACCGCATCGCCGTTGGCCAGCCCCTCGCCACCCTCTTCACCGAGGACCCCGCCCTGCTCGACGAACCCGAAGCCATGCTCCGCGAGACGCTGCAAATCTCCCCCACCCCACCCGCCCCCATCCCCCTCATCCGCGAGATCATCATGCAAGATAAAAACATTGAGAGATAAATACTTATGAGAACCAAATAGATGGATGTATAGTGTTTTCTTGTAGAAGATTGATGGACTATCAGCGTTCGAGGTCAGGAATCAAAATTATGAACAACAAAGATTCGATGGAGCAGAAGGGCAAGCAACCCAAACTCTTACCCTCGTCAATTAGAGAACTTCGAATACGGTCAGGCCTTTCCCAAGGGGATCTCGCTGAACAGATGCATGTTTCTCCGATGACAATATGCAATTGGGAATATGGTAGAACTGCACCATTGAAGCTAGGACAGGAAGAACATCTCCAACGGATTCTTGGCGTCAACAATATAAAGGACAGCACGGCTCATAATCTATCAGCTATTAAACCAGTAGATTATAGTTCCACAAAGAATTACACCAGCAATATCCGAAAACAAGAGAAGCAAGATACGGATATAACCGTAAAATTATCTACGATCATTAGGGAGTTGCGTAACAGGGCTGGACTCTCGCAAGGTGAATTGGCTGGGAAAATTGGCGTAGCACAGATGACGGTTTCAAACTGGGAGACAGAAAAGGCAATACCGAAGGCAGAGCAAATCGACAAGCTTCGGCAGATACTTGGAATCAACGGCGCAGAAGACGACGCTCCGGACGCGTCTCCCATTGCGGCTTGGGTTGCTAAGTCCAGAATATCAAAAAGTCTATCGGTGCCTGAACTTGCTATGCAATCCGGACTTACTGCGGCAGCAATCTATAGAATAGAAAGCGGAGTAACTCGTAATCTTCATTCCAAAACTCAACACAAGCTGGAAAATGCTCTTGGCCCGATGCCAGAATTCATGGCTGAAGAAGCTGCCGAAGATGCAACTATTGTTGGACTTGGATCGCTGATAGATTTCGATCCACACGACGATGACGAGCGTCCATCAGATCCAGGCATTTATGTGCTCTATGATGTCAGCGAGCGCCCAATATATGTTGGTGAGGGCGGGAATATCAAGAAGCGCATACGAGACCATGAGGAAAAGTTCTGGTTCAAAAGACCTATTGTGGATAATGCTTCCTGGATAAAGGTGGAAGAAAGTACACTGCGTAAACAAATAGAAGAGATCCTGATCAAATTTCTCAAATCGAACGCTGTAATCAACAAACAGCATGTTGAGAGATAGTTCTCCTGTCTGACTATTGTCTTTCAAATCGGCAGTACATAACTTCATCGCCATCAATTAACCACTCATTGGCAATGCCGTAGTAGACGGGTCCAAAGCCGCCCAAGGGAGCGCACCGTGGCACGATTCACCGGACTTCTCGGACTCATCACATTCCTCGGCATTGCCTACGCGCTCTCTTCCAATCGCCGCGCCATCAAGTGGCGCACCGTAGCCTGGGGACTCGGCCTGCAAGTCGTCTTCGCCTTCCTGGTCATCAAGTGGGCCTACGGACAGCGCATCCTGCAGGTCGCCAGCAATGGGGTCACCTCGATGCTGGGCCATGCCGCCGACGGCTCCATCATGGTCTTCGGCCCGCTGGGCGATCCCAACAGCATCCTCCATGTATTCGCCTTCGCCGTGCTGCCCACCATCATCTTCGTCAGTGCGTTCTTCGCCGTGCTCTACCACATCGGGGTCATGCAGCGCGTCATCCAGGTGGTGGCGTGGATCATGCAGCGCACCATGGGCACCAGCGGAGCGGAGAGCACCAACGTCGCCGCCAGCATCTTCATGGGCCAGACCGAGGCCCCGCTGACCATCCGGCCCTTCCTCTCCGGTGCCACCAACTCCGAGTTGATGACCATCATGACCGCGGGGATGGCCCACGTCTCCGGCGGCATTATGGCGGCGTATATTTCGTTTGGCATTAACGCGAAGGACCTTCTCTCCGCCGTCATTATGACCGCGCCGGGAACCATCCTGGTGGCCAAGATGCTCGTCCCCGAGACCGAAGTCCCCGCCACGGCGGGGACGGTTCACATGCCGCCTTCGGAGGAACACGCCAACGAGAACTTCGTCGGCGCGATCGCGCGCGGCACCATCGACGGAGGCGCGCTGGCCTTCAACGTAGCCATCATGCTCATCAGCTTCCTCGCGCTGGTCGGCCTGCTGAACGCCTGTATGAACGGCACATCGAACTTCCTCTGGGCGCACGGACACGTCCCGTTCCCGCACTCGCTCAACGCCATCCTCGGCTTCTTCGGCGCGCCGGTTGCATGGCTCATCGGTATTCCCTGGCACGAGGCACCGGCCATCGGAAATCTGTTGGGAACACGAGCCGTGCTCAACGAATTTGTGGCCTACACGCAGCTTGGATTGCAGAAGGGCGCGCTCTCGCCACGGACGTTTTCGATTGCTACCTTCGCCCTCTGCGGCTTCGCCAACCTCGGCTCCATCGGGATGCAGATCGGCGGCATCGGCGCTCTAGTTCCCAACCGCCGCAACGACCTGGCACGGCTGGGATTCCGCGCCATGCTCGCCGGAACCATGGCCAACCTCATGTCGGCGGCCATCGTTTCCATGCTGATCAAGTAGAACTCCGCTGTGCAATAAATCTAAACAGTCACGCGAAGAATATGCAGTAACAATAAGAAATGGAAGGTAATATGAAGAAGCTAGTAACATCGGTTCTGGGATTTGTCCTTGCCGTGTTCCTCACTCCCATCGCCCCGGCCCAATCCAGCGACCTTCCCCGCCTGGAGAAGCGGGACGGCCGCTTCGCCCTCATCGTCGACGGCAAGCCTTTCCTCGTTCTCGGGGGCCAGATCGGCAACTCCAGCGCATGGCCCGCGACCCTTCCCGGTGTGTGGAGCGCAGCCGAGGCCATGCACGCCAATACCGTCGAGGCCCCCGTCTACTGGGAGCAGATGGAGCCCGCCAAAGGCACATTCGACTTCTCCAACGTGGACCTGCTGGTCACGCAGGCGCGCCAGCACCACCTCCGTATCGTCCTGCTCTGGTTCGGCACATGGAAGAACGGGCAGAACCACTACGTTCCGGAGTGGATCAAGTCCGACCCCAGCGCCTACCCGCGCGAGGAGAACGCCTACGGCAAGCTGCTCGACGTGATGAGCCCCAACTCCCCCGCCAACCTCGACGCCGACAAGACAGCCTTTGCCGCGCTTCTGCGCCACGTGAAGTCCATCGACGCCGCGCAGCACACCGTCATCATGATCCAGGTGGAGAACGAGTCCGGCTCAGTCGGCTCCATCCGCGACTTCAGCCCCGCCGCGCAAAAGCAATTTGACGCGGCCGTTCCCCCGGACTTCGCGCGCGCCCTGCACCTGCCTGCTGGAGGCAATTGGACCAAGACCTTCGGCCCCGACGCCGACGAGAGCTTCGCCGCCTACTCCACTGCGCACTACATCGGCGAGGTCGCCGCTGCAGGCAAGGCCGAGTACCCCCTGCTGATGTACTGCAACGTCTGGTTCGCCTATCCCGTCCACGCGCTGGAGAACCGCGACCGCCCCAGCGCCGAAGTGTCACTGCTTTGCCAGGTTGTAACCGCAGTCAATGTTATTACATATTTTGAAACAAGAGAAGCGGAGTATGGACCGCCAGGAGAGCCTTTACCACTGAAGGCCGGTTGTGGCGTGGTTAGCCTTGCATCATACATCGCCCGTTTACCTGCGATCTGGGCCTCAATTCTGGCACAGTACGCGGCTGAGTGATTTTGGTTTTGTTCTGTAATGATTCTTCTCACCATTGCGCCAGAAATGGGCGTGGGGACGGGACAGAGAGTCTAAATATATAGACTGGTTCAAGTAATTGAGTGAATGAGGGATGATGAAGAATATGATGTTATCCTGCTTACGTTGGTTGCGCCATCAAGATGCAGTGTACGATAACGTTATCGGCTGCTTGGGTACGATAGCTTTAACAATTCTTTTATCTCAGAAGCTATGGACTATGTGGTTAGGAGTTCCAAGTAATGCACGGCTTCTGACATTCGTCAAAAATGCTTGGCCATATCTACTTCTGCTTCTAGGAGTCTATTGTCTTTACGCTTGGGCGTTGCGCAGGAAGCTGAGAATACAAGCCGGACGTTCCGGCTGGTGGGCACTGCCGCTTATGTTGCCCATCATTTTTTTTCCTATTTACGGCCTCAACAGTTTACAGGCTAGAGTCTATCTTTTATTGACTTTCCTCGTACTTACGCCTTTGTTCTTTGTCAAGTGGAAGGTAAAGATGGAAGAGAAAACAAGGGCGGGGGCCGAAGGTTTCCACCTATGAGAAGGGTGGGCGGCCGTTACTTCTTCTATGCCCTGGGCCATGGTGCCATCGGCTTCTCGCCCTTCGGCATCGACCACGAGCAGACGCCGGAGGTCCCCAATCCTCAAGGGACCATCGCCTCCGCTCCGCTACGCGCCGTCAACCCCGTGGAGAATTACGCTCTCTTCAACCCTCCCGGCCCCGAGATCGCCCAACTCAACCTGGACGGCAAGCTGCTCACCGCGGTCGAGGACAAGGGCGCCTCCCGCCAGTCCATCCACTTTGCTGACGCCGACGCGGTCGCCTCCTTCGGCTTTCCCCAGCCCGACGGGACCTACCCTCCCGGCACGCCCACCCTGCAAGGCCGCGTCGTGGTCGCCCAGCTCGGCCCGCTGGAGTTCCTGGTCAGCGGCTTCGATGTCAGCGTCAGCTTCACCCTGCCCGCCGCCGTGCTGCAGCAGACGCCCAACCTGCAGCTAGAAATCCTTCGCGCCGAGGAAGGGAAGTACGTCGATGGCGTCTGGCAGACCACGCGCATCCTCAACGGCGACCAGACCGACCGCGGCCTCAACTTCCGCGGCAGCAACCCGCCCCTGGTGCGCATCCGCCTGCACACCCTTCCCCTCTACGACGAAGCAGTCCACCGCAACGCCGAGTAGAAGTTAGCGCGAGAACGTCCACACCATGCGCTATTGATTGCGTTGGCTTAGAAATGTTGGAATATCACGGGCGCCCTGAGTTACCGCGACAATCTCGATCCACTCTTCCTGCGCACGATAGAGGATCAGGTAAGCTCCGACCGGCCAGAAGAGGATCGGGAAGGGCGTGAGGTCTTCGCGTTTGTGACCTATTGCAGGAGTCTGAGCGAGCAATTGGAAGGCGTCGAATAGCTTTCCGATCCATCGGTCCGCTGCGTCGAGGTTGTCCTGAGCAATGTACTCCCATATCTCGTCGAGATCGAGCTCGGCGGCAACACTCAGAACATACCGATTCATGCGCTGATCTTTCTCCGCGCCCGCGACCTGCTCGCAATCCGGGCCCGCACCGCTGCCGGGTCAGCTTTTTCTCCGCGGTCAAGCGACGCCAGCCTGTGCCCCAGCTCCTTGTTGAAGGCAGCGACCTGCGCGTTGCGCGCCTGGTCGTGCTCTTCCAGAAGCCGTAGGGCCTCGCGCACCACCTCGCTGGCCGAGTTGTAGCGGCCAGAGCCGACCTTGTTGCCGACAAACTCTTCGAGCTCGGGTGTCAGAGAGACGTTCATAGAAAATACCTCTTACATTTGATGCTGACGTGGATAGCAATCTTTGTCAATCTTGAGCATCGAGCAAAATCTTACGCAAGGTTCAGGCACTGGGGCTGTCACGCCAGCGTGATCTGCAGCGTGGTGACGCTGGCCGGTGGGAAGCGGTGCGTCAGCCGTCCTGCGCTGGGCGTGGCCGCGACGACCGCCGACGGTTTGACAGCATCCGGATGCGCGAAGTCGTTGTGCGCGTGGACGTCCGGCTCGGCCAGCACCTGGCCGGAGTAGCTTGCGATTGCAGCTCCGCCGACCGCGATCTCCGCGGTGACGGGCTGGTCGATGTGCGGATTGACCACCGTCAACGTCACCAGCTTGGGGTTGGTGGGCGAGATCGACGCCGAGCCGCTGAGCCCCGCGAGCTGCTTCGCCGCCTTCAGCGAGCCGGTGTAGCTGTTTCCGCCCACCGGGATGGGCGCGTTGGCCAGCGGGTTGCGAATCGCCGGTGCGGAGAACTCCGCGCGGACCGCCTGCGCGCCGCGGTGCGGCATATACATCTGGAAGACGTGGAACGCGGGCGTGACGCAGAAGTTGTCCCCCTGCGCCAGCATCAGCGAGTGGATGCAGTTGATGGACTGCGCGACGGCGGCCACCGCGACCTTGTCCGCGTGGCGCTGGAAGATGTCCAGCGTGATGCCGGTCAGCAGCGCATCGCGCATGGTGGACTGCTGCGACAGGTAGTAGCCGTGGCCGAGCGATGTGCCCTGGCCGTACCACGCGCCCCACTCGTCCACCACCAGCTTGACGGCGTTCTGGCCGGGCTGCGCGGTCTCCGTGATGGCGGCCCAGTGGCCAGTGACGATGCGCTCCATGAGGCTGGCGCGGGTCAGCAGGTCGTAGTAGTCGTCCGCGTTGAACTTAAGCGCGTCCCCGGCGGCGAACTCCGTGGGACTTCCCGAGGTGTAGTAGTGCACCGAGAGGCCGAAGAGGTTGCGCCGTTCGGCGTTGGCGTAGAGGCTCTTGAAGAGCCGCCGCGTCCAGTCCACGTCGTCGCCATTTCCCCCGACGGCGACAAAGCGCAGCGGCTGCTTGTTGTAGGTCGGCGTCCAGGCGGTGAATCTGCGGAACATTGCCGCGTACTCCTCGGGCAGCAGGTTGCCGCCGCATCCCCAGCTCTCGTTGCCCACGCCCCACAGGTCTACATTGAATGGCTCGGGATCGCCATTTGCCGCGCGCTGGGCGGCCAGCGCGTCCGGTGTTGCGGGCGCGGCGGAGTTCGAGGGAACCAACCCCGCGGGCGCGTTGCAGTACTCGATCTCCTGGGTGAAGTCGCGCGCGGGCAGCGAGCGCAGGTCGGCGGCCAGGTACGGCTTGCATCCGATGGCGCGGCAGGTGTGCATGAACTCGTGCAGCCCGAAGCGGTTGGGGTCCTGCTGGCCCCAGAAGCCGGTGCGCGCGGGGCGATTGGCCGCAGCGCCCAGGCCGTCTCGCCAGTCGTAGGAGTCGGCAAAGCAGCCGCCCGGCCAGCGCAGCAGCGGGGCCTTGATGGCGCGCATGGTGTCGATAAAGGCCTGGCGGATTCCATTGGTGTTGGCGATCTTCGACTCCGGCCCGACCCACACGCCATCGTAGATTACCCCGCCCAGATGTTCGATGAAGTGGGAGTAGATCTCCGGCGAGATGGTGGCGATCGGCTCGCCGGGCAGAATGTCGATCTGCGCATCGACCGAGGCGGAGGCTTGCGAGAAGATGCGTGGGCCGGCGAGGGCGAGGGCGGAGGCGGCCAGTGCGGAGGACTTGAGAGCGGCGCGGCGTGTGATTTTCATGGTGCGGAAACGATAGCAGATGGCGGGCGCAGTGTTCGAGCCGCGTGAGGTCGCGACCGGGCCTTGACGATCGTGCGGCGCAGACAGTACACCTTGGAGCTATGAACTCCATCCATGCCGCTCGTCAATCGTCGCGCCAGCGTTCCTCGGCAACTCTTCCATTAATTCTCATAGCGCTTCTGCTGCCTTCTGTCGCATGGCACTTCTGCGCGGCGCAGCCGGCAGCGAGTGCGGCTCAATCTGGCGCGGCAGCGGGCGCGGCTGCGAAGCCGCAGGTGCAGCCGGTCGAGGTGGGTTCGCCGACCGACCCGAGGCGCGGACAGCGGATTCCGTTGCCGGTTCCGGCCAATTCCAAGCTGCCGACGCTCTTCCTTGTCGGCGATTCAACCGTGCGCAACGGACAGGGCGACGGCGCGGGCGGGCAATGGGGATGGGGCGAGCCGCTGGTGGATTACTTCGACCCCACAAAGATCAACGTAGTGAACCGCGCCATCGGGGGCTTGAGCAGCCGGACGTACATGAACCGGCCGGGCGGCGATCCGTGGGCCTCCACGCTGGCGCTCATCAAGCCGGGCGACGTGGTGTTGATCCAGTTTGGCCACAACGACGGCGGCAAGCCGGACGATCCCTCCCGCGCGCGCGCCTCGCTGCCGGGGGTGGGCGAGGAGACGGTGGAGATCGAGAACCCGATCCTGAAGATGCATGAGACGGTGCATACCTACGGGTGGTACATCCGCAAGATCGTCGAAGACGCGAAGGCCAAGGGCGCGATTCCCATCGTCTGCTCGCCGATTCCGCGCAAGATATGGCAGGACGGCAAGGTGGTGCGCAACGCCAGCGACTTCGGCGGCTGGGCGCGACAGGTGGCGGCCCAGGAGCATGTGGGCTTCATCGACCTGAACGAGATCATCGGGCGGCGCTACGACGCGCTGGGCGAGGCCGCCGTGGAGCCGCTCTTCGGCGATCCGCACACCCACACCAGCCGCGCCGGCGCCGAGTTGAATGCGGAGTGCGTGGTCGCTGGCCTGAAGGCGCTCAAGAACGACCCGGTGGCGGCGGACTTCTCCGCCAAGGGCGCGGCGGTAAAGCCCTACAAGGAGTAGGACATCGGCTGGATCGGTCCGCAAGGCGCTCCAGACTTTTCGTTCTGATGGAATCATCGAACGGGGAAAACGCCCCGGAGGGTGCCGCGAATATACCTCCCGCCCTGCGGCGATTACCGGCCAAAACTGATAAAATTGGTAGAATGACGACCCCGCTGAAGACCCTCTTCCTGAACCCGCCCTCTTTTGAGAAGTTCGATGGCGGCGCAAGCAGCCGCTGGCCCGCCACGCGCGAGATCGAGTCCTACTGGTACCCGGTCTGGCTCACCTATCCCGCGGGCATGCTGGAGGGATCGCGCCTGGTGGACGCGCCGCCGCACCACCTGAGCTGGCCGGACGTGGTCGGCATTCTCAAGGATTACGAGTTCCTCGTCCTCTTCACCAGCACCATGGGCTGGGAGGGCGACCAGAAGATGGCCACGGTCATCAAGCAGACCTATCCGACGATCAAGATCGCCTTCGTTGGTCCGCCGGTGACCACCTCGACCGACAAGGCGTTGAACGAGTGCCCGGCCATCGACTTTG